>CAZTGC010000021.1:0-6285 GCA_964612975.1 uncultured Dictyoglomota bacterium | reverse complement strand
AGACACAATTTTATTTTAACCTTCAACAAAATAATATGAGGTAATGGATGGCTGCCACTTTTGTCAATTTTGTAGAAAAAAATACCTTTTCAGCGAGATAATTTTCGAGGAAGGGGAAATCTTGACAAAAGTAAGAATATTTTATAAAATTTAGGAACAATCGATCTGAAGGTCGAGCTAATTTAGCATTATTTAAGAATAAAACTTTTGTAGTCATGAAGGCTACAGCGTAGGGAAGAATCCCTATACTGTAGCCTTTTTATTTGGTTATGATAGGAACTGAAATAAATAAAATCTCATATTGGGATGAATATGCACAGTGGTATACTCTTTGGCGTGAACATAACAGCTATCATGAACCAATAAAAAGCATTCTAAATAATCTTATATCTCAAGGGGCTAGAGTTTTAGACATAGGTGCAGGTGATGGAGTACTTAGTTTTCCACTCATTGAAAAAGGCTGTTATGTTACAGCTCTCGAACCATCAACGGCTATGCAAGGTTATATTCATGAAAAAGCAAGAAAATATGGATTCAAGGTAAAAATTGACAATAAAAAATTTGAAGATATAGATCAATTTGAACTCAAAAAATATGATCTTGCATTAGCCTGTAACAGTCTTCATCTTACTGAAGGAGGAATTGATTTTGCATTACACAAAATTTTTAGCTCAAATATAAAGAGTGTTTTTCTTGTCACAGAAAAAGCTTTTTCTTTTGATGAACTATCATTACTCTTTCCTAATTATAAACTATATTTTAAGCACTCCTATCTCTGTGAAAGCTCTTTTGCCTATCATAGCCTTAATGAAATCTTTGAACATTGGCAATTTAAGTTTAGAAGGGAGCTTTTTAGTTGGGAAAAAGAGGAACTCCTTAAATCCTTATCTTACGAAAAAGAACACTTTTGGCTTAAAGACTGGGTCTTTACAAGTATATTTTACTGGAGGAAGGCAAGATGATTTTGATAATTTTCTGTATTTTATTTTTTTTATCAATCTTTTCTTCAGTCTTTGCAGAGGAAGTATCAAAAATCTATCAACTTGATGAAATTACAGTATCTGAAGAAAAAATTAAAGAAGAGATGGAGACTCCCAATGCTACTGTAGTCATTCCAGAATTACTTCTTCAGGGAATAAGCTTAAATCTTGATGGAGCACTTTTTAGACAAACAGGCATTGATGTTCAGAGGATTCAGGAAATCGGTGGAGCCCTTGATGATGAATCCATAAAAATAAGAGGGTTTGGTGCAAGAAGAATTACTATTGCCTTTGATGGAAGAATTCTTAATACTCCCGGGACTGCTGGCGGATATTTTATTGATTGGACAACTATTCCCCTTGCCAACATCGATAAAATTTTTATTATCAAGGGTATCAGTGATCCAAGATATGGAAATACCCTTGGAGGTATCATAAATCTAATCCCCAAAAAACCAAAGGAAAAGCCTGTATTTGAAATTCAAGCAATGAAAGGAAGATATGATACAGATAAGTTAAGTTTTTTTCATTCATGGAAACCCTCCCAATTTGAATACTCAATAAGTGGAAGCTATGTAAAAAGTGACGGATATCTAAAGAATGGTCATTTTGAAGTCAAAAATTTTACTTTATATACAGGATATATTTTACCTTGGGATGGGAAAATCAAAACAAATTTTGGCTATTCATGGGTTAAAAAAGGATTTATTGTAAACAACAGAAAGTCAAAGAACTATGATAACCCAGATTATAATAACCCAATAGATGGCAACTATCCAGCTTCTGATGGCGAGATAATGTATGGTGGAATGGGTGCGTATCCTGAAGATGGAAGTTGGTGGAAGAGAGAGAGATTCAACTTTGACATAGGTTATGAGCAGGCTTTATTTGGAGGTATTTTTGATATAAGAATTTGGAAAAACTATGCAGAAAGAGAAGCATACAATACAAGAAAAGCACTCAATCGTATATTTCATAAAAAATGGTTTGATGATAAATCCTACGGTGTAGATGGTTCATATAAAGTCATAATTGACAAACACGATATCGCTTTTGGCTTTGACTATATAAGATTTAAAGATGGGGGAGATAAAAACTATCCAGATGACTTTAGGCCTACTTTTCAAAACGCAAACTATGTAAACTCAGAGATAGTTGGGATTTACTTGATGGATGATTTTCATATAACTCCTTCTTTCACAATCACTGCAGGGCTAAGATACTCCTCATATGATGGAAAAGCAGGACCAGCTGGAAAAGCAGAGGGCATTCAAGACATCTCTATGCATGGAATAGCACCTTCAGTAAAGATAACTTACACTTATGAGAAAAATTCACTTATCTATCTAAGTTCTGCAAAAGCGTTAAGAATGCCCACGCCACCAGAACACTACTGGCATTATTCTCCTGATGCGGGAGTATATACAGGATACTTACCCTTCAAGAAAGAAAGTGGATTGATGATTCAGGGAGGATGGAAGGCAGAGTTTCCCACAAAAACCTATGTGGAAATAAGCCCATATTATTACAAAGTTAAAGACTTCATCCAATTTGATCTTATAAACTTTGTCTCTTATAATATTGGAATGGCTACTCTCTATGGATTAGAGATTGAAGTGTCGCAGCAACTTGGAAAGGGATTTTCTACTTTTGCCAATTATACCTTTCAGAAAAGCAAAACAAGGGATGATCCCTTTGTAGAGAATTTCCTTATCCCTGAAGACAGAGATTTTAATGAAATTCCGGCTTTGCCAAAACATAAAATTAATTTTGGACTCCAACATAAAGGCTCAACAGGACAAAAAATAGCACTTTATGGCAGATATGTCTCATCTCAGAAAGTAATATACAATAACAACACTCTTTACAATACTGACTTGACCATAAGAACACAGAAATCCTACTTTACCGCTGACTTTGAGGTAACATATCCTTTAACCAAAAACTTCCACATTCTTGGATATCTTCACAATATATTTGATAAAAAATATCAGGAAAGATTTGGATATCCTGCAGCAGGTAGAAACTGGGGTATTGGAATAAAGGGTATTTTTTAATTGATAAGGAAATTTTTAGTTTTAATCTTTTTGATACTGATTTCTTGTGGTTCAGAATCAAGAAAGACTGATGAAATAATTATTGCCCTTGACTCTGAACCAAAGAGAATAAATCCGCTTTTTCTTACTGATTTAAACTCACACATGGTTTCAAACCTCATCTTTAAAGGACTTATAAATATTGATGAATCTGGAAAACCCAAGCCAGAACTTGCTCAATCATGGATCATAAAAAATCATGGTAAAGAAATTATAGTTAACTTAAAGAGAGATGTTTACTGGCATGATGGAACAATATTTACTGCTGAAGATGTAGTATTTACTTATAAGTTATTGAATTCTGAGAATGTTGCCTCTTCAAGAAAAGGCATTTTAGGTCCTGTAAAGGAGATTAAGGCTTTAAATTATCATACTTTGCTAATTAAATATACCGAACCGTATGGCTCAGCTATTGAAAGTTTGAGCATAGGAATTTTACCAAAACATTTAGGTGAAAAAGTACTTGAATCTTCCTTTGACAAAGCTCCTATAGGAACAGGTGCATGGAGACTACTAAAATGGCAAAAAGGGCAGTATATTACTCTTGAGGCTTTTGATAAGTTTTATAATGGAACACCAAAAATAAAGAGAATAGTATTAAAGTTTACCCCCGATCAAACAACAAAATATCTGGAGATGAAATCTGGGAAAATAGATGTAGCTGAGTTACCTCATTATATCGATGCTATGGAGCTTAAGGAAAAATTTAATAAATACGAAGCTGAATCGTACAGATATGTGTGTCTCGGTTTTAATTTACTAAATCCTATATTTCAAGATGAAAGGCTGAGAAAAGCAATTGCCTATTCAATAAATAAAGAAGGCCTGATAAGGACTGTATTAAATGGAAATGGTAACATATCAACTGGTCCTTATCCTAGAGGGATATGGTATTACAACGATGAGGTTAAGCCTTACGAATACAATCCTCTGGCAGGAAGAGAAATACTAAAAAAACTTGGAATCACGGATATTAAATTTAATATTTACATAAACTCTGAAAACAAAGAAATACACAAAACTGCACAGTTTATCCAGCAAAATCTGAAAGAAGTTGATATTTTTACTGAGATAAAACTCTTTGATTGGCAAACTCTGAGACACAGAATAATGGAAGAGAAAACCTTTGATGCAGTGCTTCTTTCAAGAGCCTACTTATGGGATCCTGATATTTATGATCTGTGGCATTCCTCAAAGGCAATAAAAGGTGGATGGAATTTATTTTCCTTCAAAGATAAAGATGTAGACAGATTGCTTGAGCTTGGAAGAAAAACCGTAGACTTTAAAAGGAGAGAAAAAATATATAAAAAAATTCATAAATTACTCTATGAAAAACAAGCTTGCCTATTTATATATGAAACACCTCTTATTTTCTATGCAAATAAAAAAATAAAGGGAATTAAACCAAATCCCCAGGGTATGATTTATGGGATTGAGGTTTGGTATCAATAAAACTAAATCTCTATGAAATCCAATCTAAAATAAGTTACCATCTCTATAAAGTTTCGATTATAAAGGGGATTTTCTCTGAAATAAAAAAGATGACTGTCGCAATGACAATCTGATGAACCAAAATTGGGTATTATCTCATCGCTTATTTTTGACAATTTATCTGCTATAATGCATTCTATATCTTTATTTGTTATTATTGGTAAATCTTTAATTATCTTTGCTTTGCTTAGAAAATAATCAATATGCCAATGCATCTGTTTGTGCTTTTTTTTATGTCTCTTTATTCTTTTAAACAATCCCTTTTTTGCTCTACCTACATAAATATAATAACCTAAAGGGAATTGCATCTTTCCATGTATTCCGATACTTATTAATTCATTTTTATCTAAGTAAGTAACCAAAATATAGACTCCTCTGTCATTCAATTCTTCTTCAATAAATGAAAAAGGAATTTTTAACTCCTTTACAGTCTGCACATAACTAAAATTACTGTCCCAACCTAACCCTACTGCTTTAATGTCAACAGCATCCTTAACTTCAATAAAAGTCTTTGCAAATTCAAAATCTATATGATAGGCAGGAAGAAATATTTTTACATCTGGATTCATTACAACAAAAAGAACAGAGGTCATGATACCATTGTTGTTTAAATTCTTAAGTTCTAATAGGTGTTTTTTTCCTCTTATGGTGACAGCATCTGGAAACATAGCAATTTGTTGTCCAAATAAAGTACATGTCTTAATTTCAAGGTATATTTTTTGGTTGCCATTAGAAAGTAAGAGGTCAATTCTACCATTTTCAACCTTTATTTCCTCTGCAAAAACCTGAAAACCTTTATAAATTAAACCTTTATTAATTAAATCTTTTACTATCTTATTTGTAATATGTGTGTGTATTAGTACCCAATTATCTTCTTTTTTACAGGCTAAAACGATAAAAGGAAGTTCTTTGGAATTATGATTGCGCACTAACATTAGTTCTGTCTCGTTTGGTATCAAAAGTTCAAATAAACGTCCTGGATTAGGTAAATAGCAATTAGTTACTTTGTTATCAACATATGCAGACACAATAAATCTGTTTTTTCTCTCTAAAAATCTTCCTATTATCTTTTCAAAATTAAATGGATAATTTAACATTTAAAGTAGATATCTCCTTCTAAGAAGTATGAAAGGAATTGGCACAAGAACAATCAGAAACAATAATACATAGATAGATTCAATATGTACATTCATAGCTTGCTGCATACATGTCTGATGACATTATTATTCCTGGTGCTATGAATTCAATATATGAAAGTCCGTTTATTTCATTTATAAATCCACCAAGTCCATAACCTAAAGCTATAAGATAAAGCATTGGCTCGAAAAAATTTAAAGCTAAACTTGAACGATATAATTTTCCATAAACAGTAGCGTTTCTTTGCCAAACCCTTACTGCTCTTTTTATTTTCATATTTTACTCCTATGTCATATGCTCTTTCTATAGCTTCTATTTAAAATATCTTGCATAGACACTTAGATTTTCAATTACGTTTAAATCATGATCGAGATTGTTATCTTGAGGAACAACTCCAGTTTTTTGCTTTACTTCTGGCAAACTTTTATTATTTAGACTTTTTTCAAAAACTCTAATTTCACCTGATGTTGGAAATATAAATCCACTTCATCCCCAAATGGAGAGATACACCCCCTCTTATTGCTCTGTTAATATTCATACATTACTTTTAGAGTAAAAAGTTTTGATATAATAAATCAATT
>CAZTGC010000020.1:1552-6599 GCA_964612975.1 uncultured Dictyoglomota bacterium | reverse complement strand
ATATTAAAAGATTTGAAGAATTATTTAAGGATGGCTCACATTTAGGGATAAAGTTTTATTATTTATCTCAACCAAAGGCAAATGGTATTGCTGAGGCATTGATAATTGGAGAAGAATTTATTGGAAATGATAGTGTATGGCTAATTCTGGGAGATAACTTTTTCTTTGGACATGGTTTACATAGCTTACTTAAGGAAGCCTTAGCTGAAAATGAAGGAGCTACAGTCTTTGCCTATCCGGTGAGTGATCCAGAGAGGTTTGGTGTTGTTGAATTTGATATAGAGGGAAGAGCCCTCTCTTTAGAGGAGAAACCTGCTAAACCAAAATCAAATTACGCAGTAACTGGATTATATCTTTATGATGCCGAAGCTCCCAAACTTGCAAAGTCTTTAAAACCCTCTTCCAGAGGTGAGCTTGAAATTACAGACTTAAACAAGCTTTATCTTGAAAAAGGTAAACTTAAGGTTAAAAAATTTGGAAGAGGCTACACCTGGATTGATGCAGGAACATTTGATTCCCTTCATCAGGCTGCTGATTTTGTAAGAATTATTGAAAAAAGGCAGTTTTTTAAAATAGCCTGTATTGAAGAAATAGTCTATAGGCTTGGATATATAACAAAGGAGCAACTTCTTGAATTAGCAACACAGTTAAAGAATAGTGGATACGGGAAATATCTCGTTAAAATTGCAGAGGGAAAGATTTAAAAATTGAGAGATAATTATAAAGTTAAGGAAATACCTATCAAATTTGAATTTTTAGAAAATGAAAATAGAACTCTCCCTCAACAATGGTTTCTTATCAAAGGAAGATTAAAGATAAAGGATGAATACCTTAAAGCTAAAATAGTATTCAAAGACGGTGTGGGCTTAAAAGAAGAAAGTCTTCCTGTAAGTTGTAAGGGAACTATTCTTGAATTAATCAAAATTCCCTCAAAAACAAAGGAAATAACATTAAAGTTCATAAGTCCATCTGGTAATTTTGAAATTGTTGAGGATTTTTCAATAAAGCCTGTAGATGAGATTGAAAGAATATACAGAATGTTTAGAAGAGTCCTCTTTTTCTTTAAAAAAAGATTTAACTGGGAAAGAAAAATTTTAGGACTGTCTTGGTATACTTTGTTTTTCGATCTACAGAAAGCTTATAAATTAGCAAATAAAATCAGAGATTGTTATTCAGGATTAGATTATAAAGAGTGGATAGAGAAATTTGATGTTTTGCAAGCAAAAGACATAAAAGCCATAAACCAAGATATAAAGAAATCTGAAATAAATACAAAATTCAACCTCTTAATTATCGACAGTGGAAACCCACAAGACTTAAATGTCACCATAAATTCTCTTGAAAATCAACTCTATAAAAATTTTACTGTTCATGTAATATCTAAAACTTTATGTTCAAATCTGGATTCTCTTTTAAAATATGCTGATCCAGAGGAGACTTATTTTGTTATTCTGCATGCTGGCACAGCTTTGTCTATCCATGCACTATACTGGATAGCTAAGGAGGCTGAGAGAACAGGAGCAGATTTCATCTATACTGATCATGATTATATTAACCCTGAAAAAATTCGCACAAATCCCTATTTTAAGCCTGATTTCTCCCTTGAGTATTTGAGATCCTTTAATTACATTGACTTCTCATTTGCTGTCAGGGCTAAATTGCTGTCGAAAATAGAATTAGTCGAACAAGAGGACCTTTTAAGTTATGATTCCCATAGTTTAGTTTTTAAACTTATTGAAAAAACAGATTATTCAAAAATTAAGCATATACCTGCTATTTTGTTTCATATTCCAGATAGAATTTTAGATGAAAAGAATAAACAAATAAATCCCTCTAATCCCGTAAAAGCACATCTGGACAGGCTTGGGGTTTCTGCTATAGTGGATACAATAGAGCCATATAAATACAAAGTCATTTATACTCCTAAAACAACTCCAATTGTCAGTATAATAATCCCTACTAAAGATCATCTTCAGATTTTAAAAAATTGTATTGAAAGTATTTTAAGAAAAACTACCTATGAAAATTTTGAAATTATAGTGGTAGACAATAATAGTACCGATGAAGATGTAATTGAGTACTTAAATAGTTTATTTAAGAACCCAAATATAAAGGTTTTAAGGTACGAAGAACCTTTCAATTTCTCTGCTATTAACAATTTTGCTGTAGAGATTGCCAGTGGTGAAGTTATAGTTTTTCTTAATAATGATACTGAAGTTATAACACCTAACTGGCTTGAAATTATGCTTGGATGTCTTGAGCAGCCTCAGGTTGGTGCTGTTGGAGTAAAACTTTATTATCGAGATGACACTATACAACATGCTGGCGTTGTTATTGGTCTTAGTGGATGTGCTGATCATGTATTCAAAGGATTGAAAAAAGGGGAAAGAGGCTATATGGACAGAGCTGTTCTTCAGCAAGAGTACTCTGCAGTTACCGCTGCCTGTATGATGACAAGGAAGGAACTTTTTAAAATGCATGGAGGTTTTGATGAGATAAATCTTCCCGTAGGCTTTAATGATACTGATTACTGCCTTAGATTAAGGGAGAGTGGATATAGAATCATCTTTACTCCATTTGTGGAACTTTATCACCATGAGTCTGAAAGTAGAAGCCTAGAAACTCATAAAGAAGCCAAATACATGAGAGAGAGATGGAGCAAATACATGGGAAATGACCCTTTCTATAATCCTAATCTGAGCTATAAACTGCCAGGATATAGAATTAGCAATCTCCCAAGAGTAAAAAAACCATGGAAATAGAAATTAACTCTTCTTGTAAAGACATCTGGGTAATTGAAGAATGCCGAAATCCTTCAACAGATTATTACATCCTTCCTGCTTTAAAAATAATCGGGTTTGAAGATAGGATTAGAATTTTTAATAATCCTCCTCAAGAAGAATTAAAATCTGATTTAACAGTTATATTTGTTCGTTATCTTACCTATGATTGGGTCAGTTACATTAAGAAACACTCTCACAGAATAAAGAAAATTATCTACTTTATGGACGATGATATTCTTGACTTCAAAGCATGGAAAGGACTTCCCCTTAAATACCAAAAAAAGCTTTTTTTAAAAGCATATATATGGAAAAAATGGCTTTTGTCAGTTGGTGCCGATTTTTTTGTATCTAACGAATACCTATTGAATAAGTACCATTATTTAAAGCCCTCAATTCTTCCACCATATCCAATTTTCAATTATCCTCAGCCTAACAGTAATGGTGCATCTCAGCATGTAAGTCTTTTTTATCATGGGACATCATCTCACAGAAGGGAGTTAAACTGGTTATATGATGTAGTAAAAGAAGTCATCTCCTTTAACAAAAATATCGTATTTGAAATTATTGGAGATGATCAGGTTTATAAAAAATTTAAAAAACTGCAAAGAGTAATAGTGAGCCATCCAATGAGATGGGAAGCTTATAAATATTTTCTTCTTACAAAAAAAAGACATATTGGATTAGTTCCAATCCTTTACAGCAACTTTAATCTTGCAAGAAGTTATACTAAATTTTTTGAAGTTACAGCCTGCGGTGCTGTTGGTATATATTCAAAAGACAGTATCTATAGGGAAATAGTTTCACATGAAGAGGATGGTGTATTGCTCCCAAATGATAAAAAAGAGTGGGTAAATATTATTAAAAAGCTTGTAGATAATGAAGCATACAGGTTAAAATTATATCTTTATACACAAAACAAATTAAAATTCTTTAGAGAATCTTCAGAAAAAAATTACAAAGAAACATTAAAAAGGAGGCTTGAGTGAAAAAAAACAATAATGTAGTCTGGCACAATCCAAAAATAACAAGACATATGAGGAATATACTTAATGGACATAAAAGTATAGCAGTTTGGCTTACAGGACTTCCAAGTTCTGGAAAATCAACAATTGCTCACAATGTAGAGAAAAAACTATGGGAAAAAGGAGTAAAAACCTATACCTTTGATGGAGACAACATAAGACATGGATTATGCTCAGATCTTGGGTTTACAAAACAAGACAGAGATGAAAATTTAAGAAGGGTTGCTGAGGTTATTAAACTTTTTTTAGATGCTGGAATAGTTGTTTTAGGAGCCTTTGTGTCTCCTTTAAGGGAACAAAGAGAAAAATTGAGAAAAATGATTGGAGAAGAATTTTTTTTGGAAGTTTACTGTAGATGCCCAGTGGAGATATGTGAAATGAGGGATCCAAAGGGAATGTATAAAAAAGCAAGATTAGGAGAGATAAAGGAATATACAGGTATTTCTTCTCCCTATGAAGAACCAATAAATCCTGATTTAGTCATCGATACTCACATTCTATCTTTAGAAGAATCAACAGCTAAGTTATTAATGCTTATTGAAGACAAGATTTCCCTCTCAAATGGAAATCTACCATAAAAGCTTCCATTAAGCTGACAGGTTTGAATAATATAAGCTCTAAACTTTTTATAGAGTTCTTTATTTACTTTCCCGGGATTTTTCCAGAAGTTATCAATTTTACCTTGAAATGTTAGCCCCGGGATATTATAAAAAGCTCTACCCATAACTTTAACAGGTTTATTATGAAAGAGGCTCTGTAGTCCGACTGTGCTGTTAATAGTAATCACTCCAAGACTTCCTTTAATCATTGTAGGTAAATGTAAATCATGAACATAAAATACTCTATCATGTATACCCAGCCTTTTAGCAACACTTTTTATGTGTTTTTTATAATTTTTGAAACCTCTATCTTCGGGATGATGTTTGAAAACTAAAAAGTGCTCTTTTTTTGCATTTTTAGCAAAGGATTCCATGACTTCAGTGATAAAGTCTTCAATTTCATTGTATTTGCTGTGGATTATAATCTGGCTATCATTATGAACTTGTAATGGAACTAAAAAATAGTTTCCTCTCATCTTATTTGTAAGCATTTTAAAAACTTTTTTTTCTGTAAATTTATAAATAAGTTTTCTTAAGATTCCCCTTAACCAACAAAAAATCGTTGGGAAATAGGGAAAATAATTCTTTGTTGGAACATAATGAGGGAAATACCATCTTAAAAGTTCAAGGGATAAATAGTGAA
>CAZTGC010000020.1:0-1452 GCA_964612975.1 uncultured Dictyoglomota bacterium | reverse complement strand
AGTAATCCATCAAATCCTGAAAGAGATGTGAGTGTATGAACTTCATCTGCCACATTGATACAGCTTATTATGTCTGCCTCAGTTTCAACATGATCAGCAATTTTTTTAATTTGGTCAAAGTTAGCATCCTTTTTTCTGTTTTTTGATATAACATCAGGATGAACTTTGTAGATTATGAAACTATCAGGATTTCTCATTCTTACAGTTTCTAAAAGTTGAAGATTTGTCTTTATATTACCACCACTAAGGAGTACAGCCTCATCATCTTCCACCTGTCCGGGTACAAGTATAATTTTATTAGAGTAAGGCAAAGTAGATAATGATTTAAGGCTTTCAATATTATATTTTGTGATGTTATTTTCGATTATTAAACTTCTTATTCTCTCTGCTTTTTCTCTGTCCTCTTCTGAGAATTCGTAGTTATTTAGAATATATTCAAGCTCACTTTCTTCATTAGGATTGTAGTAAATGCCTTTTTTATCAAAAACTAAACTAAATGGAGGAGTAAACTCAGAACCAAGACCATAGGACCTTATAAATCCATCCTCAACTGTTATAATCCGAGCTTGATCTTGGATTTTTCTTAGAATTTTTTTGCGATTTTTGTTTCCCCATACTACAAAGGCTGCTCTTTGTGGAAGAGTAAAATTTTTAAGAGAACTTGAACTGATAAAAAATACATTATTTTTCTCTGTCTTTAAGTAAGGTTTGATGAATTTTTTTCTTGCCAGATGGAAATCTATGCAGTAGTAGTCAAAGGCTCCAATTACTTGATTAATTTCCTTTTGCCTCATAATAAAGTTAATAACATCCAATATATTCCCTCTCTTTCCAGTTTTTGGATTGATATAAACACAATATTTTATATAACTTGCATAAAAAATTTCTATTAAACTTAGTTTCTGCCTTCTTCTTGGACACTCTAATTTATCTTCAGTTAATCCCCATCCTGCATAAAAGGGCATTCCAAAACAGATGACAGGTTTTCCTAAGAGCAGGGCCTCAAACCCCATTTGTGAGCTAACAGTATAGACTTTATCAAAATATCTTAAAAGGGAAAGTGGATTGAAATCTTGGTTAATTAGATAGATGTTGTCTTTTTCTTCTATTACTTCACTTAGATACCCTCTTTTTATACCACAGATAACATCAGGGTGAATCTTTACATATATGTCAGCATCGGGATTTTCTTCCTTAGCCTCTTTAAACATACTTGAAAAGCTCTCTTTGTTTGCTAATCCCAACACAACTGACAAATCATTATAGGTCTGATCAATAACTAAAACCCTTTTGGCTTTTTTCCCCTTAAACATTGATGCATCAGCATTGGGTTGATAGTTGAATTTACTTATGTTATTGTCTAAGACAATTTTAAGTATTTTTTCTGACTCTATGAGAGAGTTTTTGTCAAATTTTCTTTCATTAAGAAGGTTTTCCAACAAAGAAGGTTTT
>CAZTGC010000019.1:0-6636 GCA_964612975.1 uncultured Dictyoglomota bacterium | reverse complement strand
ATGTGACATTTCAAAGTAGTAATAAAGTGTGACTTGACTTTAGGAATAACAGAAATTGGAACGATTCAATTTATGATAATCCATTAGATTTTATATTATAATTCCTAAAACAGCTGCGAATGGAACTTATAAATCAGCTCTTCATATGATAGGAATGAGTTTTACATATAAATTTTAATAGTACACTTGGAAGGAAATTAGTTTGAAGAAAAGGATAGGGGCTCAGTTAGAGCCCCTATCCTTTTAATTCAACTTTTCTGTGCCTATTACTACTTTTTCTCCATTTATGAATCTACTGATGATAAATCCTACTGCAGAGATAATCGTGCATTCTTTTTTAAACTGACAACCTTTACATCTTTTTAAGTCACCTGAAGGCTCATGAATGCATTCAACAATTTCAGGAAGATAAGCCATCATAGACACCATGTCTACAGATACGCCTTGTTTCTCATGCATAAAACCTCCAATAGAACAGGGACTTAAAGAGTGTCTCTGGCTGGGCTATTTTTTATCCCGCCAAATAAGGTAAAGAGGCTAACCCAGCAGGCGGCTTTTCCTCTTTCCTCAAACTAACTAAAACGTGAGACGAAAGACATAAATATTTCTTATTTCTTGATAATAACAGTTTATTGTCTATTATTTCAATTTTTCTCTATATTTACTGAAAGAGTGAACAAGAAAATCTTATTGCAATAATTATAAAGAGAGAGAAATTCTGGTATACTCATCTTTATATTTTTAAGTGAAGCAAAATATATTAATAGATAAAACTTTGATTGTTACTATCTCTATTTTTTATAATTAAAAATAAAAATGATGGGTTTATGAAAAGAATAATCAAAGATATTCTAATATGTCCAGCATGTTTACCCGATGAGATACCGTTAGAACTATTTATAGATGAACTTGAAGATGATGACATAATTTTTGGAATATTAAGCTGTAAAAAATGTGGTACAAGATACAAAATTGAAGAGGGAATAGCAGTTTTAGTACCTACTTCTCAATTAAAGCCTGATATAAACAATAAATACGAAAACCCAAAAGTAGTATCTTCATATCTTTGGAGTCACTACGGGGACTTTCTAAATGATAAAGAGTGGCTACCTGCCTATTTAGAATGGTCAAATATAATGAAGAGTAGCAAAGGAATTTCCCTTGATATTGGGTGCGCAGTTGGAAGATTTACCTTTGAGATGATAGAAAAGAGTGAACTATCAATAGGCATAGATCTCTCATTTGCTTTTATTAAAACTGCAAGGGAATTAATGAAAAAGAGAGAAATAAACTTTGAGCTCACTGAAGAGGGCAATCTCTCAAAGTCTGTTAGTATTAAACTTTCTAACAGATTTGATACAAACAAAGTTGAATTCCTAATTGCCGATGCTCTCTATCTACCTTTTCCAAAGAATACTTTTACTAAAATATCTTCTCTTAATGTGATTGATAAAGTTCCTCATCCGATGAATCATTTACAGGAGATGAATAGGGTGTCAACCCATTTAGGTTCTCAAATTCTCATATCTGATCCCTATTCATGGTCTGAAGAGGTTGCAAAAATTGAACACTGGCTTGGGGGAAAGGCAGAAGGACAGTTTAGTGGATATGGGCAGGACAATTTAATAAAACTTCTTGAAGGACATGGAAATTTCATAGATCCATCATGGAAAGTTATTGATAAAGGAACTATAAATTGGAAAATAAAAAATCACAGAAATCACTCAGAGTTAATAAAAAGCCTTTATATAAAAGGAATTAGATAATTAAGGAGGACAGTAAGTGAAATCAATAACAGTTTGCAGACTCTGCTCTGCCTGCTGTCCTGTTGAGGTGGAAGTATCAGATGGTGAGTTTCAATCAGCACGAAGAATTCCCTTCTTTGAAAAGAGTATTATATGTCCTAAGCTTTTAAATGCAAAGAGCATTATTTATTCAAAGGATAGAGTTATAAAACCACTTTTGAGAAAAAACTTACAAAGTGAATTTAAGGAAGTATCATGGCAGGAAGCTTTGGATTTTGTGGCAGATAAAGTAGACAAGATAAAAACAAAGTATGCTCCTCACTCTATAGCTCTTCTTAGAGGAATGGCAGGAGATTGGGGAACTCCTTGGGATTATGCGGTAAGGCTCATGAGTAGTCTTGGTTCCCCGAATGCTATCGGTAATGGTTCTGTATGTTTTGTGGCAAGAGAAATCGCTCATACATACACTTATGGAGCCATTACAATTCCTCAGATTAAGGATTCTAAATGTATTTTAATTTGGGGCAAAAATGATAGAAATACAGCTCCAGGTATGGCAGAAGCGATTATCCATGCAAAGGAAAGAGGAGCAAAGATTATTGTTGTAGATCCTGTAAAGACCTATTTTGCAGAGATAGCAGATATCTGGCTAAGAGTAAAGCCTGCCCATGATGGAGCGCTTGCCATAGCAATGATAAAAACAATTTTAGATGAATCTCTTTACGATAGGTATTTTGTTGAGAAATATTGTCTTGGTTCTGAGGCACTTGAAAAATCTTTGACAGGATTAGATATATCTGACCTTGCTGAACTGACATGGATTAAAGTAGAAGATATTAAAAATGCATCAAGAGTATACTCCCAGACTAAGCCAGCTTGTATTATTGATGGAAATGGCATTGATATGCAAACTCAGGTTTTTCAGACTACCCGTGCTATATCTATTCTTCGGGCACTTACAGGGAATATAGATATTGAGGGTGGAGATTTTATACCCCAGCCAATTCCTTTAAAGAACATTCAACTTAGAGAAAAGGTTGCTTCTACTCCATCTGTAATGCTTGACTATTCTCACTTTGAGAAGTTTCATCCCACCTGGGGATTACATGGTCAGTCTTGCCTAATAGATGCCATACTTGATGAAACACCATATCCTATAAAGATGCTTTTTATCCAATCAGGAAATCCTACTGTCACAATGATGGATTCAAAAAGAGTGAGAGAAGCCTTTAAGAGACTTGAATGTGTCGTATTGATTGACATGTTTAAAAATAAAACTTCAGAATATGCCCATGTGGTGTTACCTGCCTGTAGCTGTTTTGAAAAAACGCAAATAAACAGAGCCTATATAAGAAACTGCTTTATAATGCTTCAGCAGAAAGTTATTCAGCCTATTGGAGAGAGCAAGGGAGACATCGAAATAATCTTTGAACTTGCGAAAGCTTTTGGACTTAAAGACTATTTTCCTTGGGAGACAGTAGAAGATGCATTAAACTTTCAACTTGAGCCAACAGGTCTAACAGTTGAGACACTTAGGGAAAATCCTCAAGGGATATGGTATGAAAAGCCAAGATTCAAAAAATACGAAAGTGAAGGATTTAAAACTCCTTCAAAGAAGGTTGAGATATTCTCAGAAAGACTTGCCAATACTAATATTGATCCGATACCATTTATCTATGGTTTTCCTCATAAAATAATAAGTTTTTCTGGAGAGAAAGATTATAGATTTATTGGTATAAGTGGGGAGAGAGTAAACTGCTATACTCATACTCAGTTCAGGAACATCGAGGAATTAAGAAAAATGGATAGAGAACCCTTAGTAGATATTAATCCCTCAGATGCTCAAAGATTAAACTTAAACAATGGTGATAGGGTGAGAATATCCACTCCAAGAGGGAAGGTTGAGATGAAGACAAGAATCTCAGATGTCATCTCAGAGGGAGTTATAAGAATAGCTTGGGGCTGGGGTGGGGAATCTGATAAATGGAATTTGAATTTTCTTACCGATGATTTTGAAAGAGACCCAATTACCTGTACTCCCTCTGGAAGAAGTTTTTATTGTAAAATTGAAAAATTAGAGGAGTAAATGAATGAAAGAAGAAAAGTTAACTCCAGAACAGTATTATGTATTTAGGCAGAGTGGTACAGAGAAACCCTTTCAGAATGCCTATTGGAATAATAAAGAACATGGTCTTTATGTGGATATTGTAAACGGAGATGTTTTATTTTCATCTCTTGACAAATTTGACTCAGGAACTGGATGGCCAAGTTTTACAAAACCAGTCCATGAGGATTTATTAGTTCATAGAATTGACAGTTCCTATGGAATGATAAGAGTGGAAGTAAGGACGAAAAACACTGATGGACATCTCGGCCATGTTTTTGAGGATGGACCACCACCAACAGGATTGAGATACTGTATAAACTCTGCGGCTCTAAGGTTCGTGCCTTTAGATAAGTTAGCGGAGGAGGGCTATATTGCCTATTTACCAATGTTCAAAGATGTGCAGAAGGATTTTGAGCAAATAATTTTTGGTGGAGGCTGTTTCTGGGGCGTACAGGCTTACTTTAAGAGAGTTAAAGGAGTAAAACACACTGTAGTGGGGTACTCAGGTGGTTGGAAGGAAAAACCTACCTATGAAGAGGTATGCACTGGTAAAACTGGTCATGCAGAAGTTGTTTTGATTACTTTTGATCCAAAGATTATTAACCTTGAAAAGCTTTTAAGACATTTTTTCAAGATTCATGACCCCACTACAAAGGACAAACAGGGAAATGACATTGGTCCTCAGTATCGTTCAGTAGTTTACTACTTTGATGAAGTACAAAAGGAAATTATTGAGAGGGTGATTGAGGAGATTAAGGCTCATGGAGTATTTGTTACCACAGAAGTAGCGCCGGCAAAGAACTTTTACAAAGCCGAGGATTATCATCAAGACTATTTGGATAAAAACCCAACAGGTTACTGTCATGTTAATCTTAGCAAAATCTGGGATTTTTAAAATTCTTATACTCATAATAATTTTATTGGTATTTACAATTTTAGAAAACAATGCTTTTGCTGATACCTATAAAGACAATTTTTCTGATGGTAGAGCACAGTTAAGATGGAACTTCTTTCCTAGTTTCTTTCTTGATAATCTTATTCCTAAAAAGGACAAAAATGCTCCAGATGGAGATGGAGGTATTGGAGTTTTAAGCAACTCTAATGCAGGAGGCTTTGCTGCTTTAAGTTATGCTGTTACAGAGGAAGTATCTGATTTCTATCTTGAGGCATTTATACACTGTCCGGTAACAAATGAAGAAAAGGGACCTTTTGCAGGTCTTGCCTTTTTAATAGACCCTATAAATTCAAGATTCTACAGATTTATATGTGATTTCAATGGGAAAGAACCATCCCTTAACGTTGCCTATGTTGGAAGAGATACGAGACATTTTCCAGTTTTTCTTAAGATTTGGAATGAAAAGGAAATACCCGGTGGAGTTCCCAAAAAAGCAGGATGGCACAAGATGGCTCTGAGAGTTAAAAATGGAAAGGCAAAATTTTTCTGGAACGATAAAGAACTAAGTGGAGTTTTTGATACTACACGAGTAAACAAAGGCTTTGTTGGTGTCTATACAAACTTTGTTGGTGGTTTAGGTGCAGCAGAGACAAAGGTTGATAGTTTTTTCCTCAAGGTTGAGTAAAATTTACAGACATAGGTTTTGGAATATTTTACACAAACTCAGACAGAAGTCTCTCCACTAATCACACCTTCAGACTACAAAATCTAATTTTTGAGAGGGTATTTAAGAATTTTCAGAGGAATCTGGAGGATTTCCTAAAGCTTTTAGAATTCTGTAGAGACAAAAATATAGAAGTATTTAGACTTGGTTCAAACTTCATCCCCTATGCATCCCATATTGATTTCAGACAAGATTGGTTGAGAAAATTTGAACCCTATATTATTGAATTAGGTAATTTAATAAAGGAGAAATTCAAGATAAGAATTACAATGCATCCTGGACAGTTCGTAATACTAAACTCACCTAACTTTAAAGTTTTAGAAAATTCAATAAGAGAACTTGAATACCATTTTTGGATACTCGATAGACTGGGAGTTGAAAATGATGGTGTGGTTATTGTTCATATAGGCGGTGTTTACGGACAAAAAGAAAGAGCCATTGATAGATTTGAGAATGTTGAAAAACATAGCTGGCTAAAAAGAAGGCTTGCTGTAGAAAATGGCGAAAGACTATTCAATTCACAGGAAGTACTTAAAATAGCAGAAACTTTAGGAATTCCCTCCTGAGTTTATCAATTTAGAACCAAAAATCACCAAAATTGCTTCATAAACCCTTGATTTTACTCAATCTTAATTTTTATCTCAAATTTTTTAGCAAACTTGAAGATTTCTTAAACACTTCCTCATTTAGGAAACTTGCAAAAAGAGCATTAGCAAAAGAATCAAAAAAGACTATTGAACTTAACAAAATCTCAGAAGGTAGAATAATTCATTATGGGCATTTATTGATAAAGGGATTATAGGATAGGTTTAGATTGATGAATTTTTTGGCTCTTTGGAGACTATCCTCTAAAATTATATAAATATGCAACACCTCCCAAAAAGTTTGCAAATATTGCTAAAAAAGCTTTGTAAATTCTTTTAAGCATTCTCTACCCCTGCCACACTCTGTAAATCTAAAACATTTTTTATATCAGTTGAATCAATCCTCATCGCTTGATATAAGACTTTGTAAAACCTCTAATCAATCTTTTCTTCAATGAATTCCTCAAGTATTTGAAGAGCATCTTCTGAATAGGGAATTCCTAAACTCTTACATAACTAAGGAATTCTTGCTTTACTGTATCCATTAACCAAACAGGCAAGTAAGAAGTCTTCATAGGCTC
>CAZTGC010000018.1:2040-7173 GCA_964612975.1 uncultured Dictyoglomota bacterium | reverse complement strand
CATTAATAACTCCCTTTACATTAAGGGAGATAACAGAAGGGTATAAAAACTTATTAGCAACAGGACATAGTTATATAGAGAGTTTAAAGATAACCAAGGAAGCAATAGGTGTAGCTATAGCTTTTGACCAAGAGTTAAGTAGTGTTTTATTAAACATAGGTAGAGCATTAGAAGGAGATGCACAGGCTTGGAAAAATTTAAGACATCAAATAACATTGACTAATACAAAGATAAAGGAATTAGGTGGAGTTTTAGATAGTAGTGGGAGATTGATATTGAATAATGAAGAAGCATTAGAAAAGAATAGACAGGCTTTATTAAAATATCTTGAGTTATATCAAGATGTAGCAGTTCAAAGTAATCTTTCATTAAAACAAATGTTATCTAATCTTGAGGATTTAAGGGATCAGATATTTAATACTTTTGGTCAGACAACTCTTGAGGCAGTAAAACTTTTTGTAGGTTTGGTGCAGAAGTTAGGTTTTGGTTTAGTAAATGCAGCAAAAAGTAATGAATTATTAAATAGTTCATTGAATGGATTATTTTTATCAATAGGTACTTTAGGTAAAAGTTTTGAAGTAATAACAAAGAATTTAAGTTTTATAAGTGATTTATTGATATCAATAGATAGTATATTAGTTTTAATGATAGCAAAACAGAGTAATTTATTACCGATATGGATTAAGAATTTAATGACATTAGGTGGTTTATTAAGATTAACATTTATTGGTTTAGCTGTCACAGCAGGTTTAACAGTAATAGGAACATTAGTTGATTATTTTATAAGAGCAAGGAAAAAAGCAGAAGAATTGCAACAAGTTATTACACGTGGAAGTAAGTTAATGGTAGATAGTTTAAAAGATGTGAATAATATAAGTAAGGATTTAAATGAAAATATAATATCTTTTAGTAAGGGGTTATTAAAAGCAACAAAAGAAGGAAAAGATTTAAAAGATGGATTTACTAATTTAAATACAGAATTAAATAATATCAGAGAGACTTTAAAGAAGTTAAAAGATGAGGATTTAGAAGATTTTAAGAATAAAATAAAAGATTTAAAAGTAAGTGAATTAAATAAAGAGGATTTAGAAGTTCTAAAAGAGAATTTTAGGAAAGCATCAGATGATATAAGCTTTTACCTTGAAAATCTTAAGACTGATAAATTAGAGAAGAATTTTAAAAATATTAAAGATAGTTTAGATAAGATAAAGTTTGACTTTAAGGATATATTTAATAACATAGATTTAACAAATGAAGAGGGTTTAAAGAATACAATAAAAAATTTAGATGAATTAGAAGAAAGGATAGTTTTTTTAATAGTAGGATTAAAACAAAATGAAGATAAATTAGGAGATGAAGGAAAGAAAATTATAGAAAGTTTTAATAAGCAATTAGAGATTATAAATAATACAAAAAGTGCATTACAATTAAGATTAGAAAGTTTAGAAAAAACAAAGAAAATTCAACAGGAGATTTTAAGATTAGCAGAAAAAGAACAGGAGATAAGAAAAAGAATAAATAAAGACTTAGCGGATTTTCAAGCAAGGTTATTAACAGAAAGTAAAAAATTTTCAACAGAATTAGAGTATAAGAATATTTTAACGTTTATACAAACAGGTAAAGAAGGAATTAAAGGTATAAATAAGAATTTATTAGAAGGTTTAAAGGAAACAGAATTATTAGGAGATAAATGGAAAGAATTAGCAAGTAATGTTGAAGGAAGTAATAATTTATTGTTTGAAACGATAAAACAATGGGATAAATTAAACTTTTTAATAGATGCATCAAAAAAAGGAACAGTAGGTTTTGATAAAGAGAATAAAACTTTAATAACAGATTATAAAAAAGTAGAAGAGATTTTAATAACAAGTAAAGATGAAGCAGAAAGAATGTTAAAGGAATTTACAGATGAGTTTATAAAGAAGTTTGAGAAAATCCTTGAGAGTAGTGATAGATTATTTGAAGATATTGCAATGAATTTAAAAGAATTAGCAAGGAGTGATAGTTTAGAAGTTTTAAACAATCGTTATAATGATTTTAATAATAGTTTAAGAAATACTTTAGAAATTTTAGTTAAACAAAGAACAATTATAGAAAGAATGATAATATCGGGATTACTTCCTGAAGATAAAAAAGTAGAGTTAGAAAGATTTTTAGATTTACTAAATGATAGAATAAGTAAAATAAATAGAGTAATCAATATATTACCTGGTTTTAAACAAAAGATAGAAGTAGAGATAAGAGAGAGAGAAAAAAAGAAAGAAGAGAAAGAAACTGGATTAGATGAAGTTAAAAAACAGTTAGAAAAGTTAGTAGAAAAACAACTTGATTTAGGTAAGTTTTTTGAAGACTTAAAGAATAATATAGTTAACTTATTTTCTTTAAATGATAAAACTTTTAAAGAGATTTTAGTTTATTTAAATAAGAATGTTTTACAAGGAAGTAATGTAAGTAGTTTATTAGAGTTAATAAATAAGATTTTCTTGGATTTAAAAGAAGTTTTTAAAGAAGATAATGAGACTTTAAAGAATATAGAGAAATTACAAAAGAATTTTACTGTAGGAGTTTTTAAAGGGATAATAGACAAAATAGGCGATGAATTAAAAGAAGTAAAAGAAGGTATAAAGAATGCTATAGTAAGTTTTAAATCAGAGATAGAGAAGTTTTTACCAAAACAAGCAAAGAGTATAACAGATGATTTTAAAAATGAGATTTCAAAACAAAGAGAAAAGTTAAATGATATATGGCAAAAGATAGATGATACTAAAAAAGAATTAAGTAAAACAAGAACTTTAGAAGAAAGAGAAAGTTTAATAAAGAAGTTAAATGAATTAACTGTAGAGTTTAGGGAAGCAGGGTTAAATTTATCTTCATTGCAGAATATTCAGAAGATGTCTGAACAGTTTGAAAGAATGTTAATAAATCAAGCTGAATTTATAGCAAGGAGTAAAGGGATTTTAGAGTTTGGAAAAAATTATAAAAGTTTAGAAGAAATTCCTGAAGATATTTTAAAAGAAGCACAACAAGTGATAGGAGATACTTTACCAAGGAAAATAAATGAGGAATTAAGTAAATTACAAAGAACGATAGAGAAACAACAAGAACCCGAGGATGTTTTCAAACAAGCTGTGAATACTTTTTCAACTTCAATAACAGATTTCAAAAATGCAGTGAATGAATTAAAAAATACAAAGATTTCAATAGATTTAAAAATAAACGGAGAAGAAGGGAAGAAAGTAGATTTAAATCCTTTTATAAAATAGCATAATAAAAAGAAAGAAAGAAAGAATAAGAAAAGCATAATTAATAGGAAAAATGAAAGTAAAGAAGGAGAAAATAAAGAAAGAAATTAATTTTAACATTTCGCATATATTTTCTTTTAAGTAGAATGCGATATCATTAAGTAAGTCTTTCCTTTCTATATTTTCTTCTTTTATCTCTATTCTATCTCTCATCCTCTCTATCACTTCTTTTATTCTTATCACTCCCCTCCTTTCTTTCTCTTCTTTCTTTTCTCTCTCCTTCCCTATCTCCTCTAAATCTATTAACTCATATCTTTCCATATCTACACCCCCTTTCTTTCTTTATCTCTTCTTTCATCCTTTCTTTCTTTATCTTCCTTATCTCCTCCACATATTCACTAACTATTTTACTTATTAACTTGTTTATCGTTATCCTCCTCCTCCTCGACTCCTCCTTTAACTCCTTCATATCCTCTATCTCTATCATTACTGTTATCCCTACCCTCATTTTTCCACCCCCTTCATAATAGAAAAAAAGAGGGGATTTTATCCCCTCTTTTTTATCCCTTATATTATCTCTTCTTCATCATAATACGGCTTCTTCTTCTCTACTTTCTCTACTTTCTCTACCCTCTCCTCCTTCTTTCCATTCCTATCATTCCCTAACTTATCCTGATTCACTCTCCAATACCTATAACTTATCGTATTCAATAACTTCAATATCTCAACTTCCATCTTCTTCAACTCTATTATCTCATTCCTTATCTCCTTCAACTCCTTCACTATCGCAGCTAACCCATTTATCACCTGCTCCTTATATACTTCCTTCTCCTCTATTCTACTCATAGCTACACCTCCTTTATGTTATTAGTTTATATACCTAACAAGTGGTTGGCTATAGACATTTCTTTTTATTCATTCATTTTAACCACCTCCTTATCTGAAATGTTAAAAATTTTTATTTACTTTTTCTTTACCTTAAATGTTAATATAAATCATTCTTTCTGCTATTTCATTCATTTTATTTAAATTAAATTCCTTGTCTTTAAAAATCAATATTATTTCAGGTATATTTAAATCCATCTCTAATAATTCCTTTCTAAACTCTATTTCATTTAAAAATTCATTCAATATTACTGCAGTAGTTATTAAACTTTCTATACTTTCTAATTCTATCTCTATTCTTTTATCTAATTCATTTAAACTTATAAGCTTATCTATTAAATTCATTACATTAAAATCCTTTCCCTCTTTAATTCTCATTTCCTTCACCTCCTACTATTTCATTTAATTCATACTCTTTTATTCTTCTATTCACTTTCTTTATTATCTTTAACTTTGTTTGTTTATTAGGATAGGTATAGAAACAAAAGGTAAAATAATCTTTCTTTGAATTCTCTTCTAAAATTTTCTTTGCTTCTTCTATATCTTTTACTCTTATCCATCCCTGTCCTTTCTTAAACATCATCTTTAACATATTAACCACCTCCTATATCCCTTTGATTGTAAAACTTAAATCTAATGAAAGATATTGTAATCTCTTAAAATCATTTATTTCAAAATCATATGGAAAGATAGTATTAAATGAAAGTATAATTAAATTAGCTTTTGTTTCTATCTTTATCTCTGTTATTGAATATTTCAAACTCTTATATCCTTCTACTAATAAATAACTCATTATCTCTATTGTTTTCTCATTTCTTAATAAATTTAAAACCTTTGGATTTATATAAACTTTTTCTAAATCTAATTCTATTCTTTTTTCCTTTTGAACTCTATCTTTGATATAAATTATTACTAAATCTTTCTCATCTTTCTTTATACTTACTTCTTCTACATTATTAAAATTACTCTTTCAATTCCACTAGGTTCAGATATAACAAGAAAATAA
>CAZTGC010000018.1:0-2030 GCA_964612975.1 uncultured Dictyoglomota bacterium | reverse complement strand
TTTATACTCTTAAAAATATTCATTACTCATCACCTCCAAAGAATTTTAAATATTGAATTAATTCATTCTCTGTTATTTCAGGTATATAATCTAAATTTATTCCTTCTAAATTAAAAAATTCTAAAACATAAAAACCGTTCTCATCTTCTAAAAACTTTACTTGGAAATCTAAATTATACTTCTGTTTTAATTCTTTAGGTATAATATAACTAAAACTATACTCTCCTAAACTTGTATTCTCATAGTAATTCATTAACATAACTCAAACACCTCCTTCTTAAATTTAAAATTACCTAAATTATAATCCTCCTTAAATTCTTTAAACTTTTTTGGTGCTATTATTGTATAGGTATTTATTAAGTAATTATCATTATTTAAATTACTTGTATCGTTTGTAATAATATATACTTCATTTAAAAAAGTTATAACATAACTTCCTTCATAGAATTCATCAAAGATTTTTAAGAAATCTAAATTCAGAATGCATTCTTTATTTGCTAATTCATAACTTGCTATTAAAACCTCTTCTAAATTATTCTTTGATTTCCATTTTTGGAAATATTTATTCTTCCCTTCTTTTAGAAAATCATTTATAATTTCTTCTATTTTTGTTCTTTCTATCTCTTTTAAAATTAACTTTCTTTCTTTCTCATCTACTTTAACTATTTCAAAGTCTTTACCTTTAAAATTATTCTTAAATCCATCCGTTGTAAAATAATATGTTTTAGTAATCATATATGGAGTAAAAATAATTAGATAGTTTTCAGATATTCTAATCTTAATTTTTCCTTCTTTTATTAAATTCATTATTCTTTTTACTAACTTCAATATCTTACTATCTACAGGTATATACATACTAACCACCTCCTTATCTTTTTAGTAATAGATTATTTTCCTTCATACTTATTCTTAAATCATCATTATTCTGACTTATTACTGATTTCATTACAGTTAAAGAAAATAATAAACAATTCCTGTATTCTAAAAAGAATTTATAATCCAATGTTATTACAAAAATATACTTACCTTTATTGTAATGTATTGAAACATAAGGTATATTAGTTGTATTGAAATAAAAAGAATTCATATAAGCTAACGTAGTTAAACTACCTGACATTATATCAGTATTTACATTCTTTTTTACTTCTATAAACATAGAACTAAAACTATAATAACTCCTCTTTTTAATTACTTTTAAATCCTTACTTATATGATTAATAATATCATTAATTGTATTATGTAAATAAAGTGCTACTTGTTTTGTTAATTCTAATTTCTGTTTATCATTATATGGAAATTTTAGATATATCATTTCTAAATCTAACGCAAAATATAATTTATTGTTAATAAAATAAAAACCTATCCCATTATTTTGTATATCCAAAACATCTGTTTTGATACTATCTATATCTATTGGAACCATCATTTTATATAAAAGTTTTATATAATTCCAATTAAATTTATCTTCTTTGCTTACATATTCACTGCTTTGAAATATTTCGTTATAATTCTTTAATTGTATGTCTTTTAATTCTTTTTTATATCGTTTAATTAATTCCATTAACATCTTCTTCACCTCCTTCTATTCCTTTATAAACAAAAATAATATACTCTGAATTTTCAATATAATACTGTTCTACGATTACTTTTTCTATTTTACGAGTTATAAATTTATTTAATTCATCTTTATCATAAGTTGTTCTATCTATTAATTCAAAGTTATTCTTTATTAAGGTATATACTTCTTCTATATTAAAATCTAAATCGTTTGCTACAATAAAATAATATGAACTATCTTCTCTTTTTGTCATCCCTATCTCTAATAACATACCTTACACCTCCTTTTTAATCTCTATTATATCTTTATCTAATAAAATTCTTACTTCTTTATCTCTTAAAATTTCAATATCTCTTTCATTACTTACTATGCTGTTATGCCAATAAAATTCAGGTATATTAGTAGAAAGAATATGAAAATATCTCCCATAACTACACTTTCTATACTTTCCTATTAAATATTTTTCTCCATC
>CAZTGC010000017.1:0-7321 GCA_964612975.1 uncultured Dictyoglomota bacterium | reverse complement strand
ATAAGACTTTTTAGCCTTATTGTTTAAAAAGTTTTGACAATCCAAAAAACTATAGAGGATTAGTACCATGGAAAAAAATAGTTCTAATGAAAAAACTGCATTTCAAGGTTATTTTGATGGTGTAGATGGTCTTACTGCCGTTGGTTGGGCATGGAATCCTGATAAGCCTGAGGAGAGACTTGAAGTGGTTATTCTTGCAGATGATGTTCCAGTGGCAGAGGGTGTGGCTGACCAGTTTAGAGACGATGTGCTCCAGGCAGGGATCGGAGATGGAAGATATGGATTCAAGATAAAATTGCCTGAAAGATTAGCTGATGATAAGGATCATGAAATAAAGGCTGAAATAAAAAATACGGAGAGGATTTTAGGAAAAACAAAGCTAATTTTAAATAAAATAAAAGCCTATAAAGGTAACTTTGATGGAATTAAAGGTCTGTATGTTATTGGATGGGCTTATAATGAAATCAATCCTCAAGAGAGAGTTGAAGTAGTTATTCTTACAGATGATGTTCCAGTGGCAGAGGGGGTGGCAGACCAGTTTAGAGAGGACTTGCTCCAGGCAGGGATCGGAGATGGCAAGCATGGATTTTGCGTAAAATTACCTGATTTTATTCTCGATAATACGGAACATGAAATATCTGTTGTATACAAAAAAAACAAAGGAGTATTACCCAGCAGTCCTAAAGAGTATATAGCACTCAAAGTTAGAGACTTTTCTGAAACAACTCATCCGAAAGATTATTTAACTGAGTTTTACTCAATTTTGTCCTCTTTAAAACCGGGAGTAGAGTTATTTCATATAATTTTACCAGAAAATTCTGATTATGAAAAAATTAAGTCTTTATCTTTAATTACTAATAAATCTCGTATTGATACAGGACAATTTTACACAATTAAAAACAAAATGATAATTCCTATTCCAGATGTTCTATGGACGGAATTGTCTGAATCAGAAAATAACATATTGAAAATTCAAGTTTTGACTGAAGAAGTATGTTTTGATATCAAAATTTCTCAGATTGTTGAATGGTTCAAAAGAATATTTATATGGGATTTTGGTGATATTTCCTATCAACATCCAATAAAACAATTTTTCTCACTACATGCTTTAGCTTGTTTTTTTTATTCCTCCCAAATCAGGAATATGCTTATAACACAAAAAGAATTACATAACAAGATTCTTGAATTTCTTCATTCCTCTAATCTCCATTCTTCATTCGAGGCTATTGATGTAGAGGAACAATTAATAAATCTTCAGGTTAAGAATGAAATTGACTTTGGAGCAAAGATATTCAATGAGTATTTTATAGAGATTTCAAAGCATCTATTAATGAGACAGTCTAAAACTAATGTGACCGAGTTAGTTCTTAGTAATTTTCTAATTATAAAAAGAGAAGATATACTTTTTTCACTAATACCTATTGCTTGTGTTGAAGGAAAGGTTGATCTCCTTCGAGGACAATTAGATGTCAATTTGATCAAAAAATTAGATATTCCGAATAAATATCACCTCTGCTTATATTTAATATTTACTGAAGATCCAAACGTAGCTCAAAACATCATACATAAACTATCGGATAAGAATGTTCCGGGATGGTTAGCAACACAGTGTATATATTACTTTATAAATAATAAGATTCTGAATAATTTAGATTATTCAGATTGGGAACTAACTGATAAATTAATATATGCACTTATCCATTTTTTTGACTCCTTTAATGATGAAGAAAGATGGTTTTCAAGAGTTTATGACAAATATCTTGTTTTAACCGCTATTAGTCTGCTATCTGTTGTTCCATACTTACCGCCGTGGACACAAATAGACTTGATAAATTGCTGTATAAGAAATTACGGACTTAATTATGATTTTTGGGAATTTATGGACAACAACATTTTAGATAGAGAACCAATTTTACAAAAGGCAAAGAGCTACTGGGAAAATCTGAAAAATTTATTTGAGAGTTCTAATTTGAGGGAAATTGCTCTAATAGAAGTCCTTACAGCTATAAGGTTTTTTATTTTCCACAACAATAAAGATGCTGTATTTATGTTAAGAGAGCTTGGTTACTCGTTAATGTGTAAGGGAGATGAGAAAAATGCTAAGCTGATATTTGAAGAACTTAGTAGATTAGATAAAGAAGAGATTTTAAGGTATTATGCCCATCCTTTCCTCTCCTCTTCTTGCAATAAATATGAGTCTAAATATATAGCAAGTTTGATTAGAGAACATATACAGGAAGTACCTAAAAATCTCTCTTGGTACATTGAGAATGAGTTAGGTAAGGCTTTAATTGATATGAACGAGAGTAAAATAAGAGAAATTCTTCCATACATTCTCAAAAATTCTGAGAAGCATGCTTTTATAGGTTATCCCTTCGCAATTAATTTTTCTGATAACGTTTCTAAATTGTATAGAATGAGAGTTATAACAACTTTGTTAGATAAGTTAGAAATTATAGAAAAGGAAAAGATTTTACCTCCATCTATAGAGACCGCTTTGTTTAATGTGGGGAGATATGAAAAAGAAGTAGAAAACTTAATTAAATTAAAAGAGTTAAAATGGCTTCAAAATCCGCCCGAAGTTTATTTGAATGATGATAAATTCCATCCATTTTTCAATGACACACTTTTTATTATATATTCTTGTCAAAAAAATCTGGATACAAGAATCAACCAGATAAGAGAGACGTATATAAAAGATCTTAATAGATTGAGGATTCCCTATCTTATTGTAGTTGGCGGTTCTAATAAAAACTATGTTGCTGAAGATGTACTCTATCTTAATGTATCTGATGACTATGAATCTCTGCCAAAAAAGACAATAGCTCTTTTAGAGTGGGTCTATTACAACACTCCTTTTTACTATGTTTTCAAAATTGATGATGATTCCTACATAGATGTAGAGAAATTTTTAGCCAATTTAGAATATAGGAAACATCACTACTATGGAAGAAGTATGAAGAAGGGATTAGATGTTGATAGAACATGGCATAAAAATAAGGTTAAGAATCAAGTCTATAAATTTTTTCTGGATAAATCATTTTACCACAATATCACATATGCTGATGGTGGAAGCGGATACTGTCTAACAAGATTTTCTATTTATAAGATTTTACAAACTGTTAAAGATCCAAAGTGGCAATTTATCTTGAACTTATATTTATACGAAGATGTCTTAGTGGGAATTTTGCTCTCATTAAACGAGATAGTTCCAAACTCTTCTGAGTATTTTGTCTCTAAGCAATACAGGGTAAACTCTTCATCGCATCCTGTTCATATGTGGAATAATTACTTCTATCCCTCAAGATCAAATCCTATATCTTATGTGCATTTAGATACAGATAATAACTTTAAATTAGCACATGAAATTAAAAATAGCAATAGGTTATATCCTCCTAAGGTATGGAGTTCAGCAAGCAAGGTAATTTTAAATCGTAATTCTAATCAATTGGAATTGCTTAATGAAAGCAGTAAATTAAAAGAAATAATACTTAGAGACCCTATAGCCATAATTCCCATTAGAAATGAAAGGTCAATTCTTCCTCATTTTTTGAGTTACTATAGAAAGATCGGGATTGAGTCATTTATCTTTATTGATAATATCTCTGATGATGGTACAAGAGAGTATTTATTAGAACAATCTGATGTGGTAGTTTTCTCTGTCGATACAGAATATAAAGCCTCTCACTATGGTGTAGTTTGGCAGCATGCTATTCTTTCGAATTTTTGTTTTGGAAAGTGGGTATTACTTATAGATGCAGATGAGTTTCTAATTTATCCTGATTCTGAAAATGTAAATCTTAAAGAATATATAAAGACAGTGGAGAACAAGGGTTATAATGCTATAAGAGCAGATTTGTTAGATATTTATCCTAAGAGGCTTAGTGATCTTGATTTTTCAATGGTAAATCCCTTTGATATTGAGCTATTTTTCGACAGATATCCTTTCATTATTAACTTTTTAGCAAGAGGCAAATATTCCAATTGTGAAAAAACATCTTCATCTAACCTAAGACAAAGAATTTGTCCACTTGTTAGCGTCGTTGATTTTACAAGCGTTAAATATCCAATTTTAAAATACTATCCTTGGGTAAGGCTTTGTGAAGGGATACATTTTATAACTCCAGCCAATAAAGTTATAGAAGGAGAGGCTTTTCTACTTCATCTTAAGTATCATAAAGAATTTAAAAGAAAGGTTATAACAGAGGTTTTTAGAAAACAACATTTTGAGAGTGCAAGAGAATATAAGAAGTACTATTTGGCAATAAAAGAGAGAGATGAAGGATTCTATGATCCAGAGATTTCTATTAGGTATAAAAATAGCTCTGAATTAATAAGATATCTAAATAAACTTTACTGTCACAGAGATGGAGATTGAACACCTGTTGATAATTACTTATTGTAGGAGTAGTTCAACATCATGATTAACATAGGCTAAACACATTTTTGGAGGGCAATCGGCAGAAGTAGAGAAGTTTTATCAATTTTTTCTAAAGGAGGAATGATGCTAATTATCTGGACTTTAAGGAGAACCGGAGGAACCAACTTCACAAGATGGCTATGTAGTTTACTTGAGTCAATATATAAAGATATAAAATGTGTTGAACATGAACCTTTTAATCTGGACAGATGTTATGGACATATTACTAAACTTGAGGATGAAAATGAAAAGAGGGCTCTCCTATTAGGAGTACTAAAAGAAAGACAGTTGATTAAACAGCGTGTTGAGACTATTCCTGAAAAATTCTGTCTTCTTTTGGCAGATATTACAAACTTACTTGGCTATAAGCATTTATTTTTATATAGAATGAATTTCCAACAAAGATTGCTCAGTCTCCATTTTGCCAAAATAACTGATATATGGGGTCCAAAGCAATATTCAGAGGACAAAATAAATAGGGAATTGTTTAATAATCCCATTCCAATAGAGGAGTTAATCACTCAGGAATTATTGGATAGGAGTCTTCTCAGAAGAGTTTACAAAAAAATTAGAAGCAAAAAGGATGCTTGTAAAGAAATTACATATGAAACACTATATGAGGAAGAGGTTGATTCTGCAATTGAAAAAATCCGTGACATAACTAACGATTTCTTAGGGCTTAATTTAGAAAAACAAGAATTAATAGACTTTATCAATAGTTTAAGAGCGAAAGGCAAACAAAATACAGAAAAATATTATGATTTATTTCCTAATATTAAAAAAGCTTATAGTGAGTTTTCTAAACTTTCCCAATTTAAATTAGATCCATTTAATGTTGATTGGGACTATTTAGCGGAAGTAGGAGAACTTCCCTTTCCAGAAGGTGAATTAAAAAGGTTGGATGCTCGAAAATACATTTTAAAGTTTGCAAAAATTGGTGGAATAGGTGCGGAAATTGGCGTATATAGAGGTAATTTTGCAGAAGTCTTGTTAAATGAATTGAAGCCAAAGAAGATTTATCTTGTGGATCCCTGGAGTAAGATTGGTGAAAAATTTGGTTGGGGTGAAACTTCTCCCTACACAGCCTTTGGAAAAGTAACCACAAAATATGCAAGAGAAGATACAAAAAGAAAAGTATTGCCCTATGTTGATGTAACTGAAATCAATATTATAGAGGATTTTGTGGAAAATGTTAGCTTTTCAGAAAAATTGGATTGGATTTATCTTGACACATCCCATAGTTATGAAGACACCAAAAGGCAATTAGGATACCTAACACAATATCTTCAGCCAGAAGGTGTGCTTATTGGCGATGATTGGAATCCAGAACCGTCACACATACATCACGGAGTTTTTAAAGCAGTAAATGAATTTATTAAATCAAATCCCGAATGGGAAATCGTAGCCTGTGGAACAGCAGCTCAATGGTGTATAAGAAGAAGATTAAATATTTTATTAAATTACAAACTTGATTTACTTGGAAATGTTGCCTCTAATCAGTATATTTCAGATTGGTATATTGATCCATTACCAAAAAGATTGGAAGATGGGTTGCCTATATATTTAAAAGGAGTTATAGTCATAAATAAAAATTTTAAACAAGAGGATTTTGAACTTTTCTGTACTAAATCAAATGGAGAATCTATATATTATGAGTGGTATATAAATTCACCTTATTTCGCTCAAAAACATTCAGAAAATCCCAATGCAAAGAGAGCACGATTTTCCTTCAGTCCATTTACATTAAAAAATGGAGAATCTGTTGTTTTAGGAGTCATTAAAAGAAGTTCTGAAGATAAGATAGATGTCTTAAGAATTCAAAGAAATGATTAAGATGGTAGTAATTTTTTCATCAAATCAAAGGCTTGGCTTTCTCCTATTTATATATCTTTGTATTCAAGGGTTACCCTTGCTTCCTCTTTTCCTTAGCTTCTCTCACTTCGAGGACAATACCCTGATTTTAGGTAACATACAATATCAGAATGAAACAGTCTTTTTTGATCATAAAGAATACTTAGTTTAAAAATTTCAGGGAGGAAATTATTATGAAACTATATTTGCACATAGGCTCATTTAAAACTGGATCTTCTGCTATTCAAGTATTCTTACATAGAAATAGAACAACACTATTAGAAAAGTATAGGATTTTATATCCAGAAGTAGGACTATCTAATCGAGGAGATATGCCAGCTCATTATTACATTACCTATTCTTTATATAAACCTAAGGTAGTAGAAAGTTTATACATTCCTAAATCATTTGAGGAATATATTGATGAATTAAAATCTGAAATTGATAGTTCTATGCCAGAAAGGGTAGTTATTTCCTCTGAAATATTTATGGAATTAACTGATGAAAAACTATTTTCTAAATTGAATGCAAAATTAAGTAATATTTTTGTGACAATCTATATAATTGTCTATCTGAGGAGACAGGATGTATGGCATGAATCCTCGTATTCACAGACAGTGAAAGATTGGGAAATAAGAGGAAAAGCAAATTTTACATTAATATCTTTTGATGAATGGTTAACACGGGTGGCAATGTATGACAATGTATTGGAAAGATGGAAATCATATTTGCCGAAAGCTACAATAATTCCAAAGATTTACGATAGAAAAAATCTTACTGAGGGTAATGTGATATTAGATTTCCTCTCAATTCTTGGCATAGATATGCCAGAGGCGAAGGAGCAGAAAATAGAGGCTAATCCTTCCTTAAGCCATCTTTCAACATTAGTTTTGAGGAAAATCAATGAAAAATTTAATCTAAATCTTAATGAGCATTGGAAGGTCATCCAATATCTCTTTAGACTTGACCACAATGAAGGAAGCCCTATTAAGACCTTTTTTACCCTGCCTGAAAGGATAGAATTTTTAGAGCATTTTAGGGAATCCAATG
>CAZTGC010000016.1:5356-7367 GCA_964612975.1 uncultured Dictyoglomota bacterium | reverse complement strand
ATTTCTTCTTTATTGATACCATAATAGTCCTCCAAAATTGATTTGTATTCATTATTTATGGATACTTCTCTGCTACAAAATCCATTATTAAATATTTCTTGAAGTATTTCTGCAATTTTTTCAGTTGTAGAAGGAAATGGAATAATAGTTCCGATGCCTAATTTTCTCATCCTTTCTGAAAGTGCACCAATATCATAAGCCACAGGATAAAGACCATTTTGCAAAGCCTCAGAAAGGGTGTAATTATATGTTTCTGGCCAAATATTAAGAAATAAAGCAAGATGTGGTTTATAGATTTTAATTAAAGCTGGCAATTCAAAGGGTTCATAGGGTCCTGTTATTATGACATTTTTATGCATAGCTAAATTTTTATTGTTTGCCGTATATCCTATAAAGATAAACTCAAAGGGAAGTTTATTCTTTTCTGAGTATTCTATTAATTTTTGGATTTGATAATATCCTTTATGTGGTCCTATTGCTCCAATTATAGCTATTTTAATTTTTTGAGCTTTCTCGGGTTTATAAATCACAGATGAGATTCTTTCAGGATGAGGTAAAACAGAAATATTATTAATTTGAAAAACCTTTTCTATAAAATCTTTTGCTGTTTCAGATGGACAAATTACTTTTTTAGCATTTCTCAAAATCTCTCCATAATATTTACGCCACTTAATAATAGAAGAATCAAATTTCTTTTTAAATAGCAAATCTAAATCTTTTTCTAATTCTCCCAGTGATAAACACTGCTCACATGTCTCTACTTGTGGAACTCCACAGAAAAAACCTCCTGAACTTACAAGGTTTATCCTTGGGCAGATATAAAAATAATCATGGATAGTAACAAAATAGGGGATATTAAGATATTCAGGTATCTTAAACACATCTAAATCTTTGAAGCCTACAGTTTGATTAAAATGAACAAAAATTATAGATAAATCCTTTATTTCTTCAAAAACATCTTTTATTGGGATGTATTCATTGAAATTAAATCCTATATACTCTTTATCACTTTTGTCTTCCTCAAAAAGGTTTATATGTATCTTACCATTAGCGCTAAAGAGGAATAATGAACCAATTCCCTCTTCTGAAAGAGACTTTGCAATGTCTTTGCAGTATTTTAAACTGCCTCCTCCCCAGGAATGAATTACAATTAAAGCAAATTTTTTATATTTTTCCTTTAAGATCTCTTTAATTATCCTATTTCTGTAAGGTGCTATAGGATCTTTTCTTATAAATTTTTGAATTCTCAAATTGTAATCAGGATAAAGATTATTGATTATCTGTAAAGCCTTTTTTACTCTTTCTGGTTTTTCTGTTCCAAATGATAGGCTCCCATGGTGTTCCACAAAGAGGTCTAAACAAGCTACATGCCTCCAGCCAACAGATGAAGCTTTAAGGCAGAAGTCATTTTCTTCACCATAGCCTTTGTCAAACCTTTCTTCATCAAAGTAACCAATCTCATTTAAGCACTCTCTTTTGATATACATACAAAAGCCTATTGCTGTGGGGATATCTACAACTGTCCCTTTATTAACTTCCTGACATATGGCATCTAACTTTTTATAATCAAAACCTGAGGGAATTTCATTGTCAAAATTTGGCTTTGGAATACTTAAAATAGTAGCTCTGTTTGACATAGGAGTAACTGTAGCAACATTTTTAGAAGAATATGCTGCTATTTTTAGTCTATCTAACCAGTAATCTGGAACCAGGGTGTCTGAATTTAAAAGGACTACATCTCTATTTTTATGAAGTTTCATCCCTAAATTCACACTCTTAACAAAACCCAAATTCTCTTCATTTTCTATTAGAGTGATTTTCTGTTCCATCGCATATTTTCGCAATGCTTCTGTTAAATCTTGTTCAGGACTACAATCATTTATTACAATTATTTCATATTTTATATTTGTCTTAGCACTCAAGACACTCTCAATACATTTAATTGTTTCCTCTTTGCTTTTATAAACAGGAATTATTACATCTACTACATCTATTACATCTATTACATCTA
>CAZTGC010000016.1:0-5256 GCA_964612975.1 uncultured Dictyoglomota bacterium | reverse complement strand
CCTGTTTTGATATAATTAGCTAAGATTTTGTTTCCTTCCATCCTTAAAGATTGGGCAACCTTTTCTAATCCCTCTAAAATATCTATAACATTAACTGTTTTGTATGAATCTGCAATTTTTATATTCGTATTTGCTATATAGAAAGAGTAGCTTTCTCCTTTGCTTATAAGGTCTTTTTCCTCTTCAGAAATGCTGTAATAAAAACCATAGCAACCTTTACCATACTCTCTTTCTGCATCTTCTCTTATAAATTCTGATCTAACAGTAGCTAATTTTGTGTTATTAATAAAGATATCTAAATCAACAGGTCCAGGAAAATCTCCCACCTGTATCCAGCCTTCAATGGAATCTTTATCTACTTTATCAAGATAGAAATTTTTTATATAAAAACTGAAATCTTTTTCTTTACAGAGGATCTTATCATTTAGTGTATTTATGAGGGTAACTTTGTGAGATCTTCCATCAAGATAGTCTTCAGGTATTTTAAATTTAAAACCTGTTGGTACCCTTATATTCATTTTTCTAAAATCTTCCCTAAAAAACCATTCAAAATCCACTTCAACAATCTTTTCATCTATAACAGCTTTTATTTCAGGAATCTCCCCGAAAACAGAGCCTGCCCAACCAATGCATTCGTATCCAGAAAACTGGTCTATTTTTGCAAAGCATAAAGATTTCTGCAGTTTAATTGGTCCTTTTATTTTTTTACCATTTATAAATAATTCTAATTCATCATTTTCTGAAAGTTGAGATTTCTTTAGGTCTATCCAAAACCTATATGCTTCTGGATGAATTTCAGGTGAAGGAATAATGTTAGTAGAAGACTCCAAGGAGACAGATTTTCGACCATTGATAAATACTTCAATTTTAGGATTTTTAGTAGAGATTACCCAGCCAAAAATAACACCATCGATAACTCCATCTAAATGTGTAGGTGTTTTAAATTTTTTAATAAAATTTGAAAATCTTTTTTTCATCCTTAACATAATTTTAGTAAAAAATTTTTTAATTTCTCTCACCATGCCATCAACAGCACCCTTGCTGTTACAGCAATCTGATAAAGTATCTGGGTGATACCTCTTACAATTTCTATATTCTTTGCCTCAATCTTAGGAAGCACAAAGATTTCATCGCCAGGTTGAATTTTTGCTTTATCAGCTTCTTCAAATTTTCCGTTTTGGTGTAAAACAATGATTACACTTTTATTAGCTCTCTGGGTAAATCCTCCTGCTTGTTCCATATAGTAATTAATGTCTTTATTAGGTAAATGCAAAATTGCATTTGGAAATCTCACCTCTCCATGGACTAATACTGTAGATTTTTTCTCAGGAATAACTATCACATCTCCATCTTCAAGAAGCATCTGTTTTGCTTCTTCTAAAGAGCCTAAAACTACCTGTCCTTTAGGTTCAATATTTTTAGCAACATCAATAAATTTCATTATCAATTCTGCCTCTTTTGCCCTTAGGTTTGCCTCTTCCTGAGTTTCAGCTCTTCCTGTTAGGGCATAGGACTGAAGTTGTTGAAGGGAGGCAATAATCATCTCTTTCTGCCTTTGGGCAACTGACTTCCTATATATCTGTATGGCTTCGAGATTTGATCTCACATTTGGAACAATTTTTGGTAAAGCATCTTTCAATGTTGCTCCATAGGGAAGCACCAATGCACGAGAACCTGCATGTGCTCCTTCCACTCTTACAAGAATTGTTCCGGGGTATCTGTCAGAAAATACATTTATTTCGTCTCCGTTGTAAATTTGAATTTTTTCAATATCATCAAGAGAATAGTATTCAGTATATTTTTCTAAACCCTGTTTTCTTGTCACAGTAAGATTGGTTGCTCCTGGTTTTGGTTTTGCTAACTCCATAGCATACTTTCCTGATATAAAATCTCCATCAAACTCAAATTGATAGGGATTAAATACTTCTCCAGCAACTGTGAATGTGCTTTTTTTGGGTGCAACAAAGACTGTATCTCCATCAACCATCTGAATTAATTCAAGTTTTCCATTTAAAAGAAAATCATAAAGATTAATTTTTTTTCTTATTTGAGCACCTCTTAAAACAGTTATGTCTATAAAACTACCTCTTTGAGGATCCACTCCACCTGCTCTGTCAAGATAATAAAGAACAGAGTTTGATGAAAGACCTCCATATAGCCCTGGATTTTTTACAAAACCTGTTACAAATACCTTAACTGGCACTGCTGTCTCCAAAGATGCATAAACTCCAACGATGTCTTTAAATACCCTTCTTATAGCAGACTCTACCACATTGTTTACCTCTGCGTTTCTTACTCCTAAAACATTTACAGGACCAACCTGTGGAATAAATATATTTCCTTGAGGATCTACAGTAAGTGTGCCTTCATATTGAACTGCTCCCCACATTCTCACGGTTATTCTATCTCCTATTGCAACCTGATAGTCAGGATTAAATCCTGTGTATTGCTCTAGGGCAAATCTGCCAAGAAAAAGTTGCTCACCGAATACTGAAATCTGAACTGGCTGTACAGGAAGGGCTGGTTGAATTTGAGAGGGCTGTGGGGTAATAATTGGCTGTACTTGAGTTTGAGGCATAACAGTTTGTTGAGTTTGTTGAAAAGGAAAAATGGGTTGAAGAACTTGCCCAGGAAATGTCTGAGTTGTCTGCTGAGCAAAAACTGTATTTACTAAAACTAAGACTATTAAAATTATTATTAATCTTCTCATATTCTATGCTCCTTAATAACTCCAATTACAATTTTTAAGATTCCATATGCTATTAAAAGTAAAAGAGTAGCTAACAAAACATTATAGGTCTTTTTTGGATAAAGTGCCTCATCAGGCAAATTAGGAGATGCTATAACAACAAGATTCTTAAGTTTTCTTGAAGCCTCTACTCTTGTAGTTTCAAGCGCAGAAAGTGTGACTTTGTATATGTCTGTTGCAAAATCCACATTAAGTTTATGATTAAGATATTCAGCAGTAATTTTATTTAATTTTGAATCTCCCCCACCAACAATCTTTGATTTTTCTATTTCTATCTGACTCCTTAAAGCTTTTATCTGACTCTTCAGAGCCTGCACCTGAAAGGAGTCTTCGCTTAAATAGGTTAGCAAATTTTTTAGTTGAGCCTCCTGAGTGGCAAGCTGAGCCTCAAGCTGAGAAACAAGTGTTGCTGCAGCCTGAGTTTCCTGAGCAGGGTCTATAACTTTATAGATATCCTGAAATTTAATAAGATTATTCTTTGAGGCTTGCATTTTTTGATATGCATTTGTAAGTTCTCCCTCTATAAAGTTCATCTGTTCTTTTGCTATCTTATGGGATACACCATTTATATATCTTTCACATTGCTCAAGTATGGCTTCATTTATCCTTTTTGCATCCTCTTTTTTAAAGGCATATACTTTTACTGTAAGAATAGAAGATGTATCATCGTATTGAACATTTACGATATTTTTTTGATAATATTTTAAAAACTCTTCATGGGTTGCATCTGATGAGAGTCTTTTAATAATGTCAATCTTTTTGTCCTGATATATTTTTTTAAGATTAAGTTTTTTATCAAGATAATCAAGCATGTCATAGGAAAGTATATATTCCTGAAGATACATCGCATCTTCTCTTGCTGTTGGATTTCCAAAGGAAAAAATTCCTAAATTAAAGGAAGTAGATTGCTGACCTGTTTCTTTTATAGTAATTTTTGATTCACTTAGATATATATCTGATGCTATGAAAACATAATAAAATAAAAGTAGAAAAACTGGAATAATTACTATAAAAATTAAAAGATAATGTTTTTTTATAATCTCCCTTTTATTTAGATTGAGTAGCCAATTGCGGAATTGCTGAATCCTTTGAGATATCTGCATAAAACTTAGCAGCCTCCTTAAAGTTGTCGAATATTATAAGATTGCTTTTATAAGGAATTACAAATAAATCACAAAACTTATTTAATTTACTTATATCATGGGAAGTCATAATTATTTTAGATTTTCGAAGTTTTTTCCTTAGAATCTGATTACACTTTTTCCTGAAGCTTATATCTCCTACTGCTGTTACCTCATCTAAAAGATAATAATCAAAATCAAAGGCCATACTTAATGCAAAGGCTAATCTCGCTTTCATCCCTGCAGAATAAGTTTTAATGGGCATTTCAAAGTATTCTCCAAGCTCAGTAAACTCTTTAACAAAAGCTATTTTATCTTGCATATCTCCATCTACTCCATATATCATGCAAACAAATCTAACAATTTCAAGCCCTGTAAGACTCCCTTGAAATCCTCCAGAAAATGCAACAGGCCATGAGATAGATTTATTTGTTATTATCTCACCACTGTCAGGGTAATCGATCTTCCCAATAAGTCTTAGAAGTGTAGACTTTCCAGCTCCATTAGGACCTATTATTCCTATATTTCTACCCTCTGGAAATAACACGTTTACATTTTTATATACATAGTATCTACCATATTTTGTTATATAAGACTTTGTTACATTTCTAAGTTCAATCATTCTGAAGCAAGAACCTCTCTAATTTTGAGTTTGTATAAGGCTAAACCCAAAAAAAGCGCACAGATTGTGCAAATTATTATAAAGTCTAAGCTACATACATCAGCCCTGTAAAGTGGAAATAAACTTGCTCTACTTAGTTCTATAAAGTGAAGGCAGGGATTCCATAACAAATAGACCTGAAATTTCTTTGGAATCATATTGATGGAAAAAAAGATGCCTGAAGTAAAAAAAAGAAATAAGATTATAGGGGAAATAATGTTTCTTAATTCTTCATAAATATTTGTAACTATACAGAGAATCAATCCTATCCCTAAGGAGAAAAGATAAAAAAGTAGATAAATAGCCATTAAACCAAGAGGATCCTTAATCTCTGTTTTAAAACCAACAAAATCAAGAATTATAAAGACTAAAATCCATATTATCACAAAGACTACACCTTCAAGAATCCATCTTGCGAGCATTGCATCTATTGGCTTTACAGGCTGGTATACAAAAAGCCCTCTGTTTGCTTCAATCGAATTCATCACTTGAATTACAACGTGTCTAAACATAAAAAAAGGAACCACTCCAGCAGCTAAGAATAAAGGAAAATCCACATGATATATAATTTTATCTGTAGCTCCTCTTAAAGAGCCAGCTAATATACCTCGGATGCCGACGAAAAGAGATATTGTAAGAAGAGGTTCAAATAGTGCCCATAAGTATCCCAGCCGATACTTGCCAAAGCGGGTCTTAAGCTCTCTAACCAAAATAGCAAAAACAAC
>CAZTGC010000015.1:0-10831 GCA_964612975.1 uncultured Dictyoglomota bacterium | reverse complement strand
AAATATCTCCATTTATATCACTCCTATATATAGTAATTCTCCATCTCTAAATAAACTAATGTTAATTTACCAAAAATTAAATTAGGTTGTTGCACCCTTAACCTATGCTGTCTTCCTTTATTATAAAACTGTAAATCCGTTATTATTGTTCTATATGTAGTGTAATTATTAGATACTTTTGTGTTATATTGTCTTAGAGTATTCCAAGTATTTCCTCCATCTATAGATTCTTCAAAATATAATATTAAATCACTCTCTAAATCATAACTCTTTGTTTCTATTGTAATTATTTTAGGTATAAAATAATTAGAAGGTAAAGAAGAATAATATATTCCTGCTGATGATAAACCAATATTTAAATCTATTGTATGATATAACTTAATTACTTGATTACTTACATAAATATTACTTCCTGTAAATATTACTTCATTATATCTAAATCCTTCTACAACAATATTTTTTAATTTATTTATTATTAAATTCTCATTCTTAACTAAATCAACTAAATTATTAGCACCTACTTCTACTACAAGTAGTTTATCATAATAATCTATCGGGATTATATGGGTAATATTCAATGTATTTAAAGGATTATTACTCTCAATATTTAATAGATAATATCTATAACCTTCAGTAATTGTTTTCTTTGCTAAATATATTACTGCACTTATACTAAAACCTGTTTTAGTAAAATTATTATTACTTATTGCTAAATAATATCCCTCTTCTAAATTATCTGTAGTTTCAAAATAATATATACCATCACTATTAAAACTATAAATAGAACTATTTAAAGTATAATTAAAATTCAATATCTGCCTCATATTTTACTCCTATATTTCAAAACTATCTTCTTTTACTGGGTTATTATCTATCATCTCTACTTCTATTACTTGTTTTAAATTAATTAAAAAATTCTTTAAATCTTTTATCTCATAAACTAATAATTCCTTTACTACACCACTTTTATCTTTAATTACTTCTACTTTATCTTCATATTCTTCAGGGATTACTACATTAATTATACTCTTATTTACATCTTCTGGAACTATTAATATACTATAACCTATTATCTGTTTAGTATTAATATCTCTTATTATACTCACTTCATCTATTGGTTTAATTAATTTAAACATCTACACCCCTCCTTAATCTAATAAAATTGAAAAAATAAAACTAAAATCATCTTGTTTTTGTTCTTGTTCTTCTAAAAGAAAATTAATTATATAAAAATATATCATATTAACTCACTTTTTGAAATATTATTTCACACTCTCCATTTGCTTCTATATAAAAATCATTATCTATTTTTACCCAATATAAATCCCTTGCTTCTATGTTATTTATCTTTACTATCACTCCTGTTGATGGAATTATCTTTATATAAATATATAACCCTTTTGGAAATTTTACTTTTTGATTATTTATTTTTATATAACCATAATCATTACTAACTATTATATCCGGAATAACACTATATGTAGGTAAATTTAAATTTAAAAATACATTCCTTCTCATTTTTACCCTCCTAATATTTTATGGGAGGATTTGTTTCATAAATCTTATTTCTTATCCCTATATTTTTATAGGAGGATTTTAAATTAAAGTTAAAGAAAAATAATATTGGGTGATAACTATGAAAAAGAAAATCCCTTTAGATTATGTTATTAATTCTATAGGTGATGAAAGCTATAAATATTTAGATGATTTAATCTTTATTAAAGATTTAGATTGGAATTCCTTAAAACAATATTTACGAGCTAAAGAATATGCTTATATAGATATATTTTATGATTACTACTTTAATGGATTAACTTATAGAGAATTAAGAAAAAAACATAAAGCTTCTATGCAGTATATTACTAATGCACTCAATAAAATAAAAAAAATCTTAAGAAAAATAGGTGGTGAAGAATAATGTCATTAATTAAAGATACTATACCTTCTACTACAGGTAATCTTCTAGATTTAATGGAAAACATATGGACTAAATTACAAAATATAGGTTTTACTTCTTTAGGAACACAAACTATTAATATTGTTTATAACGGTACAGTCTATAATAATTTAAGATTTAAAGCTCTAAAATTTCCTAATTTTAATACTGCTATCCTTGGTATTGTAAATACAAGTGATAATTTTACTTGGGCACATTTTTATATATCAATTAAACCTAATCTTACTACCAATAATTTTTTAGATTTTGTAAATCATACTACCACTCCTCCTACTAATACTAATAGTTTAAATATTAATGGTTTTCTTTTAAAAGTTCCTAATGTTAATTATCTGTTACCTGGAACAGGTTATTTTAATAATAGACCTTATAATCTTTTTTACTTGATAGAATCTAATAAAGTAATAGTTATTATTCTTGATGCTAGTAATGGTAATTTAGATAATTATCTTTCTGGTTATGAACCGTATTTCTTAACTGAGTTCAATGGTTTTAGAGCAATGATTATGTATCTATGGAAAGACGCTTCTAATAAAGAATACGGTTTATTTATTAATGATTTACCTTCTAATATATTCTCTCCAAGATTTAATTTTTTTTCTTTCTTATTTACTGTTTATGACCCTAATACCACTCCTCCTTCTAAAGCATATTACTATAACTATTCTCCTTTTGATAACTCTCTTAAAACTTATGGTAATTACTCTGGTTCTTTAATAAAAAATGGAATACTTATTGGTAGTAGTGTTAGTGGTAGTGAAAGTTTATTACTATCTTCAGAAGTAAAAATCTGGGTTCCTGATTTTTCTACTACACCTATCTCTTTATCATCCCCTCCAGCTTTTTTATTCACTTCCACTTTTGGAGAATTAACTAATGGTAATGTAATTAATATCCCAGGTTTAGGTAATTATGAATTCTATAAACTTAAAGGTAATTACTATAAAGGTAATATCTATATCGGGATTAATGTAGTATAAAAATTATGTCAGATTTATACCTTATAGATTACAATTACAATAATTTTAATACTCCTGAAAACTTTTATACTTATAATTCAAATTTTAATCCCTTTAACCCTGACTTTAATCTTTATCTAAATAATTTAAATTCTATTTCAATCTCTTTTATCCCTAATGCTTATTTTTATTCTTTCTTGTTTTCTTCTTTTGTTTATCCTTTGAATTTTCTTTTTTATTCTTTATTTAATTTCTATCACTTTGGTGTGTATAATTTCTTAATATATAACATCTCTTATTTTGTACTACAAAATATCCAAAATAACCTAACAGATTATCTTTGGATACATACTTTAAATAAAGAATTTAATATCAAAATCATTCCTTATATCACTCCTTTAGTAGAAAATTATAACTCTGTAGAATTCTCTAAAAATAATTTTGTTTTTAATAAAAAGATTATCCCTAACAAAAAGCTACTTAAAATTAAACTACTAATCTCTAAAGAAGACTTTGATATTATTTATCCTTATCTATTTTATTCCGATATTTTAGCTTTTTATAACCAAGATTATCAATTCCTTATAGCTATCGTTAAAAAAAATATTAATATAAAAGAGCAATTTATTAGAGATAATAATATAAAACATCTATTAGAGATTACAGGTTATGAATGGACAATTATTAATTAATTTTATTTTAATACCTGCTCAAATTTATTTAGAAGAATTAATACCTGAAGATAAAGGTAATATTTATTTATCTTCTAACACAGGAGAACCTTATATCTTTTATTTTCAAAACTTTACTAAAAAACTCTTTTATTTCTATTTCCTTATCCCTAAAGAATATTTTATTAATTATTGGAATATTTTAATGAATACTAATATCTGGACTTATTTATCTTCTTCTAACTCAAGAAATATCCTTAAAATTGAATTAGAATTATTAGAAGAAGATTACTTTAAAACTACTACCATTAACTTTAAAGAAAATTATTTAATTAAGGTAAAAGGTTATGAGCTGTTGTAAGAAAATTAAAGAATATATTGAAAATTTACCTATAGATAAAACTAATATAATTAAATTTATAGCTTTATTTACTTATCATAAAGAATTCTCATTAGAAGCTTATTTTGTTTTAAAAGATTTCCCTGATTTATATCAAGCTCTTATCTGGGATCCTCTTGTTAATAGATATTATAAAAGAATTTTCTTTGCTTATTTTAAATCATTCGTTATCACTAATAAATTACCTAATCTTAAACCCAAAAACTTTAATACCTTAAAATATGAAGTTAGAATTAATAACCAACCAAGAAATAATTAATCTTAATTTTACTAATCGTATATTATCTTTACCTGAAGCTAATATACGATTAACTAATACCTCTTTTGATTTACCTTTATTATTTTATACTCTATACTTACAAATCAAAAACAAAATTAATAATAATACTATCCTTAACTTCTCTTTACCTTTTGAAATTATCTCCAGAGAATGGGATGGTTTATTAAATCTAACTCTTACCTATGGTAATATCTTTAATTTTACCTTTACTCCACCTGCTAATTCTAAAACCACTACTTTATGTAATCAAAGTTTAACTTCTATCTACAACTTCTATTTAAGTTTATTTAATTGTTTTAATAACTATTTCTCTCCTTCTCCTTTAAGTTTAAGTAATTTTATCTTCTATAAATATGAACCCTATGATACAAGTTTTATTGATTTTCTTAACCAATTATCTGAATTCGGTTATCTCTGGTTTATTGATTTCCAAAATAATTCTTTACCTAAATTAAATTTTATAGATATCACTAATCTACCTACTCCTATTGAAACTATTACTCATTTCTCTGATATCTCTATTACTACTGAATACCCTTTATATAATACTGTTAAACTTATTAAAGAACCTGATACTAATAATCTACCAACTGAAATTATTTTAGATAAAGAAAACCCTTGCTTTACTTTACCTTTCCCTATCTCTTATATGGGGATCTCTTTTACTAAAATATGGAGTGAAGGACCTTATCCTTATGTTATATACTTTGATGGTTTAGGTGGTATAGGAGGAGAAATTTCTGAATTACATAGCAGTTTAGTTGCTCAAAATGCTATAGGTAAAACAGTTAAAGATTGTCAAGATAGATTTACTTTTACTATTAGAGGTGTAGCTTATTGTAATAGATGTCCTAATATAATAAGAATAGTTTGTGAAAGATATGATAACCAAACAGATACTACTGTTTCTGATTGCTCCCCCGATTGTATGTCTTGTACTAATTTTCCCTTAAATAATAATTGTGTAAAAGAAATTAGAATAGAAGCATCTGGTGCTTATGGTATTCAACAATTATCTAAAAACACTAAAGTAAAAATAAATTTAAACTGGCAATATATCTGTCTTACACCTTCTGAAACACCTGATTGTCTTTTAACTGGTTCAGATTTCTCTTTTAATAACTCACTTTTAACACATACCATTAGTATAGCTAATAAATACTCCTGTAATATAGCACCATATGAAATAAGAATTTCTAATATAAATAATTTTCTATGGAATAAATTTATTCAATACCAAACCTTTAAAGCAACTAAAAAGAAAAGGATTATTAGACTCTCTAATCCTATCTTTAACTCTCTTAAACTCGGTTATACTTATAATATCTCTTTACCTCAAAATCTTACCTTAACTAATTGTTTATTAGTTGAATATAATATCTCTACTGATGATAAAGGAGGATGGAGTTTAAATGCAGTACTTGAACAATATCTCTAAAATAAATAGAATTAATGACTTCAAAAAAGGAATTACTACTTATAATTCTAAAAATAACCTGTTATTACAAACAGGTTATCATAATTTTATTGATACTTATAACTTCTTTAATAACTCTCCTTCTAATACTATAGGTGCTATTAAACCTATTGATTATAAATTTAACCCTATTCTTTTTACTCCAGATAAAAACTTTTATTCTATTTCTACTTTATCTGAAGATAGTAGTAATTATGTTTTTAACCCTTTTTCTAATCCTAATGAATATTTTGATAACCCTTATCTCTCTCCTGTATTATCTTATGATTATACTGAAACTATTAATATAACTGATACCTGTTATTTTGGACCTGTTTATAATAATAAAGTTCCTGTTAAAATTGAAATCTTGGATAACAAAAGACCTGATTTAATATATTATATCCGTTTTGGATATAATACTACTTATAGTAATCAAAAAGCTTATGCTAATTGGAGTTGTGTTCTTTCTGGAACAACTACAACTTATATAACTTATGATTGTAATTTTATTCAATTAGGTTTTATCCCTAACCCTACTTTAACTATAGATTACGCTTATTGGCAACCCTGTTGTGCTATATATCTTTCTCCTTATTCTACAAGAACTGTCCAATTAGAATACGCTTCTGAAAAAGATATCAAATGTAATGGTGGTAGATTACAAATAACTACCTTTAGAAAAGGTATTATAAGTTCTTGTACTGGATATGGTTCTGCTTGTTCTGGTGTATTCGAATACCCAGATTATATAGGTTTTCAAGAATGTGTAGTAGGAAAACCTGCAGAAGAATGGAGTTCTTATAGAGTTTTTGGTTTTTCTTTTTATAATTGTATTTCTGTCTCCCCTTATTATTTAAAACTTAAAATTTACTGGAAAAATATTACTCTATCTTATTCCTGTAGTTAGTAGGAATTTAATAAAAAATAACTAAATAAATATTAGGGTATGTTAAAATTAACATATAAAAACAATTTATATACAATAAACAATTTTTATATGTCTTATCATATTTACTTCTTATATGACCTTTTCTTAAAAAACAAAGAAGAATTCTATAATTATTTAGCTGACTACTTCCAAAGTATTTCCGGTAATGATAATTATAAAGAAATTTTTTCTTATACTTATACTTTAAACTTTTGGGAAAGTTTTAGTAATTTAAATTCTTCTGAATTACAAAATATCTTATCTTTTTTAGATTTCCTAATTCGTTTAGGTTATATAAGTAATTACATTGTCTTAAGTGATGATTTTAATTTAATCTCTTATACTTATGTTATTATCCTAATAGATACTCTTATAAATATAGGTAAAAAACATTTCTTATCTACAGATATAGTTTATTTTAATACTATAAAACCCTTTAATCTCTTTAAAGAGATTAATCTTGAAAAATCTAAAAACAATATCCAAGATATCAAAAAGTTTGATTTAAATACTTTTTGTTTATTAGAATACATTGAAAAGGAGTTATATATATGTGTAAAAACCAATCTAAAGAACATCCAGATAAAGATTTCACATATATAGATGCAGGTAAATTTAAAGATAAATTTTATATTGCTATTGTAAATAAAAAACAAATAATAAAATCAATTAAAGCTAATACACATATAGAAGCAGAATATCTTGCTTTCTTTAATGCTTATTTAATCTTTGGTAATACTACTATTTATTTATCAGATAATGAATTCGTTGTTAAACACTACAATAAAGAATATAACTCTAAAATACTTCTATACAATCTATTAAGAGACCATATTAAAGAAGCTGAAATAAAATGGATACCAAGGAAAAATAATATTGCTGATAAAGCTTTAAGAAATTACTTCAAAAAACTTAAAGGAGGTAAATAATGGATATTAGACAAATTATTAAAGAAATTATTCTAAAGATAGAAGGTTTTTATAGTAATCATCCTAATGATTATGGTGGAGAAACTGTTTATGGTATAGCAAGAAAATTTAATCCTAACTGGAAAGGTTGGAATATTGTTGATAATAACAGAAATAACTTATCTAAAGTTAAAGATATCTTATTAGATTTAGCTATTGATTTTTATTATGATAAATATTTTTTACCTATTAAACCTGTTTTTGATTTAAAAGTTAAATCAGGTATCTTTCTTTTTGATTGGTATATAAATAGTGGTAATTATGCTATTAAAGAATTACAAAAAGTATTAAATGTTAAAGTAGATGGTATAATAGGTAAAGAAACTTTAGCTGCTATCAATAAATTCTCTGATGATGATTTATTATTAGAATTAATTCTTCAAAGAATGTCTTTTTATATTGGAATTATCTTAAGTGATAAATCTCAATTAGTTTTTCTTTTAGGTTGGTTTAATAGAATAAAAAAAATTTTAGGAGTAATTAAAAAGTATGTCAAAAGGTAAGATAATTTTAATTGATTATTTAGATTTTGATTATTATGGAGATGATTTTTTAGAGTTAAAGATTATGAAATTAGATGAAAAAACTTTTAAAGATTTTACTAAAATTAATTCAGTAAGAAGTGTAATAAAGAATTTAAAATTAGAAGATTATTTAAGAAATAATTACGGTTTAATAATTGAAAGAATAGATAACTTTAAAAAAATCTTTCCACAAGATAATTTTATCTATATTTATTGTAAAAATTTAGAAACTCTAAATATAAAATTCTATTTTCTATTCAAATAATCTCTAATTTTTTCTTTCTTTTTCTTTCTTTTTATATCTTTATATCTTTTTCTTTTTTTTCTTTATATCTTTTTCTTCTTATATCTTTATATCTTTTTTTTCTTTTTTTTCTTTTATTTCTTTTTCAAAAAAAATTTTCAAAAAAAATTTTTTCTTTCAAAAAAGGGGGATAACTATTAAACCCCCTTTATATTTTTGGGTTTAACATAGCAAAAAAAATTTTAAAAAATATTTAATTTTTTTAAAAATTTTTAAAAGAAGATTTAAAAAATTAACCAAGAAAACATATTCAATTCCTTGTGGTTGTAAGGACTTTGAAAAATTGGTTATTTTTGTAACGTTTATCCCTTGGTATTACTGGGACTTTGAAAACTTTGAAACTTTTTCCCGACCTCAGGGAGAGAGATCTCAAAAATTATCTAAAATGTTCTCTTTAGTAGTATTTTCAATAAAAAGAGAGAATTTTAGAGGGAAAATAATAATTTTAGTAGAAATTATTTAATGGAGGTGTATAAGATGGTAGAAATTACTTTAGATAATAAACTTTTTAGTTTATGGGAAGTTTTGTATAAGTCATTAGAAAAATCAATTATAGAAACTGAATTAAGAATTAAATTTTTAGAAGAGTATATTGTTTTATATTCTATGCATTTTATTCATAGGGTTCCTATTTATTTTTTAAAAAAATATAATGCTGAAGTTAATAAAGAGTATGTTATAGATAACTTTAATTTTAGTAATAAAACTTTGAAATTAAATCCTTGTGATAATAGTGCTATTGAGAAAGTTATAGCAACATATATACCTAACGAAAAAGTTTTTGATATTTATAGAGTTAATTATAATATTTCTTATGAAGATATTTTTTTAAAGCTTTTTGAATTAGTTAATCATAAAGGTAAGATAGATTTAGATATAGTAAAGGCTATACATAGATACTATAAAAATCAAAATCATTATTATTTTACAGTTAATAATGATTTAAAGAGTCCTGTAGTAATATTTATGCCTTTTTTTACTTCTATAGAAGTTATTATATTATCTCTTACTAATTTAAGTAATTTTGATAAATTTTCTGAAAGTATTTTGAATAAATATAATTCAATTTTCAAATATTACTAAAGGAGGTTAGTTATGATAGAAATTTATTTTTATAGTAATTTATTACAGGAGTTAAATATAGAAGGTTTAGATTTTATAGATAAGTTTAATTTAGTTTTAGTGTATGAAGAAGGTAACATAAGTTTTTATATTGTAAAAAATTTATTGTATGTGATATATAAAAACAATACTGATTATACGGTAAAAGTATGGGAATTAACAGATAAAGTAGTTTTTGGTGATATAGAGAAGTATATAGTAGATGATGAGGTAATAGATATTTATAATAAAGAAAGATTTTTAGGTTGGTTATTAATAAGGAGATATTATTAAAGATGACAATGTTTTTGCTTAAGGTTTAATCATAACAAAAATATTTAAAAAATATTATTAAAAAAGAAGGAATTTTTATAAAAAAGTATAATAATATAATAGGGGGAGTATTTTCAAAAATCATAAAGTTCATACAGACTTTAGATTTTTGAAACAGAATAAAATAAAAAAATAAATAGTATACTTTTAAAAACTTATATACAATAAGTTTTTTAAAGTAGTATATATAAGAAAGAAAAATAAAATTTTATTTTAAAATTTTATTTTTCTTTCTATTCTTTTTCTTATTCTTATGTTTTAATTTTTTATATTCTTAGTCTTAATTTTAAGATACACAAAAACTTGCTTGTAGCAAGTTTTTGTGTTATTGTTAATCTTATTGTTATTCTTAATGTATTTTTATATTTATGTAATAAACTATGTAATAGTTTATGTTTAAGTTAAAAAGAAGGATTTTTTAAGAAAAAGTAGAATATATATAATAGAGGGGGAACCTCAGAGGGTGAAGTATTTGTTTAAAAATGTAATTTTTAAAAGTAAAAGAAGAAAACAGTAAAGACAAGGGAAGAGAGTAATTAGTTTTAGTTTTCTTTGTTTTCTTTAGGGTTAGGTTATTTATGGAATTTCAAAAGTAATTCTTTTGTTGTTGTTTTTTTGTATTTAAAGTGTTTTAGTTGTAGTTAAGAAGAAAAACTTTGTAAAAGTTTTTGTTGTTGTTTAGTTTTAAAAAGATAGAGAAGATATTGTCAACTTTTTTAAAAGTAAATTATGTCCTTTTAAAAGGTAATGTTTTATAAGGAGTTAGATAAGTTTTAAGATTAGAGTAGTTCTTAATCTCCCCTCCTTTAATAGATTACTTTAGTTTTTTATTATTTCTTTAAGACAACCAAAAGAAAAATTAAGCACAACTTTATATCTCACTCCCTTTCTTTTAAAGGGATTTTGGTTTATTTTTTATAACCAAAAAGAAAAAGAAATATTAGTTT
>CAZTGC010000014.1:0-11907 GCA_964612975.1 uncultured Dictyoglomota bacterium | reverse complement strand
ATTTAGTTATATTTCAGAGAGATTTTATTATTTTGAGGAAATACGTTAAACATGCTTTAAATGCTTGACAGTGAAGCTAAAATAAAATTTTATCCATATTAATAAAGTAGTTAAAAATGGTGAAAGCCTCTTATTGTATCAAAGGAGATTGTTTGTGATTAGACAGATTTTCAATAGTAGATTTACAGAATAGACATAATTTTCTTGACAAGTCCTTTCTTTTTTATTATTTCTTTTATTTAATTTTCATTAAGTAGAGCTCTCAATAAGCAGTTATGCTTCTTTCCCTTTTAATGAATCGTAATATAGATGTTGAAATTACGATTTTCCAATTTATATAATTATCAATTAAACATTGCTCGGGGGCATAAAACGGAAGAATTAATAAAAGAAGCAAAAGAAAAACTTATCGTCTCCCCAGAAGCAGCAGAGGATTATAAAGAAAAAAGAGATCTTATGCTTGATTTTGTTAATCAAGAGATGTCAAAGAGACCTGATATTATTAAATTGATTGGGGGAAATCCCTTTCAAATGATGTATGACAGCCATAGAAATCATATAAATTTTATGATAAATGTCTTTAACTATTCCCTTTTTGAAATGCTTGTAAGAATTGTCCCATTGGTTTATAGATCCTATCATAATCATGATTTCTCCTATGATTATTTCCCTGTTGAGTTAGAGACTTGGAAAGAAGCAGTTAATAAATTTCTTCAAACAGATTCTGCTAAGCAGATAAATAAAACCTATGATTGGATGATAGAAAAACACCAGATAATGATTGAAATTTCACAAAGTCAAGAGTTTTTTATAATACCTCTTGAGGAAAAATGGCAAAGAAGAAAACAAAAATTTTTGTCATATCTTTTAGAAGGTGACTTTGAATCTGCATTAAATTTTTCAGATAGATTTATTAAATCATCAGAGGATATTGAAAATTTTTATTTAAAAATAGTAAAACCAGCTCTTTATGATGTAGGAAATCTTTGGGAAAGAGGTAAGATTTCCGTTTCAGAGGAACATCTTGCCACAGCTATTGTTGGAAGATTAATGGCTAATATATATATAAAAAAGTTTAAAAAGACAAAAAGGAAATCAAGATTAAAAGCAATTTTGACTTCATCTCCAAACGAGTATCACGAATTAGGCGCAAGGGTTGTTGCTGATCTTCTTGAAATGAATGGATGGGATGTCTATTATTTAGGTGCAAATGTTTCTTCTGAAGAGGTGATTAAACTTGTCAATAAAATAAAGCCTAAAATAGTTGGTATCTCAGTGACAATGCCCTTTAATATTGAAAAAGCAGCAGAATTAATAAAAAAAATAAAAGAAGTCAAGACTGCAAAACCTAAAATCATAGTAGGAGGCATAGCCTTTAATCTCTCGCCCGATGTATATAAGCAAATTGGTGCTGACTTCTGGGCACCTGATGCTAAGAAAGCATTAGAAATAGCAAATCAACTCAAAACTTAAATGAATTTAGAAAAAATATTTAAGGATTATCAGGATATAATTATTTCCTATCTTGATCATTTCAGCACTCTTGTAATTGTTCTTATAGATAAAGATAAAAAAATTTTAGACTGTAACAGAGGATTTGTTAAAATTTTAGGATTAAAGGAAAAACCTGTTAATTTTTCACTAACTAAATTTTTATCAAGAGATTCAGAAGAAATTTTTCTTCCAGACAGTGTGTTTAACATGATCAATCTTCTATTTAAAGGCATGGGTAACTCTGAGATACTTTTGAAGGGCTTAATTTACCCACTAAATAATTTTTATCTTATGATTCTTGACCAACATCGCTTAACCTATGATGAATTAATAGCTAAGATGTCCAAGCTTAATGACCAGATTGTTGATATTACAAGACAGCTTGAGAAAAAAAACATTGAGCTTTCCAAAGCTTTAGCTACAATAAGGAGAATAACGAATACAGACCCTTTAACAGGAATTTCAAACAGAAGAGCCTTTCAAAGAGCTTTAAAAAGGGAGATTTCCTTTGCAAAAAGACATGAATTTCCGCTTTCCTTTGTGATGATTGATATTGACTATTTTAAGAGAATTAATGATACCTATGGACATAAAGTGGGAGATTATGTTTTGAAAAAATTTGCAATGGTAATAAAAAGCTCAATAAGGCAAGAGGATATTTTTGCAAGATTTGGAGGAGAGGAGTTTATTCTTCTTTTGCCTAATACAAAAAAAGATTCTGCTTTTGAAGTTTCTGAGAGAATAAGGCAAAAAATAGAGAAAACACAATTTAAAGGTATTAAAGAAAAAATTACTGCAAGCTTTGGGATCACAGAGTTATTAAAAACAGACGAAGCAACGGATGCATTAAAACGAGCAGATGATGCACTTTATGAGGCTAAAAGAAATGGAAGAAATCGTTGCGAAGTAAAATAAAAAATGCTAAACTTAATCAATGAAATTCGACGATAGTATTAAACCTCATATCATATCTATCCTTTTAACTGCTACTCTTATCATACTTTTATCTTCAATTTATCTTGATACCTTTCAACAGGCTGTATTAGCGTATGGTTTTTTAATATTTAGTTGTCTAATTGTAAGAATAAAGAAGCAAAATGAATTTTAAGAACTCTAATATTATCAGTAGGCCTTTTTCTTACACTCAGGTACTGGATTTTTAGAACCTTCCATTCCCTTGGGTACACAGGTTTCTTTGACAGTATTTCTATGCTTTTACTTTATGTTGCTGAGACTTATGCAATTGTGATTTACATACTTGGAATTTTTGTTAATATTTATCCACTCAGAAGAATTCCACCTCCCCTTCCAGAGGATAAAAAAATACTCCCGAGCGTTGATATTTTTATTCCCACTTATAATGAACCTATTGAAATAATAAGAACTACAGTTATTGCTTGTAAACAGATTAAATATCCTCATAATAAGCTTAATATATTTATTCTTGATGATGGTGGCACACTTCAAAAAAGAAAGGACTCAGACCCTAAAAAGAGGACAGAAGCATGGGAAAGATATGAAATATTAAAAAGGCTTGCGAAAGAACTTGAGATAAATTATATAGCAAGACAGAAAAATGAACATGCTAAAGCAGGAAATCTTAATAACGCACTATGGCTCACTTCTACGGGATATATTGATAAAAATACACAGGGCTCAGAGTGGTTCTGCTATGGAAAGCCTCCACAAAAAGGTGGAGATTTAATGGTCGTTTTAGATTGTGATCATGTCCCTACTTCTGATTTCTTAGAGAAAACAGTAGGGTTCTTCCTTAAAGAGGATAAACTCTTTTTAGTCCAAACTCCCCATTTTTTTATCAACCCAACTCCTATTGAACGAAATCTTGGCACCTATGCTGAAGCACCAGGTGAGAATGAGATGTTTTACGGTGAGATTCATAGAGGACTTGATTTCTGGAATTCCTCCTTTTTCTGTGGCTCAGGTGCTGTTTTAAGAAGAAAATATCTTGAGGAAGTAGGGGGGTTTTCAGGAAAAACTATTACAGAGGATGCAGAGACTTCTCTGACTCTCCACAGCAGAGGTTATACAAGTGTATATTTGAAGATCCCCCTTATGTGCGGATTATCTCCTGAGACCTTTGATGATTTCATAACCCAGAGAAGCAGATGGACTCAAGGAATGATTCAAATACTAATGCTTAAAAATCCTTTCAAACAAAAGGGGCTTAAATGGTATCAAAAGTTATGTTATACGAATAACTGTATCTTCTGGTTTTTTGGTATTGCAAGAGTAATCTTTATATTAGCACCTCTTTTTTATCTTCTCTTTAGTTTGAGAGTTTATAATGTATCCTTTGAACAGATTTTGTCATATGCTATTCCCCATCTAATATGTTCGTTGAATATTTCAAATTATCTATACGGTAAAGTAAGACATCCCTTTTTCTCAGAGGTTTTTGAGACGGCTCAAAGTTTTTTCCTGCTCTTTCCTACTATTGGTGCGATTTTTAATCCAAAATCTCCTACCTTCAAGGTAACTCCAAAGGGAACAAGTCTTGAAGAGAGTGTTGTAAATAAGAGAGTGATTCCCTTTTATATTCTTCTCATTTTATGTATAGTTGGTATTTATGCAGGATTAAACAAATGGATATATTCCCCCCTTGAGAGAGGAGCAGTTATTGTCTGTATGTTTTGGACGATCTTCAATTTAGCTATGATCATTGCTTGCATCGGCGCTCTTTATGAATTAAGACAAATAAGAAAACATCACAGAATCTTAGCAGAAGAGCAAGCTTTAATAATTATTCCTCATAAATTAGAAAGCTTTAAAGCTACTGTAAAAGATATCTCCTTAGGTGGGTTAGCTTTAGAGATGGAAAAAAGTAATTTCATACCCATCCTAAATAGCACTCTTGAGGTAGTGACATGGAACAGTTTTGGAGAAAAGTTTAGATTTTTGACTATTGTTAAAAGAACAAATAGAGAGGGAAACTCTTTGATAATAGGATGCAGTTTCCACCATAGTAATGAAGAAAGTAGGATAATTAAATATGTTTATGGTGATAGCGGAAGGTGGGAGAATTTCTGGCAGAAAAGAGAACGAACAAAAGGGATACTTAAAGGTTTTATTTATTTGCTTAAAACAGGTTTTATAGCTATGGGTAGAAATATAAAAGGAATGATAAAATTTTTATTTTCCGAGATAAAAAAATATAAAAGTTGGGGGGCTCTATGGAGAGGATACAGTATTTTAAAGTAATTCTTATTCTGGTAATTATTTCTGTAGTTTTTATTTTTTCTTCAAAAAATGTTTACTCTGAAGAGAGTTTTAGACTAAATATTCCAATAACTAAGCTTGTACCTGTCAGCACTACAACACTCATGGGCTCAACTAATCACATAAAAGTAAAAATCCCATTCCCCGATAGATGGCAAGTCAAGAGTGCTGTTCTTAATTTCTCATATGTTAATTCAACGGCTCTTCTGCAGAGTAGATCAAGACTTGTAGTATGGCTTAATGAACATCCTATCGCTCAAATAACCCTCAATCCACAGCTACCCCAAGGCAAAGCATCAATTAATCTACCTGTGAATCTTCTAAAGACAGGTTATAATGAATTAAACTTTACAGTTGCCCATCATTATACTCTTGAATGCGAGGACCCTTCTTCACCAGAGCTATGGACAACCTTGGAATTTGATAAATCAACCTTTGATTTTGATATCTCTCTCAAAAAAGTGCCTGAAAATTTATCCTCCATAGCAAATTTCCTTTTTGATTCAAAAATGTTTGGCAAAAACGAGGTAAATATTGTTATTGGAGATAAAAAGGAGGAAACTATTGAATTGGCATCAATCGTTGCATCTGGTATTGCTTTAAGATTTGAATACAGAGCTGTTAATTTCACTGTTTCAGAAAAAATTAAAAAGGGTGTAGATAATATTATTATTGGTAGCAATGAATTTATTAAATCTGCTATGGGAGATGAGATACAGGAAAAAGGAAGTTTTATGAAAATAATTACTCCCAATGACGACCCCTATCATGCTTATATAATTCTTAAGGGAGATAGTACTGAAGAGCTTAGAAACGCTGTTTTTACCTTTGCTTCATTAAACTTCCCCTTTCCTAAAACACAGTTTATGAAAATAGACAGAGTAAGCCTTACTCCTCCAGTTATACCTTCAGGTAAGGGAATATTATTGCCAGGCTATGAGTATTTCTTTAAAGACATCGGTTTCTATAACACTAACTTTAAAGGAGTTGGTGCAAAATCAACGTCAATGGAATTTAAGTTGCCCTCTTATGTATTTCTTAAGCCCAATTCTTTTGTATCCCTTAAAATTAATTTTAGTTACGGAAGTGGCATGAGAAAGGATAGCACCCTTAACATTCAGATAAACGGTAAGTATGTTGCTTCAATACATCTTGATAGCATAAAGGGAGGATTAATAAGAGGCTATATTATTGATGTACCCCTAAGTCTATTTAGCCTGGATACAATGTAATAACTTTTACAGCTGTTTTATCTCCCCTTATAACAGGCTATTGTGAGTTTGTTCAGACAGAAAACCTTCAACTTACTATTTTTGAAGACTCAAAAATATCTATACCCAATACGCCTTCTTGGACAGAGATGCCTAACTTATCACTCTTTTTCATAGACGCTTTCCCTTTTTCAAACCCTGCAGACTTCAGTAATGCAGGAGTTTTAATTACAGAGCAAGACTATGAAACCTTATCTTCTGCTATAAATCTTATTGCTCTGTCTGCTCAAAAGGCAGGATATGTTCCTTTTAAAATAAAGGTTTCCTATGATAGGGAAAAATTAAGGGATAAAAACATTATGATAGTTGGTTCTTTCTCAGGAATTCCAAAAGAATATCTGAAGTCAGCAGGTATTCAGATTCAAGAAGGTGGGAGTTTTATTTATTATCTTGTTAAACATTATGAAAAGGGAGAATCAAGCTTAAATATGAAGTTTCGCTCCTTTATCGAAAATATTTTCCCAATCTTCAAAGGGAAATCAGACTTTGTTTATAGTAAATCTAAGATTGATTTTTCTGGAAAAGAAGAGGGCAAATGGACTGTTATTTCAGGGCTTGAATCTCCTCACAAAAGTAGGAATACTGCTCTTATTGTAACAGCCTCAGATAAAGAATCGCTTCTTAAGGGAGTTAGCTCTCTCTGGGAACCTTCATTGAGTGCTAAAGTAGCTGGGTCATTAACTATTTTTGATCCTCAATATCCTGAGGAAACAATATCTTCCTATTATTCTGATAAGGTCTACTATGTAGGCAAGATGGGATTTTTCTCTGCTTTAAATGCTTGGATTTATGCTCATCCGGTTATTTTTTCCATTTTAATGTTTATCATAATAGCAATTTTAGCTTATTTCATTTATAGAGTTTTAAAAAGTTTTAGAAGGAAAAGGGTAAGTGAAGCTTAGAAATAAGCTTTTCTTCATATTGTTAGTTTTTTTTATACACAAATCCGCTTTTGCAGATATGCTAATGGATAAATGGATTCATTACAAGAAAACTTTTATCTCCGATGATGGTAGAGTCATAGACCTGCAGAACAATTCTATCAGTCATTCTGAAGGACAGGGCTTTGGGATGATAATTAGCCTTTTATTTGATGACAGAGAGACCTTTGAAAAGTTATGGAAATGGACAAAGTTTAATCTTCAGAAGAGAAAGGGTGACAGCCTTCTTGCTTGGAGTTGGGGAAAGCATATTTCTAGTAAATGGACGATTTTAGATTACAATAATGCTACTGATGGAGACATCCTTATTGCTTATGCCCTATGCCTTGCAGGTAAAAAATGGGGTAAGGAAGAATACTTAAATGAAGCAAAAGCAATTATTAAAGATATAAGGGAACTCCTGATAGTTAAAATAGATAATTTTCACTATCTACTGCCGGGGTATTATGGTTTTCAAAGGGAAGACTCTATAATTTTAAATCCTTCCTATTATATTCTTCCTGCATACAAAGCCTTTGCTGACTTAGATAATAAAAATTTCTGGGAAGATTTTTACTCTGAAAGTTTAAGATTCCTTGATAAGGTTGGTTTTGGAGAATACAGACTTCCCTCAGACTGGATCGTTTTAAGGGATAATAATATCTCAATTTTTTATGAAAGAACAACTACTTTTGGCTTTGAAGCCATTAGAATACCTCTTTATGCAATTATGGCTGAGGCTAATAAGTTTTTAGAAAAATTCAGGAGTTTTTTGGAACTTATAGAGAGAATTAATTATATTCCAAAGGATATTGATCTAAAGGAAGAAAGGATTTCTTCACAGGAAGGAATGGCAATGCATTATCTAATAATGTCAGCTTTAGCAAAAAAGCTTGGGAAAACTCAATTGGCTGAAAAACTAAAGAATAGAGGTCTTAAAAAATTGGAGGAGGAAAAAAATTACTTTTCATATACTCTTTCCCTAATAGTGCTTAAATGGGAGGAAAGATGAAGATACTATTTTTCCTTATTTTAACTTTTATTCTTACTAACAATGTTTACTGTGAAGAGGGAAAACAGGAAAACATCATTAGAATTGATAAATTTGGTGAGAGTTCAAAGATTATTCAAACCCCTATGCAATCTGAAAAGCCTCTATTAAAGGGAACTGAAATTGAAAAGCAAGAAAAGGTAGTGATCGAAAAACCTAAAACAGAGCCAATTATAAAAAAGATGGAGAGGAAAGTTGCAGAAAGTTTAGTTTTAAAAAATGCCTGGAAATTATATGAAGATGGTAAATTTGAACAGGCTAAAGAGAAATTCAGTGCTCTCTTAGACTCACTTCATGAAGAAATTGCTTTTTCATCAAGGCTTGGACTTGCTTATAGTCTAAAAAATCTTAATTTCTTTGAAAGGTCATTAGAGAATTTTGAATATCTATACAAGAAAAATTACAAACAAGAGGAAGTCTTAAGAAACATCGTTGAAGTATTAATAAGAAAGGAGAATTATCCTGAGGCAGAAAAGTATGCTATCAAGTTGTCTGATGAGGAAAGTAAAAGGTACTTAAAGAACATACAAAAAGAGAAGATAAAACGGAGTTTTAAAGAGATTTCAGGTTCTCAAGAAAAATCAATTTTTTTAGATTTTTTGAAGGAAAATGCAAAATATTTAAATGACTGTCTAAGTCCTGAGATTTTTTTTGAAATTGCAAAGAGATTAAAATCCTTTGGTGAAAAGGAAGAATCAAAGGATGCCTTTGAAAAATTACTTTCCTGTAAGATAGACCCAGACTTAAAATTAGGAATATTCTATGAACTCTCTTCTCTAATAAGTATAGATGAGATGTTAATTATTATTGAAAAGGAGGAGAGGGAGGAGTTAGAGCAAAATTATTTTAAGCAGTTGACCTCTTTAAAACTTGATCTTTACAGGAAAAAACTCTCTTCCTTGGATATTTCTTCTTCGGAGATTGAAAAAATAGCAGAGAAAATATTAAGACTTGCACCTGATGATGTTTCAACCAAAGCACTTTTGGCATGGCATTATTATAATGTAAGAGAATATGAAAAGGCATTAAATATATTTTTCGAACTAAATAAAAAAGAACCTGAAAAGGAAGATCATATCCTTGGTATTGCATATTGTTATAATGCCTTAGTGAAAGATGAAGAGTTAATAGCTTTAGTTGAAGGCATTAATATTTCTTCAGAAAAACTGAATCTTCTTAAGGCTAATGCATATATAAGAAAGGCTAACAGAAGCCTTCAGGACGGAAATTACTCAGAAGCTTTTTCTGAAATAAAGAAACTCACTCAGCAGAGGGACAATATATCAAAAGAAAAGGCTGGTGAATGGTATTGCAAACAGGGATTTCCTTTGTTAGCCTCTAATGTAGATTCATCAAATGATAAAGCCTGTTATTTTAGAGAACAGTTCCCTCAATTTGAGATTGAAACTGCTTACAGGTATAAATCAGGAGATGAGGGATTCTCTGAGCTAAAGGAACTGAGAATACCTATTTCTTTTCACTATCCTATAGGAGAAGGACAAAAATTAAGTTTAAGTATTATTCAGAGATATGTTAGTTCAGGTTCAACCGGTAAAACACCCTATATGGGTACATATTACAACTACCTAAATGGAGAAACTGAGAAAAACAGTCCTATTACTTCAAAGTGGCTTATTCAGCCTCAGATTGTATATGAAATAGAGGATTATCCTCACATTAAACTATCTATTTCCTCAACTCCCTTAAATGGTACTGTATCCCCCTTGCCTTTATTTTCTGCAAATGTAGATTACAGAAATTTTTGGTTTAATCTTCATCAAACCTCACTGGAAGAATCTATTCTCTCCCTTCAGGGACAAAGAGACCCCTATTCATCTGCTAAGTGGGGAAGAGTATTAAAAACAGGTGTTCAAGCAGGAATAAACTTAGATTTATCAAAGTCATATTGGTTTTCAATCTCTGGTGAGTTTGATTATATCTGGGGTAAAAACATCTGGGAAAACTACTCAGCTGAGGGTAATTTGAGTTTTGGTAAAACCTTTTTATTAGATCATAGGAGAGAGTTTGATTTAGGCATTTTCTATGTTTTTAAACATTTTAAAAGGAATAGCAATTTCTTTACCTTTGGTCATGGAGGATATTTTAGCCCTCAGAGCTTTCACATGATAGGTCCTACTTTAAGATATAAAATAAAAGAATGTTGCGGTATAAGTCTTGATATTAAAACATCCATAGGATATATGCACTATAAAACTGATTCAGCTCCCCGTTATCCTAAATTTTCAGCCAATGAAACCCTATTTAATGCGTCAGCTCTTGATGATATTAGAGGTAACTATGAAGGGGAGAGCAAATCAAAACTTGGCGGAAGCATAGAAGCAAGGTTTAAATATAACATTACAAAAAAAATTAATCTTTTTGGATATGGTAAAGGTAATGTATCAGGTGAATATAATGAATGGAACATAGGATTAGGCTTGATATATTATTTTATGCCCTGATGAGAGATAAATTTATTCTTCAAAACTTCATAAAGAATTATTGAGGCACTCATTGCTACATTTAGACTTTCTGCTCTTCCTAAGTGGGGTATTTTAAAGCTTAGGTGGGGTAGTTTTTTGAAATAGTCTGATACACCTTGAGCCTCATTTCCAAATACTATAGCTAAAGGTTGAGAAGTTTCCACTTCAAATATCATTTTTTTTGCCTTTGGTTCTGTTATTATTAGTTTTAAATTATGTTTTTTTATAAATTTTTGGATTTCCAATATTTCTGCCTTTAGTAGAGGAATAAAAAATATACTACCTGCAGATGCTCTTATAACCTTTGAAGAAAGGGGATTACAGCTACCAGGAGTCAAAATTATTGCATCTGCACCAAAGGCTTCAGCAGTTCTTATTATCGTACCCATATTCCCAGGGTCTTGAATTTTATCTAAGATTACAATTATTTCAACTTTTTTAAAAATTTTTTCAGATAAATTTTTGATACTATACGAAAGGATAGCAAAAATTCCCTGTGGTGTAACAGTATCGGAAATATTATTAGCAATCTTTTCTGTAACTCCTATTAATTCAAAACTTCCCATCTTTAAAGAATTGACAAATTTCTCGTGTTTGGAAATAAAATTTTCTGTGAGAAGAACTTTTTCAATCCTATGTTCTTCTTGTTCCTCTAAAGCTGTTTCTACTAAATTTAAGCCTTCAATAAAAATTTTTTCACGAGGTATTTTTTTTATTTTGATGATTTCCTTTACTAAGGGATTTTCTGTGCTATTAATCCATTTCATCAGTAAGTTCTTTAATTGCTTGAGGTAGATTATCTATTAAATCTCCTGCTATAAGTCCATGATTCCCTCTATATTTAGCTGCTAAACCACCGCTTAAGCCATGGATATACACTCCAAGAACAGAGGCATCGAAGGTATTTAAGCCCTGTCCAATAAAGGAGGCAATTATTCCTGTTAAGACATCACCTGTTCCCCCTGTTGCCATTCCTGGATTCCCTGTTGAGTTGATAAAAGTATTCCCGCTTTGCTCAGAGATGATGGTAGGAACACCCTTAAGTACCAATACTGTGTTTAACTCTTTTGCTACTTTTTGGGTTATTTCAACCCTGTTGTGTTCAATTTCTTTAACTGGTATTTTTATAAGTCTACTGAGTTCTCCTGGATGGGGTGTTAAAACTACCTTAGCTTTAGTCCCATTTAACAACCCCTTTTTATTGCTAAGAAGTGTGATACCATCGGCATCAATAACTATGGGAACATGACAATGGGTTAGTAAAAATTTAAGTATTTCTTCTGTATCTTCATTTAATCCAACTCCAGGTCCGAAGGCTACTACATCTGCTTTTTCATTTATAAATTCATCTATCTTTTTAATTGCATCCTTTGAAAGTGTTTGTGTATTGCATGGTAGTGTTAAGATCATCTCTTCTAAAACTCTACTTTGAAAGACTTCTTTTAGAGATG
>CAZTGC010000013.1:0-20305 GCA_964612975.1 uncultured Dictyoglomota bacterium | reverse complement strand
AGTATAGCAATAATTATTCCCAAAAGACTTGGATCAAGAATTTCTTGAAAATACAGTTTTTTAATGGACTCATATAAAACATACACTCCAAATATAAAGAAAGTATAACCAACATATTTTGTTGCTTTTTTCTCAACTTTTTCCTCTTCTTCTTTTGGTATTTTCCCATGCTTTCGAAATCTCCAGATCATGATAAATCCTGATAAGGATTCCATAAAGCTATCTAAGCCAAATCCAACTAACCCTATACTTTTAGTCAAGGATCCTACGAGAATAGATACTATTCCCTCTAAAATATTGTAACCTACTGTTAGGTATGACAGTAAAAGAGCCTTTTTATATAAGTTCATAATTTTCGAAATTTCCTATTCAATTTTTTCTTAAAAAGCTACCATTTTGGTATTCTTTTGTCAAGAGGAAAAATTAAGAGAAGAAAGATTAAAAAGAGCTTCAAAAAATTCCCTGTTTATACTTTTTTTCTTAATATTTACAAAACACAATGGATATGTACTAATTTGTTTCTAAATCTTGCTATTTAAGAAAGTCTCGTGTTTAATTCATTATTAATAATATTCAATTGGATTTATACTTTTGCCTTTTGCTCGTTCTATTGAAATTATTCTATTACCAGTGTTAATACATGCTTCAATCGCAACTTTTAAATATCTTTGAATAGCTTCTTTTAAAATTTCACTTTTTATATATTCCTCAAAGTCAACCTTTGCCATATCCTTTAATAAATAGTTATAAGGATTTTAAAAATTCCTCATCTAACAGATAAAGGAGCACTGTTTATAACAATAAGATTAATCTCGTAAATTTTAAATATCCTTATAAGCTCCTCAATAATATCATTTTCAAGTTTTCCCATTGTTTCTTTGGAAAGACCTTCATCAAACAAAACTGCTATGTCTATATCAGAAAGAGAAGTATATGTGCCCAAGGCAAAGGAGCCAAAAAGATAGGTAATAAGGAATTAATTGATAAAATTGATTATGCACTTCCATTGGGAGGAGTCTCACAATATTAGGGAAAGGTATCTGCTCTTACAGTTTACAGGGGGACTTTAGGCTATTTTGTTCCTGGTATGGATGCAGTAGTGGTTATTTTGTAAGTTGGTTATTAATTTGTTAATGCTGCTAAATGTATTAATCAAAAATATAGGATTAATTTTAATAATATCAAACCAAAAGGTAATACTAATAGGGATTCCCTTTGGGGTCAGAGGAATTAAGATTTTAAATTATGAGCAAAATCCAAGAAGTATAGTATTTATAAAACTCTCAAAATTAGAAGATTAGGAAAGTATATATACGGGCGATGAAAAGATTCTCACCTAAATCTTTATTTTAAAATACAAAAGGATCTTTGTCCAATAATTGTGGGGAAAAATGTTCTTGAATTTTACACCTTTGGAAGTTATGCAACAAAAGATATTGATATTATATGTATTGGTATAGTATACATTGGTATAATCCTTATATAGATATATCTATTGAGATTCCAAGTGAGATCCTTGCAGGAGATTATAACAGCCTATATTATTTGGTATAGAAGACTCAATAACAAGTAGACCAAACGCCTGTTATTATTGGAAATCTCTATAGGATTGTGAATGGGAAAAATAATTGGTAGAGTTACACAAAAAAGAAAAAACATCCAAGATTTAGAAAAAATTTATATAAGAAAATGGAGAATGAAATTATAGAGAGATTAAAACTCAAGACCTGCTCTCATCAAAAATGCTCCTTCAGAAGATCCTCCATAAAATACCTGTGCAGAAGTTAAATAGCTTAATTCCCAAAGGAAATAAAATCCTCCTCTTGTAGTGGTTTTTGTTCCCACAAAGAATTCTGCAACATAAGGAGAGGAAAAGAATTCTTCTCCAAAGATTATAAAATTTCTTACTCCTACCCCTAAATATGGTATTCTATTATGACTTGGAAATTCTAAAATAATTCTTCCTGAGGGTGAGAATATTGGTAGTATTAATAATAATATCACATCCAAGGATGCTTCAAATTTTAAAAATTTAAAAAAGGATAGTGAAAAGCTCATTTCTCCATAGGGTAATATAAATATAGTTCCTAAGGGATAGATAAAAGCTCCTCCAATCTCAAAACTATAACTTACTTCTTGAGCAAAGGATATATTTGTGAGAAGGGATAATATTAAGGCGAGAATTAAAAGAAGGAATATTTTTTTCATTATGCTCACCTCCCGTCAATTTTTTCTAATTATATCACAAAAGTTTTATTTTTTAAAATCCCATCTTCCTTTAGAATTAAAAAGGAGATTCTTTTAAGATCCTACTTCCAATCATCTAAGAAATTCAGATTTGAAGAAAAATCTTGTCATATCCATTATATATAATGTATTATTTTTAAAAACTAAAGTAAGGAGGGATTGTTTTGATAAAAGTTAAAAATCCAATTGTGGAGCTTGATGGAGATGAGATGGCAAGAGTTATGTGGAAAATGATTAAGGAGGAGCTTATTTTCCCTTATTTGGATATTCCCTTGATTTATTTTGATTTAGGAATTACAAATAGAGACAAAACTGAGGATAAAGTAACCTTAGAATCTGCAGAGGCTATAAAGGAGCATAAGGTTGGGGTAAAATGTGCAACTATAACTCCCGATGAGGATAGAGTAAAGGAATATAATTTAAAAAGAACATGGAAAAGCCCTAATGCTACTATTCGTGCCTATCTTGATGGAACAGTTTTTAGAAAGCCAATTTTAGTTAAGAATATTCCTCCTGCTGTAAAATCTTGGAAGAAGCCCATTATTATAGGAAGGCATGCCTATGGAGATATATATAGTGCCTTTGAGTATAAGGTGGAAAAACCCTTAAACTTAGAAGTTGTTCTTAAAAACGATAATATAAACTCCTTTTCCATTCACAATTTTGATGAAAAGGGAGTTTTTATGGTTTTACACAATACTGAAAAATCCATAAGAAGCTTTGCAAAAGCATGTATAAATTATGCTATTTCAGAAAAAGTGGATCTTTGGTTTTCTGCAAAGGATACGATTTCCAAAATTTATCATGGATATTTTAAAGAGATATTTCAGGAAGAGGTAGAGAAAAGAAAGAATGATTTTGAAAAAGTTGGAATAAAATATAAGTATTTTCTTATTGATGATGCGGTGGCCCAGTTAATAAAGAATGAAGGAGGAATACTTTGGGCTTGTATGAATTATGAAGGAGATATTATGTCCGATATGATTGCAGCTGGCTTTGGAAGCTTAGGACTTATGACCTCAGTTTTAGTCTCCCCCAATGGAGAGTTTGAATTTGAGGCAGCCCACGGAACAGTAAGAAGACATTATTATGAATATTTAAAGGGGAACCCCACCTCCACAAATCCCACTGCATCTATCTTTGCATGGACTGGTGCCATAAGGAAAAGGGGAGAGCTGGATAATATTCCTGAAGCTTGCAGTTTTGCAGAAAAACTAGAGGAAGCAGTATTAAAGACTATAGAGATGGGAGTAATGACAAAGGATTTACAACTCTTAGCAGATCCTCCCGTTGAAAATTATGTTTACACTGAAGAGTTTATAAAAAAGGTTAAGGAGAATCTTGAAGAATTATTATGAGAATAAGAGGACATCACCTTCTTTGTATTATGAATTTTAAAGGAAGGGGATATTCTGAAGAATTTATAGAAAACATGAGTTTAATAAAGAGGAAATTGGAAGAGGGAGAGAAGTTTTTATTAGTTATTGGAGGAGATGATATATGCAGTAAATGTCCCTATTATAAAGAAAAATGTCAAAGGGAATTTAAAAGGGGAGAGACCGAGGAAAAAGATAGAAAAATTTTAGAATTCTTAGGATTAAAAGAGAAGGAAGAATATTTTTATAAGAATGTTGAAGGTATAATTTGGGAAAAAATGAAAAGAAAGGATTTTGAAAACTTTTGCAAGAATTGCTCTTGGTATTATCTCTGTTCTAAAATAAATTCCTTTTTATAAAAGCAGGGGAAAAGGAAGACTTATAAAAAACTCAAGAGGATAAAAATAGATCTACCTATCTATTGTTAGAATATTATAGGAATTGACATTTGTGGGGAACCATCCTTTAATATTTATGAGTATAAAAAGTGAGGAAATTAATCTTAAGGATCTTGAAGATTATAGAGGAAAATAGAAAAATAAAAATATTTTTATAATTTAGAAAGGGAGAGTATGCCAGCAAATCTTCCTCCTCAATATTTTGAGGCCGAAAAAAGATATAGGGAAGCAAAGACCTTAGAGGATAAAATCCAGGCCTTAAAGGAAATGCTTGCTATTCTACCTAAGCATAAGGGAACCGATAAAATGAAAGCAGATCTTAGAAGAAAACTTTCTCAACTTATGGAAGAGGCAGAAAAAAGACCAAAAAAGGGAGGAAGAAACATTGATTACATAAAAAAGGAGGGAGCAGGACAAGTAGTAATTATAGGACCACCAAACACAGGAAAATCTACATTTTTTAAGCTTCTAACGAATGTTGATATATTAATAGCAGATTATCCCTTTTCTACCATAAATCCCACTGTGGGAATGATGCCCTATGAAAATATACAAATTCAGCTTGTAGATCTTCCTCCCCTGTGGGAAAATACCGAATCATGGATCTATAATATTATAAGATACTCGGATCTTGTAATTGTATTATTAGATATGGAATCCTTATCCTCAATAGATGATTTTTTAAAGATAAAAGAGCTCTTAGGAAATAAAAAGATTAGATTGGTAAAGGAAAATCCAGAAAGGGATCCCTATGCCCCCATAAAAGAGATAAGGGGAATAATTGTAATAAATAAAATTGATCTTATGAATCCCTTGGAGATGAAAGAGGAAATTGATATTCTAAGGGAAGAATTAAATGTATATTTTGTTTCTGCAAAGGAAGGGATAAACATGGAGGATATAAAAAAGAATATATTTCATGAGCTAAGCATTATAAGGGTGTATACAAAAAAACCTGGTTTTCCTCCGGATCTTGATACACCATATATTCTTCAAAAAGGAAGTACCGTTGTTGATGTTGCAGAACTTGTCCACAAGGATATTGTAAAGAATTTAAAATACACAAAACTTTATACGAAGGATGGAAGAATAAAAGGTCTTCCTATTGAGAAGAATTACGAAATAAAAGATGAAGAAATTCTTGAATTTCATATCTAAAAGTATGTTATAATTCCATATAAATTTTTAATCAAGGAGGTAATTATGCCTGAATTTGGAACTCCTTTTTCTGTTCTTTCCTTGGGAAGAAAAGTTAATAAAGAGGAACTTGTAAGAGCCATTAGGTTTTTCATATCTGCGGAATACGAAGCTATTCAGTTGTATGAAGAAATAGCAGAAGCTACAGATAATGAACTTGCAAAAAAGGTTTTATATGATATTGCCAATGAAGAGAAGGTACATGCAGGAGAATTTTTAAAACTTCTAAAGGAGATAGATAAAGAAGAAGAGAACTTTTACAAAGAAGGGGAAAAAGAAGTTGAAGAGATGATTAAAGAAATTAAATCTTAGAATTGTTTCACGTGAAACATTAGGGAGAAAATGGGGAAAATAATTGCTGTTGCAAATCAAAAGGGTGGGGTTGGAAAAACTACAACGGTTATAAACTTAGGATTTGCATTAGGGGATCTTGGGAAGAAAGTATTATTAGTAGATGCAGATCCCCAAAGTAATACCACCAGTGGAATAACAGGTAAAAAGGATCTAAGACCAAGTCTTTATGAGGGCTTAATTCAAGATCTTGATATAAAAAAGATTATATATCCTTTAAAGGATGATAAAAACACCCTGAGGGAAAATATAGAGTTGATTCCTTCAAATATAGATTTAGCAGGTGCAGAAATAGAGTTGGTTTCTTCTTTTTTAAGGGAATTAAGATTAAAAAGGGTTTTAGAACCCATTGTGGGAAATTATGATTATATATTTATTGATTGTCCACCCTCCCTAGGACTTCTTACAGTAAATGCTTTAACCTGTGGCAACTATGTTCTAATTCCCCTTCAATGTGAATACTATGCTTTAGAGGGTATTTCTCAACTCTTGAAAACCATTGATTTAATAAAAAGAAGTTTAAATAGAGATTTAGAAATTCTTGGAATTCTCCTTACCATGTATGGGAGGACATCTTTATCTCAGCAGATTGTTGATGAGACAAGAAGATTTTTTAAAGACAAAGTTTTTAAAACTATTATTCCAAGAAATGTAAGATTGAGTGAGGCACCAAGCTTTTCTCAATCTATTTTTGAATATGCTCCTGAATCTTCGGGAGCTATAGCCTATAAAGAGTTGGCAAAGGAGTTGATAAATAATGGGTAAAGAAAAAAGGTTAGGAAGGGGACTTTCTGCCTTAATTCCTTCGGAAGAAGAAAAAATAAAGGAAATTGAGATAGAGAAAATATTACCCAATCCCAATCAACCAAGAGAAACCATGGATATAGAAAATTTAAGGGAACTTGCAGAATCTATAAAACAAAGGGGAGTTTTGCAACCCATATTGGTAAGGCCAAAGGAAGATAAGTACGAGATTATTGCAGGAGAAAGAAGGTATCAATCCGCAAAGATATCAGGAATAACTAAAATTCCTGCTATTGTTTTAGATATCTCTGATCAAGAAGCCTATGAGATATCCCTAATAGAGAATATACAAAGGGAAGATTTGAATCCCATAGAGAAGGCAAAGGCCTTCCAAAATTATATTGAAAGGTATAAGGTCACCCATGAAGAATTGGCTAATAAATTAAGTATAAGTAGGGCAGAGATAACAAATTTATTAAGGCTTTTACAACTTCCCTTAGAAATACAAGAAGAGGTGAGAAGGGGAAATTTAACCTATGGACATGCAAGAGCCCTTCTTAGCTTAGATGATCCCTACTGGCAAAAGGTCTTAGCCCAAAGGGTTATTAGAGAAAAACTTTCAGTAAGAGATACAGAAGAATTGGTAAAAAGACAGGGAAAAAGGATGGAAGAAATTCCAGAGATAAGGGTTTTAGAAAGGAAATTACAAGAATATTTAGAGACAAAGGTAAAAATTCAACCAAGATCTCCTGAAAAGGGCAGAATAATGATAGAGTATAAAAATCTTGAGGAACTGGAAAGAATTATAGAAAAATTCTTAGTATGAATAGAAAAATATTAGGAGTATTAGGTGTTGTATCAGCCTGTATATTTTGGAGTGTATCCTTCTCGGTATCAAAAATTCTTTTAAGACAGGTCTCTCCCTTTGAATTGGCTTTTACAAGATTTCTTTTAGCATCCATTTTCTCTTTTATAATCTTCTTCTCAAAGGTAAAAAATATTCCCCTTAAATGGGAATACCAAAAGCCCCTTTTTATAGCAGGACTTTTAGGTGTTACTCTGTATTTTATCTTTGAGAATTGGGGATTGAAATTTACCACAGCATCAGAAGGAGCTTTACTTGTAGGATCCTTCCCTGCAATGGGTTTACTTTTAGAGATTTTTAAGGAGAGGGAAGATCCTCCAAAAACTAGAATCTTAGGAATAATCTTATCCCTTTTGGGAGTATTTTTAATTGTGGGAAGTGCAGGAATAAATTTGAAAACCCAAAATCTAATAGGTAATTTTTTAATCCTTCTTTCTGGTTTATCCTGGGTAATATATAATTGGGAGATAAAAAAGGTTAATCATATATATCCCTTTGAAGTCCTTACAACATTTCAATTAATATATGGGACTATTTTATTTATTCCCTTACTTTCCTTTACAGGCTTGAGAATTCCCAGGGGAATGGAAGGATTCTTGGGAATTTTTTATTTAGCATTCTTCTGTTCTGCCTTAGGATATCTTTTATATAATTATGGATTAAAGAAAATGAAAGTTAGCCAGGTGGTTAATATTTTAAATTTGATTCCCCTTTTTGGTGCCATATGGGGAGTTATATTCCTAAAGGAGAGTTTAGGATTAATAGAAATATTAGGAGGAATTCTTATCATTTTAGGGGTTAGTATCACCACATGGAAGTAAAGGCGATCATCTGGGACTGGGATGGAACCTTAGTGGATTCCTTTTTCCAATGTTTTAATACCACAAAAAGGGTTCTTTCCCTTTTTGGAATAAATATCTCTATGGAAGAATATATAGAAAATTTTGCACCAAACTGGTATAAGATGTATGAAAATTTAGGATTAAAGAAGGAATATTGGGAGACTGCAGATAATTTATGGTATAAGTATTTTGATCATTCTTGCATTCAATGGAGGGAAGGTGCTTTAGAAAATCTTTCCTTTTTAAAAAAGCTTGGAATAAAGCAGGCAGTGGTTACTGCAAGCACAAGATTGGATATTGAAAAGGAATCCATTTATTTAAAGCCAGAAAGATTTATTGATTACTTTATAACATGGGAAGATTCTTCTAAAAAGAAGCCTGACCCAGAGCCATTGGTAAGGGCATTAGAAAAATTAAAAGTAGAAAATAAGGATATTTTTTATACAGGGGATACCACTTCAGATATAATCATGGGGAAAAATGCAGGAGTAAAAACCATTGCCATCCCTTCCCTTTTTAATAAAAAAGAAAATCTTATAAAAGCAAAACCAGATTATTATTTTGAAAATCTATGGGATCTTTTAGATTTTTGGAAAAAATTTAAATAGTCAAATACTCTAATTTCTATTTATCCACTCTGCTATGTCCTTAATCACATACTCAGGAATATTCCCCTCTTTATCATATTCTTCAGGAGTACTCTTTCCTTCACCTTCCATAAATAAGTGGTTTAATTTAGGATAAAGCTTAAATTCAAAATTATTTAATGCAGAAAGTTCCCCTTTCCATCCATGGAAATCCTCTAAGGTAACCTGATAGTCTCTTTCTCCTTGGAGAATTAATACGGGAATATTAAGTTTTTTAACAGTTTCCACTGGATTATAATTTTTTAAATCCACCCAATATTTCACAGGAATTCCCAATATCAATTTCCCATGAGAATATTTATTCTCTAAATCCTTATCCTTTATCTTTTCAATTTCAACTTTTAAAAGAGTCAGTTGAGTCTTTTCCTCTTCTGATATTTCACCATCTAAGGAATAGATATAATTTACTTGATCCCAAATTAAATCCTCAAAGGATCTTATGGGACCTGCCATAATTACTATCCCTGAGATATCAGGAGAAAGGGTTGCTATTCTTCCTGCCAGCATACCTCCAAGACTATGTCCCAAAATAAAAATCTTATTTTTATCTATAACCCTTTCTCCTTTTAGAAATTCTACTGCAGATAAAACATCCTCTATAACCTCCTCCATAACCGTAAATCCTTCCTTGAATTGTGCAAATTTTTCTGGATATACCTTTGTCCTTTTATCATATCTTAAGCTTGCAATTTTATACTTAGAAATTCCCCATGCAATATCCCTAAAGGGCTTGTTGGGCCCAATACTCCAATCCATATCATTGGGACCTGAGCCATGAATCAAGATAATTACCGGAAAAGGGCCTTCTCCCTGAGGAATTACAAGCTTTGCAGGTAATTCCCATTCTCCTTTACCAATTTTTACATCCTTTTCTTGAAAAGATGAAAGATCTATATAAGATGGTGGAATGTATCCTTTTCTTGGTGAAGCAGGCTGGAAAAATAATCCAACTATCTTTTTATCCTTAAAAACTAATTTTATATCTATATCCATTAAAGAAAATTCACAGGTTACATATACTATGTTATAAAGTGATGTCCTTTCTGTTCTTAAATCTATCTTTCCTTTAAATTCACCCCCTTGTTTTAATAGAATTTCCCAAACTTCCTGAATCATTTCTGGAGGAAGAAGGGGTTTTAAAGCATCATCAAAAAATTTCACCCCTTCATTATATTCTCCCTTTAATAGAAGTCTAACAAAATCCTTTGCAATTGATATCTCATCTTGAGGGAAGGATAGATTGGAAATTAAGAGGGAAATCAAGAGGATAATTATCAATCCTTTCATAGAGATCTCTAAAAAATTAATATCAAATTAATCCCTCTTTCCCTCAAAACTCGCCATCTCCAATTCTTCACTAAACTGACTCATGTATAAATTATAGTAAAATCCTTTCTTATTTAAAAGCTCCTCATGCTTACCCCTTTCAATTATCTCCCCATTATTAATTACCAAAATTAAATCTGCATTTTTAATGGTGCTTAATCTATGAGCAATAATAAAGCTGGTTCTTCCTTTCATAAGGTTCAGCATTGCAGATTGAATATACTTTTCTGTCCTTGTATCTACATTACTTGTTGCCTCATCAAGAATTAAAATTTTGGGATTTGCTAAGATTGCTCTGGCAATAGCAAGAAGCTGTCTCTGTCCTTGGCTTAGATCTCCTCCATCCTCAGAAAGGATGGTATCATAACTATTAGGAAGATTTAAGATGAATTGCTCTGCATGAGCAAGTCTTGCAGACTCCTCTATCTCCTCATCCTTTGCCGATAATTTACCATATTTTATATTCTCCTTAACAGATACTGAAAAAAGATAGGTATCCTGAAGAACAACTCCTAATATACTTCTTAAACTTTTTCTTTTTATTTTTCTAATATCTATTCCATCGATGAATATACTTCCCTCATCCACATCATAAAATCTTGAAATAAGGCTTGCTATTGTGGTTTTTCCAGCACCAGTGGGACCAACTAAGGCTATAACTTGTCCTGGCTTTACATGAAAATTAATGTTCTTTAAGACAGGCACTCCCTTTTCATAGGAAAACCATACATTTTTAAATTCTACTTCTCCCCTTACATCCTTAAACTCAATGGCATCTTTTTCATCCTCTTTTTCCTCTTCTTCATTTAAAATTTCAAATATTCTTTCAGCACTGGCTATAGCAGATTGAATCATATTATATTGATTTGCCAATTCATTAAGGGGTCTTGAAAATTGCCGAGAATAATTAATAAAAACTGCAATAGAGCCAACAGATATTAGATTTCGATATGCAAAATAACCTCCTGCTCCTGCTATAATAGCAAAACCTATGTTATTAATTAAGTTCATAGTGGGTCCCACAACTCCCGAAAAAATTTGTGCCTTTGTTCCCACCTTTGTCAAATTCCTATTTATCTCATCAAATCTTTCTATCTCCTTATTTTCCCTTCCAAAGATTTTTATAACCTTAATTCCAGAGATATCTTCTTCTATTAATCCGTTCAAAGTTCCCAAAAGGCTTTGATTAGCATAAAAATAATTTCTTGTTCTCCTCGCTATAAAACTTGTGGAAAAAATTGTAAGGGGGACCGTTATTAGACTTATAATACTCATGGGAATACTAATTCTTAACATCATTATGATTATCCCAATTAGTGATATTACTCCTGAAAATATCTGGATAAGGCTACTTCCCAAAACCATCCCTATATTATCTATATCATTCATAATTCTACTCATAATATCTCCATGGGGTCTTGTATCAAAAAATTTCAATGGTAAAAATTGAAGCTTTTCAAATAGATCTTTTCTTATGAGAAAAACTGTTTTTTGGGTAGTTTTTAGCATAATATATCCTTGAAGCCAGGCAAATAGAGATCCAATAATATAAATTCCTCCAAGAAGAGTAAGAAAATTAAAAAATCCATCATACTTATTGGGAAGAATATAATTATCAATGGCCTTTCCTATCATATATGGACCTATAATTCCTAAAATTGATGATATAATGGTAAGAACAAAAACAAAGATTAATGCCCATTTATATTTTCCTAAATACTTCCAAAGCCCCTTTAATGTACCCCATGGATCCTTTATTTTTACTTGTTCAAAGGATTCAAATCTTCTGCCAGGACCTCCCCTAAAGGGACCCATGGGCATTGGGGTTACTACTCTTCTTTCCTCTTTTTTCCCTTGACTATGCATCCTTAAGCACCTCTTCCCCTAATTGAGTCTTATATATCTCCTGATATATGGGATTTTTTGCCAATAACTCATTATGGGTTCCAATACCAGCAATTTCTCCATTTTCAAGAAGGATTATTTTATCGGTATTCATCACTGTTCCTATCCTTTGGGCTATTATGAATGTTGTGCAATTTTTCATAATTTCCTTCAAACCCTTTAATATTTTTTGCTCCGTCACAAAATCTACTGCACTGGTGGCATCATCAAGAATAAGAATAACTGGCTTTCTTACAATTGCCCTTGCAATAGCAACTCTTTGTTTCTGCCCTCCTGAAAGATTTACCCCCCTCTGCCCTATAACGGTGTCATATCCATTGGGAAGGGTAATAATAAAGTTATGAGCTTGAGCTATCTCACATGCCTCAATAATTTCTTCATCGGTTGCATCCTCCTTACCCCAACGGACATTCTCCTTCACAGTTCCAGAGAAGAGTATAGTATCCTGAGGAATCATAGAAATACTAGATCTTAAGATTTTTAAATCTATATTTCTAATATCCCTTCTATCTATTAAAATTCTTCCAGAAGATACATCATATAGTCGAGGGATAAGATTAACTAAGGTTGATTTTCCAGAACCAGTGGTTCCAAGTATTCCAATAATTTCCCCTGGACCTGCGGAAAAATTTATATCTTTAAGGATAGGTTTATTTTGACTGTCATAACTAAAATATACCCTTTCAAATACCACTTCTCCTTTGAGTATTGGCTTACCATCAGCCTTTATTGACACTATATCCACCTTTTCATCTAAAACTTCCCTTATCCTTTCCGAAGAGGCGGAAGTTCGAGAGATAAAAACAAGAATATTACCAATCATCATAAGGGAGAAGAGAATCTGAAACATATAATTAATATATGCCATAACCTCTCCCACCTTCATATTCCCAGATTTCACCAATAAACCTCCAAACCAAAGAACTCCTAATATACTAAAATTCATTAGGAGCATAAATATAGGCATAGCATAGATGATGAGTATAACAGCTCTTATAACTGCATTCATTAGTAAAGAATTTACAGAATTAAACCTCTCCATTTCATGATCGATCCTCATAAAAGCTCTAACCACTCTTACTCCCACAAGATTTTCCCTTACTACATTATTTACCCCATCTATTTTCTTCTGAACCTCAGAAAATAGAGGAAAACTTTTCTTCATTACAATTATGAAAATTAATATAAGAATTGGAATAGAAAATAGGAAAATAAGGGAGAGGGATTTATTTATAGAGATTGCCATTATAATTCCACCTATAAAAAGAAGGGGCGCTCTTACCACAATTCTTAGGGACATCATAACAAGGTTTTGTAATTGGTTAACATCATTGGTAATCCTTGTTATAAGGGAGGATGTATGGAATTTATCAATATTTTTAAAAGAGAAGGATTGTACTTTCTTAAATAAAGCTGATCTTAAATCCTTTCCAAAATTTTGACTAGCATAGCTTGAAAAGATAGCGCATCCCAGCCCACCAATCATACCAATAAGGGCTATAAATATCATGAGGGAGCCAGTTTTTAAAATAAAGGGTAGATTATTTTTTAAGACTCCTTCATCCACAATTCTTGCCAATAAAGTAGGCTGGTAAAGATCGCATATGACCTCAATAACCATAAATAAGGGAGCAAGTATAGCATATATCCAATAAGGTTTTAAATAAACTAATAACCTCCGCATTTTTTACTTCCTCCACTTTCCTCATTTAATTTTCTTAAATTATCCCTTATTCTTTTAAAAAATTCCCTTAACAAATCCTTCTCCTCCTCTGAAAACCCCATAAAGCATTCCTCTTCCAAAATTTTAAAAACTTCCCTTAATTTATCTATAAATTTTCTCCCCTCTTCTGTTATATATATCCTTGAGAACCTTTTATCTCCTTCATCCTTTTCTTTTTTGATTAATCCTCTTTTTTCCATTCTTCTTAAAATTAAAGTAACCGTTGATGGTTTCAATTTCAGCTGTTTAACAATATCCTTCTGGGTTAAACCTCTTCCTTCCTCCAAGAGGAGAAGAACAGGAGCTTGTCCCCTATAAAATTTTATTCCAGAAAGAAGTTTCTCCCTTCTTATAAAATGTTCCTTTATTACATCTTTGAATAAAAAGTAAAGGGAATTATTATCTTTAAACATGAGTCCCTCTAAATAATATTTAGATAACTAAATATTATCATAAATTTTAAGAATTGAAAAGAAAAAAAGAAGACTCTTCATACTTAGCATTTTAATGTTAAAATATGTAAATAATGGTTTCTATTAAAGGAAAGATAGCATTAATTACTGGTGCCAGTAGAGGAATAGGTAAAGCTATCTCAAAGGCTTTAGCCCAAGAGGGAGTTAATCTTGCTATTAATAGTAAAGCAGAAGAAGGACTAATTATTCTTAAAAACGAGTTGAAGGATTTAGGAATAGATATCCTTATCTGTCCCTTTGATTTAAGAGATTCAAAAGCTCCGAAATTGATAATTGATAAGGTTATAGAACATTTTGGAAGATTAGATATTCTTATTAATAATGCAGGAATAGCCTTATCAAAACCGATAACAGAAACAACCGAAGAAGAATGGGACGAAATAATGGCTGTAAATGCTAAAGCCCCATTTTTTCTATGTAAATATGCAATTCCATATCTTAAAAAATCCGATATGCCAACAATAATAAATATTTCTTCTGTTGTGGGGACAAAGGGATATGTAAATCAAGGAGCATATACTGCTTCTAAGCATGCTTTAATGGGATTTACGAAGGTTTTAGCCCAAGAAATTCATGAAAATGGAATAAGGGTCCATATTATATCTCCTGGAGGGGTTGCTACAGATTTGGTAACAATAATGAGGCCTGATATTGATCCAGCAACATTGATAAAACCTGAGGAAATTGCAGATATTTTAATATTCCTTTTAAAATTTAGAGGTAATGCGGTCATTGATGAAATAAATGTGAGAAGAGAGAAAAATTCTCCTTGGAAATAGTACATTTCCAACCCTCTTTTAATCTTATTTTTAACCCTATTCATTTTAAATTGGATTTTTCAATTATCCACAGCTGTGGATAACTTTGTGGATTGTCTGTGGATAACTCTGTGGATAACTAGGGAGTTCTGTGGATAACTTTGTGGATAATTTTTTAAATGTGGGTTCTGTGGATAAAATGTGGAAAGTTATCCACAGACAAAATAATGTTATTTAAAGGGTTAAGCTCAGTTTTCCACATTATCCACAGCCCCTACTACTACAACAAGTATTTTTTATATATAAATTAAATTTTTTGTTATTGTAGTTATAGATTGGGGATAAGTTTTTAAAATTGTCCTATTCTTAGATATGTATAAAATCTTCCAATTTCATTGGGATTTTCAATTCCTTGATATATGGGGAAGGCATATCCAAAAACAAGGGATAAAGGAATTTCAAAGAAAGTTGTAAAATTAAAGGAATTTTCTATCCCCAATCCTATTTTTAATCCCTTGTAATCTATTCCTTCATTTCTATTCCATACGCCGCCAATTTCAGTAAAAATGTTAAAATTAATATTTCTTAGAATAAACAAATTGAAAAACTTAGTTTCTTGGTCCCTTATTAATGGGATATTCCAATTAATATTTAAAGACCATTTGAGATCACCTTTATATATATCCCTTAAAGATTTCCAATCACTTAAATTAAATCTTTCATATTCATCGATTAATCCAAAGGGATCATTTTCTATTAAGATGTATCCTAAGAGATTATTGATAGATAAATAACTATGGGGAAAGATTAAGAAATACTTTGAGAGATTCCAAGATAATTTATAAAACCTTTCAGATTGAAAGGGTAGTGAAAATCTGAAATTTAAGTTATTGATCATTGCAAGATTATAGATATCCTTTAATCTTGTTAATGTTAAGTCTAAATATGTATATAGCTCATATCCTAAAATTAAATTTAGTTGATATGCAGGTTGCCATAAATTTCCACTTGTCCCTAAGGAAAATTTTTCCCAAAAGCTTTTATTAAGAACAAATATACCTGCAAAGTAAATGGGATCTATCCTTAAAAGGGCAAAACCAAAATAATCATCCCTTGGAAGATACCTTATAAATTGAAAGAGGGTTCCAGAATAATAATTTCCATAATTGTCTTGAAAATATAATTCCTCAAGAATCCAGCGATGAGTAATTGGGTCATATCCTTCTATACGATAGGAAAGGTTTGTAATTTGTCCTGTAGAAAGATCTATAGAAAAGGAAGGAAGTAAATCATAATGTATAACATAGGCATCTAATGGTCTTTTTGTTTTTGAGGTATAAATAATTTTCCTGGGATAGGAATTATTTAATCGATTATTATCGGGAATCATGGAATTGGGATCCAACTCTACCCTTACTATCCTATCCTTTGTCTGGAAATCTAAGTATACATCCTTTTCCCTTCCATCATAAATTTTTGTAATTTTTTCTCCTTTTGATGTCTCCAATAAAATTTCAACAGGTAAAACCCCATTTCCTTCTCTTCTCATATGAACCCTTGCAATCCAATGTTCTCCAAGTTTATAAGTTTTAAGATCTAATACCTGCCAATCTATGGTCGCAGTGGAATAAAACCAGGTATTAAAGAATTCTGTGAAATCTTTTCCGGTTATTTTATTGAGAAGATTTTTAAAGTCCTCTGTACTGGCAAATTTGTTATCATATTCCTTGTAAAAGATTCTTAAAAACTCGTTAAATTTTTCTTCTCCAGTAAGAAAGGATAAACATCTCAATAATAGATATGATTTGTTATATACTTTGTCGCTGTATCCATTATAATTGCTGTTCCAATAGTCTTTGACTATAGGCTCATCCCATCCATCCCTTAAATATGTTAAATATGGATATTCCACTTGAGATTCCCTTAAATTCCACTCTCCAAGGATATAATCTTTTAAATAATTTAAAAAATAGTCATCTCCTAAATTAGGAAAAAGATTTCCCCCTTTTGCACCATATTTTTTCTCAAAATAATATATAGAAGAATATTGTGTTAAACCTTCACTTATCCAATTTTCCCAGTCAAAATCTATTCCAACTCCTATTCCCCACCATAAATGGGCAAGTTCATGGGCAAGAAGCCACTCGTTTATTCTTTCAAAAAGAAAAGGAGTAAAGAGATCTGAAGAGTAGAAGACACTATTCCCAAGAAGAACAAAATTGTCTGCGGTCATCCCCCAGAATCCTTCGGTCTGTCCCTCTACTATGACAATCCTTTTATGCTTCAATGGTCCATATAATGATTTATAAAAGGATAGAATCTCTTGGGCATAATTTGCTAAAATTCTTGCCTTATATTCTCTACCGGGATAAAAATAAAGGGAAATCTCTGGAGTCATCTGTAGAATAGGCTTATAAACAAGATATTTTTTACTTAAGGCAAAGGGTAAAGATCTTTTAGGAGAATAATTTTTTCCAATTATCTTTTTCCAGTTTTCATTTACAAATTCCTCTTTTTGTTCATCTACCCCTAAAGCAGCAACATAATCCTTGGGAACTAATAATTCTATATTAAAATTGCATGAAGTTAACCTTCCTCCTTTATCCCATTTCCCATCTATAAATTTCAGCTCCTGGGGAAACCATCCAAATCTCCAAATGAAGGAATCCTTTGCAAAGGACATATCTCCCATATATGTTTTCGGAAATTTTGTGGAGAATAATATTTTTAGATAAAAGGATTCCTTTGGGGAAAGGGGTGATGGGAGAAAAACTCTTAAATAATTATCTTCTAAGGAATAATCTTGAAAAAGAATCTTCCCCTTCTCCAAGGAATAATTTAGGATATTTCCATTTTTGTCAAAGATATTTCTTACCTCAGTATATGCAGGATCAAAACCATGAAGGTAAGAAGAGTCTTTTATAATGGGATGAAGATGGGGATTATCTTTTTTGCCCAGATTGGCTGGTAGAAAAAAATAAATCTCTGATAGGTCTAAATTTGTATTATTAACATAATTTATTTCAATATATCCATTAATGGTAAATTTTTCCGGATTTAATTGAACATAAAGATTATATGAAGATACTTCTTCCATAGCATAAGTTAAAGAGAATAAAAAGAGAATTAAGAAAAATATAAAAGATTTTTTCATAAATATACCTCCATTTTTAGGATTAAAAAGTTTCTTAAACTTAATTTAAATTATACATCAAAATAACTTATTTGTCAATAGCGGATTTAAATTGACCCATTTTTAACAGATAAAATTTGACCCACCCTGGCTTTTTTAAAAACTAGACGTTATTACGCAGGCTAGCATATAGCCCGGTTTTTAGCCTGTCCTTTAGGCGGTAGCTGTTGCCCCTTATGTTGATTATATGGGCATGATGTAATAATCTGTCCAATACCGCAGTTGCAAGTACAGGATCGCCCATAAGTTCTCCCCATTCCCCAAACCCTTTATTGCTCGTCAGAATTATGCTCCCTTTCTCATAACGGGCGCTTATTAGCTGGAAAAAGAGATTTGCACCCAGACCATCTAACGGAAGATATCCTACTTCATCAATTACAAGAAGCTTTGGTCTTGTATATATCCTCATACGCTTTTCCAATCGATTCTCTTCATAAGCCTTCTTGAGGTCCTCAATAAGCCTCGTAAGGCTGCTGAAATAAACCGATATTCCCTGCGACAGAGCTTCTATGGCAAGCCCTATAGCCAGGTGTGTTTTCCCCACTCCAGGCGGGCCAAGAAATATTACATTCTCAGCCCGGCAAACAAAAGCCATTGTCGCCAGTTCCTTTATCAGTTTCTCGTCAATACTGGGTTGAAAGGCAAAGTCGAATTCATCCAGAGTCTTTCTATACGGCAGCCGGGCAAGCTTCGTCCTTACCTCCATATTACGTCTCTGCCTTTCAACAACTTCTGTCTCAAGAAGGTTGTTTAAAAAGTCAATATACGTGCTATTTTCTCGCTGGGCCTTCTCAAGGAGGGCATCAAGATAAATTGCAGCATTTGAAAGGCCTAACTCTTCAAGATGTGCTCGTGCCTTCTCAAGTTCTATCATACCCTATCTACCTCCAAAAGACTCTGATAAACCCCCAGAGAACGCTTCTCCACTTCTAGAGAAGACACCTTAATCGCTATCGGCTTTGGATATATCATGCCCTCCGCTTCTTTAAGCCCCTTGTACTGGTCTTTAAGAAAAACGACTCCCCTTGAGCGATATCGCTTTTCGTGAGTCGCTATCACCTTCCCTTCGTAAAGAATTTCTATTTTGCCATTTCTCTCCCTTACAACCACCTCTTTCCCACTGTATTGCCATGGTACACCATACCTCACACCACCAAAGCTCAGCAGGCCATCCTTGTGAACTTTCCTCACCTCTTCCATGAATCTCTGGTATTTATCAGGTACAGGCAGGGGTTTAAGGTTTTCTTCCTTTAAACGGTCAATAGGTCTTTCTCCAGTTGTACCGTGTATCCTCTTGTTTTTCCTGTCACACCATTCTATCGCCTGACGGTTTAGGTCTCCATAGTCTGTAAATCTCCTGCCCGGCAAGAAATTATCTTTAACAAATCCTATACCACTCTCCACCTTGCCTTTGGTCTGTGGACGCCGTGCCCTGCATACCCTCGGCACAAAGCCAAGAGTTGCAGCAAAATCCTTAAAAGTAGCATTCCATATCGACCTGTTGTTCTCATCAACGCCAAGTATTACGGTTTTCATCCTGTCTGTGAGCACTATATCAGTTACTCCACCAAAATATTCAAATCCGTGAATGAGGCAGCAAATGAAAGTATGAACATTGCAGCGGTTTGTAAATTCCACGTATATAGCCCTCGAATACCCTAACACCATAACAAAGATATAAAGTTTACGCACCTCGCCAGTTTCCTCGTCAATGTAAGTATATTCTCCCCAGTCAACCTGAGTTTGCTGGCCGGGGTTAGTCTCATAGCGGCGCACAGCAGGAATCTGTTTAGGAGGCCTAAACGGCCTTACATAATCCCTTAGAATAGTACAGCCACCAGTATAACCTTCCTCTTTAATCCTTTCATAAATGACCTCGCAGTTGAATATACCTGAATTTATCATCTGTTGAATAGTATCCTTGTAAGGATTAAGCTTTGAACCCCTTTTAGGATGCGGTTTCCTTTGAAGAATACCGTTTGCTCTCAGGTATTTTCTTACAGTATTTCTTGAAAGACCAGTCTCTTTAGCGATTGCACGAATGCTCTTGCCCTTTGCTTTTAATTCGTGTAACATGATAATAGATCCACTCCCTAGCATTTATTTCCCTCCGATTCTTTGTAGGATTAATCAGAGGGATAATTCGCCAGGGGGTGGGTCAATTCCTTTCCGTTGCTCCTGGGTCAATTATACACCGGCGGTGACACTTATTTGTTGATATTCTCCTTAATCAATGTTAAATTATATCAAGAAAGGAAAT
>CAZTGC010000012.1:247-25551 GCA_964612975.1 uncultured Dictyoglomota bacterium | reverse complement strand
CGATTTTTTGTTAAAGAAGTTATTAGATATTTTAGAAAAAAAGATATAAAAGATAGATTCAAGAGAGAGATATATTTTGATGGTAAAAATATAGGGATAAGGTGGAGATGGTAATGGAGATATTAAGTATTTTAGATAAATATGGAGTTAGTTTATTTTGGGGTATAATGTTATATTTTTTGTTAAAAGAAATAATCCAAAAGATATTTAATGGTTTTAATAATAAGATAGAGCAGTTAATAGATGAATTACAGGATATAAAGGAAGAGTTTAAAGAGATAAAAGAAGTATTAAAAGAAATAGAGATAAAAACAAGGGAAAAAGTATGAGGAAGATAGTTTTTGATTATAATAATAGTTATTATATTCATAAATTTTTAGGTAATGAAGTTATAAGATTACCTAAAGATGAGTTTAATTTTAATTATGATTTAGTTTATTTTGCGGATAATTATAATATTTCAATTAATTTAGCGATAGAGAAAGCGTTTAAAAGTATAAATAAAAAAGTTATTATTTTTAATTCACCTGTTATAAACAGGTGGGGTAATAAAAGGGATTATGCTTTTAAGATAATGAAGAATATTTTTAAGGATACTAATAATGTTAGGATATTAGATTGGAGAGTGTATAGAGATTTAGATAAAATAGATTGGGATAGAGAGGAAGGAGTGATAAAGAAATTAAATTCGGATGCTGGTTATAAAACAACATTTATATTTAAGAATAGCGAGGAGTTAGAGAATACAATAAAAAACTTTAGAGAAGAGTATGAGAATGGTATAGTTATACAGGAATATTGTGATGGAGAGGAGATAGCTTTTGGGACGATATTTATAGATTCTGAACCGATTTTTCCTTATTATGTTTCTTTTGAGTATAAGAAGAGTATAAGCAATGAGATAGGTGGTAATACTGGACAGAGTGCTGAATTTGGATTTTTTACTAATAATGAATATGGTAAAGAGATATTATTAGCTATTTCAGATTATCTAAAGAGAAACAAAATTAAATACAATGGAGTAATAGATATAAATGGTGCTTATAAAGATGGATATTTTTATCCTTTTGAATTTACAGTAAGTAGAGATGGTTATCCAGAAATAGTTTCTTTTTTGTATAATAATAGAATTGAAGATATTTTAAATAAAAAAGTTAATTGGAAAGGTTTTAGATATATATTAGTTGTAAGGAAAGATATAATAGAGAGTGATAATAAGAAGGTAGAGTTTAAGGTTAATGAGGAGATTTTAAAAGAAAAGGGTTTAATTTGGATACCTGAATGTAAGTATAAGGATGATGTTTATTATACTGATAAAGATGTGATATTAGGTTTAATATATAAAGAAAGTGAAGTTTTTGAGGAGATAGAGTTTAATACAGATATTTTTACTATACCTGTTATAGTTTATGTAAGTTTTAATGAGGATAATAAAAGAAAGATGGAGATATTCAAGTGGTTATATGAAGAAGAAAAGTGAGAAGATAAAAGAGACGATAGATAAATTAAAGAATGAGTTATGGGATAGATTACCTAATGTTAGTGCTGTTATGAGAGTAAGACTAATACCGAAATTTATAAGGAAAGTTAGTTTAGAACAGAAGGAGAAGTTATGTGATATGTTTTGGGAGAGTATAAAAGAGGTTAAATCACAGGATGAGGTAGTAAGGAATATGATGTTTATGTTAAATGCATTAGAACCACCTAAAAAGAACCCTAAATTTACTGGTAAAAGTTTTTTAGATGAAGATGAAGAAGTTTCTGGATAGTTATTTAGATTTTATTAATAAAACTTCTTATGAAGATTTTAAGAAGTTATATAAGAGAATAACAAAAAAGTTTTATTTTCAGGAATTTACACCAGAGGATAGTGTTTTAATACATTATTATAATTTTTTGAAATCATTAAAAAGAAATTATAAAAGGAATATACTTTCATATGTTTTAGCACCGAGGAATTGTTTTAAGACGAATACATTTACAAAAGTTTTACCTTTAATGTTAATAGAGAATAGTTTAAAAGAAAGGGATGAATTAACTACGATAGTAATAGGTAGTTATACTATAGAGAGAGTAGAGGAGGCAATATTTTCACAAATAAGGAAAGGGTTTGAGAAATTACAGGATATAACTATTTTAAAGAATACGAAGAAAGAGTTAGTAATAAGTTATGATAATAAGGAGATAGCTATAAAGGTGATACATTCACAAGAGAGTTTAAGGAGTTATAATCATTTAGGTAAGAGACCACAGTTATTGATATTAGATGATATAGATATACCTAATGCATTAGGGGTTATACAAGAGAGGGTGTATTTATTGAATAGGTTTAAAGATGATTGGATGTTAGCGTTAGAGGATGGGGATGCTATGGTGTTAGTAGTAGGTAATTTAGAGCATGAGGTAAGTATTTTAAATTATTTAAAGAATAATTTTTATGGATTAATTTTACCTTATAAAGTAGATGATAAATATGTAAGGGAGATATGGAATGAGGAGTGGGAGATAGAGGAGAGGAATTTTTTAGATAAGAAATCTTTTGATAGGTTTTATTTACATAAATTACCGTCAAGTAATTTAGAGTTTTTATTTAAGGATAATCCTATAGGGTCGAGGATAATAATTTTGGATATAGGGTTAAGTAAGTATTTAAATAGTATGGCGTTTGTGTGTTTTATAGGGAATACTGTTTATGATATTTGGAAAGGGACAATAAATGAGTTTTTAGATGAGGGTATAAACAAGATAATAGAATTCAGACCACATTTATTGAAGTATGAGAGTAATGGGATACAGGGGTATATATTTGAGCAGATAAAGAAGATGATACCTAATATAGAGGCTGAAGCTTATTTTACTACTACAGATAAGAGTGTTAGGATGGCTATAGCTGTAATGAAGTTAAAGAATAAAGAGATAACGGTTAATCCAGATATAGTGGAGGAATTAAAGGAGGAAATAGGGATATTTGAGAAGGATGGTAATTCACATATTTTGGACTGTATAGGGACGTTTATAATGGAGTATTTAAATGAGGAACCTTATATAGCTTTTTAAGGAGGGGTTATGTTTAAAGAGATAATAGAGAAGATAAAGAGTTTTTTTATAAGTAAATATAAACCAAAGGAACCTTTATTTTATGAGTATTTACCATCTGGGTATTTACCAGAGAGTGTAGTTTTTGATTATTATAGTTTTTTATTATTACCACCAGCAGAGAAAGAAAAGATATTTTGGAATATGTATAATACTTCATTAATTATCTCTACTGCTGTAGAGTATATAGTTAATAATATAACTACTTTTGATTTTATTTTTAAGAGTAATATTCCGAAATTAAATGAAATAATAGAGGAGTTATTACAGTTGATAAATATAGATAAATTAATAATGGATATTACAAGGGAGTTAATAATACAGGGTTATAGTAGGGTTTTAATAGAGAGAGATAATAATGTTTTAGTTTTTACACATTTAAATTATAGCAAAATAGACAAGATAGATAATGATTATGTAGTTTATAATAAGATGCATTATTACAAGAAGGATTTAATATTTATAGACAATAAAGTGAGTAAGTTATTTAATTTAATCCCTGTGTATAATATAGTTAGACAGGCGGAAGATAGTTTATATTTAAATTTAAAGAAGTTTGGGATACCGTATATAAAGTTTATTACAAAGAGTAAGTTAAGCGAGGAAAAGCAGAAAGAGATAAAAGATAAGATAAAAAATTTTTATAAAAACGATACAACGATCCCGATTATTTTTATAGAAGAGGATAAGGTTGATATTAAGTTTGAGACACCGGAGAATTTGATTAAGGATTATTTAGAGGTTATAAAATTGGGTGAGCAGTTAGTGTATAAAGCGTTAGGAATATTACCTACAATAACTACAGATATAGGAGGAAGTTATGCTAAAGCAAAGACACAAGCAGAAATATTTTATCAGATTTTACAAAATCTTTTAGTTTTAATACTAAATGAATTACGTATAAAACTTATACCAAGGTTATTAGTGTTTTATGGTTATGATGAGATTTTAGATAAGAATAAGATAACAGAGTTAGGTTATTTTGAGATAGTAAAAAGAGGTATAGAGAAAGAGAAATTAAAAGAAGAGGTGAGATAAATGGAGAGAGAGAATATTTTAGATAAAATCAATGAAGTTTTAAATATGTTATTAGAAGGTAGTATAGATTTAGAGAATGCTGCGAGTAATATTTTAGATATTTTGAATGAAGTAATAAAAGTAAAAGAAGTAGAGAATAAGAAAGAAGAAGATGATAATGATGATGAAGAAGATGATGAAGAAGAAAAGGAAATGGAAGTAGAAGAAGTTAAAAATAGTAATAATAAAATTATAGAGGCACAAGTTTTTCCTAAGGATGAAATAAATGATATTGATAAAAAAGCTATAGAATATTATTATTCACATCAAAAACCAATGGGGATAAAGATACCTATGAAGTATGAGCATTTAAATGACATAAATAGTGAGGTAATAGATATAGTAGAGAAAGAAGATGGTTATTATGCGGTGATATTATTAAAAGATGATATTAAAGAGATACCTTATTTATCAGCTGGTATAGATGTTATAAAGGAAGAGGATAATGAGTATGCTATATTAAAGGAAATAAGTTTTACAAGTAATCCAAAGAAGAATGTAAAAAGAATAGATATTCCTGAATTAGTTTATTCGAATACACCTAAATTTATTAGAGAAATGATATATTCTTTACCTAATAGTGAAAAAATAATTAAGAAATTAAGTTATTTTCCTAATAAGAAGAAGGTTGAAGAAAAAAGAAAGATTTTAAATTTAACAGAAGATCAGATAAGAAGAAGTTTAAGGATGATATAAAGGGGTGATATAGATGGTAATAAGGGATATAATAAGGACATATTCAGGAGCGATATACAGGAATGATATTAATGAAGTTCATAATGTTCCTATAAATATTACTGGTTTAACTGGAATAAATAAGGTTCCAAGTTTAAGTATATTAATATGGGATAATAATAATAGTGCTTATAGAGTAGCAACTAATGCTGATATTATAGACAATAATACTGATTTTGTTATATTGATGGAGAGTATAAATTTAACTGGTGGTGCTTTTAGTGGTAATAAATTAGCTTTAACAAAAGCTTCTTTTGATAAGAAGAAGGTTTATTTTTTAAATACTTCTATAAATTCTTTTGAGTTTAAACCCAGTAATATAGTAGCATATAAGCATCCAAGGTTTAAAATAAATGAATAAAGGAGTGATGTAGGATGAATTTACAGGAGTTAATATCAACGTATATACATTTAATAGAGAAGAAATTAGAGTTATATCCAGAGGAGATATTATCAACAAGGATATTAAAGTTAATAAATGCTAATTTGGTTAAGGCAGATGTAGTTTATCCAAAGGGTTATGGTTTTAAAATAATGGAGATTTACCAAAAGAGGAATAATTTTTATGCATTAGATGTTATCACTCCTGAACAGTTTTATGGGAATATAGATAGTTTAAATATAGGGACATTTAATAATGAGGAAGAAATACAGTATATTACAGCAGATGTTTATATAATGTTAAAGAAGATAGTTATAAACTTACAAAGTTTATTAGAGACTTGGAATTTACCAATACCTTATACTAATTATAAATTACCGATAAATAATGTTTTACAGGATAAGATTAATAGGGATACTACAGTTTTAGTTGATGCTTATTGGAGAACAAGGATATATACTGCTTATAGGATATTGACTAATTTACAGGTTAATATAAATGGTAATATAATAGGTAGTGATAGTGCTATAACTGCTATAACACCGAGTAATACTAACTGGAGTAGTAATACTAACGATCCTATAGTATGTTTAATGGAAAGTGTAGAGTTAATGAAACAAAGGGATTATGTCTTTAGGGCTTTTGGTTTTAAACCTAAATTTGTAATGTCTTGGAATACTTTTATGAAATTCTTTAATAATGCTAATGTAAGAGATTTCTATAAGAATTATGATATAAGTGCATTTGAGAATTTAATACAGTTTGCTAATTTAGATATAAATGCTCCATTAAATGAGTTAGCTATATTAGGTAAGGGTATAGAGGTAATAATAGTTAATGATAAGATAGTAAATCCTAATACTAATACATTTGAGAATGCTATACCAGATAATAGGGTTTATGTTTATTATGATATTCCTAATAATGTTAATTTTTATAGTGTAATACCACCGTATATAGATGAGAATAATAAAGTAGTAGTAAAACAGGGAGAATTTGAAATAAAATCAGTAAAAGATAGCAAACCTATTAAAGGTGTATATGAGTTAATGTTTTTGAGTGGGTTTAGTGCAATAGTAAAAGAACCAAAAGCATTTTCATATTTTAATATAACATAAGGGGTGTAATATGGATTGGGCAACTTTATTGAATGAGTTTAAGAGTGATTATAAGTTATATGTAGATAATTTAACAGGCTCTACGTTTGGCAGTTATCCTTTATATACAGCGATTGAGGTAGATAATTTAATAACAGATAAATTAAAAGAAGCTTATGGATTTTTAAAGCAGGTTTTAAGGGATAATTTAAATTTACTTTTAATGAATCCTGAGACAAAGGAGTTTATAGAGGATCAGATAAAACAATATACTTTAGGGAGTATATTAATAATAACGGGTAAAACAGAAGCAGGTGTTAAATTACAGAGTAGTGTTAAGAGTAATATTTTTGATTTAATACAGAATACCACATCATTAGATAATTATATCTTTGATATAGATGAATTAATAAACTAAAGGAGGTAGGTTAAGATGGCAAAAGTACGAGAGAGAACGTTTGATAGTTTTAATACTACAAACTTAAGGCTAACTAATTATTTTATAGCATTTAAGGTAAGTAATAGTAGTGGTAATTTTAGTAGGATTTGGGTACCTATAGGTTTTACTGGTGGGGATACTGTAATAGAACCACAAGTAGAGGAATTAAATTTAAGGGGATTAGCAGCACCACAAGTAGATTTAGATTATTTGATTAAATATTTAGGTTATCAGATAACAGTGAATGTTGTAGAAGCAGATATTAAGAAACTTGCGTTATTTACTTTTAATCAGAATGTTTATAGATATAATCAAAATCAAACTACTAACGAGAGTTTAACTATAACATCATCTGATTGGATAACTTTACCAGATGAGTTAGGAGAACCAGCAGGATCTAAAGGTTATATTTTACCTTTGATACCTTCAGGTACAAAGAATACTGCTAATAATACAATAACACCAACTACATTTACTTTAATGGATAGTGCTTCACAAGCTAATAACTTAACTGCAGATGTAGTAGTGAAGTATAGGAATGGTGTTTATTATATTTTAGCATTAGCTTCATTTCCAGCAACTACTACATTTCCATTGAATTTAACTATTAGTAGGAGAGTAGAGGCACAGGCTTTAGAAACTGCTATGATGAATGCACAACAAAATTTAAGTGGTATATATAAATTAGTGATAGTAGGTAGGAATGTAGCTGGAGGGGATAATAGATTAGTTTCAGTGTTTGTACCTAAGGCTAAACTAACTAAACCAGCTAATATAGAGTTTAAATCTGAAGATTATGTTAAACCAAGTTTAACATTTAAAACTTTATTAGATTATCCACAAGGAGTTTTTCCTACTGATGCTAATGTTCCGATGAATTATTTAAAAATACACGAATGGTTAGATAATACTATAGATACACAAGATATTTTAGCTTATTATAATGAAATTACTACACTTAATATGAATAGTTAATATGAAATATGATGAATTACTTACTTTACTTAATAACTATTTAAACAGTAATAATATTTATGTAATAGGTAATACTAATATACAGGAATATACTCCTAATACAGGGATACTAATATTCAAGGAAGGGATGTTAGAGGGTAGAGAAAAACTTCTAACATCCTATTCCTTATTTTTTACTTTTTTAGATTTATTTGTTGATTACAAAAAGATATACAATTTTATAAAAACAGTATTAAATGTATTAAGTTTTATAGGTGCTTTAGATATAAGTTATAGTGTGATAGTGGATAGTGGTTTAGATGATAAAATTTTATTAACTATAAATTTTGATTTTAGGGTATTAGATACTTTAAGTGTAGTAGATTATAAGAGTTTTATTTGATGAAGATAGGGTTTTATTTAGATGTTTTACGTTTTCAAAAAGAGAAGTTTAGTTTTACTAAATTAATAGATTTTCTTTTATATTTAAAAGAGAAATATTTTCCTTATAAGGATATAGAGGAGATATATTCAGAGATTTGGGATAATAGGAAAGAGGAATTAAGTAATGAATTAAAATTATTTTTAGCTTTAGATTTAGAAATTTTGTATAAATTAAGAGAAGAATATGTTTTATTAGGTAATTGGGATAGAGTAAATGTGATAGATGAGGCTATAAAAAGAAAAACTTTACCGGATTTAAAGAATTTAGAAAGGAATTATTTTTATGCATATACTTATTTAAGTAGGGTTAGTAATATAACTTATAATGAGTTTTTAGAGTTAGATTATGAAACATTGGAGTTATTATTAAAGGATAAAAATATAGAGGAATTAAGTAAGAAAATCTTATAAAGGGGGTTATATTATGAAGTTAGAGATAAAAGATTACAGGAAGTTAGCGGAGATATTAGATAGTAATAAAAGTGAATTTCAATTAATGGTAGATGTTATGGAATATTTAGAAAGTAAGAATTTAGATTTAAATGATATACTTGATAGTTTAAAAGAAGAGAGTAAAGAAGGGAAATTAAGTTTAAAATTTTTATTTTTTAGTAAATTGTTTTTGAAGTTAGGATTAAATGAATTATTAGATTTAGCAAGAGAGATTTAAGATGATAGAATATAAAAGAGCGATTTTGAATTATATTATCCAAAATATTATACCTTATTATCCTTTACCGAGAGAGGATGTTACTTTTTATATTAACCAAAAATTTAAAGAAAACATTTATAAAGGGGTTTTACAAAGATTAAGGAGTAGAGGTTTAAGACAGAATTTAGATTTATTAAATGAAGATATATTTTATGGTAATTATAAGGTAATGGAATATATAGTAAGCACAGAGTTTAAGGGTGGTATAAAAAGTAAAGATAATAATAAGAGATGGGAGTTAAAATATGAATTAATTTTACCTAAAGCTACTGATAATTTTAAAAGATATATAAATTTTATTAGAGAAGATTCTTATGATGAGAGAGGTTTAAGTGAAAGAATATTAAGGGGGTATTTACAAACACAACCAGAAATATTTCAAGGGATTAAAGGTAAAAGAATAATAGATAAAGACAATGAAAGTTATATTTTTCATAAAAAGAGGGGGTTTAAGATAAAACCAAACTTTCCTATACATTACAGACAATATCTTTTAAATAATGTAAGAAATATAATTTTAAGTCAGTTTTCAAAGAAAGAAAACAAAATATTAAAAGCTTTAGAGTTTAAGATAAATAATAAAATTTTTAAACCTCAAAAAATTAAGGTTAAGATAATTAATAAGGTTTTAGAATATATTAAGAACTTTGGTAAGAAAGCAGAAAATATTCTTGTAGATATTAACTTTAGGAATTTAAGTAGAAGATTAAAAACTAAACAAAAAGAAATAACTTAAGGGGTTAAGTTATGGAGAAATTACAATTAATTTTGGATATATTAATAAACGATAAAAATATTGATAAAGAGGTAGAAAAGTATTTAAATAAGATTAAACTTGCTTTAGGTAAGATAGATTTTAGTAAAATAAATTTACCCGAGAAACTAAAGAAGGAATTAGAAAAACTTAACCCTAAAGAAAGTAATATTAAAGATTTAGAGAGATCCTTTTTAAAGATTAAACCTTTTATAAATAGTTTAATAGCAGATTATATAAGTGATTTAATTAAAGAATATCCTGTTTTAAGTAGTAAAATCAAAACAGCTAAAGAAAATTTTGTTATTAAATCTGATTTCTTTGAGAAAATATTTGAAAATATTAATAATCTAACCGAAGAAGAATTAAAGAAAACTTTTAAAGTATTAGAAGTTTTTAGTAGTAAAAAAGATATAAATATTTTTAAGAAAATAGAACCTGAATTATTTCAGAAGGTAAAGAATATATTTAAATTTTTTATTCCTGTTTTAAGGTCTTTTAAACCAACATTTAGTGATAAAGAAGCAAAAGAATTTTTAAATAAAGAGATTAAAAATGAATTAGATTTTAAAGATTTAACAACAAGCTTTAGTAAAAAAATATTAAATATTTTAAGTGCTTATAAGAGTTTTTTAAGTAAGGAATTAATAGAACCTAAAGAAACGGAATTACCAAAGAATATAGAAGAATTTAAAGATATAATAGAAATAAGTAAAGAATTAGAAATAATTTCAGATAAAACAGCAAAGAATTTAAAAGAAGTTTTTAATTTTATTTTAACTTATTATAAGAAGTTAAATCCTAAAGAAGGGATAAAAAATTTATTAAAAGTAGAATTAAATAAAGAAGAATTTCTAAAACAAGGGATTTATATTCAGAAACCAGCAAGTTTAAGAGAAGGAAGTTTTAAAGAAACAGCAAGTATAGAAGAAGATAAAGAGATTAATATACTTGTAGAAAACTATTTAGAAAAACTTAAAAAAATCTTTAAAAAATTAGATAAAAACAAAAAAGATATATTAAAAAAGCTTTATGAAGGACGATTAAAAACACTTAAAGAGGAAGATAATTTTGATGAAGAATATAGAGAAATATTAAAATCAACTGAAAAAGGTTTTAATTTAGAGAATTTAATTAAAGTTTTAAAAACTTTTGATATAGAAAATTTAGCTTATATTTTAGATAAAGTTTTAGGAGAAAAAGAAATAAATATAAAAACTTTAGAGGATGTAGTTAAGGATTTAATAGGGGATGTTAAAAGTAAAATAAAAACTGGTTTAACTAAAGAAGAAGCTATTACTGAAGTTTTAAAAGAACTTAAAACTCCTTTAGCTGAAGGATTATTAAAAGAAATTACTTCTAAAAAAATCAGTGATTTAGGAAAGAAAGTATTTCAATCTTTAATAGAAACTATCACTAAAACTGATAAGAAAAATATTAATAATTTAATTAAGAATTTAGAAGATTACTATCAAGAGAATATAATTTTAGTAAAAGAAATAAACAAAAATCTACAAGAACAGAGTTTAAAAGAAAGTAATATAGTAGGAAAAAGTATTCTTACAGAAACTGATAGTAAAAAAATACAAGATGTAGTTAATAAATATTTAGAGGATTTTCATAAAGAATTATTTAAAGATATTTCAAAATTATCATTACCTTCTAATCTTGAGGAAATATTTAAGATAACTTCAACTATACCAGTAGAAGCTACTACTAAACTTTTAGAAACTGAAAAGGAAATAGATACTACTACAGGTGGTTTAATTAAGAAATTATTAAGAAGTTTAAAAGGGTTTAGATTAAATTTAAGAAAAATTTTATTATTTACTCCTGAGGAACAGGAGTTATTTGAAAGAATAATAACTGAATGGGGAGAATTACAAAAAACTTCTCCTAAAGATATAAATAGACTTACTTTAAGTAAGTTTAATAGTTTAGTTATAAAATTAAAATCAAGTAATCCTAAAGAAATTCTAAAATCTTTTGTTGAAAGTTTATTTGCTTCAGATGAAATAATTTCAAAATTTAATAAAGAGATAAATAATCTTAAAAGAGAAACTTTTGATAAAAGTTTAAAAGAACTTAATAAAGAATTTAAAGTTAAAGCAAAAGAAAAAGTAAAAGTTATTTCTCCTATTGGTTTAGAAAATATCAAGAAAGAAATCCAGAATATAGAAAATATTCCTGGGTTAAAAGAGATATTCCAACAATTTGAAAAAGAACCCTTTAAAATAAAGGGTTTAGAACCTACATTTAAAGCTTTAAAAGATTTTCTTGAAAAAATATATTTAGCAATAAATAAAGGGATACTTAAACCTAAAGATATTAACACTTTAGTTAAGAATATAGAGAATGAAATAGATAAATTACAACAAACACCTAAAGTTAAAGAAATCTTTAAGAATTTCTTTAAGATTTTATTTACAACTACTTATAAAGAATTAGGAGAAACTACAGATATAAGATTAAATAAAACTAAATCCGAAATACAGGAATTAGCTAAAAAAGAAGGTAAAGATTTAGAGCTTAAAAGTAGAGAAAGTCAAGTAAGAAGTTTATTATCTTATTACCATAATCTAAAAGAATTAATAGAAATTCCACAATTAAAACTTAAAACTAAACCACAAACTAAAACCCTAAAAGAAAAAATTACTAAAGAAATTTCTGAAGATTTTAATGATTTCATAAAGGCTTTAGAAACAGAAGTTAAAGAAATTAAACCAGAAACCTCTAAAGAGATTTTACCTTTAGAAAAAACTATAGAAGCTAAACCTACAGAAATCAGTAAAGATATAGATAAAAGAATAGAAGAAATATCAAAAAAATTTAAAAACGTAAATAAAAACTTTCAACAAAAAATCCAAGAATTACTTAAAGGATATGATAATACTCTTAAAAATATAAATCAAAATCTTGATAAAAATATATCTAAACTAAAAGAAATTGATAAAACTAAACCTAAAGAAACCAAAACCATAGATAGAACTAATTTAATAAAAATAGATAAAAATTTAGAAGAAGCACTAAAAAACCTTAATGAAACGTATAAAAATTATTTAGAAAGATACCTTAAAAACCAGAAAGAAATTGAAGAAAAATTTAAAAATACTAAACAAAGATTTATAACTGAAAAAACTTCACGAGTTTTAGGAATATTACTAAAAAAACTTAAAGGTGAAGCTTTTTTAGAAAATAAAATTGAAGATTTAAAAGAAAACACTAAAGAATTTATTAAACAAAGACAAGAAGTTTTTAATGATTTAAGTTATAATATTTCAAAAGATAACGAAAAATTTAAAAACGCTTTACAAAATTTTTATTCTCAAAAGAATAAACTAAAAATTGAAGGCATTAAATTTAGTTTAGATTTACCTAAAATCAATCTTTCTCATATACAAGAAAACTTAAAATCATTACAAGAAAATAAAAAGAAAATCACTGAAGATATTAAAAATAGTCTTCTTGATTTAAAAAATACTTTAAGTTTATTTAAAACTAAATTAAAACCATCTAAAAAAACAGAAGAAATAAAAGAAAATATAACAGAGAATTTAGAAGAACAAAGTAATGTTTTACTTAAAGTAGTAGACAACATAAAATCTCCTAAAAGTTTTTCTATACCTACAGTAGAAAGTTTAATACCATTTAACTTAATAGAAAAAGCTTTAAGTGGTTTTAAATTACCTATACCTACTAAAAGATTATTAGAATATTATAAAATTTTTGGGAATAATTTAATACTAAACTTAAACAGAGAAATTTTAGAACTGGGTAATAAAATAGCTACTTTACAATTATTAAAGAAAGATACTAAATATTATGAAGATTTAAAAGAAACTTATGAAAACGCTAAACAAGATATATTAGATGCATTAAAAAAAGCAACTGATATTGAAGATTTAAAAAATAGATTAACAGAAATATTTAGACGTTATAGTATAGATAGTATAATAACAGAAAGTTTAGATGAAACTATAGGTAGAATTTTAACATTACTTGGTAATGAAATACCTACTTTATTTAAAGAAAATATTATCCCATTTCATTTAGAAAAACAACCAGAATTAAAAGAAATACAAAAAGAATATCAAGATATAGTAAGTAATCTTGGATTAAGAGGATTAAAGAAAAGTATAAATGAATTAAAAGAACAAGGTAAAAGTGCAGTATATAGTGTAGAATTTTTTATAAGAAAATTAAAATTACCTTTTGAAGAGACAGAAGCTTTAATACAAAGGTATAACAAAGAAATAGAAAATACAATAAATTTAGCTGAAGCTAAACTAAAAGCAAAAGATTTCTTTAATCTTTTAAGAGATACCTTTTTTGTTAATATTCCTAAAAGTTTAAAAGAATACCAAGATTTAATTACTAAAAAACTTTTAGAAAATATTACAAGTGGTTTTACTAAAATAAGAGCTATACAAGAAACAAGATTTAAAAATATTCCACAGCTTCTTTCTCAAAGAATACCAACTTTAAAATATGAAGAAATAACAGAAAAAATTAGTGAAATATTTAAACCTATAGAAAACCCACAAGATTTAGATAAGAAACTACAAGATTTACAACAAATAGTTAAAGATTTTGAAAATTATATCGAAGATTTAACATCACTTGATAAAGAAATAAATACACTAACAAATAAACTTACTGCAGAAGAAAGAGAATTCTTAAAAGGTTTAAATATTCCTCAAACTATAAATCAATATAAAGATTTAGTTGATATTTTAAAGGAATATAAAAAAGAATTAGGAAATCTAAAGAATACAAACGATGAAAATCAAAAAATAATAGAAGCAAATAATTTAGCATATGAAAAAACTATAGAAGGAATAAGTCATATTATAACTGATACAATAAAATTCTCAAGACAGTTTGATTTATTTACAATGAAATTCTTCTTCTTTGGACAAGCAATAGATACAGTTTTCAGAAACTTTAAACAATTAATTAATAACTCTATACAAGCTATAGTTAGGTTTATAGAAGAAAGTAATAATCTTTTATTAATTCAAAAAAGATTAACTGCTTTATATAATTCTTTGAATAATAGTTTAACTTTAGGAAAATCTTTATTTAAAGAATTAACTACATTATCGGTAAAGACGATATTTACTATAGAGGATTTAAGTGAAGCATTTACACAATTTAAAGCTATTGGTATAGATAGTTATAATATTTTTAAATTAACAGCAGATACAGCTACTGCATTTGGTATAGAGATATCAAAGATATCAGACGATATAGCAAGAGCTATAGAAGGAGATACTACTGCTTATAAGAACTTAAGACATAGTATAGGTTTAACTAACCTTGAGATAAAGAGGTTAGGTGGTGTTTTAGATAGTAGTGGTAGATTATTTAATAGAACATCAGAAGCTGTATTAAGAAACGCAGAAGCAGTTAAGAAATTTTTAGAAAAATATAGAGGAACAGCAGAACAAGCTTTAGGAACATTAGGACAAGTAATTAAAAACTTAACAGATGCTTTTATATTACTTAAAATCAGTGCTTTAGAAAGTTTAGAACCCTTAAAAGAGATTTTAAATATAACTACACAATTTTTCTTCCAGATTTCAGAGAATGAAACAGCTTTAAGTATTTTAAAATCATTTACATTAGCTTTTACTGCTTTATTAGCTGTATTAAAATCCTTAACGGTTATAGCAGAACCTTTATTCCAAAGTTTAATGCTTTTAACTAACTTTAGTAATGTTATTAATTCTACTTTAATTGGTTTGGTTTTAATTTTAGAAAACTTTGAAAGTATAGATAAATTCTTTAAAGGTATAGGTATTAATCTTGAAAGATATTCTGAATTATTTAAAACCTTAATTAGTAAAGTTAATTTATTCGTAGGACAAAATAGAATATTACCTACTATATTCAATATCTTAAGATTAAATGAAGTAATTAATGCCTTAAATAAAAGTATAGAGAATTTAGGTAATAATTTAGCAAACAATAAGAGAATACCAGAATTCTTTGATAATTTATTTATTGTTTTAGGTAGAAAAGATATTGGTATAAACCAGAAAAATTTAGATATATTCCAAAAAGGGTTATTCTTAACTTCATTTAAATCAGAAAGATTATTTGCTGGTTTGAATTTAATTTATCTATCTTTTACAGGTGTATTTAAAACTATTTTTAATTTATTAAAATTTATCTTTAATATCATATCCAGATTAACACCTTTAATTTTAGCTATTGTTACTTTCTTACCTATAATTATAGGTTTTCTTAAAGTCATCTTTGAAATTGGAACACTTGTTTTTAATATTATTAGCAAGATAATTATCTTTTTATTAGGGTTAATTAATTTAATACCAGAAGCAATTAAAAGAATTGGTAGATTTTTAGCAAGTTTTATAAATATTAGGATTAACTTTGAAGAAATAAATAAAAGCGTAAATAATTTAGGAAAAAATAGAAGTTTATTAGATAGAATCTTTCTTTTTCCTATACAATTACAAGAATATTTAAGGTCAGATTTAATTAATAACTTTTTTAATACCTTAAAAAACAATATAAAAGAAACTATTAAATTAGAAGAAGATTTAATAGATGTTAGTATAAATTTTAATGATACTTTGTTAGAAAATAGAACTATCCTAAAAGATATTATTTCTAAATTAGATGAATTCAGTGCAGGTAGTAGAAGTAAATTATTTAACCTACAAGTTAAGTTATTTGTAATGAATAGTATTAATGATATTAATGAAGGTTTAGAATTACTAAATCAAAGTTTTGATGTCTTAAAATCTAAATTCCTTAAGATAAATCTAAAAGATTTATTAGAAAAACAATTAGGTAATTTTCAAAATGAATTCTTAAAGAATTCAGATAATTATGTTTCAGGTTTTATTGATATAATGAATTCTACTTTATTAGATGTAGCAGATGATTTTAAAGAAAAGAGTTTTACTTCTTTAGATGAATTAAATAAAATTATTACAGATTTTAAACAAAAAGCTATACAAAGATTTGAAGAAAAACTTAAAGAAAGAGCTGATATTACACCAGAACTTAAAGATAAATTAACGAATGCTTTTAAAGATATTTTAAATAATTTTGAAAAGAACTTAAGTAATAACCAATATATCAAACAGATTATAGAAAACTATGGGGATTTAATAAAAAATATTATTAAAGAAACAATAAATGAAATCAATAGAGAATTAGCTAAAGAAAGAAGATTTAGTTATGAAAGAGCTCTTAATAGAGCTCTTGGTTTAAATACTCTATTAGAAATTAATACACTACTTAATAAAGTAGAAAAAGAAAGAATAAATAACATTGAAAGAATGAAAAGTCTTATAGAAGAAAGAGTAGAATTAGAAAAGGAATTAATAAAAACAGAAAATATTAATGCAAAAGAAATTCAAGAGAAAAGGAATAAATTAGAACAAGAATTTAATAATCTTTTACAAAAAAGAATAAATTTAATGAATTCAAAGAAAAATTTAGAAGATTTAAATAAACCTTTAGAAGAAAGGAATAAAGAGATATTAAAAGAGTTTGATAAATTAAAGGAACAAAAATATTATGTTGGAGATTATGAACAACAAAGAAAAATAAATAAATTAGTAGTAGAATTCAATGAAAACCAAGAAAAAATAAAACAAAATAAAGAGAAAATATTTGAAATAGATAAACAGTTAAATGATTTACAAGTAAAAATAAATTCAAAGTTTTTAGAATTTAGTAATTTAACTACTAATAATTTAGATATACAAGATAAAATTTATGATAAGAAAATTAAAGAACAATATCTTAATGAATACATTAGAAGACAAGTAGAGAGATTAATACAATTAGAAGAATTACGTTTTCAAAAACAATTTGAATATCAAAATCTTTATTTTAGTTTTATACAAAGAAATTATAAAGAACTTTTGAATTTACCTATTAATTTAGATGTTTTAGAAGATAAAACTACAAAGAATTTAGCTTTAAGACAAGAAAGAGTAGAAAGATTTAATAAAGCTTTAGAAAATGTAGTTTATGAAATTAGAGAAGGTTATCTTAAATATAAAGATTTAAGTGATTTATTAAAATTATATACTTATACCTTAAGACAAGCAGGTATAGATTTTAGTAAGTTTATAGATAAAGCTAAAGCTAAAGATTTAGGCATTAAGATAGAAGATTACATAGAAAATGGAATATTAAATCTTAAAAAACTTAATCAGGATTTACAGAGATTAGGATTTAATCTTAATGATATTCTTACACAAGAAGGTAAGATTTTAAATGAAGAGCTTTTAACTAATTTCTTAAAGAAAATTAACGATAATTATACTAATTTTACTGATGTTTTATTAAGATATTTTCAACAACAAACAAGTATATATAGAAATACTTCTTTAACTTTTAATAGATTTGAAAACGAGATTAGAAAAATAAGATTTGAAACTAAATTAACAGAACCTGAAAAACGAGAAGCTATTAATAAATTTATTAAAGCTTTACCAGAAAGCTTACAAAAGAATTTTGAAAATATACTTGAAACTACTACTTCTTTTGATGAAGCTTTAGATATTTTTTCTACTTTCTTAACTAATTTTAATGATTTTATAAATTCTACAAACATTTTAACTACAAGTGAAAAAGAAAAACTAAAACAAGAATTCAAAAATATTTTACCTAATCTTAATGATTTATTAATCAATAAACTTTCAGAATATTTAGAAATATTCTCTCCTAAAAATTTAGAAGAGTTAAATAATTTTAAAGAGATAATTCTTAAAAGCATTAATAATTTAAACTTAACAGATGAAATATTAGAAGATTTAAAACAGAAGACAGAGAACTTTTTTGCAAGGAAAGCTAAAGAACTTAAACTTGAGGAACAAAGAAAAATCTTTCAAAGAATAGAAGAAGCTAAAGATTTTATTAAAGAAATGTCTAAAAAAGGAATAATTATTTCTACTAAAGTTAAAGTAGAAGTAGAAACAGATGAATTAGAAAAGATTAAAGAGAGTATATCAGAAACAGCAGATTTAATTAAGAATTTTGTTAAGGATTATCTTTTAGCACTTGATAATCAGTTTTTAAGAGAGAAAGAGTTTTTAAGAATACAAAAAGAATTAAGTAAAGTAGGAATAACTATAAAATTTGAAGATATTTTTGGAAAACATTTACAAAATCTACTTGATTTAAGAGATAGTTTAAAGAAATTTAAACAAGGAGTAGATGATTTTATAAAGAATACCAAAGAAAGATTACAGGAAAAAGAATTAAAAGAATACCCTGAAGAGATACAAGAAAGTATAAAACAATTAACAGGATTAAAAGATACAGTAGATAAATTTAGTGAAGAAATTAGAAGTAATACTAAATTAGCAACAGAACAACCAGGGTTATATTTTAGTTTATTAAAACAACTTGAGGATATAGGAAAATCTATAGAGAATAAGATTACAAGTATAAAAAGCTTTAAACCTTTTGAAGTTAAACCTGTTAAAATTCCATCACCTTTTGGTAGTCCTGAAGAAAGAAAAGAATACTTTGAAAAAGAGACAGCAAGTTTTACAAGTGACATTTTAAATGTTTTACAAAGTATATCTAATTTAGTAGGTAGTAAAATACAACAAACAGAAGAACAGATATTTAAGGAAGCAGTAAATACTTTTAAAACTTCTGTTGATAATTTTGATAAAGCAGTTAAGAATTTAACTATAAAAGCAAGTAATACTTTGACACAACAAGTAAGTAATACAATAATAAAAACCCAACAAACTCTAAATCCTTTACAAAAACAACTTTATGGAATATAAAAAAAGGGGTAAGGTTTTCCTTACCCCCTTTAAAAATATTTTTAAATTAATTTAAGGGTTATTGTTTTTTATTTTTAAATTCTTTCCTGATTTCAATAGCAGTTTCCAGGAATTCTTCTATATTGATATCTAAGAAATTAACCAGTGTTAAAATTAAAGTAGCCATATCTAATGGAGTTTTCTTATACCATAATACTATTCTATTGTCTATATCTTTAAGGGTTATTTCTCTTTTAGTAGGTTTATTATTAGTTTTATTGTTTTGGTTATTAGTGTTATTCTCTTTAACTTCTTCTCCATAGTATGGTTTATTATTATTGTAGTTGTTTTTATCAGTAGAGGTATAAAGCTTTTTATTGAAATTAATTTTATTTGTCATAATCATCCCCTCCTTTTGTTTATTCGTTTAATTCTTTTTCTAATTCATCAAAATCTATACCCCAAAACAGATCTAATCTCTTACCTAAATCCTTATTCTTAATCTCAAACATAATATTATCTACTACTTCAATATGTAGTTGTTTAGTATAATTTGTTTCTATTAAGAAGTCTTTCATATTTATAAATTCTTCTAAATCAGATAACCTTATATAGATATCTTCATTAGGGTTTTCGTTAGTGAATAAAATATCTTGGTATACAGTGTTATGTTTAAGTTTTAAATAAGGTATTAGTTCATAGTTAGTGATATTAAGTTTAGTAAAGTCTTTTTGTATTTGTTTTAGAATATCATAATTATCTGAAAGTATTTCAATTCTATTATCTTCTATTCTGTAGTCTAATATTTTATTATCTTTTAGATAATGTAAAACCAAACCTAAAGTAATTAAGTAATTTTTATCCATATTTTTCCCTCCTTTTATTTTTACTTACACATATTCTTAAATATATTTTCCTTTTATGAAATACAAGTAATATGTTATTTTATTTATAAGTGTTTCTACATTTTCTTTGATTTGTTTAACATAATTTAGATCAAGATAAAACGGTATAATTAACATAATTTTTTTATCTCTAATGGTAAGTGTATAAAAGATATCTTTTAAATCTAAACTTTCTATTTTAGCTTTTTCTATTTTATTTTTTAGGTAATCTTCAAAATCTAATACAAAGCATTTTATTTTACCTTTTTTAACTGTTTTCTTTATTTCGAATAATCCATATTCTGTCCATAAATCTGGTTTTCTACTTAATTCATTTCTAATGCAGTTTATGTTTAATTCATTTAATTTTTTAATGATTTTATATTCAAAATCTCTACCTTTTTTGTAGCTCATATCTCATACCTCCTGTTAAGTAATTAATAACTCTTTCTATATCCCAATTTTCTCTTTCAGAGTTATGTTTAATAAGGACGATAATTTCTAAAGCAGTATAAACACTTAAGAGATTAGACATAAGTAAATTAAAAGCTCTTAAAGAGTTTTTATATTTTAAACTTAAGTCAATGATTTCTATTTCAGTGTTAAGATTATTTTTAAAGAATTCTATTTCTAAATTTCTTCTAACATCGTCTATAATAATAACTTCATTAGGTGGTAGATTATTAAGTAAGTATTTACAATAATAAAATTCATCATTTTTTTCTTTTTTAATTCTATCGGAGTATATTTGGAATAATCTTCTTTTAAAGAAGTTTTTTTCAGCTGGAAAGATTTTAGATAGTAATAAATATTCTTTTTCTATAGGTGTTAAATTCTTTTTATCTTCTACTTCTTCTTTAATTTTTTGTGCTATACTAACTATAGCGCTATTAGGGTATATTTTTTGTAGTTTTTTAGCTTTACTAGTTTTACCCATAAACATACCTCCTTTAATTAGAATAAGTTTTTTCATATTATCACCTCCTTTTATTCACACCATACCTTTATACTGGTTCCTATAGTAGGTCTTAATTTATTGTTTTTGATACAAAAACTTTTAGGAGGTAGAGTTAATAACCATTGTCCTAAGTCTTCTGTTTTAATATTATTTTGATGGAATTTTTTTCTATGTGAAGTTCCGTTAATAAACACTTCTACACCTAAAGCTCTATAGTTTATGAGTTTATGAATATGTCCCATAAAGATGAATTCTATTTTATTTATACTACCGTCAGGGTTATATGTTTCTGTTAGATGTAGAATATCTGCAATCATTCTTTTAATAGTTAAACCACTAACTTCACCAGATAAAGTTTTAAAGAATGTTCCGTGAGTAAGTATTATATTCCAGTCTTTTATTTTAATTATTTCAGGAAAATTAACTTTAATTAATTGTGTATTAATATTAAGTAATTCTAATTCATATTCTAAATCGCTATAGATTTCTAATGTTATGTAGTGTTTATCAGTTAAATCTTTAGTTAATCTATCGTGATTACCTACTACATAATAGAGTTTATCTGGTTCTAATAATCTAATTAAATCTCTAAAGAATTTCTTTGCTCTTGTAATAGCTAAATCAATAGGAGGATTATTTTCTCTTTGTGTGCTATGTAATATATTATCAATTATATCACCTAATTCAAAAATAATTACTTCATCTATATTTTTATAGATGATGTTATCTAAAACGTGTTTAAGATTAGAGAAGAAATTTTCTTCAAAATCATCTGGCATATCTATACTTCCAAAATGTAAATCTGATAATACAAGGATTAAAGCTTCAGGTATAGCGTAATTTTTGATATTGTATAATGCTCTTAATAACCATTCTTTAACAGAATATTTTTTACTTAATTCTCTTCTACTTAATCCTTTCTTAAAATCTTTGAAAATATCCCAATTTAACATTTCTCTACCTCCTTTTGAATTCATATATAAAGTTCTTATATATAGCGATACCTTCTTTAGGTAAAGCATAAGGTAAAACATAATATTTTTCTACTGTAATATCGTTCTCTTTAAGTAAGTTTTCTATGTTATCTTTAATAATGCTTTTACTGCATTTATGTTTTATAAAACATTCTTTACATAATTCAGTATAAGGTTCTTTTTTGATGTATTTATCAAAGATATTTTCTAAAATATCTTTGAATTCTAATAGTTTATCTAAAGTAAATTCATAAACATTGATTTTATTTGGAGAGATATAAAATAAATGAGCTTTATTTCTGTTAGTGAAATAAGTATAAGTAAGTATTTGTAGGATATGAATTAATTTAGGGGTAGTAATAGATAAAACTGATTTAATTTCATAGATATTTTCATTATCTATACCATCAGGATGTATAGTAAAGGTTAGATTTTTGTAAGTAATAATTTCTGAATAATCAGTAATAATTTCATATTTATTGAATATTTCTTTGATGTGTTTATCTATGATATTACCGAATAGTATTTTAGGTTCTTCATTTTCTGGTATATAAGGACATTTTAGAATATTAGTAATTCCTATGTTTTCTCTTTTAGTTAGGTTATAGAATTCTTTTTCTATATCCTGGATAATTAAAGGGATTTTATCCATTTTAAACACCTCCTTTGGTTTTAATTTTACTTCTTATTTCTCTGATTTTAGTTAGTTTATCTTGTGTAATAAGGTTATAGATAGCTTTAAAATCAAAGTTAAAGATATTTTTATGTAGGAATTCCATTCTATTTTTTCCTATTTTGACTTGTAGTATATCACCAAAGAGGTTAATAATAAAACCGATATCAATAAGGTTAATAAATTCTTCAGAATATGCATCTACTAAAGTAAGTTGTTCTTTTTTCTTTTCTGTTTTAGCTTTTTTAGTAATATGGTTAATAAGGAATACCGTTTTACCACTACTAACTATATTTTCAAGGTTATGTATAAAGTTTCCTCTATCTAAATAATTTTTCATTTCATATCTTCCTAAAGATGTTAGAGCATCAATAAAAACTATATCATAGTTATCTATGATAACTTTTTCAATTAAGGTATTCATATCTTTGGTTTTATAGAATTTAACTTGTTTTTTGATATCTAAATTAAGTTTAGAGTAAATAGTGTTATCTTCTAATAAGAAGAAACAAGTAGAGAAAATATTAGAAAGTAAGGAAGCCAAAAATATACTAAAAGTAGTTTTACCATTTCCATTAAGTCCTACTATACCATAAAACATAGGATGCCAAATATTTATAATATTTTCTTCATTATCAGGTAGTTCTAATATAATTTCTTTTGGATTATCGTTAATAATATCTAATTTAAGTGGTTTTTTTCTGGAAATAATTTCTTGTTTAATAGCTTTTATATTAAGTAAGTCTGGTTTAGTTTTAATTATTTCTTCAAATTCTTTATCTGTATTATTTTCTATTATAGCTATTTTAGCTTTTCTGTAGTATTCTTTACCTTTTTCAGTAAGAAAGAAGTCTTCTGGTAGAAATAATTCTTCTTTGTATAGATAAACACTAACAGCAAATAATTTTTCTAATTCCTCATCTTGTAAATAGAGATATTTATTCATTATAACACCTCCTTTCCTTTAGGATGTTTATTTAAGAAATCTGTTAGTTTAACAATAATTGTATAAAATTCTTTATCCCAATAAGTGTATTTAATTTTATCTTTAACTATATTCCATCTATTATAATAAGCTCTATAACCAGAGACAATTTGGTATTCTACTTGGCATTCATCTAATTCATTAAGTATTTCTTCTAATTTTTGGGTATTTAGATAATTTAAGATTTTATGTTTAATTATTTTTTTATAATTAATAACTTCAGGTTTAACTTTCATATACTATCACCTCCTTATTGATTTCTTTTATTTCTGTTTCAATTACTTTAGGAGTTATTTTAAAATAAAGTTTATTATTTTCTATAATTACATCTTCTAAAATAAAAAGTTCTAAATCTTCTTCATTATTACCTATGTTAAAAACAGTAGGGTTATTACTATTAAATTTTGGAAAATCATAAATAAGATAATATTCATCTTTAATTTTAAAAACAGTATTTCTTTGGTAAAATATTAGATATAGCTTTTTATTATCAAAATCAAAGATATTAATATAGTCTAAATAGTTATTATTTAAAACTAAAAATTTTTTAGTTTCAGGATTTATAAGTAAGGTATATTCTAAATAAGGGTCGTAGTATATATTTTGTCTATTATAGAAAATAAAGTCAGCAGGAATATATCCTATATTGTATTCTGTATCTATTTCAATAGAATATTCATCTTCTTCTTTTTGTTTTATGTTATTAATTTTAAAATCTCTATATTCTCCAGGTTTAACTTCTTCTATTTTTATAAATTTTTTCTCTTTTAAATCTAATATTCCTAAACCAAATATTATTGTTTCATTAACCTTAAACCCAGAACAGAATAAATCAAATTTATATACCATTCTCTTCACCTCCTTATTTTTTATTTTTTTATTTTGTTTTGGGGTCTATTTTACCACTCTCTATTTATATAATTCTATTTTTTTTAAAAAATTCCTTCTTTTTTTAAAAAATTTAAAATTTTAATTTAAAAATTTTACCTAAAAAATCACTTCAATCCCTTGCAAAATCTATTACTTTGAAAAATCAGTTCCTAATAACATATTCAACCCCTTGAAAATACTTCTACTTTTAAAACTTTGAAACTTTTTCCCAACCTCAGAGAGAGAGTTAGTAAATTTTTTGTCTATATTATCTAAACCCTTATAAAATCTATTCTAAATTAATTTCAACCTTCAAAATCCCCCGAGAGACAAAGAAAAACCCTTTTATAACTGTAAAATAATATTTTTAACTTTTTTAACCCCCCGAGGAATAATTTTTAACCCCTTTGTAACTTAAACAACACCCAAAAAAGGTATATCAGCTATACAGATAAGAACAAAAAATAAAAAAAACAGTTCAAAAGTAAAATAAGGTTGCAACC
>CAZTGC010000012.1:0-213 GCA_964612975.1 uncultured Dictyoglomota bacterium | reverse complement strand
TTATACCCCAAAGGGTATAACTTTAAGTTGCAAAAAGGGTGATTATATGTTAATCCTTTGGAGGGAGACATATAATCACTTAGATTTATTGCCCGAAAAATTTAAAGTTACAATTAAAAAAATTGTACAGATAGGCGAGAAAAAAGCCTATCTGTGCAGGCTAAGCATCCTTGAAAAGGATGCTTAGCCTATATAGGAAGGGTAGGACTTCTA
>CAZTGC010000011.1:0-30050 GCA_964612975.1 uncultured Dictyoglomota bacterium | reverse complement strand
CAGTAGGAGCCATCCTTATGTCCTTTAGTACGATTATCGTGGCAATCAATGCAAGGATGCTAAGAATCTAAGAAGATAAAATTAATTAAGTATAAAACAGGAAATACCAATTGTCTATATCCATTTTTGCGCAATTGGCATTCTTCTTCCAGAACCAAAGGCCTTTGATGTTACCTTTAACCCAGGAGCTGCTTGTTTTCGCTTATATTCTGCTCTCTCTACCATCTTTATTACTCTAAGCACAAGATCCCTTGGGTATCCCATTGAAATGATCTCATCTATACTTTTTTGTTCCTCAACATATGCTACTATAATTGGGTCAAGAATTTCATAAGGAGGAAGACTATCTTGATCCTTTTGATTGGGTCTAAGCTCTGCAGAGGGTGGTTTTACAAAAACATTATATGGTATTACTTCTCTTTTCCTATTTATTTCCCTTGCAAGCTCATATACAAGCATTTTAGGCAAATCAGATATAACTGCAAGTCCACCCACCATATCACCATAAAGTGTGCAATATCCAACTGCAAGTTCAGACTTATTACCTGTTGTAAGAACTAACCTATTTTCTCTGTTTGATATAAACATAAGGATATTTCCACGAATTCGTGCTTGAATATTTTCCTCGGCAAGATCTTGTATCGCTATTTCATTGCCGTTAAACATTTTCAAATAAACCTTAAAGATATCCTCAATAGGATAAATTCTAAACTCAATTCCAAGGTTTTCGGCAAGCTTTTGAGCATCTCTTAAACTGTGTTCCGAAGAATATCGCGATGGCATAGAAACACCAAGAACATTTTCTCTTCCCAACGCCTCAACAGCCAAACAGCACACAACCGATGAATCAATACCTCCAGATAACCCCACTACTGTCTTCTTTGTTATTCCTGTCTTTTCAAAGTAATCTTTTATACCAAGTACCAATGCCTTCCTAATCCACGAGATATCTTCCTTTATTTCAATTTCAGACATCTTATCAATTTCTTCAAGTTCAATCTCCAGTATATCCTCTTCAAACTCCTTCGCTTTTGCTATAAGCCTACCGTAAGAATTCAGTACAACACTATTTCCATCAAATATTAACTCATCATTACCACCAACTTGATTAACATATATTATTGGAATACTATATTTTGTTGCAGCTTCTTTCAAAACTTTTAATCTTTGCATTTTAAATTTCGTGTAATGATAAGGTGATGCTGAAAGATTTATAAATACCATTGCACCTTTTCCATAAAGCTCATCCAGCACCTTTATATCGTACATTATATTTTTACCATCGTTTATGTTCCATATATCCTCGCATATGGTTATACCAAAGTTTATCCCTTCTATAGTTACAATCTCCCTTGTGGGACTTGGAATAAAATACCTATTCTCATCAAATACATCGTAGGATGGTAAAAGAGTCTTGTGTATAATCCTTTCTATTTTACCTCGATTAAGAATAACAGCACTATTAAAAAGCTTTGAAACATGATGACTTTTGATTGGTGCACCTATGATTACAAAATTATCTTCTACCTCCTTAGCAATTTTTTCTATTGCCTCATCAATCATCTCTATAAAATCCTTTTGGAATAAAAGATCCTTTGGGGGATATCCGCAAATCGATAGTTCTGGGAATACAAGAATTTTTGCATCTTTATAGGTTTTTATAATCTCAATTATCTTTTTCGTGTTAACTTTAATATCTCCAATAATAGGATTTATTTGACAAAGTAAAACTTTCACATCTTCTACCTTCTTTCTTTATAGCTCTTAAGCTTATCTCATAATTATTATATATTATACAACAATTTTTAAGTAAATTTACCTATATTACTTGTTAAAATATAAATAATAAATTTATTTTTTGATATATATACGGCAATATTTTGCCTTTTGCCTTTTTAAATTATTGACTTTAAGAAGATTTAGTAATATAATGTAACCTACCTTCGCCTAGAATTTTTTCAGGGAGGTTTGTAAAATGTTAAAAGAAGGACAAATAAGAATTCCATCAGCCTGTGGGCTATTAGGTTACATAAACAAAAGAGGCAAAAAATCTACTGGAGATTCCATAGTAAACGCCATGAGTATTATGAGAGAAAGAGGAAATGGACTTGGAGCTGGCTTTGCAGTATATGGTATATATCCAGATAGAAAAGATTATTATGCCTTTCATCTTTTCTTTGAAAATAAAGGGGCCAAGGATGAAACGGAAACTTTTCTTCAAAACCATTTTACTATTATTGATAGTGAGGAAATACCTACCCGAAAAGTTAAAAATATTAAAAAAAATCCCATTATATGGAGATATTTCTTAGAAATTAAGGATAAGGAAAATATTTATGATCAATATGAGACAGAAGAAGATTTAATTGTAGATATTTTAATGTCCATAAATTCCCAAATTGAAGGAGCTTATGTTTTTTCAAGTGGAAAAAATATGGGAATCTTCAAAGGAGTAGGTTATCCGGAAGACATAGGAGAGTTCTATAAATTAGAGTCCTATAAAGGATATATATGGACTGCTCATTCAAGATTTCCAACAAATACCCCTGGATGGTGGGGAGGTGCCCATCCCTTTGGCCTATTAAACTGGTCTGTAGTACATAATGGAGAGATATCATCTTATGGTGCAAATATGCGATTTATTGAGATGTTTGGATATAAATGTACTTTAAGAACTGATACAGAGGTTATTACTTATTTATTTGATTTATTAGTGAGAAAACACAAATTACCTTTAGATTATGCCCTATCAGCCTTTTCTCCCCCTTTTCATTATATCATAGAAGGAATGCCTGAAGATAAAAGGGAAATATATAAAGCTCTAAGAATAGTTTATCAGAGTTCTTTGTTGAATGGTCCCTTTGCTATTATAATTGCCTCAGATGACCTTTTTATTGCCTTAAATGACAGAATAAAACTTAGACCTTTAGTTGTAGCTCAATGGAATGATTATGTTTTTGTAGCCTCAGAAGAATCTACTATAAGAGTTTTATGTCCTAATCCTGAGAAAGTATGGATGCCTAAAGGAGGAGAGCCTGTAATAGAAGCTTTAGAGAAAGTTGAGGTGTTGCAGGTATGAAAACCTTATATGAAGCTGATTTTATAGTGATAAGAGATGAAACCAAATGTATAAGATGTAAAGTTTGTGTTAATCAGTGCTCTTATAAAGTTCATGAGTATAACGATAAGGAAGATAGAATCTTTGCAGATAATTCTAAATGTGTAGGATGTCATAGATGTGTGACTATGTGTCCTACAAAGGCAATAAACATAACTCTTAATCCTCTGGAATTTAAAAAAAATTATAATTGGCCAGATATATACATCAAGGAAATATACAAACAAGCAGAAACAGGTGGAATTCTACTCTCAGGAATGGGAAATGATAAAAGATATCCAATTTATTGGGATAAAATATTACTAAATGCTAGTCAAGTAACTAACCCTTCTATAGATCCCATAAGAGAGCCCATGGAATTAAAGACTTTTATAGGTAGAAAACCTGAGAAATTAGAATTTGATAAGTATAGAAATCTAATAACAGAAATGCCTCCTCAATTAGAATTAGAAATTCCTGTAATGTTTTCTGCTATGTCCTTTGGTTCCATAAGCTTGAATGCTGTAGAATCCCTTGCAAGAGCAGCAGTAGAGGTTGGTACTTACTGGAATACAGGAGAGGGTGGATTACATAAAAAACTTTATCCATACAAACACAGAGCTATAGTGCAGTGTGCCTCTGGAAGATTTGGAGTTGATATAGATTATTTGAATGCTGGAGCTGCTATTGAGATAAAAATAGGACAGGGAGCAAAACCAGGAATAGGAGGACATCTTCCTGGAGAAAAAGTAAGAGAAGAGGTTTCTGCTACAAGAATGATTCCTGTTGGAACAGATGCATTATCTCCAGCTCCTCACCACGATATATACTCAATTGAGGATTTAAGACAATTAATTTTTGCCTTAAAAGAGGCGATAGAGTATAAAAAACCAGTGGGAGTTAAGATTGCTGCTGTACACAATGTAGCAGCAATTGCCTCAGGGATAGCAAGAGCAGGAGCAGATTTTATTGTGATTGATGGATTTAGAGGAGGAACAGGAGCAGCTCCTAAAAGAATAAGAGATAATGTGGGTATACCTATAGAGCTTGCCTTAGCAGTAGTGGATTCAAGACTTAGAGAAGAGGGAATAAGAAATCAGATATCAATAATAGCTTCAGGATCTATCAGAAACAGTGCTGATGTAGTGAAGGCTATAGCCTTAGGAGCAGATGCAGTATATATAGGTACCGCAGCTTTAGTTTCCCTTGGATGTCATATCTGTCAGCAATGCCATACCGGGAAATGTAACTGGGGAATAGCCACACAAGATCCTAATTTAGTAAAGAGATTAAACCCAGATATTGGTATGAGAAGAGCATCAAATCTGCTAAAGGCATGGGCTCATGAGATAAAAGAAATGCTTGGAGGAATGGGAATAAATGCCCTTGAAAGTTTAATAGGAAATAGATTAATGCTTAGAGGAGTTGGTTTAACAGAAAAAGAGCTTGAAATTCTTGGAATAAAACATGTAGGAGAGGGAATATAATGGAAAGCTAATATACTTTAGAGGATTAGAATAACTATGGGCCTAATGATAAGAAATTGGAACTTCCCAAGAAAATTTAGAAAAAAATATTTGGAGGTGTATAAGCTTTGATTATGTTAGAAGACTTAATAATTGACACGAAAGGGATGCCCCATAGAGAATTAAATAAAACAATTAGAGAAAAAATAAGAGGGGGTATAAAGAATATAAAACTTGTAAATGTAAATGGACAAAGGTATATATGTGACGGAATAAGAGGAAAAGATATTAATATAAAAATCTCAGGAACACCTGGCAATGATCTAGGAGCTTTTATGGATGGACCTAAAATAGAAGTTTTAGGAAATGCACAAGATGGGGTAGGAAATACCATGAATGACGGAGAAATTATAATTCATGGAATGGCGGGAGATATTGTAGGTTATGGTATGAGGGGTGGAGCTATCTACATAAGAGAAAGAGTAGGATACAGAGTAGGGATTCATATGAAGGAATATCAAGAGAAAATACCTATCATCGTGATAGGAGGATCAGCAGGAGATTTCTTAGGAGAATATATGGCAGGAGGAAGGATTGTAGTGTTAGGATTAAATCTACAGGATAAAGAAAATATAATAGGATATTATTGTAGTACTGGAATTCATGGAGGAGTAATATATTTAAGAGGTTTTGTGCCTGAATATAAATTAGGTAAGGAGGGGAAAGTTTTGGAAATAGATAAAGATGATATAAATTTCCTTACTTACCATATTAGAAAGTTTTCAGAGTATTTTAATATTGATTATGAATATATAATCTCTGAAAAACTCTATAAAATAATCCCCCATAATAGAAGACCTTATGGAACTCTGTATACTTACTAATAACTAAAAAGCCCTCTCTCTATAAGAGGGGGCTTTTTAAAAACTATATTTAAGAAATACAAATTACAATACTGGTAAATATGTATTTATTTCGTAGTCAGTAACATATCGTCTATAATTATTCCACTCAATCTTTTTGTTCTCTATGAAATTTGTAAATACATGTTCCCCTAATGCCTTTCTCACTACTTCACTTTTTTCTGCAAATTCTATTGCTTCTATTAAACTTCCTGGTAAGCTCTCTATTCCCCTTGCTTTTCTCTCCTCATCACTCATATGATAAACATTCTCTTCTATTGGATCTGGTAGTTCATATCCCTTCTCTATTCCTTCTAATCCCGCATTCAATAAGGATGCAAAGGCAAGATAAGGATTACAAGCAGGATCTGGAGCTCTGTATTCAATTCTTGTGGCTTCTTCCTTTCCAGGTTTATATAATGGTACTCTTATCAGGTCAGATCTATTTCTTATCGCCCAAGAAATATAAACTGGAGCTTCATATCCAGGAACAAGTCTTTTATAGGAATTTACCCATTGATTAGTCACTAAAGTAATCTCTTTCGCATGTTTCAAGAGCCCTGCAATAAATTGTTTTGCAATTTTTGATAGATGATTTTTATCATTAGGATCAAAGAAGGCATTTCTACTATCTTTAAATAAACTCATGTGAACATGCATACCAGAACCATTTTGACCATAAATCGGTTTTGGCATAAAGGTAGCATATACTCCATTTATATAAGCTACCTCTTTTATCACAAGTCTTGCTGTCATCACAATATCTGCCATTGTTAATGCATCTTGATACCTAAAGTCTATCTCATGCTGGGATGGAGCTACCTCATGGTGAGTAAATTCCACTTTTATTCCCATTTCCTCTAAAATTGTTACTGTTTGATTCCTTAAGTCTATGGCTTCATCCCTTGGGATCAAATCAAAATATCCTCCCCAGTCAAGAACTTCTGGCTTTTCGCTGGATTTTAAATAGAAAAATTCTAACTCTGGACCTACGTGATAGGTAAATCCTTTCTCTTTGGCTTTCTTGAGAGCATTTTTCAAAACATTCCTTGGATCTCCATCAAAGGGCTTTCCTGAAGGTTCTGTAATGGTTGCAAACATCCTTGCAACTTTCACATCTTTTCTCCAAGGCAAAATAGTAAATGTATCGGGCTCTGGAAAAGCCACCATATCACTTTCTTCAATTCTAGTATATCCCTTTACCGATGATCCATCAAAACCAAGTCCTTCTTTAAAAGCTTTCTCAAGCTCCCTTGGAGTTATGGTGAAACTTTTCAGAAAACCTAATACATCTGAAAACCAAATTTCAATAAATTGTATCTTTTCCTCTTTAACAAAATTTAATATATCCTTTTCGTTTTTTGGAAATTCCTTTACCATAATTTTATACCTCCCTAATTTTTAAAAATTTTTTAAAGAAATAACACTTTCTTCTCTTTTCCTGATCTAGGAAAACTCTCTACTATATCAATTACTTTTAAATGGAATATGCTTAACAAAAGCATAAATACTAAAAGAATAAAAAATAAATTTTTAAGACTTCTAAACCTAAAATATCACCTCCCTAATTAGGAATAAAGCTCAGAAACCTCAAGGGCAATAAATTTTCACCTCATTCCTCATTGAAATTTTTAAATATTAAATATCATAAAATTTTTTCTAAGTCAATATCTTTTTTTTAAAAAGGCTTACGGTAAACGTTTGCCGTATATATTTTAAAAATAGCAAGATTGCTCTTTATAAACTCCTATTGAAAATTAGGAGAGAATTAAAATCAAAAAACTATTTTTTCTTTTAAAGGTTAGTGCTAAAATAACTCTAGGCTGTATTTTGTGGGAGAAGGCAAATAAAAAATGGATAATGTGATTATAAAAACAAAAAATTTAACAAAATACTATGGCAAACACAGAGGAGTTATAGACTTAAATTTTGAGGTTTATGAGGGAGAAATTTGGGGATATCTGGGACCTAATGGGGCAGGAAAAACTACCACCATAAGACTACTATTAGATCTTATAAAACCTACAAAGGGTAAAGCTGAAATACTCGGAAAAGATGTAAGAAGAGCGATAGAAATAAGAAGAAAAATAGGTTATTTACCTGGAGAATTATCTTTATATGAGGATTTAACAGGTAAAGAATTTTTACTCTATATGGGTAATCTCAGAGGAAATTTTGATATCAAATTAGTTGAAGAGTTTTCCCAAAGATTTGATTGCGATCTTTCAAGACCTATAAAAACTTTATCTCGGGGAAACAAACAAAAAATTGGATTAATACAAGCTTTTATTCATAGGCCATCCCTTTATATATTAGATGAACCCACATTGGGTTTAGATCCTCTAATGCAAAGGGAATTTTACAAACTGCTCTTTGAATTAAAAAAGCAAGGGTATACTTTCTTTTTATCCTCCCATATCCTTCCAGAGGTAGAAAGAATCTGTGATAGAGTAGGAATTATAAAAGATGGAAAGATAGTAGCAGTGGAAAAAATAGAGGATTTAAAGGTAAAAGCCATAAGAAGTATTGAAATACATTTTGCAAAAGAAGTTCCAATAGATTCCTTTTCAAATCTACCTGGAATTAAAGAATTAGGACAGGAAAATAATGTAATAAGATTTACTGTCGTAGGATCCATAGATGCAGTTTTAAAAAGAGCAAGCCAGTTTGAAGTAGTAAATATTATCAGTCATGAACCAAGTCTTGAGGATATATTTATGTCCTTCTACAAAGGGGAAAAAAAGGATGTTTGAGAATATATTTTTGAAAACTTTAAGGGATAAAAGAAAATCAATTATAGGTTGGAGTATAGGATTCTTTTTATATACCATATTTATTATTTCTTTGTATCCCACTTTTGCTTCAGAGAAAGAAGCTGTTATTAATTATATTAAATTATTTGCAGATATGCCCTTTCTTAAACTTTTTGGTATTAATTCTGAAAATATATTAGATTTTACTTCTCCAGAAGGATTTCTCAATCCTGAGTTCTTTTATATGGTAGCTCCAATGCTTATTATAATGCTTGGTATAGCTTTAGGGAGTGATACCATTGCAGGAGAAGAAGAAAGAAAGACAATGGATCTCCTTCTTTCAAATCCTATTTCAAGATCAAGAATTGTCTTAGAAAAATTTTTAGCTATGACTTCAATTATTTTCATTGTGATCCCTTTCACATATATAGGCTTTTTAATAAGCCTTTTTACCTTTAATATAGAGATCAATCCTCTTAAACTTTTACAGGCAATGATTATGCTTGGATTTTTAGGATTATCCTTTGGAAGTCTTGCTTTTGCTATTGGATGCATCACAGGTAATAAAGGAAAAAGTATCACCATAAGTTCTGTTGCTGCAATAGCTTCTTACTTAATAAATGCTTTATCTAACATGATCTCTGCTATAGAAAAATATAGATTTCTTTCGTTATTTTATTATTATGGAGGAGATAATCCATTAAAAAAGGGTATGTATTTACCTCATCTTTTTGTGATAATTTTTATTATTTTAGTTCTCTTAATAATATCTCTCCTCTCCTTTGAAAGAAGAGATATTAAAATTTAAATATTTATTTTTTGTCTTGAAAAGGAATCCTTGCCTATTTCTCTGAAAAATTCTTAAATATAAAATGGTATAATCATTAGCATAAAGAAGATATAGACATATTAAATCTAAATAAAGCACCCATTGATTTAAAGATGGAAGTTGTAAGTGATGGCGATCTTATCTATTGTAGAGATGAAATTAAACTCTCTGATTTTAAAGAGAGGATTTTTGATCTTTATGCAAATTATGAGCCAGTATTGCGAAAATTTTATGAAGATTATATTCAAGGAATAAGAATAGAAGCAATAATAGATATTTCAAACACATAATCGCAAGAAAAAGACTTGGAACTCCCAAAACATATTCTGAAACCTTTGAGATTTTAGGAGAAAAGGGTATTTTCCCTAAGGAATATATAAATACATTTAAAAATATGGCAAAATTTAGAAATAAACTTGTGCATTTTTACACAGATGTGAAGGATGTAGAGTTATATAGAATTTTGAGAGAAAATCTTGGAAATATAGAAAAATTTGTAGAGATATATAGAAGACTTGATACTAAAATAAAAAAATAAGGATTAAATATTTATTTCTTGTTTTAAGTATTATATACTGATTTTGTTATCCTTCAATAAATTTTTAGGGGGATTATAAAAGTGAAAAATAATATTTTTTTCCTTATATTTTTTCTCCTTTTCCTTTTATTTCTCATAAAAATTTCCTACGGTTTCTCTATGGGATATCATTATGATTTAATCAGAGAAGTAATGAGAAAAGAAGGTTTTGAGAAAGATGCCTTTTCTGTATCCTTGTTAGGTAATTCCTACGTAGATATCTTTCAGGCGGATGAAGTTGAGTATGTAATTGACGATGATTTTTGTAGAGTTTCTAAAAAATTGGTTGATTTTTTACATTTCGACGAACTTTACAATAAAGATCTTATAGATGCTTATTTTAGACAGCTTATTTTCAATACTTATAATGCAGTATATGAAAAGGTCAGTAAAAACGATAAGTTAGGTCTTTTTCTGATAATTGGTATTAGTATGCATATAATTCAAGATTTCTATGCTCATTCAAACTGGGTTGAGTTAGAGATAAATAAATACTCAAATATTAAAGATGCCACCTATTTTGATATTTTAGTTAGAAATCCAAGTTCCCTTGATAAGGCTATTCAAACAAATTCAAATTATGGGGGAACATATGGAAAGGCTGGCTTATTTACTCACTTTACTCCAGTTTTAAGTCATGACTCCTTAAATAAAGATCATGCTGGAAGACCTTATTTTGATTGGGCATATAGATCTGCATATAAAGCATCCTTAGAATGGTTAAGATTAATTAAAAAATGGATCTTAGATCTTAGAGGAGAATACTATTGGAAGGAACTTCTTAAATATGAATTTAAAGAGGGAAGTAAAAAGTATTTATACACTCTTACAGATTTTGACGAAGGGACTATAAGATGGTTATGTACCTATGGAGGAGCATGGAAAACTCCAAGAAGATGGATTTGGATTGACGTATTAGGTGATGATATGCCTAATGTTCCTGGAATAGGTGTTAAAGAACAACAGTACCCCGATTATCCCTTTTTAGGTATAGAATGGTTCTCTAATTGTTATTTAATTGCTAAAGATCTATTCGAGGCTTCCTCAAAAAATGGCTTCACTAAACTGTATAGTGTAGAAAAATTAGAAGAAGGAATTAAAAAGAAAAATAATTTTGGAGAAATTGTGAAGGTTAATTATTTAAATGTAAAATTAATAAACCCTTTGGATAATAAAGTTATAAGAGAGGCATATAGTTTTTTGGCAAATAGTGCCTTAGATTATGAAAGTATAGTTAAATGGCTTAGGATAAGAATTCCTGAAGCTATGGACTTAGACAGTGGAGAAGGTGGGAATAATATCAATAATGAAGAGCCGGGAGGAACAAGCGATTATTGGGTCATGTTTATAATCAACAATGAATTAGATCATCCCTACACTGAAGCAGAGTATGTAGATCAGAGTCATCCTTTCCCTGTTTGGGGAGTTTTAAAACCTTTATGGAATAAAGATACCATAAGAATCCAAATAAGGATGTATGAGAGTGATTGCGGACTAAGAGGAGCTCAACATAAAGATGAAGAGATGGATATTAGTCCAAGCTCTGATAAGTCGTTAATATTTACCTTTGATCCTAATAATCTTCAAACTCTTTTGGGTTGTACATATCTTCAGGGATGTTCTTGTTGGTGGATAAACAATGGTCGTTATATAAAAAGTAGCGGTACAGGGGACTTAAGAGCAAGGGTATATGTTAAGGTTTGGATTATGAATGATTTAAAAGAGGAGATACTTTTCCCAGTTTTTTACGACGACGATAATTGTGATAATAAATTTCTCCCCATATTCTATGATATTCCTAATTTAGAAAAAATTGGATTTAACGATAAAACGACCTCTATCTATATACCCCCCTACTTTTGGAAAGCTCAGGTCTTTGAGAATAAAAATTATTCTGGTAAGTCTTTAACTTTAGATAGAACAATACAAGATCTCAAAAAAGATCCATATAAAATGGGTGACAATATATCCTCTGTAAAAGTTATAAACTCGTCAAGCTGGCCCTCAAATCTTCCCGAATTTCCCACTTTTTACGAGGATAAAAATTTTAGTGGTGCTTTTCTAAAACTACCCTATAATCTTCCTAATAATTCTATTTGTGGATTCTACTCAGAACTTTCTTTGTATAATTTTAATGATAAAATCTCTTCCATAAGAATACCTCCCAATTGGAAGGTTATAATCTATGAGCATACTCATTTTGAAGGAAAATCTTTAGAACTCACCTCTTCTGTTAATGATCTTTCCCCTTTAAAATGGGAGGATAAAATTTCCTCCATTAGATTAATTCCTCCTACTGAAGTTTATCAGTCTAGTGATCTTAGAGAGTTTCAAGAGATGGTTTCAAGGGAAATAATAAGTAATTTGAAAGAAAACCTTATATATTTTCCAGAAAAATTCTCAAATTCTTTATTCTATTACAAAAGATCAGATTTAAAAATAATTGAAAATTGGGCATATATAGAGGTAGATGCTAAAAATTATCTTTTTAAAGGGATAACACTATTTTACAAAGAAAATGATCAGTGGGAAGTAAAAGAGATTATAAATCCCGATTATTTAGTATGCAATGATCTTAATAAAGGAGTAGATATTTTATCCTGGATATACATTAAATTAGCTCAAAAGTATCAAGATATTCCTCAGGGTATTTTCCCAGAAATTTCTCCCGAGAGAAAGTTGTTGTTAAATCTATTAAGAAAAAACTCTCTAATACATTACAAAGTGATGTAATTTTTGTGATAAGAGAGCACACAATTGAAAAGGATTTAATAAAAATAAAAGTAACTCCAAGAAGTTGTGATGGACTTTGGCAATATGAACCCACCACTGCAACCTTTAAAAAAGAAAACAATAATTGGATTTTAACATCAATACCATAATTTCCTTAACTCATATTGGGGATAAAGAGCCAAAAGAGGGGATCTCTGGAAGTCCTTCATATCTTCTTTCCTTACCACCGGGATGTGCCTTCTCCCCTCGATGTTTCTATGCTTTTTCAAAATGTAAATTAGATGAGCCAAAGCTTATAGAAGTTTTACCTCAACACAAAGTTGCATGTTTTATAGTATAATAAAAGGGTATTATTATGAAACATGTTACTATAAGAGATGTTGCGAGGCTTGCAGGAGTAGGTATAGGAACGGCCTCTCGTGCCCTTAATAATAAAGAAAATGTAAGCCCTGTCACAAGAAAAAGGGTTTTAGAGGCTGCGAAAAGATTAGGCTATATACCTAATTCTTTAGCTCGGGGGCTTATTTTTGGCAAAACAAAAAAAATCGGAATAATAATCACCACAATATTAAACCCCTTTTATGCAGTGGTGGTATCAGGTATAGAAAAGGTATTGTCTTCCCAAGGCTATACTTTAGCTCTATATAATTCCAATGAAGATCCCAATAAGGAAAGGGAATCAATAATGACTTTAAGGGCCCAAAGGGTAGATGGATTAATTTTAGCTCCTGTTGAATATGAATCTAATAATGTAAAATACCTTTTAGAAAGCCAAATCTCCTTTGTCCTTGTAGCAAGAAATACCATAGATAGAGATACAAACTATGTGATTTGTGATGATTTTAAAGTAGGAAGATTAGCAACAGAATATCTTATTAAAAAGGGGCATAGAAGGATTCTTCTCATTAATTCATGGAAAAGTTCCAGTGCCATATTAAGATTGGAAGGTTATAAAAGTGCCTTACTTGATTCTGGTTTAAAGGTAAATCCTAAGTTTATTTATTCCTTAGATCCATGTAATAATTTAAAAGATATTTTAGAAGAGATTTTTTCTCAAAGTTCTAAACCAACAGCAATATTCTGTTTTTGTGATTCCATAGCATTAGAGGTTATTAAATTTTTAAAGGATAAAAAAATAAAAATACCCGATGATGTAGCAGTAATAGGCTGTGATAACTTAGATTTTACTGAGCTAATTGATCCTCCCCTTACTACTATAGAAATTTCTAAATATGAAATGGGAGAAAAGTCAGCAAGGATACTTATAGAAAAGCTAAGGGAAGAGAGAAAAGAGCTTGTACAAATTGTATTAGAGCCTAAATTAGTAATCCGATCTTCAGCTTAATTTGAAGATTTAAGGAGGATATATGGAGGAATTTCTAACAGAAGCTATAAACCCTAATACCCTTGATATCGACGAGAGAGGGATGGAAGATATTTTAAGATTAATCAATGAGGAAGATAAGAAAGTTCCCTTTGCTGTAGAAAAGGAAATTCCCAAGATTACAATATTGGTAGAGGAAATTTTAAAAAGAATGGATAGAGGTGGAAGGGTATTTTATATAGGTGCAGGCACCAGTGGAAGATTAGGAGTTCTTGATGCTTCAGAAATACCTCCTACTTTTGGGGAGAATCCTAATCTTTTTCAAGGAATCATTGCAGGAGGAGATAAGGCATTAAGAAATTCCATTGAAGGAGCAGAGGATGATTATGAGCAAGGGAAAAAAGATCTCCTAGAAAAGAATTTAAAAAAAGAAGATGTGGTAATAGGAATTGCAGCAAGTGGAAGAACTCCCTATGTTATAGGAGCCTTGGAATATGCAAAAAGTATAGGAGCCTTTACCACCTCCATAGTCTGTAACAAGTATACCCCTATGGAAAAGGTGTCTGATTTGACCATAACCCTATTAGTTGGGCCAGAGGTTATCTCTGGTTCTACCCGTATGAAAGCTGGAACTGCCCAAAATTAGTTTTGAATATGATTTCCACTACAGTTATGATAAAAAGGGGAAAGGTATATGGAAATCTTATGGTAGATGTTCAGATTAAAAATACCAAGTTAAGAAAAAGAGCTATAAATATCATAAAAACTATTTGTGGATTATCGGAAGAGGAGGCAGAAGAGTATTTAGAAAGGGCAAAGGAGAATACAAAGATTGCTATAATAATGGCAAAAATAGGATTAGATTATAAGACCTCAAAAATTTATCTTGAGAAGAATAAGGGAAATATAAAAAGGACTTTAAAGGAGTTTAATTTATGAAAACTATCTTAGGACTTGATGTTATTAGAAGGGACAATTTTGAAATACTAAAAGGTAAAAGAGTAGGCCTCATCACAAATTATTCGGGAGTTTCCAGTGATCTAAAAATTAATATGGAGTTGATGCTAAAAGATGGAATAAAAGTTAAAAAATATTTACTCCAGAGCATGGACTTTTTGGAATGGCCGATGGCATGCCCGTAAAAAATTCATGTCATCCTAAATATGGAATTGAGATTATAAGTTTATATGGAGAGAAATTAAGACCTGAGGAGGAAGATCTAAAGGATATAGATATATTAGTATTTGATATTCAGGATGTGGGTTTAAGATTTTACACCTTTATATATACCCTTGCATATACTATGGAATCTGCAGAAAAGTATAAAATCCCTTATATAGTTCTCGATAGGCCTAATCCCCTCTCTGGAAAAATGATCAAAGGACCAAGAATAAGAGAAAACCTAAATTCCTTTGTGGGAGGATACGAACTTCCCACAAGATATGGATTAACTATAGGAGAGCTTGCCCTTTATTTTAAAAAACTCAAAAAATGGGATATAGATTTAAAAATTATAAAAATGGAGAGTTGGAAAGGAGAATACTTTTATCCTGATACAGGACTTTTTTGGAACGTGCCTTCTCCTAATCTTCCTACCTTTTCTTCTACTATATGCTATGCAGGATTTTGTTTTTTTGAAGCAGTAAATATTTCAGAGGGTAGAGGAACTACAAAACCCTTTGAATATATTGGAGCTCCATGGCTTGACGAGGATTTATTATATGAAGAGCTTTTAAAAGAGGCTTTTGATGATGTAGCCTTTAGAAAAAGATATTTTGTTCCTGAATTTTCAAAGTATAAAGGGAAGATTTGTAAAGGTTTAGAATTTTTCCCATTAACCTATAATTCAGATTTTATAAGGGTTGCTTTATCTATCTTAAAGATAGTCTTTAAATACTTTGGAGATAAAATCCAATTTGTTAAATATAACGAGGTGGAAAGAATTGATTTTTTAATTGGAGATGAGGAAACTAAAAAGGATATTCTAGAGGGTAAAAATTGGGAGGAAATATATCATAGATGGGAAAAGGAAGAGAATGAATATAGAAATTTTATAGAAGATATCCTTTTATACTAAAGATCCTTCACTTTTTCTTTAAAGGAATTTTTCAAATTATTTTTTAAAGATTCTGTTAAAGTAATGCCCGAGAGCTGATAGGCTTTAATCAAAGCTCCAACTATAGCAGGAAAATCAGGCTCTTTAATCTCATAGGTTTTTTTATCTAAGGATTTTATAAAAATCTCTTTTACCAAGGAAATATTAAAGATTCCCCCAAGGTTTGCAACCTTTACCCTTCCTTTAAAATTCAATTTTCTATATACACAATTCACAAGTTTTGATAACTCTTCTCCTGCATTAATAAGTATCTCCTTAGCGTATATATCTCCTTCCTCTTCTGCCTCCTTTATACTTTTTGTGTAAAGGGAAAGTTTATGCCTATCAATTTTTCCAGCATAATAATCCCTTATTAGAGCTTCTACTGTAGAATAAGAGGAATCTTTTAATATTTTTTCTCGAATAAGAGTATAAGGATGACAACCATCTTCGTATTTTAGAGCAACTTTTATTCCCTGAAGGACAATCTGAAATCCTCCTCCCTCATCTCCAAATAAATATCCCAAACCCCCACATCGGGCATAATTTTTCCCATCAAATCCAAAACCAATAGATCCTGTGCCTCCTATAACAATTATTCCCTCTCCCCCAGAAAAAGACCCTGTAAGGGCAATAACAGAATCGTTATCCACAGAAATATTTTTTGGATTTATTATTTCCCTTGCAATTTTATAATAAGCCTCTGCCTCCTTTGATTCTTTATTGGGAACTCCTGTAAGTCCCAAAAAGGCACCCTCAAATTCTACTTCAGGGTAAAGGGAAAAAGATAAGAGAGCTTCTTTAAAGGAATTTCTTGCAGTATCAGGCCCATTAGGAGAAAGAATATGATCTAAGGCTCTTCCCCTTCCCAAATAAACTATATTTCCCCTTTCATCTCCTATTATTAATAGGGTTTTTGTTTGTCCCCCATCTATTCCCAAGAAATATTTGCCCTTCAAGGAATTGAAAGTATTATAATTGTATCTTCTCCCCATTAAAAATTTCCCTTGTACTTACATCCTGTAGAAATACTACTACAGAAAATTTATTGGAGCTAAAATTTTGGGGTAAATTATATTCTATCTTTGTTTCTAACAATTCTTGGGGATTTATTTTTAAGTTGGTTCCCTTTTCGTCGGGAATATAGTCCCTTATAACAAATCTATGCTCCCTTTCCCCATTTCTTCCTTCATAATGGACCAAATTTTCAAGAAGAATCACAAAAAGTTTTAAATTTCTTGTACTTTTATCAAGGGATTCAATTTTAATTTTAAAACTTATTTTAGTATTACTTTTCTTTAAATCTTGTATTTTACTGATATATAGTGGTTTTTCCTTTATAAGGTCACCAACAATTTTTAAGATTTCATTGTAATATCCTGGATGTATAGAATATTTCCCATTTATTACCAAGGTGGGCACTCCCCTGATGCCATAAAAATTAGCTCTGTTATTGGTTTCTCTTGTATCCAAACCGTCCTGCCAAACCTGATTTCTTACAAGGATAGCTTCCCTTGGAAATTGGTCATAAATTTTGTCAACTAAGGGACCATATCTTGCACAGGGACCACACCAGGTAGCAGTGAAAAGCTCTAAAACAACTTTTCTATTTATATTTTCCTGAGGGGATGAGTATATGAGGGATATTGAAATTAAAAGAAAAATTAAAACAATTAAGATAAATTTTAATTTATTTTTCATCTTTTTTCCTCCCTTAGAAATTATTATATATTAATTTCACTCTCTCCCCCATTTTTCCTTCTTTTTATACATCTCCCCATCAGCTTTTGCAAGAAGCTTGTCTAAGTTTTCCCCATCCTCTGGGAAAATAGTAATTCCATAACTAAATCCTAAGGTAATATTCCTTAAAAAATTTTCACTTAAAAATTTAAGATATATTCTCTTTAAAATATCTTCTGCCTCTTCTCTCTTAACATTATGGAGAATGATACAAAACTCATCTCCACCATATCTTATTACCTTATCTTCTTCCCTTAGATTTTTTCTGAACCATTGGGCAACATCTATTAAAATTTTATCCCCCTTAGTATGTCCAAAAAGATCATTAACACCTTTAAATTTATCTAAATCTATAAAAACTAAGGCAAAAATTTGTTTATTTTTTATTAGGTATTCCATATATTTATATAGAAATCTTCTATTGGGAATACCCGTCAACTCATCTTTTAAGGAAGACTCTTCTGCTAATTCCTTTGCTAAGGTTAATTCTTTCTCCCTTTCACATATTTTATCAATCATTTTTTTAAAGCTTTTAGCTAATCCTCCAATCTCATCCTTCCTATTCAAATTCAGTTCTAAATCATATTTTCCTTTAGATATCTCTTCTATATTTCTTTGGAAGGTTTCCAAGGGTTTTAATATTGTTAAGACACCCCAATTACTTAAAAAAATAGATAAGATCAATATTACCAATAATGAAAGAAGAAGAGATCTTTGTAAGGATGTAGAAATCTTTGATAGTAAATCTTCGCATCTGTAAATTTTTACCTCAAAGGATCCATTTTTTGCATCTATGGGTATAGAGAGACATATATAATTATCCTTAAAGTAATATTCAGAAGAAAATTTAAAATTAGGTATATTGGGATTTGAAAAATAGGCAATATTTTCTGTCTTTATGATGATACCAAAACGAAGTAGATCTTCCCAAAAGTTTAATAATTTCTCATCTATGATTTTCCCAAATATCAAAAAGGCCTTATAATATTTCTTTCCATAATTATCAAAGACAGGAGAAACACTATATATTAATACTCCCTTTTTTGTTATATAAAATCCAGATTCCAATTTTAAGTTCTTAGGTAATAAATCCCTAAGGGAGATTTCTTCAAAGGAACTTTTAGTTATCACCTCTTTATTTTCTTTTATAAGAGCAACTAAATCATAATGAAAAGTATTTCTAACCCATGGTTCTAAATTATCTCTAAGCCAAGTCCTATCTTTCTTTATAACTCCAAATTCTCCCATCTCATACCAATAGGAATAATCTTTAATATGAATTTCAATATTTTTTCTTTGTTGTTCTAAAAAAAATAAAAAGCTCTCCCTTAAATCCTTTTCCATAACTTTAATACTTTCTTCAATAACTTTATTAGAGATTAAGAAGGAGGAAAGAAATATAAAAGAGGCAAAAAATAAAAGAATTAAAAAAGATCCCAATAAAAATTTCCTTTTTAAGCTCATTGCTTCTTCCCCTTAAATTTTTTTATATATTTTACTCCTTTTTTTATCTGTGATGTAGATCACATGATATAATTTTATAAGGAGAGGTGGCCGAGGGGTTTAAGGCGCTCGCCTCGAAAGCGAGTAGGCTGAAAAGCCTCGTGGGTTCAAATCCCACCCTCTCCGCCAAAGGGAGATTAAAATTTCACTTTTAGTAAAAAATTTTTTAAAAATTCCCCTTGACATATTAAGGAGTATAGATAAAATCTATATTTTCAGGAGCACTCTATTCTCTTAAAAGAAGGTTTTAACTTAATTTTAAAATTTGACATTCTTTAAAGTTATGTTAAAATTATAATTGCCACAGGCATCAAGGGGTCCAAAAGGGCTCGGATGCACTTGGCTGGGACGAAGTAAGTCTCAAGAGCTGAGGAAAGTTTGGGGCGAGACTCCAAACCAAGTACTCAGGTAGCTTGGAGAGAGTAGTAGAAGTATTAGTAAAGCCTGGTACTTCTATGAAATCTTAAGCTAAATCTTGGGGCTGAAAGGTTCTAGAGAGTGTTGAAGGGTTCTTTAAAGGGTCCGTTGGGCCTGTGGTATAATTTTTATTGGTAAAAAATTCCAATTTAAGAATAGATGAGGACATAATTTTGCCTTTTAATTAAATACTTAGGAAGTTATTAAAAAGTGAAATTAATTTACCCTTGTCCTGTATTTTTTGAAGAATTAGCCCTTTGTGTGAAAGGCCTCTTCTTGGGAAGATAGGAAGAAGGTACCACTATAATGGTGAATTCGTGGTTGAGTCAAGTCAGGAATATCTATTGACAAAATTCGCCTCTTATTTAATACTATACATTATATTTTAAGGAGATAGTGTCTATCTGTCTTTTTATCTAATAGTGAATTTCGGGAAAAGATTAGATTATATTTTTAAGTAAGAAGGTGAGAAAATTAATGTCAAAAACAAGTATTAAGGAACTCAAAAGAATAATAGAAGAGAAAGATAAAGAAATAGTTTTTTTAAAGTCTGAGCTAGAGAAGAAAAATGCCGAACTAGATAGAATAATTGAAATATCATCTTTGGTAGCATCACATCTTAGCTCTACAGATAATATACTTAATCTCATAGTGACGGTGACGACTGAAATTTTAAGTACTAAAGTCTGCTCCATAATGCTTATAGATGAAGAAAAGAAGGAATTCGTAATTAAAGCTACCCAGAGTCTAGACGAAGAATACAAAAATAAGCCAAATTTAAAACTCGGCCAAGGTATATGTGGATTAGTAGTAAAGGAAGGACGTCCTATTATAGTATCAGATGTTCGAGAAGATCCTAATTTTTTCTACAAAGATATTGCTAAAAGACTAGATCTAACTTCTATGCTTTCAGTTCCTATGTGCTTTAGAAACAAGATTATTGGGGTAGTAAATGTTTATACCTCAGAAAAACGCAACTTTACAAAAGAGGAAGTTAATATTGTTCAGGCATTGGCTAATTATGCAGCTATAGCTGTTGGGAGTGGTCAAATCATAGAAGAGATGACAAAGCTCAAAGAGACTTTAGAGACTAGAAAGTTAATAGAGAAAGCAAAAGGAATTCTTATGAAACTTAGAGGGTTAAGCGAAGAAGAGGCTTATAGATTCATACAGAAAAAGAGTATGGATACCGGAAAGACGATGAAAGAGATAGCCTCTGCTATATGTCTCTTTTCTGAAGTTATTAGCTAGTATGCATATAATCTAATGCATGAACGCTTATTGCAAGTTTGACATGTTAAAGTTCAAAAAGTAGGTTTAGGATATCCTGATCATCTGCTGCTACGTCTTAGGTTTGAAGGTTAAAATAACCTACTAGCTAATGCGGATTTTTAAATTTTAGGGCGTCAAAATTGTGAGAATGCCTATAGGATGGAAGAGAAGTTGGTAACCCCTTGGCTATGCGGCCAAGGGGTTCTTAACTTATATTGCCAAATCTCCCCTTTCTCCTGTTCTTATCCTTATAATATCTTCCAGAGGATAGATAAATATTTTACCATCACCGATTTCCCCAGTTTTTGCAGTATTTACAATAGTATCTACTATTATATTCACTTCTTCATCTTTCGCTATTATTTCCAGTTTCACTTTAGCAATAAATCTTACGGTATAAGCCTTTCCCCTCCATTGTGCGGTGATCCCTTTTTGTCTTCCATGCCCTTCCACTTCTGTAATAGTTACACCAGGATAGCCAAGTTTCTGAAGAGCATTCAGTACAGGGTATAATTTCCCAGGTCTAATTATGGCTTCTATTTTTTTCATCTTAATACCCCCCTTTCTTAGAATCTAGATTATCAAAAGATATGGTTTCTGGCAGTATTTCCTCTTTTGTTACCTTTATACCTAAATATCCAGATACTCCCATTTCGGATATATCAAGCCCTTCTATTTCAGAGACTGGATCTACCCTCAGTCCTACAATCCGGTCTAGCAACTTAAAGAAAAGATATGAAGCGAAAAACACAAAGACAAAATTTGTAATGACCCCAATAACTTGTGCTAGGAGTTGTCCTACATCTCCATAAAATAATCCTCTAACATTTCCTGCAATACCATTGAGCCCATCCCCATAAGTTCCATCTGCAAAGAGACCTAAAGCCAAACAACCCCAAGCTCCACATATGCCATGGACAGAGATGGCCCCTACAGGATCATCAACTCTAAGAATCCTGTCTATGTAGAGCACACTACCAACTACTAATAATCCAGCTATAGCACCAATAATAAAGGCAGATACACTATTTACAAATGCACATGGAGCTGTTATAGCAACTAATCCTGCTAACATACCATTTGCCATCATACTAGGATCGGGTTTTCCAAACTTGATCCACATTAGTATTGTAGCTGCAAGAGCTCCAGATGCAGAGGCTATCATCGTATTGGTCGCTATAATACTAATTCTAAGGTCTGTTCCTGTTAGTGTAGAACCTGCATTAAAGCCAAACCAACCAAAAGCCAAGATAAATGTACCTATAATAGCCATAGGAATGTTGTGACCTGGTATGACATTTACACTACCATCTTTTCCATATTTGCCCAAACGTGCCCCTATAACCATTGCTCCTGCAAGAGCAGTTATGCCTCCAACCATATGCACTACAGATGAACCAGCAAAGTCTAAGAATCCATGACCTAAACCAAAGTTTACTCCTAGTTGAGATAACCAACCTCCTCCCCAAACCCAGTTTCCATATATTGGATAGAGAAACATAGAAATAAAGAAGCCATAGATTACAAAGGGAAGAAATCTCCACCTTTCTGCCATTGCTCCAGTAGGTATGGTAGCTGCAGTATCCATAAATACCATCTGGAATAAAAACAGTGCAAAGACTGCTACATTATAAAAATCTCCAGAGAGGAAAAACCCTTTTAGACCTAATAACCCAAAATTTTTCCCAAAAAGATTTATACTAAGTTCTCGATTTAGCCCATCATACCCACCCAAAGTTGCTATAGGACCAAGTCCACCAAACATAAATGCAAAACCACAAATCCAAAAACCTATTATACCGATAGCATATATCAAGAAATTCATTGCCATAGTATGAGCTACATTTTTTGCTCTAGTAAATCCTGTTTCTACCATTGCAAATCCTGCTTGCATAAACATAACAAGGAATGCCGATGTAAGTACCCAAATAAAATTAATAGCTACTCTATCATGGCCTATTTCGTTTACTATGTCTATTAAAGTGACTTTGTCTTGAGTCTTAGTTGATACATCTGTCATATTTCCAGTAATAGCTTCATTAGGATTGTTCTCTTTAGCCCAAATTATACTGCTCAAACTAAAAACAAATAGTAATAAAATAACAATAAATATTAAATGTCTCATTTTATTTCCTCCTTTTAGGCATATAAATAGATAAACTACAAAAGCCCTTCTTTAGGGATTTCCAACGGTGGAGGATAAGATTAAAAGGGTTATAAACAACACTGCTCTCTGACTTCTCTGCCAGAACAGATAACTAGAATATAGAACTTCTAGTTTGAATGAAATTATAACAAATAAATAATACTATGTCAACGGATTTAGAAATTGAATTCCCGGATAGGTACAGAGATACTTGCCATATTAAAAGAAGTTATAAAAAGAATTGAAGTTACCTTTCTCTCATAAACTGAGAGAAATATTTAAAGATAATAATAAGGAAGGAATTTTGTGGAGGAAGCGAAAGAGATCTTAAAGAGTAGAAGGATACCCTACCATTTTTTAGGAATAGAACTAAATCCTCCATTTCGCCTCTTCTAAAGAATCTTCAGATTTGAGTTTAGCAAGCTCATAATTCTTTTAAAGAGCTCCTCTGATAGAGGAAAAAAAGGAATATTTATTTGTAGAAGCCTATTCTACTGATTATCAGATAAAGGAAGCCTTGAGAAGTATGATCCAAGATGGGATTAGAATTTTGAAGGATGGTAAATACTGGAAAAATTATTATAAGAATACAGAAAACATAGAATTTGATATTTGGTACAATCTTTTAGATAGGGTAAGATATTATTGGGAATATAAAACAGTAAAGGAGGCTTTAATTAATCTTCTTAATGATTTTTCAAAAGGTATAGATATGAAATTTGTTTATCAGTATTTTTATGACTCTTATTTTCTCATAAGAGAGGGGAAAATCAAAAATGATCCTATGGATTTAATTAGAAATGAGATTAAAAGAGTTTTATAGGATTACCCTTTTTCAATTAACCTTTAAGAAATTTTTCTAAGATATCTCTAGCTACCACTCCCTCCATGGGGCCTTTTTTAGTAACACTAAGGGCCCCTATTATATTTGCTCTTATTAATGCCTCCTCAACAGTGTATCCTTCTAAAATGCTTACTATGAAGCCAGCATCAAAGCAATCTCCTGCTCCTGTAGGATCCACCTCTTCAATTTTAATGGGAGCAACTCTATAAACTTTATCTCCATAATAAGCTTCTCCTCCATTTTTTCCTTTTTTCAAAACAATAATTTTAATTCCTATATCCTTTAAATAATTAATTGCCGATGTTAAATCCCTTTTTCCTGTTATAGTTAATAATTCCCTTTCTCCCGAAAGTATGATAGAAATTTTAGATAGGATCCTATTAATAGTCTTTAGATATTCCTCTGATAATCCCAATTCAACTCTAATGTTGGGATCAAAGGTTATCATTTTATCAAATTCAAAGGATAAATCTAATGCTTTTTCAATAGCTTTTCTAACATTATCATTTATAGCAAGGGAACATCCCATTATATGAAGACATTTAATGTTTTTCATTAATTCTTCCGATACATCTTCAGGAGATATTTGACCAACAGCAGAATGGGGGAGATGAAATATAAATTTTCTTTCCCCATTTGAGAAGTATGTAACAAAGGCAATTCCTGTTAGATATTCTTTTGATTTCTTTATTAAACTTACATCAACTCCGTCTTTTTTTAACCTTTCAAATACATTTTTACCAAAATCATCTTCACCTATACATCCTAAAATTCCACCCTTTAAACCTAATCTTGCAACTTGATCTATAAAAATAGCAGGAGCTCCACTGGGAAAAGGTCCTAAAAACTCACCAGGATGTAAAAAATCTTGATCAATATTTTGAGCCATTATCTCTACTAAGATCTCTCCAATAGTCAATACATCCAAGCTCATAATATTCTCCTTAAAGCATTTTTTAAAATGATATCAAATTTTACAAGGTTTTAAAAAGTCATCTCTAAAAATAGAAATTTTGAGATTTAGAGAAATGTATTATCTCCACTTTGGCAGGTGTTTTAGGAAATACTTTCTCTCCTATGCTTAGATTCAAAGGAGGGAAAGAAGTTGCCGCCTCTTTTGGAGTATGGTTGATACCTCCAAAGTGAAAAGCTCATACTTTATTATGAGCTACCTTGTTTTGATAGTAGTATAATAGTTGTGTAGGAGGTGAATTTTGATGAAGTCTTATAGAAAAGAGCTTTGGTTTGAAATTCCCACGAGAAGAGCCTTTTTTAATATTACCGATACATTGCAAAAATGTGTAGAAGAAAGTGGTATTAAAGAAGGATTACTTCTTTGTAATGCTATGCATATTACAGCTAGTGTATTTATAAATGATGATGAACCAGGTTTACATAAGGATTTTGAAGTGTGGCTTGAAAAACTTGCTCCTGAAAAACCCTATGGCCAATATTATCATAATGTGGGAGAGAATAATGCCGATGCTCATTTAAAAAGAACTATAATGGGGCGTGAAGTGGTTATTGCTATAACCAATGGAAAACTTGATTTAGGCCCATGGGAACAGGTATTTTATGGGGAGTTTGATGGCAAAAGAAGAAAGAGGGTTTTAGTAAAAATAATAGGAGAATAAGATTTAAACCTCTTCTAACTCTTTTTTTATGTTTTTTGTTTTAAATTTCTAAATTCTGCATAGGCAAAATCTTTGTAAGATAGTTTTGTCATATCCAAAAATCATTCAATTTGGGTAAATAAACCATCGGTTTTTCCATAAGTTCCAAACTTTCATTATAATTCTTAATAATCTCTGCATAGTTCTAATTTTTAAAAAAATTCATCATTGATAATCTCCCATCAATTTTTATCACCTTTATGTTCTGAGATAGTCTTATTCGAGGAGTTTCTCCCTAGACCATTGACATTATTCGGTGGGTAAGTTGAAATACTAATATGGGAGATGTTGTAGAAGTAGAAAATTAAGATAGTGAGAGCTATTATGGAAGTATTCCTAAGGAGTTAAGTATAAAGCGTAATCCAAAAATAAAGAATAAAAATCCACAGGCTTTTTTGAAGATCTCAAGGATTATGCGGTTTCGGAAGAAAAATGTGGGAAGGATACTTGCTAATGCTCCCCAAAAAAATAATGGTGTGATGAGGGCTGAGCCTATTCCAAAACAAAAACCATAAAAACCTCCCATCCAGGGATTTTCCACGGTAAAGGCTATATATGTAAGAATACTTAATAGAGGAGCACAGGGAAAAGAAATATTCATGAAAAGACCCAGCAAAGCCATAGTAAGTATCTTATTTTTAACAGTACCCTCGAAAAGTATTCTACAAAGGGGAAGGAAAGATTCCCTTCCCCAGATCATAAAAATTCCTGTAAGGGAGATGAAACCTCCTATCACCATTAGGATATAACGAAGAAGTATTTCATCTTGAAGGGCATGGATGACAAATATTCCCAATAAACCAGAAAGAAATCCCAGTAAAAAATAGCTTAATAAGCGGAAAAGGGAAAAGATTAAAATGGTTTTTACCCCTTCCTTCCAGCCCTTAGTGGTTCCTGCCAGGTATATTAGTAAGGGGGGAGCACAAGATATGGTGCAGGAACTAAAGCTTAAGGTGAGACCAGCAATAAATAGTTCTAAAGGGAGATTTGTCCCCATATTCTAAGCACTCCAAGACTCATAATTTTGAGAAAGAAAACCAGAAAACAGGTCCTTATAATTCCATAGAGGGGAATGAAAAAGGTAGCCACAAGAATTGCTCCCATAACTGCTCCCAGAAGATCCGAGGCGTAAAGAATTCCAGCAGATTTTCCAACCCTTTTCTCCTTTGAAAGATATATCCTACTGGCAAGGGGAAACTGAAGTCCCACCAAAAATCCTGTGTTACAGTTAAGAAGGTATAATAGAAACTCAGTAAAAAGGGATACTTCTTGGGAATGGGTGAAAAGAAGCATGAGAATAAAGGGAAGAAAAAAAGAATAACTTATTATCAAAGTCTCTATCTTCTTTAAAACCTTAAAATTTTCCTTAATCCTTTCCATTCTGTAATTCATATAATAACCTCCTAAGGCAAGTCCCAACATGAAGGCAGAGGTCAGTATACCCATTTTATGGTAGAGATATCCATAGAGAATTTGAAAGGAAAAAACTAAAATGATGTTGAAGGTTAAACCAAAAAATCCTGTGGTTATAATAGCAAAAATTACAGATATTATATTTGATTTCTTTAGGAGAAAGAGGAAGGGAAAAAAAGAAAGGAAAAGAAAAGGAAAAAACCACCATTTTATCCTTTGAATTCCTTGGAAAAAGCTTCTACTTTCTGGATAGAAGATGACATTCCAGAGTGAAAGATTGTAAAAGGTTGCCAGGGGTTGGAGATCTCGATTGATCCTAACCTTTTCTCCTGAAAATTTTTTTAAAAAATACATAGCTCTTTCGGGAGAAAACTTATAGTAAAGATATGGTAAAGTAATAAGCCTTGTTGAGAGCTTTCTCTCCTGGAAGCGATGAAAGATCTCTTCTAAAGGGGGAATATTTCCTTTACTAAGGAAAGCCACAAAGATACAAAAATCTCCAGGAATTATCAAAACCTCCGGAAATACCTCTTTTAAAGTTTCAAAGATACACTTATTTTGTCTTACCATCTCTTCACTCATATAGGATTCCGAGGCGGGCATCCCAAAGGAAAAGATTCCTGAAGGGGCTAGTATTTTTGATACTTCCTGGAAAAACTCCCTGGTATAAAATCTGTTTAGCTGAAGGTTAGAAGGAGTAGGAAGATTCATGATTACTCCATCATATTTTTTCTCTTTTCTCTTCACAAAAAATCTTCCATCAGTATATTTCAGATTCACCCTGGGATCTTCTTCGTAAGGAAGAAATTTACGAGCTAAATTAATAATCAAGGGGTCTAACTCCACATAGTCCAACTCTTCTACATTGTGTTTAACAATCTCCTTTAAAACTCCCCCCATTCCTCCTCCAAGGAGAAGAACTTTTTTGGGAGAGGGATGAAAAAGAAGGGAAAGATGAGTTAATTCCTCATTAAAAGCTATATCAGGATAGGGTGCGGCAAAGAGAAGAAGACCATTTTCATAGAAATTCAGCTGTCCATTCATTTTAGTTATAGCAATATTTCCATAAATTGAATCTTCCTGATAAACCAGCTTCTGATTTCTCCATTGCCACCTTCGGGAAATCTCATTTAAATGGTTTATATTCTGAGAAGAAAAAAGGTAAATACCACCCCATAATAAAAATAAAGTAAAAAAGAAGGAAAAGGAATGAGGTTTAAGAAGAAGTATGGCGGTAATAAGGTTCATCAATCCAGAAAAGAGTGCTATCTGTAAAGGATTAAAATGATAAACTAAAAAATAGGTGAAAAGAACTCCTCCCATCATGCATCCCATGGCTTCTGCAATATAAATTCTTCCTATATAAATTGCAGAGATTTCTTCTTCAGAAAGAAGTCTACAGCCCAGGGCAAACTGAAAGCCGTTAAGGAGACAGGAAGGAGCAAGAACCAGAAGGGAAGAATAGAATATGAGAAGAAGAGGTACCATTTCTCCAGGCTCTATTCCTATTAAAGAGTTCACACTTCTTGAAAGAAGAATTTGAAGGGGAAGAATTAGGAAGAAAAGAATTTGGGTAAGGGAGAAAAGGGAAGGTTTTTTAGGGAATTTATCGACCCATCTTCCTAAGATCCCACTTCCCAATGCGGTGAGAAGTAGCCAGTTTGCAAAGATTACCCCTAAGGAAAGTTCATTACCTTGAAAATTAACAATAAGTTCCCGTATCAACAGTACCTGGGCTATGCTTTCTCCCAATCCCACCGTAATAAAGGACAGAAGGAGAAGATCTTTTTTATTCCCAGACACCGGGAATCCTGTGATTACAGAACTTACACTTTCCTCCTCTAATATTATTCTCCAATACCTGGAAATGGATTCTTCTAATTACCACCTTCTTACATTTGGGACAGAAGGTGCTGTTTGCTACATGTCCAGGAACATTACCAATGGTGACATATTCTAATCCTACTTTCATAGCAATGTCTCTTGCCCTTTCCAAGGTCTCAATGGGGGTAGGAGGTAGGCGGGTTAATTTATAGGCAGGGAAGAATCTGCTGAAATGCACAGGAGTTTCTTTTCCTAAATTATCCCTTATCCAAATACACATTTCCCTTATCTTCGTAGGATCATCATTGAGGGTAGGAATGATAAGGCAGGTAATTTCAAACCATACTCCTGATTTCTTTATGGTTTTCAGGGTGGCAAGAACAGGTTCCAGCTGGGAGAAGGAAGTCTCTCTATAAAACTCTGCGGTAAATCCCTTCAGATCCACACAGACAGCATCAAGATATTTAAGAAGTTCTTCAAGAGGTTCTTTGTTAATGGCCCCATTGGTATGAAGATATACTCTTAATCCCTTCTGTTTTGCTATTCTGCAAACATCATATACCCATTCATAAAAAACTGTAGGCTCATTGTAAGTGAAAGAGATAGAGGAACATCCATATCCTCGGGCTTTAGATACTGCCTCCTGGGGAGAAAGATAAGGAAGCCGAAGTTCCTCTTGGGTGCGGGTGGAAAGATGCCAATTATGACAGAAAGTACATCTTAAATTGCATCCTGCAGTTCCAAAACAAAGGGTAGTGGTTCCTGGAAGAAAGTGGAGAAGAGGTTCCTTTTCCACAGGATCGATCTGAGCTGTAACATGACCATATACTAGAGTATAAAGGGTCCCTTTCCTGTTTACCCTATTGGTACAGTATCCCCTTCCTCCGTCAGGTATGGTACAGCGCCGAAAACAGAGCTGACACTGAACCATGTTATTGGCAAGTTTTTGGTAATACTTGGCTTCCACATTTCTTTCCGAGGTAAACCTAGATTCTTTAAGCATTTCTATATCCAAGAAAGGTACAGGAAGAATGGGAATATTCCCCTTAAGAGCCATTGCTCCTCCTGCTATTAAGAAGGAAAGAAGGATTGTAATTTCAAGGATCAAAGATAGTTTATCTTTCGATTTCTTATTCCTCAATATCATCCCTCCTCTAAGGATATTATACTCCTTTTTATTTAAAATTTCAAAATAAGTCACAATATGTTCTTATTGCAAATTAGTCGGTTGAAAAGGTATCTAGTTTCTTTTTCAATACATTCTTGTTATTATTCCAGATATTTTTCTCAATTCATGATATGGGTACTATTCATGGTAGACTGTTCTCCTATCCTTTCCTCCACCCTGGTAAGTATGTCTTCACCTATTCAAAAAATTTTAAAAATTCCCCTTGACATATTAAGGAGTATAGATAAAATCTATATTTTCAGGAGCACTCTAT
>CAZTGC010000010.1:0-36009 GCA_964612975.1 uncultured Dictyoglomota bacterium | reverse complement strand
ATGCCCTTACTCCAAACTTACCGGGAGGAACAAGACATTTTGATTTTGGAAAAGAATTAGTTAAAAGAAGTTATATACTAAAGTATTGGAAGAGATTAGGATGAATATACTATTTATTATTCATTATGTAAGTTTGCCAAGGATTTCAGCGCCAAGATTCGGACAGGATTTTAGTTTATGATATAATAGAGGAGATCTCTATAATGAAGGGGATATACTATGTATAGCAATTTAAAAAAAGTATTGATACTTGCACCGCATACTGATGATGGGGAGTTAGGGTGTGGGGGTACTATCTCAAGATTTTTAGAAGAAGGAAAAGAAATATACTATATAGTGTTTTCTATTGCAGAAGACTCAGTACCTCAAGGTTTTCCTAAAAATATATTAGAATTAGAAGTAAGAGAAGCCACTAAAATACTTGGTATACCTCCATCTAATCTTATTATATATAAATATCAAGTTAGGAAGCTAAATTATGTAAGGCAAGAGATATTAGAAGAGCTAGTTAAGATAAAGAAAGAAATTAATCCAAGCTTAATATTTATTCTATCCCCAAATGATTTACATCAGGATCATCAAACAGTCGCTATGGAGGGGATGAGAACTTTTAAGCAAGTTAGTATCTTGGGTTATGAATTACCTTGGAATAATATAAAGTTTAATACTCAAGCCTTTATTAAATTAGAGGAAAGGTATATGATCAAGAAAATAGAAGCTCTAAAAGCATATAAATCTCAGAGTTCTAGAGATTATTTGAATGAGGATTTTATTTGGAGTTTAGCAAGGATGAGAGGAGTCCAAATAGGAGCTAAGTACGCTGAGGCTTTTGAGGTGATAAGATGGGTGATAGAATGATGCCAAGAAAAAATTCAACAAGGTCTGACTCGTAGAGGTATCATGTGTAGTAGAGGTGTATTAAAAACTCTTCATAGGTTATTAAGACTTGCCCCTAAATATTATCCAATTTCTGAGGAGCTCTTCAATAGATCTCTTTCCTTAACATTATATCCATCACTAGAATTTCAAGATATTGATTACATAGTTAGTAACTTAATATTAGAGATAGAGAAGGAGGGAAGTTATGATAGTTGCAATTCATCAACCTAATTTTTTGCCCTGGATAGCATATTTTTATAAAATTCTAAGATGTGATACTTTTGTATTCTTAGACAATGTTCAGTATACTAAAAATAGCTTTATAAACAGAAATAAAATCAAGACAAGTCAAGGATATATATGGCTAACTGTTCCTGTATCTTTTAATTTTGGACAAAAAATTTTAGAGGTTAAAATTAATAATAACACAGATTGGCGAAAGAAACATCTAAAGACCTTAGAGCTAAATTATAAAAAAGCCATCTTTTTTGAAGAAATTTACGAGATAATAAAGGAAGTATACTATAAAGAAGAATGGCTATATTTGATAGATTTAAATATAGACTTAAATTAACTATTTGTAATTACTTAGATATGAAAAAGGAATTTATAAAGGCTTCTGAATTAAGAGTCGAAAGCAAAAGTACAGAACTTCTAATTTCTATTATTAGAAAACTTGATGGAAGTGTTTATCTTTCTGGATTTGGTGGGGCAAAATATCAAGAAGAGCTAGCTTTTGAGAAAGCAGGCATTAAACCTCTATATTATGATTTTAAGCATCCCATATATCAACAATTGTGGGGAGAGTTTATTTTCAACTTGTCAATAATAGACCTTTTATTTAATTGTGGGAAGTCAAGTATTAATATAATTAAACAGAGGGAGATATAAGATTAATGAACGTAAAAAATATAAAAGACATATTAAAATTAAAGGAAAATTCAAAGTTTTATATACTACTGAGATTTTTAGTGAAATTTATAGATTTTAGAATTTTTAATGTTTATAGATTAGCAAGTTTAGTAAAAGAAAATGAGCTTATTAAGTCCTCTTTTGAGAAAGAAAAATTGATTTTTAAGAGTGTAGACAAAAATAATCTGCATCATATAACTTTAACCATGAATGAGCAAGTATATAAAAAATTTAACAAATATCTTATTGAAGGAAATAGAGGATATTATGTATACTTGGGAGATAAAGTTATAGGCTATGGATGGGTATATATTAATTCTATGTATAGCAAAATTAAAAAAGGTTATATCGTTATTCCAATCTTCAATTTATATGTAAAGAAATACTTTCTAAAGGGTTAATTCTTTCATCTTCTAATATCCTAATAACCACTGATCTTAATAATACTGCATCAAATAAAGGAATACAAAAAGCTGGCTTTGGATTTATTGGAAGTATAGTTGCATTTAAAATCTGCAAACCTTGGATTGTCTTAAAAGAGACGTATGGAGCAAAAATATTTGATTGAAGAATTAAAAAAGAAAATAAATAAGAGATATGTGACAAATAATTGCAAAACTTGCTTTGTTAACTTTCATCGTCATATTGCTTAAGAGTTGGTTGCGATACATTTGACGATATTCTTTACATATGGTAATTAAGACTAACAAAGAAAAAGTTATTAATCGGGTAAGGCTTGTAGAGATTAAGTTGCTGGATCAATATACAGGAATACCTTCTATGTTTTCTGTGTAAATGCTTTTTATAGTTTCTGAAGATCCTAATTATAAAAACTATTAAAGTAGAAAATTAATTTAGCTAGATTTTGAGTAAGATGTTTGATATTATATCATAAGAAATATTTACTAAATACTTGGATTATAAGGAGATAAAGCATAATTTTATAATATACAGGGAGTATAAAGATAAACAGACATATATTTAGGTTATTTATATCTAATAAATATTATGTTAGAATTCTTATAGTATATAGAGATTTATGGGAGATAACGTATGAATATCTGGATAATTAATGAATATGCAGGATCACCGTATCATGGAATGGAGTTTAGGCATTACTATCTAGGAAAAGAGTTTGTTAGGTTAGGGCATAATGTTACTATAATTTCAGCTTCTTACTCTCATCTTTTTAGAAATCCTCCTAAGGTCAATAAGTACTTTACTTTAGAAAAGATCGATAGTATTAAATATTTATGGATAAAAGTTCCCAAATATGAAAAATCTACCGACAAAAGAAGAGTTTTAAAATGGATTGTTTTTAGCTTATCTTTATTCTTCTTGCCATTTAATTTGCTTGATAAACCAGATGTTATAATTCTTTCCCCAATAGCTACATTTCCTGTCCTTCCGACTTATATTTTAGCTAAAAGATTTAAGGCAAAACTTATATTTGAAATAAGAGATATCTGGCCCTTAAGTTTAATAGAACTTGGAGGGTATTCATCTAAACATCCAGTTGTTAAAATTATGAAGTGGTTAGAGCTTTTTGCTTTAAAGAAGGCTGATATCCTTGTTTCTGTATTATCCAATTATGGAGAATATATAAAGAATAATGGAATAAGCAGAGATTTTGTTTATATACCAAATGGCATAGATTTAGGGGATCTAAATAATGGGGAAGATTTAGATGAAAGTATTAAAAAATTAATACCTAAGGACAAATTTATAGTAGGCTATGCAGGAACTGTTGGAATATCAAATGCTTTATATGTCTTAATTAAGACAGCTTATATATTGAGAGAGTATAAAGATATAATTTTTGTTATTGTTGGAGATGGACAAGAAAAACATAATCTTGTAAAAATGGTTAAGGAGATGAATTTAGACAATATATTATTTATCCCATCTATACCTAAAAGGCAAGTTCAAGCTATGCTAAACTTATTCGATATTTGCTATATAGGTTGGAGAGAAGAAGAATTCTCAAGATATGGTGTTTCCCCAAATAAAATATTTGATTATATGTATAGTGGCAAGCCTATAATACATGCTATAAGCACTGAGAAAGATATTGTTAGTATAGCTAATTGTGGTATATCTGTTAGAGCTGAAGATCCAGAAGAAGTAGCCAAAGCTGTTATGAGGTTGAAGAATATGGATACTAATGATAGAATAAATATGGGTTTAAATGGCAAGGGATATGTTATTAATAATCATAGCTATAGGATTTTAGCAAAAAAATTCCTTGAGGTTATATATGTTTAACTCTATAAATAGATTCTTAGAATTATACGAATCTTTAGCAATAAAAATTGTATACTTTAAAGGACATATCTGGAGGGAATATCAAAGGATGGTTGTTCCTTTTGGTCCTGTTAAATTTGATTATTCAATTACAGATGATGAAGCAAAGTACTTGTTATCACAGTTTCCAAGGGCATTATTGGTTAGATGGACTGATGGATTTAATAATCAGGTTGAGAATGAAGAATGGTATGCAGTTATATTAGATAAATTCGTAGATCTAGACGAAATCAATTCTAAAAATAGAAGTGAAATTAGGTTAGGGTGAAAAAATTGCACAGTAGAGAAAGTTGATGCTAAATTTATTGCAGAGAAAGGCTATGACGTTTTTATTTCAGCTTTTAAGAGATATAGAGGAACTAAACCTCCTAATATTACGAGAGATGATTTTAAAAAGAGATTGCTAATTTTAAATAATTTTGAGGATATAGCTCATTATTGGGGAGTCTTTTACAAGAAAGAACTAATAGCTTATTGTGAAATTTACATCTATGATAATATAGAAGCTTCCTATTCAACAATAAAGTTTCATCCTGATTATTTAAAATTGCGTCCCTCTGAGGCTCTTATATATACGATGAACAAGTATTATCTAAAAGATAATAAGTTTGAATATGTAGATGATGGTTTTAGAAGTATATTACATGAGACCAATTTTCAGGATTACTTGATGGGTAAGTTTAAATTTAAAAAGAGGCATACAAATCTCTATGTCTACTATAAACCCTATCTATCCATCTATCTAAAAATTACCTATCCTATGAGGGATTTTATTAAAAAATTAAGCCCTAAATTAAAAGTTTTATATATTCAAGAGGAGATACGTAGGAGGTATCTATGATTTATCTTTATTTTAAAAAGAGTCTCAGTAATATAAAACAGGAAAATAATATCATTCAATTTGATCCTTCTTTTGAATATTTAATTTTTAGGCCCACTATTATAAGATTAACTCCAAGAGGACTAAAAGGAAAATCTTTTATTCTATGGGGACTTCTTTCTTTAATATGGCGTTTACAAGGAAAACCTTATGAGGTAATAGTATTATATAAAGATAGACAAGTAGTACATTATAGCGTAGTTCTTCCTAAATATTATAAATTCCCCTTTATGGGTAAGAGGGATATAGAAATAGGTCCGTGCTGGACTCATCCGGATAGAGGAAGGGGAATATATCCTAAAATGTTAAATGCGATATGTAATAGATTTGCTAAATTTAAAGATAATGTCTGGATGTTTTGTAAAGAGAATAATTACGCGTCTCAAAGAGGTATTTTAAAGGCAGGTTTTTCTCTTGTAGGAAAAGGTGAAGAGACTAAGCCTTTTGGTATAGGACTATTGGGTAAATATATTATTACAGAATTACATAAAGGAGATTAAATTGTGTTTTTGATTCTAGCTATTTTTTCAATTATATTTACTTATTTATCAATAATTGTAGGTAAAAAATTGAGAATCATAGACAGACCTTCTTCTGATAAAATCCATAAAGCTTCTGTTCCAAGATCTGGTGGATTAGGAATCTTCTTAACCTTTGTTTTAGGTCTTATCTTATTTAGAGGAATTTTAGATATAAGTATTTATGAAATAGTATTTCTTTCTGGTATATTCCTTATAGGTTTTATAGATGACTTTATCTCTATCCCTCAAAGAGTTAAGTTTGGTGTGGAGATAATTCTAGGAGTCATGTTAAGTGTAATTAGTGGTTGGAAATTTATAGGAATACCTATTTTGGATATTATCTTCTCTACCTTTTATTTGGTGGGTTCTATTAATGCCCTAAATGAAGTCGATGGAATGGATGGATTGGCAGGAGGAGTTGCTTTAATATCTTGTTTATTTTTAACTTACTGGCTAAAGGATTTAACGCTAATAGTTGCTATTGGTTGTTTAGGATTTCTATTATGGAATTTTCATCCTGCAAAAATTTTTATGGGGGATGGAGGTAGTTTATTTTTAGGAGCATTTATTGGAATTACAGGTTTAAAGATTTTGAATATGAGTCCCTCCTTTATATGATTCTGCCTTAACAATTATAAGAAGATTTCTCCATAAAAAGTCTATCTTTGCTCCAGATTTAGGACATTTCTATAATAGGTTCCATAATATTACAGAAAAGTATATCTTGACTGTTTTAATAACTTACCTATTTTCTTTTATTCTTGGGGCTATAGGTATACTTTTATATAACTCACCGATAATCTTAGGTATATCAGTTGGAGTATTTATATGGGTTTTGTTATTTATATTGGCCTATAGATTAGGTTTTTTAAATGAGTGATATACTAATTAATTTAATTCCTAAGTTGGGAAATAACTAAAAGGCGATTAAGCTACTCTTAGACTCGTAAAATTTATAATTTTAATGATATAATCTAAGAAGTAAATAAGCTTAAAGAATGGGCGATACTAAAAATGAGAATTGGAAAATTAGCTCTACCCTCAAATATAGAGAAAATCATTTCAAGGGCTAATGATGCTCTTGAAAAACATGATAAAGTTATATTTGTCTATCTCTTTGGAGGCTTAGCTAAGGGAAGAGTATCTCCCATAAGTGATATAGATATAGCTGTGTATTTAAAAGATGTAGAAAACTTAATGGAAGTTAAATTAGAAATTCTCTCTTTATTAAGCGAGGCTTTAAATACAGATGAGATTGATCTTGTCATACTTAATTCTGCACCACTACCTTTAAGGGCAAGAATAATACAGAATAAAAAGGTGCTTGTTGATAAAGATCCTTCTTTTAGGTGTTCCTTTGAGTCCTTAACCTTAAGAGAATACTTTGATTTTTCTGTAAAGGAAAGGGAAATTTTTAATAGGAGATACAATCTTGATAGATAAAAATCTTATATTAAGAAAGATATCAGAATTAGAAGAGTATATATTAAATTTAAGAGAAGTTGAAGATATAACTATAGAAAAACTTTTAGAGGACTGGAAAATTCAACGGGCAATTGAAAGAGTACTACAAATATCTATAGAAATATGTGTAGACATAGCTAATCACATAATTTCCAGTATGGGATGGAGAGTGCCAATAAGCTATAGTGATACCTTTAAAGTCTTGAAGGAAAACAAAGTAATTAGTGATGAACTTTTTATAGTAATGGAAAGAATGGTAAAGTTTAGGAATATTATAGTTCATAACTATGATAGAATTGATCAAACTATTATCATAGGTATTTTAAAGAATAATATTAATGATTTTATTAGATTTAAGGATTCTATTATAGATTGTATATCTAAGATGGGAGGTAAAAGGGAAAAATTATGAATATACCAAAAATTCCTATGTCTGCCCCAGATTTGGATGAGAGTGATTATCAGGAAGTATTAGAAGTTTTGAAATCTGGGAGATTAGCTTTAGGACCTAAAATAGAGGAGTTTGAGAAATTAATATCAGAATATGTTGGAGTAAAGCATGCTGTTGCGGTAAGTTCTGGAACAACAGGTCTTCATATTCTTGTTAAAGCTTTAGGGATTGAAGAGGGAGATGAAGTTTTGATTCCTTCTTTTACTTTTGCAGCAAGCGTAAATGTGATTTTATATGAGAGAGCAATTCCTGTTTTTGTAGATATTGAGAAAGAGACCTATAATTTAGATCCTGAAGATTTAGAAAGAAAAATTACTAAAAAGACTAAAGCTATAATGGCAGTAGATGTTTTTGGACATCCAGCAGAATGGGATGAAATACTAAGAATTGCAGACAAATATAATCTAAAAGTTATTGATGATTCCTGCGAGGCATTAGGTGCAGAGTATAAGGGGAAAAAGATTGGACAGTTTGGAGATTGTGCATGCTTCGCATTTTATCCTAATAAGCAGATAACTACAGGAGAGGGAGGAATTATAGTAACGAATAATAAGAAGATAGCAAAGATAGCAAGGAGTCTAAGGAATCAGGGAAGGGGAGAGATGGGAGCATGGCTCTATCATGAAAGATTAGGATATAACTATCGTATGGATGAGATGTCTGCTGCTCTTGGAGTTTCCCAACTAAAGAGAATAGAAAGTTTTCTTCAAAAGAGAGAAAGGGTTGCTAATATGTATACAGAAAAACTGAAGAATTATTCTTGGGTAAAAACTCCTGTGGTAAAGCCTTATGTGAGAATGAGTTGGTTTGTATATGTTATTACTCTGGAAGATGGACTCGATAGAGATAAAGTAATTGAAGAAATGGAAAGGAGAGGAATTCCTGCAAGGGGATATTTCTCTCCTATTCATCTTCAACCATATATTAAAGAGATGTTTAAAACAAAGGAAGGAATACTTCCTATAACAGAGAATATTTCAAAGCGAACCCTTGCCTTGCCCTTCCATAATAATCTAAAAGAAGAAGAAATTGATAAGGTTTTAGGAGTTTTAAGAGATGTTGTATAAGGGAGTTTATTAAAAGGAAATCCCGTAAAAACTTTTTGAGGCATATTAGAATATAATTTGAGCTCTGATGGGTCTTTTTTCTCTTCTTTTTGATGGCTTTTTTGGATATTTCTTAATTATCTCTTAGGGAGTAATATTTTTGTGTCCTAAATTTCTATAAAAGCAAATTTCATCCTCAAATCTTTTCTAAATTAACAATACTCTTAGCCTTTTCGTACATTTCACTGTCAAGAGCTAAAAGAAGAGCATTAAATTCTTTGGCAATTTGAATAACAATTGCATCCATACCTCTAATAGCTAAAGTTTTAGCAATATTAGAAGCTTCATTTGCTCTATAAGATTCAAGTTCTAAAAAATAAATTGGATCTATATCTTGTAAATAATTTTTCACTTTCTCAGCAAGTTCTTCAGATTTCGTTCTTCTCCTTATAGCTGCAACAACTTCAATAAGTACTGTATAAGGTTCCACCGCTATGTATTCAGAATCTTTAATTTTTTATTAGGACCCTAAAACAAATTTTATGCTTTTCCTCTTGTGTTCTTAAAACAGCTATAATAACCAAGCTATCTAATGCTAATACTTTCATTTTCCCTTTGCATTTTTTATCTCTTCAACTGCTGAAGAGCCTTCCCATTTTTCTGAAATCTCATCCAAAAGCCCTAATAAATTTTTCCAGGCAAGTTCACTTTTCTCTCTATCAATAATGCAAGGGCATTATTAATATTTTTTTTCAATTCCATAATCTCTCTTGAGATAATTTCTATACGTTTCTTTATATCCGAATTTAGCATAATTTTTCCCCTCCATTTACTCAAGTTCTCTTATGATATAGTATGACATAGGATTATTCCTTAGGGCATTATACTTCTAAAGAGTTTTAAAAGATGCAAGATAAGAGAAATCTCTATAGTAAAAATATACTTAGCATCGTAAAGTTGATACCTTAAAGATATACTTTAAACAAGTAATTAAGATCGAAAAAAAAAGAGTGATACTAAAAATGAGAATTGGAAAATTAGCTCTACCCTCAAATATAGAGAAAATCATTTCAAGGGCTAATGATGCTCTTGAAAAACATGATAAAGTTATATTTGTCTATCTCTTTGGAGGCTTAGCTAAGGGAAGAGTATCTCCCATAAGTGATATAGATATAGCTGTGTATTTAAAAGATGTAGAAAACTTAATGGAAGTTAAATTAGAAATTCTCTCTTTATTAAGCGAGGCTTTAAATACAGATGAGATTGATCTTGTCATACTTAATTCTGCACCACTACCTTTAAGGGCAAGAATAATACAGAATAAAAAGGTGCTTGTTGATAAAGATCCTTCTTTTAGGTGTTCCTTTGAGTCCTTAACCTTAAGAGAATACTTTGATTTTTCTGTAAAGGAAAGGGAAATTTTTAATAGGAGATATAATCTTGGTAGATAAAAATCCTGTATGATATAATCTTAGGAAGGGTAATTGAGAAAGAATATTAAGAACTTTGAGTAATGGGAAATATTGAAGAAGGATTAAGGTGGTTTGATCAAGTGGAGGCTGATATGAAAACAGCGAAGGATTGTCTTAAAGATGGTAACTATTACGCTACTGCTTTTTTCTACCAGCAAGCTGCTGAAAAGGCTTTAAAGGGTTTCCTTTATGCCCAAGGATATCGAGCTCTCATAACTCATTCTGTTCTTGAACTTCTTGAAGAATCTTCTAAGATTCAATATGAGTTTAATCAGCTCTTAGATAAGGGAAAGGAGTTAGATAGGCATTATATAGGTTCTAGATATCCTAGCTTTTATCCCTCAGGAGCACCATATAGATTTTACACAGAGGAGATTGCTGAAAAATGCCTAAATTATGCCGAGTTAATATTGAACGAAGTGAAGAAATATTTGAGAAGATAAAAAGATACCCTCAGCGGGTGGTTGAGGAATTGAAGCCCCGATTTGTAATTCTCTTTGGCTCTTTTGCTCGAAAAGACATTAATGAGGGATCAGATGTTGATATTTTGGTGGTTGCAGATTTTAAAGAATCTTTTTTGGATAGGATTAAACTTCTTCTTGATTTTAACGATGGAATTGGTCTTCCTCTGGAACCTATAGGTTATACTCCTGAGGAATTTCAAGAGATGCAAGAGAAAGGAAATCTATTTATTCAAGAAGTTCTTAGGACAGGTATTTTTCTTTATAGTAATGAAGTTTAGTATGATGACTGTCTAAAGAGGAAAAATTAATAGCAGAGTATGTTGGAATGAAATATGCTGTTGCAGTAAGTTCTAGAACAGCTGGTTTACATATTTTAGTTTAGAGCCTTAGGGATTGTAGAGGGAAATTTATTAAAATTATGGACAATATAAAACGTTTTGGGGTTTCTATTGAAGAGGAATTATTAAAAAGATTTGATGAAATAATTGAAAAGCGAGGATATAATAGTAGATCTGAGGCAATAAGAGATCTTATACGGGATTATCTTGTTAAAGAAAAGTGGGAAGTAAAGAGGGAAAAAATCATAGGTAGTATAAGTATTATTTATGAGCATGACATTTATGATCTTTCAAATAAATTAACGGACATTCAGCACCATTATCATGATGTAATAATTTCCACATTACATGTTCATTTTGATGAGAAAAATTGTTTAGAGGTAATATTAGTTAAAGGGAAGGTGGAAAAGGTTAAAAAACTTTATGATGAAATTTCCTCTTTAAAGTGGGTGAAACATACAAGTATATCTATAACTGATGTTATTTAATTTAGGGGGAGTTTTTGCTCCCCCCTATTTATTCTTCTAATATAAAAACTTCCCTTGGATGTAATTCAGTTTCTTTTTCTAATATTCTTCCAGAAAGAAGATCTTTTTTTCTTTTTCCAATATTTATTTTTTTAATCTCCTCAGTGTGGTTTAATATAAAGGTGAAGGTTTTTCCATTTTTTAGCCTCTTGGTGATTTCTATCCCATAGGGTACATTTTCGAATAGTGGTTCAATTCCATGGATTTTCATAATATATCTAACAAGCTCTTTTAAAAACTTTTTAGAAGGAAAAGTTCCAATATAATAACAGTATCCATTACCAAATTTATTTACTGTTACACAGGGATATCCTTTATAATAGTCCTTTTTATAGACTCCTATGGCTTTTACCTCATTACCCTCTAAATGAATTACATCAAAGACTAAATTGCATTCATAACTTTCCTCCGAAAATTCCTGTCTAAACTCATCCTGAATAATAATCTCATTTTTCATATCTGGGGGAAGGGCATCAAATTCTTCTACCCATATTCCTAGAATTTTTCTTAAAAGGCCGGGGTATCCTCCTAAGATAACTAAATCATTTTCGTCTACTATTCCACTTAAGGTGGTAGTAATAAATATTCCGCCATTTTTCACATAATTTTCTATTTTCCTTGCAACCTCTTCCTTGGTCATATATAAAAGGGGTGCAGAAATTAATTTGTATTTCTCAAAATTATCCTCAATTCCTATAACATCAACTCCCAATTGATTCTCATATAAGGCTCTATAATAACTTTCTACTCCTTCTGCATAATTTATGTCCATACTTGGACCCTGAGAATTTTCAAGAGCCCACCAATTTTCCCAATCAAATAGGACTGCGGATTGAGACTTTACTTTACTATCTAAGATCTTATCTCCAAGACTTTTTAATTCCTCTCCCAACTCTTTTACTTCTTGAAATACCCTTGTATTTTTATGTCCTGCATGGGATATAATAGCTCCATGGAATTTTTCAGGACCACCCCTTGACTGCCTAAGTTGGAAAAACATTATTGTATCTGCTCCTTGAGCTATTGCTTGATAACTTAATAATCTCATCACCTTTGGCCTTTTAATATAGCAGTATGGTTGCCAATTTGTTTGGCTTGGAGTCTGTTCCATAAGCATAAAGGGTTCACCCTTTTTAAGTCCCCTCATAAGGGAATGCCTAAAGGCAATACTTACGTAGTCATCGGTAATATATGGATAGCTATCCCAGGATACCACATCCATATGCTTTGCCCATTCAAAATAATTTAAAGGCTTAAATAATGCCATTAAATTTGTGGTTATAGGAATATTGGGATTATATTTTTTGATGATGTTATATTCGTTAAGATAGCATTCTAAGATGCTTTCTGACATAAACCTATAATAGTCAAGAACCATTCCTTGAGCTACATTAGATAATTTTCCTGTCCACCAATGATGGAAAAGGACATTTTTTAAGGTTGGTGTAGATATCTCATTCCAATCGTAGAAGGTTTGTCCCCAAAAGGCAGTATGCCACCTTCTATTTAGTTCTTCTAAGGTACCATATTTCTTTTTAAGCCATTCCCTAAAGGCTTTTTCACAATTTTCACAATAACAATAGGTTCCATACTCATTGGCAATATGCCAAATTAAAACTGCCTCATGATTTGCATATTTTTCTGCTAATTTTTCCACAAGCTTTTTAGAAAACTCCCTATATACTTTACTATTAGGGCAAAAATTGACTCTTCCTCCATGGGATCTCTTTAGTCCATTTATATCCGTTGGCAATATCTCTTTGTATTTTACTGACATCCAATGGGGCTGAGAGGCGGTTGATGTTGCAAGACATATGTATATTCCATTATTCCATAACATATTGATAATTTCGTCTAATTGAGAGAAATCATATTTATCCTCTGCTGGCTGGATTAATGACCAACTAAAAACATTAACAGTGGCAATATTAATGTTTGCTAATTTAAAAAGTCTTACATCTTCCTTCCATACTTCTCTTTCCCATTGTTCTGGGTTATAATCTCCACCATACCAGATAAATGGAAGTTTTGAGTTTATCATTTCTTAACCTCCAATCCTTCTAAAATTTCATCAACATTTTCCTGAATCTTCTTAATGGCTAAGATTATATCATTCATATCCTCCTTTGTTCCCAAAAGAACATTCTGAGATAACCAAACTCCTTCTTCTCTACATGCCCTTTCTGTTTCAGGAAGATAAAGATCTTTATATTGATCATCCTTTAAATTATCTGCTATGGCAGGAATTCTGTATATTGGAACAGTATAACCAGGTTTTAGAGGAATACCTTCTGCATTCATTGCCTTAACAAATTCCATTTTGGGTAACCCCTTGAAATGGGAAGATTTGTATTTAAAAATATAAAGATGATAGGCATGTCTTGTTACTCCTTCATCGGGAGTTAAAACCTCTACTCCTTCTATTTTATTTAAGTTTTCTGTTAGATATTTTGCATTTTCCTCTCTTTTTTTCATAAGTTCTTCTATTCTTTCCATTTGAACTAATAGGATTCCTGCCTGAAATTCTGTCATTCTATAATTACCAGAGAGGATATAATGCATATACCATTCACCCTTTTTTGACCTTCCCACATTCATTAGGGACCATGTCCTTTCTGCGAGCTCTTCATTATTGGTTAAAATAATTCCACCCTCTCCTGCATTTATATTTTTTGAGGATTGAAAACTAAATATACCCATGTCTCCTAATGCTCCAACCTTTCTTCTCCTCCACTCTGCTCCATGGGCTTGGGCAGCATCCTCTAAAACCTTTAGATTATATTTTTTTGCAATATCCAATATTTTATCCATATTAGCAGGACAGCCCCCAATATGGACAGGGATTATAGCCTTTGTTTTAGAAGTTATTGTAGACTCAATTTTATTGGGATCAATATTATAGGTTTTAGGATCAATATCTACAAAAATTGGCTTTGCTCCAACCATAAGGACAGAGCTGGCAGTGGCAATAAAGGTATAAGGAGGGACAATAACTTCATCTCCTGGCTCAATCCCTAATGCTCTTAGGGAAAGTTCTAAGGCTACAGTTCCATTTACACAGGTAATTCCATATTTTGCGGAATGATACTTTGCAAATTTGTTTTCGAATTCCTCATTCTTTTTTCCATTAACCCTTCCCCATTTTCCACTCCTTAGTATCTCAATTAATGCTTTTTCTTCTCTCTCATCAAATACAGGCCAAGCAGGATATGGTTTCTCTCTTACAGATTCTCCTCCGCAGATTGCTAATTTTGCCATGATTTCCTCCTTTATTTTTTATAAAATCATTATTCAATTATACAGAAAAAGAAGGTAGTTTCAAAAAGAAAAAAATATGATTATGTTTAAACACTTAATCTTGACCAAAAAAGAGCTACAGTATATTCCTTTGAGGAAATTAAAAATTTGCTTATTCAAGCAAAGGAAATAGTTATAGAAAAGTTATATTTAGTAGGTGATAAACCCTTTATGCATCCTAAGATATTAGATATTATATCCTTATGTTTATAATTTGTTGTCAAGATATGTCTTTTATAATTTTCTTGTATGTTTTTGGGGATCTGATTGGCTGCTTTTCCTAAAACTTCAAGATTTCTAATAACTGCATCTTTTGTTTTCTCATCTTTTGTAAATTCTTCATATGAAAGATCTAAGATATAGTTTTCAATCTTTTTAATACAATTTAACATATTTTATACTTTACCACAATAATGGTTTTTATTTTACTGCTTTCACACTGAGTATATCTACTGATACTCCTAAAATTTTCTCAAGTTCATCCCATAATTCAAAGAATTTAAATCCAATAGGTCTCTCAAGCTCAACTAAAATATCAATATCACTTGCTTCTCTTTGCTCGCCCCTTACATAAGAGCCAAATATCCCAATTATTACTACTCCATATTTTTCTCTGATCTCTTCTTTGTGTCTTTCAAGTATACTCTTTATCTCCTCAAGTGATCTCATCTAATTTCTCCCTAAAAAATACAGACCTTCTGTAGTATTTAAGACTTCAGGTAAAAAATCTAACATATAATCAGTTAGAGATAAACAAATTGAACTGGCAAGTTATTGACAAGGAAAAATTTTTATGATAACTTATATATACAAGTATATATAAGTTGGAGGATGGGATGAAAGTACATGTTGTTACTCATACTCACTGGGATAGAGAATGGTATGTAACCTTTGAAATCTTTCGTCAGCGTCTATTAGAATTAATGGATCTTTTGATAAACAATATTGAAAAAAACAAAGATTTTAAATTTTTCTCTCTTGATGGGCAGGTTATAGCTCTTGAAGATTATTTGGAACTTCGCCCAGAAAATAAAGAAAGGTTAATTAATTTAATAAAAAAAGGCAAAATTTCTGTAGGTCCCTGGTATATTCTTCCTGATGAATTCTTAATAATGGGAGAGTCCCTTATTAGAAATTATTTGTATGGAAGAAAAATATTAAGAAATTTAGGTATTGATGGAATGAATATAGGGTATCTTCCTGATATGTTTGGGCATAATGCTTATACACCAGTAATTTTAAAGGGATTAGGTTTTAAAGCAGGAATAGTATGGAGGGGAGTGGGTTCTAAAACAAGAAAAACAGAATTTTTCTGGGAAGCTCCCAATGGAGATGGCATTCTCACAGTAAATCTAATACATAGCTATTCCAATGGTGCTCTCTTTGGAGATAACTTGGATGGTATTAAAGAAAAGTTTAAAAAAGAGATAGAAAGTCTAAAAAATCATGCAACTACAGGAAATATTTTGATCATGAATGGAACAGATCATGAAATGCCTCTTATGGAACTTCCTGAAAAATTCTCGGAATGGAGCAAAGAGTTCGGAGTGGAATTTATTCATTCTAATCTTGAAGATTATGTAAAAGAGGTTTTAGAAGAAAATCCAAAGCTTGAAAAGGTGATTGGAGAACTCAGGGATCCAACCTATGAACCTATTCTAAAAGATGTTACTTCTACAAGAGTATATTTAAAGCTGTTGAATTTTGAGACACAACTCCTTTATCTGAAATATTTGGAACCTCTATCTACTATAGCAAAAATTTTAAATATTAATCCAAGAATGAACGAATTAGATTACGGATGGGAGAACATTTTGAAATCTCAGCCCCATGATAGTATTTGTGGATGCAGTATAGATAGAGTCCATAGGGATGTAGAAATAAGGCTTTATTCTGCACTGGAGATTGGATTAGGAACATTAACAAAATTTATGAATGATATTTTAATAAATCTTGGTGAGAAGAATAATGAAGTAAATATATGTGTATTTAATCCTTTGGAAAGAGAAGAAAGAAGAATTGTCGAATTATATATAAATTTAGATTCTCCTGAATATGAAATTTATGATTTTAAAGGCAATATAGTTGAAAGCTACATAGAGCCTGCAGGAATACCTATCGAAGAGATATTCAGACTCTCAAGTAAGAGAAATTATCTATTTTTATCCCCAATGATAAATTTCTTTAAAGAAAAAAATCCTGGTAGGGCCTTTATAAATCCTCTATATAAGGTATCCTTTTTAGCAGAACTTCCTGCTCTTTCCTTTACCTCTTTCACTTTAAAGAAAAGGGAAAGAGAAAATAGAGAGTTAGGAGAAAGTAATTTGGATTTTGAAAACAATTTTTATTCCTTCAATCTTAATAATGATGGAACCTTTAATATCTACGACAAGATAAACAATATAGAAATAAGAAACATAAATTACTTCGAAGACCATGGGGATATAGGAGATGAATATAACTTTTCTCCTACAGAAGGAGAACCCATAAAAGTTATCCCTGAAGTTAAAGGGTTAGGTGTTAAAGATAAAAATTTTTCAAAAGAGATATTCTTAACAGGAGAAATAAATCTTCCTATCTCTGCAGAGGGAAGAAAAAGAAGCTCTGAAAAGGTCTCTATCCCATTTAATATAACTTACACTTTATATAGAGATTTTCCTCGTATTGATGTTTCCTTAGATTTAGAAAATAATGCAAGGGATCATAGATTAAGATTTGGAATAGATTTACCAGAGGAAATAGAAAGGGTTTTAAATGATGGATATTATGGAATTGTAGAACATGAAACAAAGGTTAAGAATAGTGAAGAATATATAGAAGAAAATATACCAAGATATGCCATGGAGTCCTTTGTGGGCCTTATTGGGCATAAATTAAAGATGATGATAGTGAATCGTGGACTTCATGAATATGAAGTTGAAAGAAAAGAAAAAGAAACATCTCTTAAGATTACTCTTTTAAGATCTGTAGGTTATTTATCAAGAGGGGATCTTACCACGAGAAAAGGACATGCAGGACCATTTATGCCGACCCCAGAAGGTCAATGTCTTGGGAGATATAATTTTGAATATTCTTTTATAATTTTAAATTCTAATGATGAAAGAGAATTTTATGAAAAGTCAAGAAATTATTTGATTTATCCTGTTGCTATTGCCTCACCTGTAAAAATAAAGGATTGGACTTTGATGGATATTCCTGAGGGGTTATTCTTAACAGCACTAAAAATCTCTGAAGATGGAAAGGGAATTATCGCAAGATTTGTTAATATGAGGGACGAAGGAATTTATTCCTTGAGATCAAATATTTTTAAAAATGTTTGTATTACGGATATGAAAGAGGATGAAAGGGAAATATTAAAGGGAGATGGGAAATGGGAGATTAATTTTAAAAAGGGAGAAGTGAAAACTTTAAAATTTACAAAATTTTGAAAGGAGGTGAGCAGGAGAAAATTTAAAAGCTCATCTTAAAAACTTCTCGATTTTTAAAAATTTAGTAAGGAGGTAGAGGTATGAAAAAGTTAATTTTAAGTTTATTGATTGTGTTCCTTCTAATATCAATCCTTCCTATATATGGACAAAGAGTTGTAGAAATTACTTTCTGGCACAATATGTCCCGAGAAGTTGATAAAAAGTCCATAGAGGAAAGTGTAGAGAAATTTAACAAAACCCATCCTTATATTCGAGTAAAGGTCCTATTAGTTCCTGGTGCAGAGACTGAAATAACAAAATTGATGACCGCTGTTGCTGCAGGAACAGGACCTGATGTATACTATCTTGATAGATTTACAGCAGCCCAAAGAGCCAATGAAGGGGTTATAGAGTGTGTAGAAGATTTGCTTGTAATGATTAAGGTAGATGTTAAGAAATTAAAGGCACAGTTCTTTGATTTTGCAATACAAGAAGCAACCTTTAAGGGTAAACTTTATGTTCTACCTTGGGATACTGATGATAGAGTATTATACTATAACAAGAAGTTATTTAAAGAAGCAGGATTAGATCCTACTAAACCTCCAAGGACTATTACAGAGCTTGATGCTGTTGCTGAAAAACTTACAAAGATTAAGGGAAATGTTATCGAAGTGTTTGGCTTAATTCCTTGGTTCTCTCAAGGATGGCACTATACTTGGGGTTGGGCTTTTGGTGGAGAATTCTTTAATGAAAAACTTCAAAGATTCACTTTTGGAACAGATAAGAGAATAATTGATTCCTATAAGTGGCAAAAGAAATATGCAGATAAGTATGGAATGGCAACAATAGGAGCATTCTTAGGAATGTTTGGTCCAGAGATTGATCCATTTATTGCAGGAAAATTGGCTATGAAAGTTGATGGGAACTGGTATTTAGCTAATTTAAGAGCCTTCGCACCAAAAGATTTTGAATATGGTATAGCATACATTCCTTCTATTGATGGAAAACTTACCACTTGGGCTGGTGGGTGGAGCTTAGCAATTCCTAAGGGAGCAAGAAATCCTAAGGAAGCAGCTGAATTCATGATGTATATGGCAACCGAGGGACAAATAAAATATGCAATAGATACTGCCCACTTACCTACAGTAAAGGCAGGTGTACCTGAACTTCTTAAGGTCGATCCAGAGCAGAAAATATTTGTAGATTTACTCACTGTAGCAAAATGTAGACCTGTTGTTCCTGTAGGAGCCTTAGTATGGGATAAATTAACTGAGGCAAGGGACTATGTCCTTTATGGACAAAAAACAGCAGAAAAAGCCTTATTAGATGCACAAAAAGAGTGTCAGGAGGCTCTTGATAAAGCTCTTGGCAAGAAAAAATAGTCTTATTAAGGGGCGTTGGAACATCCCAAACGCCCCTTATTAATTTTAATTAGAGGTGAAACTATGACAAAAATTGAAAGAAAAGAATTTATAAAGGGATTGTTGTTTATCTCTCCATGGCTTATCGGATTTCTTGTCTTTACCATCTATCCCATATTTGCATCTTTGTATATGAGCTTTACTGAATATAGTGTTGTTGGGGCTTCTAAATGGATAGGATTAGCAAATTATAAAAAGCTTATTACAGATTTTTTATCCATTAAAGCAATTTCAAATACTCTTTATTATGCTGCTGGGCTTGTTCCTATAGGCCTTATAGTAGGATTAGTCCTTGCTATTCTTCTTGTTCAACCTTTAAAGGAATCATTATTCTATAGAACAACTATATATTTTCCAAGCATTGTACCTGCCTTTGCTTTTGCTACAATAGGTGTTTGGTTTTTTAATCCTTATATTGGATTTATAAATAATTTGCTTAAGATTTTTGGAATTCAAGGACCCTTCTGGTTTTCAGAACAATGGGTTAAAAGAACAATAATTTTAATGGCACAATGGGGAGCAGGAGGAACAGCATTAATTTATATGGCAGCAATTAAAGATATTCCAAGGGAACTTTATGAATCTGCAGAATTAGATGGTGCCAGTGCTTTGCAAAGATTTTGGCATATAACCCTTCCCATGATCTCTCCTGCAACTCTCTATTATCTTGTAATTGCTACCCTTGGAGCCTTACAAATATTTGATCTCCCTAATATAATGACAGGAGGCGGACCTGCAAACTCATCTTTATCCTTTGTAATGTATCTATATCAGAATGCTTTTAGATATGGTTATATGGGATATGCAGCATCTATGGCATGGATTCTCTTTGTAATCTCTTTTATTCTAACCATGTTAATATTTGGAACTACAAGATATTGGGTCTTTTATTATGGGGCAAGAAGATAAGGAGGATTAAATATGATGGATTTATTTAAAAGTAAAGAAAAAAAAGCTTTCATTTTTAGAAATTTTGTAAGACTTATCCTTCTTTTTATAACCTTTATTTATATTCTTCCCTTTATTTGGATGCTTTCTACTTCTTTAAAGGCAGATAGGGAGCTTTATCTTTTCCCTCCAAAGTGGTTTCCTTGGCCCTTGATATGGGAAAATTATAATAAGGCATTACAAAGATTCCCATTTTTCAAATATTTAAGAAATTCAGTTATTATAACTACTGGAAATCTAATTGGTATCCTTATTTCCTGTCCCTTAGTTGCTTATGGATTTTCAAAAATAAGATGGAAAGGAAGGGATTTTTTCTTCTACCTTATGTTGAGTACCATGATGCTTCCTGGAGCGGTTACTATTATTCCTACCTTTATGATCTTCAAGACCTTAGGATGGATTAATACTTATCTTCCTCTTATTGTTCCTTCTTTTTTAGGAGGTGGAGCAGGCTTGATCTTCTTGGTAAGGCAATTTTTTAATACTATTCCCGACGACTTGGTTGATGCAGCAAGGGTAGATGGTGCAGGAGATCTTCAAATTTATCTTAGGATAATACTTCCCTTAGCAAAACCTGTCTTATTTCTGATATCTTTATTTACCTTCTTAGGTGCTTGGAATAATTATTTTGGACCTCTTATATATTTAACTGATGAGGATAAATATCCTCTCGCCTTAGGACTTCCTACCTTCTTTTCCCTTTATGGAACTTATTGGAATCAAATGATGGGATGTGCTACAATGACCGTTATACCTACAATAATATTCTTTGTTATTGCCCAAAAATATCTAATTGAAGGTATAAAGCTTACTGGAATAAAGGACTAAGTTTTATGAGCAAAATTTTGATATTAATATTGATTTTATTAATTGTAAATCCTGTTTTCTCATCTTCAGTACAAAGGGTAGAAATTTCAGAATTTTTTAAAAAAATAAAAGAGTTTCTTGAATCTCAATGGGTAGAAGAGGTAAAACTTTTAAGAGCCAGTACTATTTCAAGACCAGATTCTAAAAGGATATATATTGTTAGCGATAATCTATGGGCAAGTCATGCTCTTTCTCTTCTTTCTAGTCCTTTAGGAGAAAAAATTAAAAAAGAACTGGAGAGATATAATAAGGGTTTTGATGAACTTCATGAAGTAATTTTGGGAATAAGAATTCCTGATACTTTTTATACAAGAAAAAATGAATTTATTAATTTCATTTTTTCCAAAAAATTTGGAGTAATAGAAATCTTTTATGAGAAATCTAACAAATCTCAAATTATCCTTGACTGGTATAACTATGCAGATCTTTTAGTTTATAAAGCTTTAAATTATTTATTGGAAGGAAAAACTGATGAAGCAATTCAAATTTATGAAAAATTAATGAAAATGTGGGATGGCTGGGGTTTTAAAGATATTATAGCAGTAAACTCTAAATCTTATGCAACATATAAAGTTGCCTTGGGCCTTTTTCTTTCAAAAAAATTAGAGAGGGTTAATAGGCAAATAACAGAGGAGTATAAAGAGGATATAGGAAAGATGAAAAGTATTATTCTTTCTCTTCAGGATGAAAATGGAGGAATAGTAACAGATTATATTGTCCAAGAAGGGAAAATTATTCTTATTGGAGATTCAAATACAGAAACTACTTCTATGGTAGCTATTGCATTTTTAGAATAAACTTACGATAGGAGGAAGTGATCTTTATGAAAAGATTACTTTTATTATTTTTTATGCTTTTGATATTTCCAACCTTTGGTTTTTCTAAATCTTTAATTGATTATGTCAATCCCTTTATAGGAACAGGTGGACATGGACATACTTTTCCTGGAGCTACCCTTCCCTTTGGGGCTATTCAATTAAGTCCTGATACTGATATAGAAGGCTGGGATTGGTGTTCAGGGTATCATTATACTGATAATTCCATAATGGGATTTTCTCATACTCATTTTAGTGGAACAGGAGCTGCAGATTATGGTGAGGTAAGAATAATGCCCTTAGTTGATAAATTAGCTACGGTTCCAGGTCCTAAAAATGATCCTTCAAAGGGATATAGGTCAAGATTTAGACATGAGACAGAAATTGCACAACCTGGTTACTATTCAGTTTTTCTTGATGATTATAAAGTTTTAGTGGAACTTACTACATCATATAGAGTTGGTTTTCACAGGTATACCTTTCCAAAATCTGATTCTACCTATATTATTATAGATTTATATCATAGGATTGGAGATATGGCAGAAAAAGCATGGGTTAGAATTGTAGGAAATGATGAGATAGAAGGATATATTACTGGAGGACATTTCTGTGGAGCAAAGGATCCTCAGACTATTTATTTTGTAGCAAAATTTTCAAAACCCTTTAAAGAATTTGGAACTTGGAAGATGTTTAAAATAAGTCCAAAAAGCAGAGAAGAGATTATGAGAACTAAAAATGAACCCTTTATAGGTGCTTATGTTAAATATTCTACTAAAGATAGAGAACAAATTTTAATGAAAGTTGCTACGTCTTATACAGGAATTGAAGGGGCAAGAAAGAATCTCAGAGAAATTCCCCATTGGGATTTTGATAAAGTAAGAAGAGAAGCCCAAGAAATATGGAAGAAAGAATTAAGTAAAATTGAAGTTTTGGGAAATGATATAGATAAAATAAAATTCTATTCTGCTCTTTATCACACATATATTCATCCTAATCTTTTCAATGATATTGATGGGAAATATATTGGAGTAGATGATAAAATCTATTCCTCCAGTTATGACCATTATACAGTATTTTCTTTATGGGATACCTTTAGAAGTCTGCATCCATTATTTGTATTAATTCAGCCTCAAAAAAATATAGAATTTATAAAAAGTTTTTTAGATATTTATGATCAATCAGGATGGCTTCCCAGATGGCATAAAGGTAATAGAGAGACTAATTGTATGATTGGGACTCATGCAGATTCAGTAATTTCAGATGCAGTAGTCAAAGGTTTAAAAGATTTTGATTTAGAAAAAGCTTACAAAGCCATGTATAAGAATGCTATGGTACCATCAAGAGACTTTAATCAGGGGAGGATAGGGATTGAGGATTATAAAAAGTTAGGATATATTCCTGCAGATAAATATAATCAATCGGTATCAAGAACCTTAGAGTACGCATATAATGATTTTTGTGTGGCACAAATGACTAAGATTTTAGAAAAAGAAGAAGATTATAAATTCTTTTTGAGAAGATCTCAAAATTATAAAAATCTTTTCGATTCAAAGGAAGGATTTATGAGAGGCAAAAGAGTTGATGGGAGTTGGGGAGATTCTCAATTCTTGATTTTTGGCAAAAAATTTGATCCTACAGATGCCACATCTCCCCATTATACTGAAGGAAATGCCTGGCAATGGACCTTCTTTGTTCCCCATGATCCCTACGGACTTATAAAACTCCTAGGAGGAGAGGATAAATTTAGAAAGAAGCTTGATGAATTCTTTACCACTAATGTTCCCATAAAGGGACCACCTGATATAACAGGTATAATTGGACAATATGCTCATGGAAATGAGCCCTCCCACCATATAATATACTTTTATGTATATGTTAGAGAGCCATGGAAAACTCAAGAATTAGTAAGAAAAATTACTGAAGAGCTTTATGGAATAGGCCCTGATGGGCTTTGTGGCAATGAAGACTGTGGACAGATGTCTGCATGGTATATTTTTAGTTCCTTAGGCTTTTATCCGTTCTGTCCTTCGACTCCTATTTATATCTTAGGAAGTCCAATCTTTGAAAAGGCTATAATTCATCTTCCTTCAGGGAAGGATTTTACTATAATTGCAGAAAATGTATCAAAGGAAAACAAATATATACGAGAAGTTTATCTAAATGATAAACCATTAAATAGAGCATGGATATGGCATAGTGAAATTATTAATGGGGGAACTTTAATATTTAAAATGGGAAATACTCCGAATAAAAATTGGGGAATAGAAAATCTCCCCCCAAATTTTATGGAGTAGAATCTAAGACATATTACTAAATTTCTTTATTTATTAAATTAATAAGGGTGTTGGTTTTTCCAACACCCTTATTAATTTTTAAGTGGAATACCTATGGGAGATATCTAGTAGTTTTCCTCTTTACAACCACAGGAATTTCTTATCGCCAATTCTACAGGTATTTTACTTCTTTTAGGAACCTCTTCTCCTTTTAAAATTTTAACCATAAATAAAGCAGATTCTTCACCTATAACCTCAAAATTTTGTTTTACTGTAGTAAGTTTTGGTAGTGCATATTTTGCTATATCTCTGTTATCAAAACTTACTATCTTAATATCTTCAGGAGGTCTAAGTCCAGCTTCCCAAAGGAAAAATAGTCCCCCAATAGCTAAAGGATCATGACAAAAGAATATGCCCTCATAAGCTCCTTTCTTTATGTCAGGGATTATTTTCTTTATATTTTCTATCCTATCTGCAATAAATATATCTACGTCATTACATAATCCTTCCTTAAATCCTTCATATCTATCTTTAACACTGGTGACCTCACATCCTTCTTGAGTTACAAAGAGAGCCCTTTTAACATTATGATTTTTTCTAAAGTGCTTTCCAAGGAGAACTCCACCAAGGTAATTATCTGATTCTACAGTAGGAATACTCATATCATTGATACTTCTATCTATAAACACCATGGGGAAATTATCGGAAAGAAGTTTTTTAAAGATGGGAACCTCAAGTAAAGTTTGAGTTGGAGATACTATTAATCCTGAGATTTCCTGATTTATCAAGACTTTTAATTTATGGGAAATATATTTTCCCTCATTTTGAGCTACATCTACCACTATGGGAGCGATATAGAATTTTTCTAAAGTTTTTACAATCCCTCCTGTTATGGATAAACCTCGATCATCAAAGCGATTCATTATTAAAACACCCACTGCTTTTATTGAATTCTTATTGATTCTAGTAAAGTCTGAGACAAAGGTTCCTATTCCCTGAATTCTTACTAATAAACCTTCATTTACCAACTTATCAATAGCTTTCCTTGCGGTAAGCTTGCTTACTTTAAACATGTTTGCAAGCTCATTTTCCGAGGGGATTTTATCTCCAGGTCCATACTCTTTATAAATTTTTTCTCTTAAAAAATCAGTTATTATCTTGTATGGAGCTTTAAGTATTATATCCTTCACCTTCCTTCTTTAAATTTTTTTTATTATACAACGCAACCTTCTTTTTAGAAAATCTGTATTATATAATAGACTATGGGTGATATTTCCTATTATTTTAAACTTTATGGGAAGGAAATATATTCCTACTTAAGAAGGTTAATTGGGGATGATGAAACTGCAAAGGATCTTCTTCAAGAAACTTTTTTAAGAGTTATAAAAATTTCTTTGGAGGAAAAAACTGCAAAGTCATATTTATATAAAATAGCCCATAATTTGGCTATGGATTATTTTAGAAAAAAAGATTATTTTGTTGATATGGATCTTTATGAAAGAATAGAGGAAAATCCCGAGAAGATATTAGAGAATCAAGAGATTTGGAAAATTTTAGATCCTATGGAAAGAGGTGTTCTTATACTTTACTATCAGCAGGGATATTCATATAAAGAAATTAGTGAAAAGCTTGATATTCCCTTAAATACAGTAAAAAGTTATGCTTTTCGTGGAAAGAAAAGGATTTATAATTATATAAAGGGAGATGAATAGATTGGATTGTAAAGATTTTAAAGAAAAGATATTTCTTTATCCTGAGATAGATGAAAACTTCTTTAGACATCTTGAAGAATGTTCTTCATGTAGAAAAATTTTTGAAGATTGGATAAGGATGGAAGAAATGTTGAAAATTCCAGTATTAGAGAAGGAGATAAATCAAGAGTGGAGAATAATCTCAAAGGATATTGAAAAAAGAATAAATTTAGAAAAGTATAAAAGGATTTTACTTATCTTTATTCTTATTTTTTTTGGAGCCCTTTTAACCTTTATCTTTTTTATCTTTCTCTTTAGATATTTAAATATTTCTTTAATCCTCTGGGCTGTTAGTCTTATAATTAAAGAAGTTTTTAATTTATTCTCTTATTTTGCTATTTTGGGAATAATATTTTTAGCAGTTAAAAACGAATTGAATTTTAATAAGGGCAAATGGAAATAGAAAAAGAGCGTAAGAGGATTATAAAATTCCTGCAGGAAAAATTAGAGGAAGAGGGGAAAGAGGGGTATGTTTTAGGGGTAAGTGGGGGTATTGACTCTGCAGTAGTATCTTACCTTTTAAAGGAAGCAGTAGGAAAGGAAAAAGTATTTGGCCTTATTATGCCCGAAATGGATTCTGAACCATCCTCTCTAAAGGATGCATTACTTATAGTTAAAAACCTTAAAATTCCGTATAAAATCTTTTCATTAACTAAAGCCTTATGGATATTGGGAGTATATAGAAGTATACCTTTGTTTTGGCTTTTATTTAAACCTTTAAAGAGAAAGGCAGTAAAATATTTATACAAGGAATATAGTAAAATTCTAAGAAAACCTGTATTTTTTGCTCAAAAAGAGAAATTAAGTGCTAAGCTAAATTGGTTTTATGAGGGGATAGCATACTATAGAATAAAGCATAGATTAAGGATGGCTCTTTTATATTTTTTTGCAGAGATGAAGAATTATTTAGTTGTGGGATGTAATAATCTTACAGAAGAATTAATTGGGTATTATGTGAGATATGGAGATGATTCTTCAGATATTGCTCCTATCTCTCATCTTTATAAAACAGAGGTTAAAGAACTTGCTAAAATCTTAGGTGTTCCCAAAAGAATAATAGATAAACCACCGTCTCCTGACCTTTTTCCTGGAATTTCCGATGAGCTTTCCTTGGGTATAGATTACTCCACTTTAGATATTATTCTTAGGTATTTTGAGGAGGGGAAAACTCCTTCTCAATTAAAGGAATTTGATGAAAATTTAGTGAAATTAATATATGACCAATATATTTGGGGAAAAGAGCAGAGAGAGAAACCTTTAAGATTATTTAGAGTATAGAACCTTTAAATGCTATTTGAAAACTTGCAAAAGGCAGAAGTTATAAGAAGAGAAAAAAGATTTAGATTATATATTTCTTATAAAGGAAGGGAAGAGATGGCATATCTTCCCAATCCGGGAAGACTTAAAGAAGTAATTTATCCAGGAGCAAGAATATTTATAGAGAATAAGGTGAATGGATGGAGAAAAACAAATTGGGAAGCTGTTTTAGGTTTTGAAAATAATACTTATGTTTCCCTAAATGCAGGATTGGCTAATAAAATATTTTATGAAAATCTTGAGCTTTTTCCTGTAAAGGTAAAGGATCTAAGGAGAGAGTTTAATTTCGGGGGTAGTAGATTTGATTTTTTAATAAATCGTAGAATATTGGTTGAAGTGAAATCTGTAACATTAGTAAAAAACAATATTGGTTTGTTTCCTGATGCTCCCACGAAGAGGGGAGCAAGACATATGGAGGAGATGAGAAAATGGGATTTTGAGAAATGGATAATTTTTGTGGTTCAAAGAAATGATGCAAGATTGGTTATGCCTTATAAAGATATGGATAAAAAATTCTTTGAAAGTATTAATCGACTAAAAGAAGAAGGGGGTATCTTTTTTGCCTTTTATTGCGATGTAAGTCCTAAGGGAATATTTTTTGGAGATTTTATAGATGTCAAAATATAAAAATTTGGTGGAAAAATTAAGAGGTATTGAGGAGGAAGCAAAAAATTTAGTGGAAGAAAGAATAATGGAATTTGAAAATCTTGGACTTTATGGAACAGAATTAGATCTATTTTCTGAATTATCCTTTTGTGTTTTAACTGCAAATTGGTTTGCTCAAGGGGGAATAAAGGCACAAAATATTATTGGAAAAAATAAATTTGCAAATCTACCATTGGGAAAATTAATTGAGGAATTAAAAGAAGTGGGACATAGGTATCCAATAAAAAGGAGCGAATACATAGTTGAGAATAGAAAGCTTATTGGAAAATTAAGAGATATATGGGAACTTTCTTCAGCTGAAGGGAGAAGGATTTTGGTTAAATCTGCCAAGGGTATAGGATGGAAGGAGGCGAGCCATTTTCTAAGAAACACTGGAAAATTCGATGTATCAATATTAGATAAACACATATTAAAAATTTTATATAACGAAAAAATAATAGAAGAGATCCCCAAAAACTGGAATGAAAAAAAATATTTACATATTGAAAATTTGTTTTTTAATCTTTCCTTTGAATTTGGCAAAGCTCCAGGGGAGACAGATTTGTATCTTTGGTATTTAATTAAGGGAAAAGTTGAGAAATAAAAAAAGCAAAATATTGTAATTGAAACAAACTTATGATATTATTTTTTGAGTTTTTAAAAATATCCTTCTAAGGAGGAAGAAGAAATGAGAAATATATTTGTGGAAAAATTGAATTCTCTATCTGTGGAGGAACATGGAGTAGAGTTGGTAGAAAGAAAGGGTGTAGGACATCCTGATTCCATATGTGACGCTATAATGGATCAAATTTCTGTTAATTTATCTCAGGAATATATAAGGGTAGCTGGGAATGTTCTTCATCATAATATTGATAAAAGTCTTCTTGTTGCAGGAGAAGTTGAAAGAAAAATTGGTATTGGTGGAAGAGTTATAAAACCAATGCTTTTGGTTATTGGGGATAGGGCAACATCGGAGGTGGACGGAGTAAAAATTCCAGTGGAAGAGGTTGTTATTGAGACTGCAAAGGATTGGATAAGAAAAAATTTAAGATTTGTGGATCCCGAGAAACATATTAAATTTCAAGTGGAATTGAAGCCTGGATCTCCAGAGTTAACAGATATATTTAGAAGAAGAAAGGGATTACTTCCTGCCAATGATACTTCTGCTTCTGTGGGATATGCCCCCCTTACTGCTACTGAAAGATTAGTGATAGATCTTGAAAGATATTTAAATTCTCCTGAATTTAAGGCTATTCATCCCGAAGTGGGAGAGGATATTAAGATAATGGGATTTAGAAGAAAGAGGATTTTACAGCTTACTATTGCTCTTCCATTAATTGATAGGTTTGTAAATAGTGTTAAGGATTATTTTGATAAAAAAGAAGTGATAAAGAATGAAATTGAGAAATTTGTTCAAGAGAAGGATCAATCCTTTGAAAAAATAATTGTTGATATTAATACCTTAGATGATCCAGAAAGGGGACTGGATGGAATATATCTTAGTGTTTTGGGAACCTCTGCAGAGGATGGAGATTCAGGACAGGTGGGAAGAGGAAATAGAGTAAATGGAGTAATCGCATTAAATCGCCCCATGGGAACTGAGGCTGCGGCAGGAAAAAATCCCGTAAGCCATGTGGGTAAAATATATAATATTCTCACTCATAAATTAGCTAATGAAATATATCAAAATATCTCTGGTATTAAGGAAGTGTATGTGTGGTTATGTAGTCAAATTGGAAAGACCATTGATCAGCCTATGATAGCTACCGCACAATTGATATTGGAGGATGGAATTTCAATTTATGATGTGGCAAAACCTGTAGAGGATATAATTAATCAAGAATTAGAGAATATAGGAAGTTTCTGCGAAGATCTTGCAAAGGGAAAATATTCTGTATGGTAGGAAAGACTCCCCATTGGGCAGATTTAACTGCTCAAGAGATAATAAAGATTAAGGGGAAGAAGAATGTAGTTGCAACTGGTATTACCCCTTCTGGTCCTATTCATTTAGGAAACCTAAGGGAAATATTGACTGGGGATGCCATTGCCAGGGCACTAAGAGAACAAGGATCAGAGGTTCGATTTATCTATATAGCAGATTCCTTCGATCCATTGAGAAAGGTATATCCCTTTTTACCAGCCTCCTATGAGGAACATGTAGGAAAACCAATTTCAGAAATCCCAGATCCTGAAGGATGCCATGAGAATTATTCTGAGCATTTTTTAAATCCCTTTTTAGATGCCATAAGAGAATTGGGTATAGAAGCAGAAGTTATAAGAATTCATGAAGCATATAAAGAAGGGATTTATACACCAATAATAGATGCTACCTTAGAGAATAATGAGAAAATTACAAAGATTCTTAATGAAATTGCAGGAAGAAATTTAGAGAAGGATTTTGTTCCTCTTCTTCCAAAATGCGAAAAATGTGGAAAATTAACTACTACTAAGATAATTTCCTTTGATACAAGAAAACATCAGGTGGAATATGTTTGTAAATGTGGCCATCGGGGAGTTGCAGATTATAGTAAAGGAGAGGCAAAATTACCTTGGAGATTGGATTGGCCGGGAAGATGGAAGATTTTTGGGGTAACAGTGGAACCCTTTGGAAAGGATCATGCTACCTCTGGTGGATCCTATGATACAGGGAAGGTAATAGTAGAGGAGATATTTTGGTATTCTCCTCCATATCCCTTTATCTATGAATGGATATATTTAAAGGGAAAGGGAGCCATGTCTAGCTCTAAAGGTATAGCTATATCTATAAATGAGATTCTGAAAATCCTCCCACCTTTTTTAGTAAGATATCTTATTTTGAGATATAAGCCTGATAAGCATATAGATTTTGATCCAGTAAATGGATATATTCTTCTTGCAGAAGATTATGAAAGATTGGAAAGAATCTATTATGGTTTAGAAGGTACTCCTGAGGAAAAGATGGAACTGGCAAGGGTTTTTGAGATATCTCAGGTGAAGGATATTCCAAAGGAGTCAGGGCCTCAGGTTCCCTTGCGACATATAATTACCCTTGCTCAGATCTCCTTAGGAAATGAAGAGGTTTTAAAGGAAATGTTATTGAGAAGTGGATATGGGAAGGAGTTAGATAAGTTTCCAGAGATTTTAAATAGAGTAAATTATGTAAAAAATTGGCTTGAAAATTATGCGCCTTCTTATTTAAAGTTTAAACTGCAGGAGAAACTTCCAGAAATTACTAAAGCCTTCTCTCCAAAGGAAAAGGAATTCTTAAGAACCTTAGGAGAGAAGATTAAAGAAAAGACATGGGATGGGGAAGAGCTTCAAACCTACATCTATCAACTTTCCCAGGAGTTTGATATACCTGGAAAAAGGGCTTTCCAGCTTATATACCTTTCCTTTCTTAATCAAGATTCTGGCCCGCGAGCAGGATATTTCTTGATTTCTCTTCCAAAGGATTTTGTAGTTAGAAGATTAGAAGAAGCAGGAAGTTAATCTCTATTCCCTCATAATAATTTAATCCCTTACCCCTCTTTTAAATTTTTTGATAAAAATATTGACATTTTTAATTTTCAATTTTAAAATTTTTAAAGTTAAATTTTAAAATTTTAAAGGAGTGGGATTTATGAGGGATAAAGATAGGCTCACCATTTTTAAGATAATAAAAGGGAATTTTCCTCTATTTATAGTAATTTCCCTTCTTTCCATCACTTTAGCTTTTATTAATACATCCCTTATATATCTTGAGAAAAATATTGCCGATTCTATTTTAGAAAAGAACAGAGAGATGTTTACAAGGGTATTTTTCCTTGTAATTGGTATTATGTTTATAAAAATATTTTTGGAATATATTAAATCTTATTCTTTTGGAAAATTTACTGAAAAAAACTTAATGAATTTGAGACTAAAAATTGCTGATAAGTTAAATAAAATTAAATTATCTTATATAGAAAAAAATACCACAGGAGATTTTGTTTCTGCTATATCTAACGATTTATCACTAATTCAAAACTTCTTAGGCAGTTCTTTAAATGATATATTGTATCAACCAGTAGGTTTTGTATTGGGTTTAATCTTGGCCTTTATTATAAACTGGAAATTAACTCTTTTTAGTTTTGCTGTAATTCCTCTTTGTTTTTTAGGAGCTATTTTAATAAGTAGACCCATAGAAAGGTTTACAAAAAGGCAGCAAGATGCTTTTGGATACGTAAATACTATTTTCCAAGATACTTTATCGGGAGTATATATTGTCAAATCCTTTAATTTAAAAGAAGAAATCTCAAAAATTTTTAATTATGAATTAAAAAAGGCCTTTAGAGAAGGGATTAAATCAATAAAATTTGAGGCCCTTTTAGATCCTATAAAGGGAACAATTCAAATAGGACCCTTTTTACTCATGTTTCTATATGGAGGAGATTTAGTAATAAAAGGAGAGATAACCTTTGGTGACATAATAGCTTTTATTGAGATTATGAATGTTTTTCTTAATCCTGTAAATATTCTTCCCAATATTCTAAGTAACTATCAGAAGGCAAAGGCAGGATTAAAAAGAATTGAGGAAGTCTTGTCTCAAGGGGAAGAAGAAAATGGAAATGTAAAAGTTGAAGAAAAAAATTATCCCTACGCTATTGAGTTTCAAGAGGTATATTTCTCTTATGATGGGGTTAATGGGGTATTAAAAAATGTTAGTTTTTCTATCAAAGAAGGAGAAAAAGTAGCAATAGTAGGGGGAAGTGGAAGTGGTAAGTCTACTGTGATAAAACTTATTCTTGGTTTGTATAAACCTACAGGGGGTAATATAAAAATCTTAGGGGTAAATATAAATGATTGGGATTTATCTTCTCTAAGGAAGAAAATTTCTATTGCAAATCAAGATATATATCTTTTCCCAGAATCAGTTAAGGAGAATATAAGATATGGGAGATTGGATGCTACTGATCAAGAAATTGAAGGGGTTTCTATTAAGATGTTAGCATATGATTTTATTCTCTCAGACTTAGGAGGATTTGATGAGGAGATAGGAGAGAGGGGAGTAAAACTTTCTGGAGGAGAAAAGCAAAGAATTGCTCTTTCAAGATTTTTGTTAAGAGATAATGCTGAGATCTATCTTCTTGATGAGGCAACTTCTGCTCTAGATACAGAGACTGAGCTTCAAATCCAAAACATTTTAGAAAATGTATTAAGGGATAAGACTGTATTAATCTCTGCTCATAGATTCTCATCTATAAAATTTGTGAATAGGATTTTAGTTATTGAAGATGGAGAAATTGTAGAAGAAGGAACCCATGAAGAACTTTTAAATAAAAAAGGAGCTTACTATAAACTCTATTTTAGACAACTGGAACATAACTCTTTATTTGAGTTGGGAGGCGCTAATTCATGAATAGTAGATTAATTAGACTTTTTTCCTTTATGTGGAAGGATGGAGGAAATCAATTATTAGGACTTTCTTATACAATTTCTATGCTTATCACAGCATCTCAGAACTTCTTTTTCAATTATTTTGCAGCTATGAGTTTAAAAATTATAACCGATGGGATGATATATAAAAATAGAGAAATGCTTATTTCTGGGATTAAGTATATTGCTACGTGTTTTGGGATTCTTTTTCTTGTATTTCCTATTTTTTCCTACATATATATGTACACAATTAGAAGGACTATTGTCATTATAAGAAGCAGACTTTTTTATCATGTAGTTTCTCTTCCCATTAAGGAATATGAGAAAACCCATACTGGTGATTTTTTATCTCGATTTAACTATGATGTTAATACTGCGGAAGGTGTATACTCTTGGCAGGTTATGGTATTATTTATGGCCATTATAAGTGCTGTTGGATCTGCCGCTGTAATTTTCTCTATCAACAGGGTTATGTTCTTATATGCTATTTTGGTAGGTTCAGTAAATGTTATCATTAATTCTCTTTTTATGAGACCCTTAAGAAGAATAAGTGATGATATTCAGAAATCTATATCTAAGATAATACAGAAATTTTCAGATCTGGTGGGAGGAGCCTTCATAATAAGAAGCTTTAATATTGGAGATATTATTTATAAGAAATTTTTAGAGCTAAATCTCTCCTTTTATAAACTTGCTATGAAGAGGGTTCATTATAATTCTCTTCTATCTTCCTTTAATTATTCTATTGGTTATTTTATCTTCTTTGGAGAGCTTTTAGTTGGAGGACTTTTAATTATGAATGATAAAATAACCTTTGGAGAATTAACAGCAATTATACAACTTATGGGCCCTATCTTCTGGCTTTTTGGATCTATTGGTAATTTTTTAACTAACTTACAAACTTCCCTTGCAGGAGCAGAAAGAATTTTTGAAGTGCTGGATAAGCCTGTAGAGGAAGAGATCCGAAAAATCTCGATTAAGGAAGAAAATATAAAAACCAATAGAGATTATGTCTTAGAGTTCAATAATGTGAAATTCTCATATAATGGAAATGGGCAAGTTTTAAAAGGAATATCTTTTAAGGTTGCAAATAATATGAAGATTGCTTTTGTAGGAGAAAGCGGGGGAGGAAAGAGTACCCTTTTTAAGCTTCTTTTAGGTTTTTATCCCAATTATGATGGAGAAATCTATTTATTTGGAAAGGAATTGAGGAAATATTCTTTAAAAGAACTGAGAGATTTAATTTCTTATGTTCCTCAGGATATCTTTTTATTCAATAATACTATTTATGAAAATGTAAGATATGGGAAATTAGATGCAAATAAAGAGGATATAATTTGGGCATTAAAAGAAGCTAACGCCTATGATTTTATTATGAAACTTCCTGATGGATTGTATACAAGAGTAGGAGAAAGGGGAGTTTCCCTTTCGGGTGGGCAAAGACAGAGAATTGCTATTGCAAGAGCAATTTTGAAGAATTCTCCCATACTTCTTTTAGATGAGGCTACATCTTCTCTTGATGCCGAATCCGAGGATCTTGTGAATCAGGCTTTGGAAAGACTTATGAAGGGAAAAACCACATTAATAATTGCCCATAGGCTTTCTACTGTGGTCTCCACTGATAGGATTTTTGTATTAGAAGATGGAAGAATTATGGAAGAAGGAACCCATGAGGAACTTTTATTTTTAAATGGAAAATATAAGAAATTGTGGGAATTAGGGTTTAAATTGGAGGAAGAATAGAAGGCTTAAGAATGAAGGGTAAAAAGGGGATTGGTTGGTTTATTCTTCCCTTCTTAAATCTAGCATCAGCGCAAAAAATAACTATCAGTGTTACTAATCGTAAAGGATGGCGCTGTACTGGAAGGTATAAGGGCAAATCTTCCCAAGATTGGTGGATCTATTAAGACTTATAGGTGTTATAAGGAGCTTTTATCTTATTTGTATTATGCCCCAAGGAGACCCTGGTACTGCTTCTACTGCCTTTCCAGGGGCTACTTTTAAATTTTCTTTTCTACCTATTTTTTATCTTATGGCAAGATTTCGCTTGGTAGATACCTATTGGGGAGTAAGTATTAATCATTCTGTCTGGATAATCTCCACCAGCATTTGGTATCTTAAGGATTTCTTTGGTATGGCTCCTTTATAATTAGAGGAATCAGCTCTTGTAGATGGAGCTAATCCCATCCACATTTTGAAAAGATTGGTACTTCCATTAGTAGTTCCCGGGCTTATTGCGGTATCTATTTTAGTCTTTATCGCTAGTTATACAGAGTGTTTATATTCTTTAATTCTTATCCGAACCCATACCACTACTTTACCTGTCCTTATGGCTGGATATCTTTCAGAATTTAAAAGAGTTGAGAAAGATATCTGCTATATTTATCCTTTCTTCCATACCTATGATTCTTTTTTATTCCTAAATATCAGATAAATCTCTTTACTATCAACTTCCCAGTATATATGTACAAGTCTGTTCCTAAATTTCACCATATTTCTTAATGGAGTTAGAAATTCATTCTCAAAGATTCCTTGTTCTGTAAGTACTTTAAAAGTATCCGCATAGTCTTGTGGGGGTCTAAAACCATTCTGAGATATTATATGATTACATATATCAATAGCTGCCTCAATAGCAAT
>CAZTGC010000009.1:0-60466 GCA_964612975.1 uncultured Dictyoglomota bacterium | reverse complement strand
AGGGAAGGTGGCAAGACTGTTGGAGCCGGTGTCGTTACTAAGATCATTGAGTAGGGAGGAATGACGATTTATGGGTAGCTATTTAGAAAAACAAAGAATTAGAATCCGGCTCAAGGCCTTTGATCACAGAATCTTGGATCAATCAACTAAAAAGATTATTGATACTGTAAGAGGCACAGGAGCAAAGATTTCTGGGCCTATACCTTTGCCTACTAAGGTTAGTAGGTATTGGGTATTGCGTTCTCCTCATGTGAATAAAAATTCTGGAGAACATTTTGAGATTCGAATACATAAAAGGCTTATCGATATTATAGAACCTACTGCAAAAACTGTAGAAGCTCTTATGAATTTGGAGCTTCCTGCAGGAGTTGAAGTGGAAATTAAAACTTAGAGAAGAGGGGATTAAAAATGTCTGCACCAACAACAAAGGCGATTTTAGGAAGAAAGATTGGTATGACTCAAATTTTTGATAAAAATGGGAAGGTGGTCCCTGTTACAGTAGTAAATGGAGGGCCATGTTTTATACTTTCTCTGAAAGTAGAAGAAAGAGATGGATATAATGCTATTCAATTAGGGTATGAGCAGTGTAAGGAAACGAAGTTAAATAAACCCCAAAGAGGGTTTTTCAAGAAACTTGGGTTTCCACCTTTTAGGATTATTAAGGAAATAAGGGTCTTAAATCCTTATGAATATAAACAAGGACAACAAATTACAGTTGATATTTTTAAAGAAGGAGAATTAGTAGATATAACAGGAAAAACCAAAGGTAGAGGTTTTACAAGCCATATAAAACTTTGGAATTTTAGCAGAGGAAGAATGTCTCATGGATCTAAGTGTCATAGGAGGCGTGCATCCATTGGAGCAGGTGGTGTTCAGCATGTTATGAAGGGACAAAAGATGGCAGGTAGATATGGAAATGAATTAGTTACCATTCAAAATTTAGAAATTGTTCAAATTGATAGGGAAAAAAGTCTGTTACTTATAAAAGGTGCAATTCCGGGTCCTCCAGGAAATTTACTTACAATTAGAAAAGCTGTTAAATCTCTAAGGAAGGGGATAGAAAAATGATTCAAGTTCCTGTTTATAACCAGAATGCGGAAAAAGTTTCTGAAATAGAACTTAAAGAAGAACTGTTTGGAGTAAAGACAAGACCCGATTTATTCCACATGTGTGTTGTCATGCATTTAGCAAATGGAAGACAGGGGACTCATTCTACAAAAAGAAGGTCAGAAGTCAATAGAAGTGGAAGAAAGGTCTGGGCTCAAAAGGGAACAGGACGTGCTCGTCAAGGCGATAGAAAGGCAACCCATTGGGTAGGTGGAGGAAGACCCTTTGGGCCGAAACCCAGGGACTATTCTTATAAAATGCCTAAGAAAATGAGGAGATTAGCTATTAGATCTGCTCTATCCACAAAATTAAGGGATAATAACCTGATAATCTTAGATAAAATTGAACTTTCTCAGCCAAAAACAAAAGAGTTTGTGAAAATTTTAGATAATTTGGGACTAAGAAATTCCTCTGTTCTTATAAGTCTTCCTGTGAAAGACGAATCTGTAAAAAGAGCAACTTTAAATATTAAGAATGTTAAAACAATGATTGCCTCTTGCTTGAATGTTTATGATTTATTAAAATATGATTATTTGATACTCACTGTAGATGCAATTTCTGTTTTAGAGGAGGCATTTTTAAAATGAAAGATCCATATCTTGTAGTTTTAAGACCTATAATCTCAGAAAAAGGTACAGACTTATCAAAATATGGGAAATATGTTTTTGAAATAGCAAGAGATGCAAATAAAATTGATGTTAGAAGGGCAATAGAAGAAATTTTTAAGGTTAGAGTTAAGAAAGTTTCAATTATAAATGAAAGTCCTAAGCTAAGAAGATTAGGAATGGCTCAAGGTTATACTTCAAGAAGGAAAAAGGCAATTGTAACTTTACAGCCAGGATATAAAATTGAGCTACTTAGTGGAGTATAGGAGGTATTGTTATGCCACTTAAGAAGTTACGACCTATTACGCCAGGAACAAGACACACTCTTCTTCCGGATTTTTCTGAAATAACAAAGGGAAAGCCAGAAAAGTCTTTAGTTATTCCTTTGAAAAAATCTGGAGGAAGGAATAATTTTGGTCGTGTAACCGTAAGATTTAGAGGGGGAGGACATAAAAGACTTTATAGAATAATTGATTTTAAAAGAGATAAAGATAACATTCCAGCAAAAGTAGTAAGTATTGAATATGATCCCAATAGGTCAGCAAGAATTGCTTTATTAAGTTATTTAGATGGTGAAAAAAGATATATTATAGCTCCAGAAGGATTGAGGGTTGGAGATATGGTGGTTTCTGGAGAGGAAACAGATATAAAGGCTGGAAATAACCTTCCTCTAAAAAATATTCCAGATGGCACTTTAATACATAATTTAGAACTCTATCCTGGAAGGGGAGGACAGTTGGTAAGGGCTGCTGGAACTTATGCTCAAATCCTTGGAAAGGAAGGAAATTGGGCTTATATTCGTCTCCCTTCTGGAGAAATAAGACTCTTTGATCTAAGGTGTAGGGCAACTATTGGACAAGTAGGAAATATTGATCATAAAAATATTATTTTAGGAAAAGCAGGTAGAAGTAGATGGTTAGGAAGAAGGCCCCATGTTAGAGGTTCTGCTATGAATCCCGTAGATCATCCTCATGGTGGAGGTGAAGGTAAGGCTCCTATAGGACATCCAGGTCCTCTTTCTCCTTGGGGTAAACCAACCTTAGGGTATAAGACCCGTAAGAAAAGAAAGTGGTCTGATCGATTTATTATTCAAAGAGCTAATGAGAAGAAAGAGATAAAGTAGAGGTGAAAGTATATGGGACGATCATTAAAAAAGGGACCTTATGTAGACTCAAAACTCTTGGTTAAAGTTCGAAGGCTCAATGAAAAAGGAGAAAAGCTGATAGTTAAAACATGGTCAAGAAGATCTGTTATAGTACCAGAAATGGTGGGACATACTATTGCAGTTTATAATGGGCGAAAACATATTCCTATTTATATTACAGAAAATATGATAGGACACAGATTAGGAGAATTTGCACCCACTCGTACTTTTACAGGACATAGAATTCCTACAGCGAGAATTACAGCTATTAAATAAGGGGGTAAATTATAAATGTTTGAAGTAAAAGCAGAAAGTAAATATGTAAGGATATCTCCTTATAAAGCAAGAAGAGTCTTGGATTTAGTAAGAGGGAAAATGGTAAATGAGGCAGAGGCAATTTTAGAGACCTTACCTCATAAGGCTGCATATTTTGTATTAAAATGTTTAAGATCTGCAAAAGCAAATGCAGAACATAACTTTGGATTAAGAGGAGATAGATTATATATTTCTCGTGCATGGATAAATGAGGCTTCAAGGTGGAAAAGAATTAATCCAAGGGCTCGAGGGCGTGCTGATATAATTCAGAAAAGAAATAGTCATATAGTCATATACGTTCAAGAAAAAGAGGAGGGATAAAATGGGACAGAAAACACACCCCTATGGTTTTAGATTAGGCATTATAAAAGACTGGAAAAGTCATTGGTTTGCAGTAAAATTAGATTACTCTATTTTATTACATGAGGATTGGAATATAAGAAATTATATTAAAACAAATTATTCTCAAGCGGGTGTTTCTTTGATTGAGATAGAAAGGAAAGTGGCAAATAGGGTAGACATTACTATCCATACTGCAAGACCTGGAATGCTTATTGGACGTGGGGGTATGGAGATAGAAAATATTCGTAAGAACCTGATAAAATTAGCAGGAAAGAATGTCTTTATATCTGTAAAAGAAGTAAAAAATCCTGAAGCTGATGCTCAGTTGATTGCAGAGAATATTGCTGCTCAAATTGAAAGAAGAGTGAATTATAAAAGGGCAATGAAACAAGCAATAAACAGGGCTTTACGGGCAGGAGTAAAGGGGATAAAGATAATGTGTTCTGGGAGATTAAATGGGGCTGAAATTGCAAGATCTGAATGGTTTAGAGAGGGAAGAATTCCCCTTCAAACTCTAAGAGCAGATATTGATTATGGTTTTGCAGAAGCGAGGACTATCTCAGGAGTCATAGGAGTAAAGGTATGGGTTTATAATGGGGATAAACCAGAATTAGGGAAAGAAGTTATGGAAGAAATTCCTACTGAAACAACTGAGATTTTGCTTGACGAAGATTTTGAGAGAGATGAGGTGGATTACGATGTTGATGCCTAAAAGGGTTAAATACAGAAAACAGCATCGTGGTAGATTAAAGGGTAAGGCAAGCCGTGGAAACAAGGTAGTTTTTGGGGATTATGGAATTCAATCCTTAGCCCCTGCATGGATTACTAGTGAACAAATCGAGGCAGTTCGTAGGACTCTTACTCGTTATGCAGGGAAGAATGGAAGAGTATGGATTAGAATATTCCCTGATAAAGCTGTTACTGCAAGGCCTGCTGAAAGTAGAATGGGTGGTGGAAAGGGTGATGTAAAGGATTGGGTAGCTGTTGTAAGACCAGGAACTATTCTTTTTGAGATAGCGGGAATAGCAGAGGAGGATGCAAAAGAAGCAGTAAGAGTAGCAGGATCAAAACTTCCGGTTAAAGTGCGTTTTGTATCTCGCGGAATAGGTGGTGAGTAATTATGGTTAAAGCAAAAGAATTGCGAGAAAAAACTAATGAAGAGTTAAAAGAAGAATTAAAAAGGCTTAGGCTTGAGCTTTTCAATCTTCGATTTCAATTTAAGACTGGAGGTCTTACAAATCCCCATAAGATAAAAGCAATTAGAAAGGATATAGCAAGGATATTGACAGTATTAAGGGAACGAGACCTTAAATCTTGAAGTAAGGAGAGGAAGATATGGCAGGCAAAAGAAGAGAAATGATTGGTAGGGTAGTTAGTGCTAAAATGCAAAAAACTATTGTAGTTCGTGTAGAGACTACTTTTTCTCATCCATTATATAAAAAAATAGTTAAAAAGATAAAAAAATATAAAGTTCATGATGAAAAACAAGAAGCAAGAGAAGGAGATCTTGTTTTAATTCAAGAGACAAGACCATTAAGTAAGGAAAAAAGATGGAGGTTAGTAAAAATATTGAGAAAAGAGGAGGCTCTTCCTACTTTTATTGGAGAAACATTAGAGGAAGGTGATATAAATGATTCGTCCTCAAACTAGATTAGTTGTAGCGGATAATAGTGGAGCAAAAGAAATAATGTGTTTTAGAATATTAGGGAAAAAAGCTACCGCAGAAGTTGGAGATATAATTGTTGCCAGTGTTAAAGATGCTATTCCTCGAGCAAACATTAAAAAAGGAGATGTGGTTTATGCGGTTATTATTAGGACAAGAAAAGAAATAAAAAGAAAAGATGGATCTTATGTAAGGTTTGATGATAATGCTGCAGTTATTATAGATAAACAAGGAAATCCTAGAGGAACAAGGGTCTTTGGCCCAGTAGCAAGGGAATTAAGGGATAAGAATTTTACAAAAATTATATCCTTAGCTGCTGAAGTAATATAAGGAGGAAAGATTATGAGTTTTGGTATAAAAAAAGGAGATTTAGTATTAGTTATAGCGGGTAAAGATAAGGGGAAAAGAGGAAAAGTTATAAGTGTTCTTCCTAAGGAAGAGAAAATAATTATAGAAGGTATAAATATGGTTAAAAGACATACCAGGCCTACACCTAAAAATAGAAAAGGGGGTATTATTGAGAAACCTGCCCCTCTTTATAAGTGTAAAGTTATGTTAATTTGTCCTCGTTGTAATCAGTCAACAAGAGTTAAGTATTCCCTTTTAGAAAGTGGACAAAGGGTAAGAATGTGTAAAAAATGTAATGAAATTATTGATCAGGTTTGATAGGGAGGAATGTATATGGAAATTCTGAAACAAAAATACAAAGAGGAAATTATTCCAGAAATGATGAGGAAATTTGGATATAAAAATCAAATGGCTGTTCCTCATTTAGAGAAAATTGTAGTAAACATAGGAGTAAGCGATGCGATACAAAATCCTTCTGCTATTGAGTCTGCTTTGAAAGACTTGGCTATAATAACAGGACAGAAGCCCTTAATAAGAAGAGCAAGAAAGTCGATATCAAATTTCCATTTAAGAAAGGGTATGCCCATAGGATTAAAGGTAACATTAAGAGGAGAAAAAATGTATGCCTTCTTGTATAAGTTGGTAAATATTGCTCTTCCAAGAGTAAGGGATTTTCAAGGTGTTCCCCTTAACTCCTTTGATGGTAGAGGTAATTATAGTCTTGGAATAAAGGAACAATTAATTTTCCCCGAAATTGAGTATGATAAAATAGATAAAATAAGGGGAATGGATATTATTATAGTTACTACTTCAAAAACTGATGAGGAAGCAAAAGAACTTTTATCTCTTTTTGGTATGCCCTTTAGAAAATAAAAACTTAAAGAGAGGGAGGAAATTGTGGCAAAAAAATCTCAAATTGTTAAATGGTTAAAACCAAAGAAATTTAAGGTTAGGGAATATAATAGATGTAAAATCTGTGGAAGAACACGGGGATATATGAGAAAATTTGGTCTTTGTAGACTTTGTTTTAGAGAATTAGCTCTCAAAGGAGAAATTCCTGGAATTAGAAAGGCAAGTTGGTAGGAGGTTTTTGCTATGACACTTACAGATCCTATTGCAGATATGTTAGTAAGAATTAATAATGCGAATCAAAGAAGAAAATCCATGGTGGATATCCCGTTTTCAAAGTTAAAGCTTAGTATAGCAGAACTTTTATTAAAAGAAGGTTATATTGAGAAATATGAGATTGGCAAAGAAGAACCTAAGAAGTTTATTCGTATCCACTTAAAATATTTCAATAAGAAACCAGTAATTCAAGGAGTGAAAAGAGTTAGTAAACCTGGAAGGAGATATTATGTAGGTAAAGATGAGATATCTAAAGTTCTTGGAGGATTAGGAATTGTTATACTTTCTACTTCAAAGGGAATAATGACCGATAGAGAAGCAAGGGCTTTAGGAATTGGTGGAGAAGTTCTTTGCATGATTTGGTAAAGGAGGAAGATAAAAATGTCAAGAATAGGTAGAAAACCAATAACAATACCAGAAAAGGTAGAGGTAGAGTTTATAGGAGAAAATAGTTTAAGAGTGAATGGTCCTTTAGGAGTTTTAGAAAGAACCTTTCATCCATTGATATCAATAAGAATTCAAGACCATCAAATTATAATAGAAAGATCTAACAATGAAAAAATTTCTAAAGCTCTTCATGGATTAACAAGAGTTCTTATTAATAATATGGTTATTGGAGTTACTCAGGGTTTTGAAAAAAAGTTAGAAATACAAGGTACAGGATATAGAGCGAGAATTCAAGGAAATAAATTAGTGATGGATTTAGGATTTTCTCGTCCAGTGGAATTGGAAATACCTCAAGGCTTAAGTGTAAACGTAGAAGATAATACTAAAATAACCGTTAAGGGGATAGATAAAGAGAAGGTAGGCCAATTTGCTGCTTATATTCGTAGTATTAGACCTGCAGAACCTTACAAGGGTAAGGGTATTAGATATCTTGGTGAAAGAATTCGTCAAAAGGCTGGCAAGGCAGGTAAAAAATAGGAGGTAAATGCATAATGATTATAAAAGAGTCAAGAAAAGAAAAAAGGAAAATAAGACATCTGAGAATAAGAAAGAAAATATTTGGAACTCCAGAAAGGCCTCGTTTATCTGTTTATAAGAGTTTAAGATATATCTATGCTCAAATAATTGATGATATAAAGGGGTATACATTGGTTTCTGCTTCTTCTTTGGAGAAGGAGTTAAGATCCCAGCTAAAATCTACAGATAATATTGAAGCAGCACAATTAGTAGGAAAAATTATCGCAAAAAGAGCCTTAGAGAAAGGAATTAAAAAAGTAGTTTTTGATAGAGGCGGGTTTTTATATAATGGAAGAATAAAAGCTCTTGCTGATAGTGCAAGGGCAGAGGGATTGGAATTTTAGAAAGTAGGGAGGGAAAATAATTGAGTAAAGAATTAGAACCTATTTTTAAAGAAAGGGTTGTAGAAATTAGAAGAGTGGCAAAGGTTGTTAAAGGAGGAAAAAATTTAAGATTTAGAGCTTTAGTTGTTGTTGGAGATGAGCAGGGAACTGTTGGAGTGGGAATTGCAAAAGCAGCAGAAGTACCTGATGCTATTAGAAAAGCAATAAGGAAGGCAAGAAAAAATGCTGTAAAAATTGCTTTAAGTAAAGGAACTATCCCTCATGAGGTTATTGGTAGATTAGGTGCTTCTAAGGTCTTTTTGAAACCTGCTGCTCCTGGTACTGGAGTTATTGCTGGAGGGGCTGCAAGAGCTGTATTAGAGTTGGCAGGAGTTAAGAATGTTTTAGCAAAATCCTTAGGATCAACTACTGCGATAAATTTAGCTCTAGCAACTTTAAATGCGTTAAAATCTTTAAGGGGACTTCCAGAGGTAGCAAAAATGAGGGGAAAGAGAATAAATGAAATTATAGGAATTTCTAAGAAGTCCTTAGTTGAGGAGGGAGAAAATTGAAACTTTTTGAGTTAAGGCCAAAACCAGGCTCAAGAAAAAAGCCTAAAAGAATAGGTTGTGGATATGCTGCTTCAGGAAAATATGCTGGAAGGGGAATGAGTGGACAGAATTCAAGAACAGGGGATGCTACTCGCCCAGGTTTTGAGGGTGGTCAAACACCTCTTACCCGAAGACTTCCAAAGCTCGGTGGAATACCAAATGCTCCATATAGAAAATATACCATAGTTAATTTAAAGGTTTTAGAAGAAAAGTTTAATCCTAATGATGTTGTGGATCCAGAAGTATTACTACAGAAAAAAATAGTAAAAAAGATCAATTTTGGTTTAAAAATATTGGGAGAGGGAGAACTTTCAAAACCCTTAATTGTGAAGGCTCATTCCTTTAGTGCCTCAGCTCAAGAGAAAATTGAGAGAGCAGGCGGAAAAGTAGAGGTGATTAAATAGTGTTTGATACATTAATAAAAGCCTTTAAAATTCCTGACTTAAGAAAGAAAATATTATTCACATTGTTTATTTTTGCTGTTTATAGATTTGGTGCTCATATTCCAGTTCCAGGAGTGGATAGAGTTGCCTTAAGTAATTTGTTTAAGACTCAGGGATTTCTTGGTTTTTTAGATTTTTTTACAGGTGGGGCTCTTGCAAGATTCTCTATATTTGCTATGGGTATTACCCCTTTTATTAATGCTTCAATCATGATGGAACTTCTTACTGTAGTGTTTCCCTCTTTGGGGGCTTTAAAAAAAGAAGAAGATGGTAGAAGAAAACTCACTCGCTATGCGAGAAATTTAACAGTACTTCTTGCTGCTGTAGAAGCTTTTGGTTTGACTATTTTTATGCATAATTATAAAGTTATTCCCCAGCTTTCTCTTATATATATTCTTAATATTGTAATTACTTTAACTGCTGGAACTACTTTTATAATGTGGTTAGGAGAACAAATTTCTCAGTATGGTGTAGGAAATGGAGTTTCTTTATTAATTTTAGTCTCTATTTTAGCTCGTTTTCCCACTGATATTACAAGAACATTTTTATTATTACAAAGAGGGGAGATAGGTATTTTAAATGTAATAGTTTTCTTTATATTGTTAATTGCAATAATTGTTGGAGTAGTATGGGAGGAAAACGCAGAAAGAAGAATTCCAGTACAATATTCCCGAAGGGTGGTAGGAAGAAAAGTATATGGAGGACAATCTACATATCTTCCCTTAAAGTTAAATCAAGCAGGGGTTATTCCAATTATATTTGCAATCACTATTTTAATGATTCCTCCTACTATAGGACAATTTGTCAATATTTCATGGTTAAAAATTTTCTTTAACATTTTTTCTCCTGGTTCCTTTCTCTATCCTATATTTTATTTTCTTCTTATTTTAGGTTTTACTTACTTCTATGCATCTATCGTTTTTAATCCCAATGAATTATCAGAAAACTTTAAAAAATATGGCGGTTTTATTCCGGGTGTAAGACCTGGTAAGCCTACAGAGGAGTATTTAGAAAACACTTTGAACAGACTTAATTTCTTTGGTGGAGTATTTTTGGGATTAATTGCTTTAATACCTACTTTTATTGAATTTCTTACTGGAGTTACTGAATTTCAATTGGGAGGAACAAGTATTTTAATTATGGTAGGAGTTATTTTGGATACTATTAAGACTTTGGAAGCTCAGATGATAATGAAAAGTTATGAGGGGTTTTTAAAATGAGGATATTAATATTTTTTGGGCCTCCAGGGGCAGGAAAAGGAACCCATGCTAAGGGAATAAGTGAGATTTTAAGTATTCCTCATATCTCTACAGGAGATATTTTTAGAGATGCAGTAAAGAATGAGACAGCTTTGGGAAAAAAAGTTAAAGAATATTTAGATAATGGGAAATTAGTACCTGATGAGTTAGTATGGGAAGTGGTTAAAGAAAGAATAACAAAAGAAGACTGTAAATTTGGATTTGTTTTAGATGGATATCCTCGAACAATTCCACAAGCAGAGTTTTTAAAGAAATTTTTATCAAATGAAGAAATAAAGGTTATATATCTTAAGGTATCAGATGAAGTTGTAATAAAGAGACTAACATCTCGTAGGGTATGTAAAAACTGTGGAGCTATTTATAATTTAGTATCTATGCCTCCAAAGGAAAACAATAAATGTGACTTTTGTGGTGGAGAACTTTGTCAAAGAAGTGATGATACTGAAGAAGTTATTAGAAAAAGGCTTGATGCGTATTATAAAGAAAGTCAAGGATTGTTGGAATATTATAGAAATGAAGGTTTGGTATATGAAATAAATGGAGAAGAGGATAAAGAGATTGTAACTCAAAAAATATTAAAGGTGGTTGGTGATGAAGTTCAAGGTTAAAGAAAATATAGAGAATATGAAAAAAGGTGGAAAGATCTTAGCACAAGTTTTTAAGGAATTAGAAGAATATATTCAAGAGGGTTTTTCAACTTATGAATTGTCCCGTAAGGCTGAGGAATTAATTTATAAATATAGAGCAAAACCTGCCTTTAAAGGATATAGAGGATATCCTGAGGTAATTTGTGTGTCTATAAATGATGAGATAGTTCATGGAATACCAAGAAAAGATAGAAGATTGAAAAAAGGAGATATTGTAAGTATAGATATAGGATTAGAATATAATGGTTTTTACGTTGATTCCGCAAAAACTTATTCTATAGGGGAGATATCTCCTTTAGTTTTAAAACTTATTGAGGTTACAGAATCTGCTTTGTGGAAGGGTATAGAAAAAGCAATGGCAGGGAATTATTTATCAGATATATCTTGGGCTATACAGGAATATGTTGAAAAAAATGGTTTCAGTGTTATAAGGGATTTTACGGGCCATGGAATAGGTAGAAATCTTCATGAACCTCCAAGTGTTCCTAATTTTGGTCCTCCAGGTCAAGGTCCCATTTTAGTAGAAGGATTAGCCTTAGCGATAGAACCAATGGTATCTATAGGAGACTATAAAGTTAAAATTTTAGATGACGGATGGACTGCAGTAACTCTTGATGGGAGTTTATCAGCTCATTTTGAGCATACTATAATAATTACAGGAAATGGTCCCGAGGTTTTAACTCAAGAGGGATAAGGAGATGTATGACTAAGAAAGAGGGAATTGTACTTTTGGGTACTGTTAAAGAAGCTCTGCCTAATGCAACCTTCAAGGTGGAGCTGGAGAATGGTTTTGAAATCTTAGCTTATATATCTGGTAAAATGAGAATGAATTTTATTAGAGTTATGCCTGGAGATAGAGTTAAAGTAGAATTGTCTCCTTATGATTTAACTAAAGGGAGAATCATATACAGATTTTCATCAGGTAATAAGGAGGTTAAAAATGAAAGTTAGAGCTTCCGTTAAAAAAATATGTGATAAATGTAAAATTATAAAAAGAAAAGGAAAGGTAATGATAATTTGTGAAAATTCGAGACATAAGCAAAAGCAAGGTTAAGGAGGTATAAAGTAAATGGCTCGTATTGCAGGGGTAGATTTGCCAAAAGATAAAAAAATTGAGGTCGCTTTAACATATATTTATGGGATTGGTCGTACTACCAGCAAAAAAATATTAGAGGTGACAAAGGTAGATCCTAACAAAAGAGTTAAAGATCTAACAGAAGAAGAGATTAGTAAATTACGTGAAGAAATTGAGAATAAATATAAGGTTGAAGGAGACCTAAGGCAAGAGTTGGCTTCTAATATTAGGAGATTGATAGAAATTGGTTGTTATAGAGGGATTAGACACAAGCTTGGTCTACCTGTAAGAGGACAGAGGACTCGTTGTAATGCAAGGACAAGAAAGGGGCCACGTAAAACTGTAGGTGCAAAACGTAAAGAAAAATAAAAACTTGAATTTGGGGAGGTTAAAAAATTAATGGCAAAGAAAAGAAGAGTTAGAGGACCAAGAAGAGAAAAGAAAGTTATACCTGAAGGAATTGCTCACATAAGTGCAACATTCAATAACACAATTGTTACAATAACTGATCCGGCAGGAAATGTGGTCGCATGGGGAAGTGGTGGTACTGCAGGTTTTAAAGGAACAAAGAAGGGTACCCCTTTTGCAGCTCAAATTGCTGCAGAGATAGCTGCTAAAAAAGCCATTGAATATGGAATGAGGAGAGTAGATGTATTGGTAAAGGGGCCAGGTCCAGGAAGAGAAACTGCTATAAGATCTCTTCAGTCTGCCGGTTTAGAGATTAATTTAATTAAAGATGTTACTCCTATACCCCATAATGGGTGTAGGCCACCACGAAGACGTAGAGTATAAATAGGGAGGAAGAAGAATATGGCAAGATATACAGGACCAGTTTGTCGTTTATGTAGAAGAGAGGGAATGAAGTTATTTCTTAAAGAAACAAAGTGTTTTAACAATAAATGTCCCTTTGACAGGAGAAAATCTGCACCTGGACAGCATGGTAAGGCTCAGAGAAAACTTACAGAATATGGGTTGAGATTGAGAGAAAAACAAAAATTGAAGAGGATTTATGGTGTATTAGAAAGGCAATTTAGAAGATATTTTGAGGAGGCCTCTAAAGGGAAAGGTGTTACAGGTGAAAGACTTCTTCAAATTTTAGAAACTCGATTAGACAATGTAGTTTACCGTTTGGGATGGGCTTTAAGTAGAGATCAAGCAAGACAACTGGTCTCTCATAGAAAAATTCTTGTTAATGGGAAAAGAGTAAATATTCCTTCTTATAATGTCAAAGTTGGAGATATAATCGAAGTTGTAGAAAAGGACCTTGTTCCCATTCAAGAAGCTCTCGAGACTTTTCCTAATAGGTATATTCCTTCTTGGTTAGAAGTAGATAATGTAAATCTTAGAGGTAAAGTTTTAAAATTGCCTATAAGAGAAGAGATAGATGTTCCTATACAAGAACAACTAGTTGTTGAATTCTACTCTCGTTAAGGAGGTCGATAAATTGATTGAAGAAACGAGGAAAGTTTATATTGAAGAACTAAATGATACTTATGGAAAATTTGTGATAGAACCTTTAGAAAGGGGCTTTGGGTGGACTATTGGTAATTCTTTAAGAAGAATTTTATTATCTTCTATTGAGGGAGCAGCAGTAACTGCAGTAAGAATAGAAGGAATAAGACATGAATTAGATATCTACAAGGGAATGAAGGAGGATATTTTGGAGGTTTTGTTAAATCTTAAAAAATTAGTTGTAAAGATCGAGGATAATGAAGTCCATACCCTTCAATTAGATGTTGTAGGACCTAAAATAGTTAAAGCAGAGGATTTTAAAGTTCCTGCTAATGTAAAAATAATAAATCCTGACTTAATAATTGCCACTTTAGTTGAGGAAGTTCCTTTATATATAGAGGTAGAGATAAGAAAAGGAAGGGGTTATATATCTGCAGAAGAAAATAAAATCCCAAATCAGCCTATTGGGGTAATAAATTTAGATTCCATATTCTCGCCTGTTAAAAAAGTAAGTTATGAGGTTGAAAAAACAAGGGTTGGAAGAAGGACAGATCTTGATCGCTTAGTAATAAATATATGGACTAATGGATCTCTTTCTCCAGAGCTTGCCTTGAGGGAAGCTGCTAAGATTTTAATGGATCACGCAAGATTTATATTAGATCAGGAATATTCTATTGCAGAAATAAAAAAGGAAGAAGTACCTTTAATTAAGGAAGAAGAGAAGAAGGTTTTAACATTAGAAGATTTAGGGTTATCCACAAGAGCCTATAATGCTTTAAGAATGTCAGGAATTCATAATCTTGATGAATTACTTACTAAAACAGAGCAAGAGTTAATCAATATAAAGAATTTTGGGCAAAAATCCCTTCAAGAACTTAAAGAGAAACTTAAAGAAAAGGGCTATTTTTTAGCTATCACGAAAGGAGAGGAATCTGATGAGGCATCGTAAAGCATATAGAAAATTAAGTAAGCCTACCCCTCAAAGAAAAGCCTTATTAAAATCTTTACTGCTCTCTTTTTTCAAGCACGAAAAGATCATGACTACTTATCCCAGGGCAAAGGAGCTTACACGTTTGGCAGAAAAAATTATAACCTTGGCAAAGGAAGATTCTATATATAATCGTAGATTAGTTTATAGTTGGATTCAGGATCGAGAAATTGTAAAAAAAATATTTGCTGAAATTGCACCTAAATATCGACAGAGGGATGGTGGATATACAAGAGTACTTAAGGCAAGTACTCGTAGAGGTGATGGAGCGCAAGAGGCAGTAGTTGAATTGGTATAGATGATAGAAGTAAAAAAAGTAACTTTTATTTATAAAGAAGAAAATAAAAAGGAGAAGGTAGCCATTAGGAATCTTAATTTAAACATACCTTCTCCTTCTTTTTGGGCTATAGTAGGAGCTAATGGTTCAGGAAAATCCACTTTAGCACGTCTTATGAATGGGCTCTTAATTTCCACATATGGTGATGTAATAGTGGATGGAGTAAATACGAAGGATGAAGAAAGAATTTGGGAGATAAGACAAAGAGTTGGATTAGTTTTTCAGAACCCAGAAAATCAAATTATAGGTATGACAGTTGAGGAGGATGTGGCTTTTGGGTGTGAAAACTTGGGATTATCTCCAAAGGAGATTGAGGAGAGAATAAATTTTGCTCTTTCCTCTGTAGGTATGAATGAATATAGAAATTATCCTCCTCATTTATTGTCTGGGGGTCAAAAGCAACGAGTTGCTATAGCAGGCATTTTAGCGATGCTTCCTAAATATATTATTCTGGATGAACCAACTACAATGTTGGATCTCAGAGGAAGGAAAGAGATATTGGACATTGTAAGACAACTTTATGAAAAAGAGAAAATTTCCATAATATTAATTACTCATAATATGGAAGAAGCTGTTTTAGCTGAAAGAGTTATAATATTGGATAATGGTGAGATTAAGTTTATGGGAACCCCAAGAGAAGTTTTTAATCTTGAATCAGAAATTTTTAAGTGGGGATTGGATCTACCATTGGTTACAAAGTTATCAAAGATTCTTCAAGAGAGGGGATTTGATATTTATCATCCCATTTTAACAATTGAGGAGTTAAGAGAATGTCTTTAATTTTCCTTGAAAATGTAAGTTTCTATTATCTAAAGGATACCCCCTTAGAAAGAATAGCCTTAGAAGAAATTAATCTTTCTATTAATGAGGGGGAAAGAATAGGTATTATTGGCGAAACAGGATCTGGAAAATCTACATTAATTCAATTATTTAATGGACTTTTACAACCTACCAAAGGAAAAGTATCCTTGAAGGATAAAGATATAAGAGAATGGTCTATTAAAGAAATATGTAATATTATAGGCTTAGTTTTTCAATATCCTGAACATCAGTTTTTTGGGGAAACTGTTTTTGAAGAAGTAGCTTTTGGGCCAAGAAATTTAGGTTTTAGAGAAGAAGAGATGGAAAAAATCGTTGAAAGGGCTTTAGATATTGTTGGACTAGAATATGAGGAAATTAGAGGAAGGACTCCCTTTTCTTTATCAGGAGGAGAAAAAAGAAGGTTGGCTATTGCAAGTATTTTAGCTATGGATCCTGAGGTTTTAGTTTTAGATGAACCTACTGCAAATCTGGACCCTCGAGGAAAACGCGAATTGATGGAATATTTGAATAAATGGGGAAGGGAAAATAAAACTTTAATAATAGTTTCTCATGATTTAGATGAAATTATTCCTTTAATAAGAAGAGTGATAATACTACACAAAGGAAAAATCATATTTGATGCTTCTATTGATTTTCTATTTAGAGAAAAGCAAAAACTAATTGAGTTTGGTTTAGAACTTCCTCAAATCCTTCAGATTGTAAAGGTTTTAGTAGAGAAGGGATATCCTGTTGAAGGATATATGACATTAAATGAGATAGCAGAAGTAGTTCTTGCATATAAAGGTTATTTGGCATCATGGAAGTATTAAAAGCTTTTCCCTTAGGCCAATACATTCCGGGAAATTCCTTTTTACATAATTTAGATGCTCGATCTAAATTAGTATCGTCCTTTTGGTTAATAATATTATTGTTTCTCTTAAGATTAAATCTCTCTTATTTGATTTTCTTTTTATTTATAATTTTAGAAATTTCTATTTCTCGAATTTCTTTAAAATATTTTATACGAAGCTTAAAACCTATATATTTTTTAGTAATATTTACTTTTATAGTACATTTCTTTTTTGGAGAAGAAGGGGGAAGAATATTTTTTAAATATGGAATTTTACATATAACTGAAAAAGGAATCAAAATGGCTGTATTTATGTCTACAAGACTTATTTTTCTTGTTATGATTACGTCTCTTTTGACTTTAACTACTTCAGTTTTAGATCTGGCACATGGTTTAGAGGATATATTAAAACCTCTAAATTATATTAAGTTTCCTGTTCATGAATTCTCAATGATGATGACTATTGCTCTAAGATTCGTCCCAACCCTTTTAGAGGAGACAGATAAAATAATTAAAGCTCAAAAATCTCGAGGTGCAGAGTTTGGGAAGGGTAATCTTTTGGAACAAGCTAAAAAGCTTTTGCCCATTATTATTCCTCTTTTTCTTAGTGCCTTTAGAAGGGCTGGAGAATTGGCAGAAGCTATGGAAGCAAGGGGATATAGGGGAGGAATAGGTAGAACTCGTTATAAAAAGGTTTCTTGGGGAGAAAAGGAAACCCTATATATTTCTTTTATAATCTTGCTTTCTGTATTTTTATTAAGCTTATAAAATGTATAATTGGAAATTGACCATCTCCTATATAGGTAAAAATTTTTATGGTTTTCAGAAGCAATCAAACAAAAGAACAATTCAGGGAGTTTTAGAAAAAATATTAAGAGAGCTTTTTCAGGAAAACATAAAAATTTTTGGAGCGGGTAGAACTGATGCAGGAGTCCATGCAATAAAACAAGTAGTAAGTTTTAAATCTTACAAAAATTGGAATTTATATAAATTAAAAGGTGCAATAGATGCTCTTCTGCCTGATGATATAGTTTTAAGAAATATTGAAAGGGTTGATGAGATGTTTCATGCAAGATATAGTGCAAAAAGCAAGGCATATATTTACATTATTTATAATTCCGAATCTCCATCCTTATTTTTAAGGGATTTTGTTTGGTGGATAAGATATCCTTTAGATAGAGAAATTCTGTCAGTTTCTGCAAACTTAATTATAGGAAAACATGATTTTATAAATTTTTGTATAAATAAGGAGAATAAAAATACAATAATTGAAATTGAAAATTCTTACTGGAAATTTTATGATAAATTCTTGATTTTTTATATTTCTGCTTCTCATTTTTTAAGGAAAATGATAAGATTTCTAATAGGAGGTATGGTAGAATTGGGATGTGGAAAAAAGAACCTTGATGACTGGATTACTTATTTTGAGAAGAAGCTTGATAAAAGATTTTCTCCCTGTGCTCCACCTGAAGGTTTATATCTTTTTGATGTGAAATATTGACAGAAACTAAAAAATTGTATTATATTATTTATTCTTAAGAAAGGAGGAAAGAAAATGTCAACTTATATGGCAAAAAAGGAAGAGATTAAAAGAGAATGGTTTTTGGTAGATGCTAAGGGTAAAGTTCTGGGAAGATTAGCCTCTGAGATTGCAAAAATTTTGAGGGGCAAACATAAGCCTATATATACATCCCATGTAGATACAGGAGATTTTGTAATAGTAATTAATGCAAAGGACGTTATATTAACGGGAAAAAAGGAAAGTACTAAGATATATTTTAGGCATTCAGGATATCCCGGTGGTGTAAAGGTTCTCACTGCTAAAGAAATGAGAACGAAATTTCCAGAAAGGATCATTTATTTTGCAGTTAAAGGAATGCTTCCCAAGAATTCCTTAGGCAGAAAAATGCTTAAAAAACTTAAAATTTATTCTGGACCGGATCATCCTCATCAGGCTCAACAACCAAAGATATTAAATATTTAGGAGGGATCAATGTTGGAATTAAGTATTAAAGAGGGAAAAGTAATACATGAAGTAGGAAGTAGAAAAACTTCAAGAGTTAAAGTGTGGCTTCATTATCCAGGAGAAGGGAAAATAATTGTGAATGATAAGAATATAGAAGAATACTTTGGGGGAAGATTGTTTTTTAATGTTTTAGCTAAAAAGCCATTAGAACTCACAGGAACAAAGGATCAGGTGGATATTATTGCAGATGCTATGGGTGGAGGTCCATCAGCTCAGGCTCAAGCCTTAGCTCATGGTATTGCTAAAGCACTTACATCTCTTAATCCAGAATTTAGAGGTATATTAAAGAAAGAAGGATTATTAAAAAGAGATCCCAGAGAAAAAGAAAGAAAGAAATATGGTTTAAAGAGAGCAAGAAGAGCTCCCCAATATTCAAAGCGTTAAAATATGGAATTAAAAGATTATATTATCTCTTTAGCTAAAAGGGCTATTGAGACATATTTAAGAGAAAAGAGGGTTATAGAACCTCCAGAGGATGTTCCTTTGGAATTAAAAGGAAGAGGTGGTGCTTTTGTTTCTATTCATACAAAAACAGGTAGGCTTAGAGGTTGTATAGGAACTATACAGCCAATATATGAGAATTTAGCTCAAGAAATTATACAAAATGCTATAAGTTCTGCTTTTAGAGACCCAAGATTTCCACCCGTTAGTTTAGAAGAATTAGATGATTTAGAGTTTTCTGTGGATATTCTTTCCCCTTTAGAAGAGGCAAAAAACTTAAAGGAATTAGACCCTAAAAAATTTGGAATAGTAGTGGAGAAAAACTGGAGAAGGGGAGTGCTTTTGCCCGATCTTGAAGGAGTAGATACCGTTAAAAAACAATTGGAGATTGCATTAGCAAAAGCAGGTATTGATCCTTCGGAAGATTTTAAAATTTACAAGTTTACAATTATTAGATACAAGGAATGAAAGAAGCTCTATACTATGAAAAATTAGAAGATGAGAGGGTTCAGTGTTTTTTCTGTCCAAATCGTTGTTTGATAATCTCTGGAAATAGAGGAGTTTGTGGGGTCAGAGAAAATAAGAATGGTATTTTATATTCCCTCAATTACAATCTTATAAGTTCCATAGCCTTAGATCCCATTGAGAAAAAACCTTTATACCACTTTCATCCAGGAAAACTTATTCTATCAGTAGGGACAGTAGGATGTAATTTTAAATGTCCCTTTTGCCAAAATTGGAATATTTCTCAGGTTTCTCCTGAAGAATTAAAACTTGAAAAAATTGATAGCTATAGATTAATTTCTCTTGCAAAGTCTTATAAATCCTTTGGAATTGCCTATACCTACAATGAGCCCTTTATATGGTATGAATTTGTTTTAGAAACCTCTAAAATTGCTAAAGAAGAAGGATTAGATAATGTTCTTGTGACCAATGGCTATATAGAAGAAAAACCCTTTTTGGAATTAGCTCCATATATTTCTGCTATGAATATTGATCTAAAGGCCTTTACTAGAGAATTTTATTCAAAATTATGTAAAGGGAAATTAGATGCAGTATTAAACACTATATATTTAGCTCACAAAAGGAACATTCATGTGGAACTCACTACTCTTATTATTCCCACATGGAATGATGGAGAAGAGGAAATTGAAAGTTTAGTTAACTGGGTAGCAAGTATGGATAAAAATATTCCCCTTCACTTTTCTCGATATTTTCCAGCTTACAGGTTTGACTTACCTTCCACCCCTTTTGAAACTCTATTAAAAGCTTATTCTATAGGTAAAAGGAAGTTAAACTATGTTTATTTGGGTAATGTATGGAATTTAGAAACCTCTACAACCTTTTGTCCTAAATGTAAAAATTCACTTATTATTAGAGATGGTTATTATATTAAAAAAAATCTTTTGCTGAATAATAATTTATGTCCCTTTTGTGGTGAAGAAGTTTCTGTTATAATATGAAAAAAATTATGAAATTTCCTAAATTCTTTTATGTAATTTGGGGAGTATTATTTTTGGGATTTTGGGTTTATAGTTATTATCAGTGGTGGTTAGATACTCCATGGAGGGAAAGATGGAAGAAGCTTACAGGAAATCCAGAACTTTTTTATTTGAAAGAGATAGAACTCAAAGGAGAAGTTATAAATCCTTATACTATTTTGGGAACAACCATATCAGTATATTCGTTGGAGTTTGAAAACTATAGATATGATGTAATAAGTTATACAGGAATTCCTGAAGAGAAAGCTGGAATAATTGTTAAGGGTAAGGTTAAAAAGGGTTTTAAAGTGGAAACCTTTTTTGGAAATAGAAAGATCATTAAGACTTTCCCTTGGGTAATTATAGAAGAGGAAAGGAGAGAGATACGATGAGAAGGTTTTTTGGGACAGATGGAATAAGGGGGAAAGTTAATGAAGATTTAACTCCAGAGTTTACTTTAAAATTGGGGAAAATATTAGCAAATTATTTAAAAGATGAAAACGGGAAAATAATTGTTGGATATGATACAAGAATATCTAAGGATATGTTAAATTTTGCCTTACAATCGGGAATACTTTCCGCAGGAATGGATACTTTGGACTTAGGAATTATTCCTACTTCGGCAATTGCATATCTTGTTAAAAATTTAGATTTTGTTTCCGCAGGGATTATGATTTCAGCATCCCATAATCCTGTAGAGTATAATGGTATTAAAATATTTAGAAAAGATGGTTTTAAACTTTCTGATGAAGTCGAGGATGAGATAGAAAAGTTGCTCGATTCTGAAAAACCTCTTTATTTAAGAGAAAAAATAGGAAAGAGAATTGAGTTTTCTAAAGGAAGAGAACTTTATGTAGAATTTCTCAAGAATATTGTGAATATTGAGTTAAAGGGTTGGAAAATTTTTTTAGATTGTGCTTATGGTTCAGTTTCTGATATTGCTCCTAAGCTATATGAAGATTTAGGTGCAGAAGTGATTGCTATAAACTATAATTATGATGGAACAAATATAAATAAGAATTGTGGGGCAGTTTATCCTGAAGTTGGTCTTGATAATTTTAGGAGATCCGATGCGACAATTGGTTTTACCTTTGATGGAGATGGGGATAGAGTCTTAGCTTTTTCTAAGGATTTTACTATTGTTAATGGAGATAAAATTCTGGGAATTATTGCATTATATTTGAAGAAAAGAGATAAGCTTAATAAAAATTTGGTAATTGGGACAATAATGACTAACTGTGGACTTGAAGAATTTCTTAAAAAAGAAAATATTTCCCTTCTTAGGACTAAAGTTGGTGATAGATATATTTTAGAAGAGATATTGAAGAATAATTTAAATCTTGGAGGAGAGCCTTCAGGACATATTATTATTTTTGATTACTTACCTACAGGGGATGGTCTTTTAACTTCTCTTTTTCTTTTAAAAATTTTAAAAGAAGAAAATGTCTCTTTAGAAGAATTGGCACGTTCTATTCCCCAGTTTCCACAAATTACTGAAAATTTATTCTTAAACAAGAAATATTCAAAGGAAATCATAGAAAATAGTGAAGAGTATGTCAGGGAGGTGATAAAGGAAGAAAATATTAGATATATAGTAAGATTCTCAGGCACAGAATCTTCAGTTTTGAGAATTACTTTAGAAGGAGATGTTCCTGAAAGCTTTTTGAAAGAGTATATGAAAAAAATCAAAGAGAAGATAAAATCCCTTTTACATTAAGCGCCTGAACTTACTCTATATAGAGTAAGTTGACGAGGTGGAGGTTTATCGGAGTTTTCGGCGGATGCCTCCAGGCAATTACTACTTGCCTTAAGGAAACTCACAAAACTGGTGGGTGACCGCCAGGACAAAAGGTTTCCAGTAGTAAGGTGAGTAAGGAAGTCTCCTTCTCATAGATTTTTTATTATGGGGAGGAGAAAAATGTGTGGGATTATGGGTTATGTTGGAAGAAAGCCATGTATACCTTATATTGTAAAGGGATTAAAGATGTTGGAATACAGAGGATACGATTCTGCAGGGATAGCTACTTTGGTGGATGGAGAAATAAAAATTAAAAAGGTCGTTGGCAAGGTAAATCAGTTGGAGAAAATTGTGGTAAATAATGAGGAAGGCTATATAGGAATTGGACACACTCGGTGGGCGACCCATGGGGAACCTACCTTAGATAATGCACATCCTCATATAGATTGTAACGGTCGTTTTGTTGTAGTTCATAACGGTATTATAGAAAACTATAAAGAACTAAAGGATTATCTATTAGAAAGAGGACACATATTCAGAAGTCAAACAGACACAGAAGTTATAGTACATCTTTTAGAGGAATTCTCTGAAGAAAATATTGTATATTCCTTTAAAAGGGTTGTTGAAAGATTAGAGGGTTCTTTTGCGTTAGTAGTATTGGATAAAAATAATACTCAGACTCTTTATGGAATAAAAAGACAAAGCCCTTTAATAATTGGTTTGGGAGAAGGAGAAGTATTTGTTGCCTCTGATATACCTGCGCTTTCCCTTTGGGTTGAAAACTATATTTTCCCAGAAGATGATCAATTAGTTATTCTTAATCCAAAAAAATTAGAGATTTATAATCTTAAAGATAAATTGGAAAAGTTAAATATAAAACCTGTTAAAATCTCAAGGGAAAGGATTTCCGTTGATAAAGGTGGTTATTCTCATTACATGCTAAAGGAAATACATGAACAACCTGCGGTATTAAGGGAGATATTTACTGAAGGGATAGAAAAAAAAGAGAATTTCTTCTTTTTTAAAGATTTTAAAGAAGATAATAACCTATGGAAAAATATAAACAAAATATCTATAGTTGCTTGTGGAACCTCTTATCATGCAGGATATTTTGCAAAATACCTCTGGGAGGAAGAATTACCTTATAATGTAGAGGTTGATTACTCTTCGGAATTTAGATATAGAAAGCCTAAAATAGATAAAAATACACTTTTTATCGCCATAAGTCAATCAGGAGAAACTGCAGATACTATTGCAGCATTAAGATTGGTAAGAGAAAAAGGAGCTAAAATTCTTTCTTTGACTAATAATCTTAGAAGCACCATAGCGAGAGAGAGTGATTTTAACTTATATTTAAGAACAGGAATAGAGATAGGTGTAGCGGCTACAAAGACATTTATGGCAGAATTAGCCTTTATTTTTCTTCTAAAGGAGTATATAAAGCAAGAATTATATGGGGAAAACACCATAAATTGGGATGATTTAAGAAAAATACCTGTTTATTTAGAAAAGATTTTATCTGAATCTAATTTAGTAAAAGAAATAGCTTATAAATATTCAAAAAATAAGAATTTTCTTTATATTGCACGGGGAAAAAATTTTCCATTAATTTTGGAAGGGGCTTTAAAGTTGAAGGAAATATCCTATGTCCATGCTGAAGGCGTTTCTGCAGGTGAAATGAAACATGGCCCTATTGCATTATTAGATGAAAATACTCCTGTAATGACAATAGCAGTTCAGGATGAGACCTATAACAAGATTTTTTCAAATTTGGAAGAGGTAAAAGCAAGAAAAGCACCAATTATTGCTATTGCTACTGAGAATGATAAGAAAATTATGGATGTTGCTAATGATTTTATATATGTTCCTAAATACGATTCTAAGTATTATCAGTTTTTTGTAACAATTCCCCTACAACTTTTTGCCTATTATGTAGCTGAGAAGTTAGAAAGAGAAATTGATCAACCAAGGAATTTAGCTAAATCTGTAACGGTAGAATAGTTTATGACTGAAAATTTAAGAATACTTGGAGTAGGTTTGGATATTATAGAAATTGATAGAATAAGAGAAATATCTCTAAAATATAGAAATTTTTTAGAGAGAATATTATCTATAGAGGAGAGAAGACAAATAGGTAATAAAAAGGACAAATTTCCATCTATTGCTGTAAGATTTTCTGCAAAGGAGGCATTTATTAAAGCCTTAGGTGGAAGATTTGAGGGATGGTGCTGGAAAGATGTAGAAGTATTAACAGGAATAAATGGAGTTCCGGAAATAAGATTAAAAAATAAAGCTTTAGAGGAAGCTGTAAAAAGAGGAATTAAAGAAATAAAGATTAGCCTTTCTCACTCTAATAAATATGCAGTTGCAGTAGTTATAATTTTAGGATAAGGGAGAGATATATTCCTATGAAGGAAAGCCCATTGGAAAATTTAAGAAAAAAACTGGAAGAGATAAAAAAGATTTTAGGGGATATAATTGTTCCTAATCCTAAGAAACTTCAAGAAAATTGTGAAAACTTTATTACTCTTAGACAAGAGATACAAGACTTAATTGATGAATTAGATAAGTTAAAGGTTCCTATAGAGCCGGAATTGGTTCGATTGAGAGAGATTGACTCTTTAATAAAATCAAATCTGAGAATATTTGATAGAGGGCTAAGAAATTCTTCTGTAATTTCAAAGTCTTCTTGCTATCCGAAGGAGTTTTGGTGGTGGCATATATCGGAAATTTTAAAAATAGAAAAAAAGAAGAAATTAAAAAAATTCATATTATATATAGGAATATTAGGGATTATTATAACGGGGATAATATTAATCTTTACATTTTATAAAACTCCAGAGGAGGAATTTCTAAATGCTTTATCTTATGTGGATAAGTTAATAGAAGAAAGAAAATATGAGAGAGCAGAAGTAGAAGCCAAAAAAATTTTAGAAAAATATCCCAATAGAGTAGAAGTTTGGATAAAATTAGGGATTATTCAGGAGATGAAAGGTTATCCTGATTTTACTTCCACCTATAATAAGGCTAAAAATTTATGTAAAAATGAAGAAGAATTTTACATGAGTAGAGCGATGGAATATTTTAGGATAAAGGAGCTTGAAAGAGCAGAAAGGGATATAGATAAAATTTTAAAGAAGGATAGTGAAAATCCCAAAGCTTTATATATATTGGGATCTATATATGAAGAGAAGGGGAAAATATTTGAGGCATTAAAGGTATATAAAAAAATAGAATCCTTGGAAGATAAAGTTGATCCACAGCTTATGGCAATGACGAAGATTAGATTAGGTTTACTCATGCAAAAAATCCCATCTGCCCTTCCCTTGAAATAGTTTTACAAGGAAGAAAGATTAATTTTGCCATTTTATCAAATATATGTGGTATATAAATAAAAATGTCACATATTGTTACTAAAGGGAAAGGTCACATAAAATTGTAAGGAAGAATTTAAAAAGAAGAGAATTCCTCCCCCCAGATCATCCTTGGAGGAAAGGTCTTCCAAAGGAATCATGTGTGACTTGCCTTTGGGAATACTTTTATCAAATATACTTGAAAAAAGAATTTAAAAGTGCTATATTGAAGATAAAGAGCCCTGCTGTGTGCGTGATGTGAACGTGTCCTTGGCTCAACACCTTTTCTTAGGAAGCCAATATCTTATTTTGGGATTGCGGCTCTAACGAGCTACATAACCAAAATAAATGAGGCTTAAAAGTTTTGGGAAGAGGGCGCAAAGGCATGTAGCATCACGGTACAGCGGGGATTTTTAATAATAAATAGAAACCTTGGGTAGGAAATGAGGATAAGTCAAGATATAAGAGAGAAATTTATTAAATATTTTGTAGGGAAGGGGCACTTGCATCTTCCAAGTTCTTCTTTAGTTCCCAGTGATGATCCCACTTTGCTTTTTACCACTGCAGGAATGGTACCTTTTAAACCTTACTTCTTAGGACAAGGAGACCCTCCAGCAAAGAGAATAACGACGATTCAAAAATGCTTTAGAACTACAGATATAGAGAAAATTGGGATTACTCCACGTCATCTTACCTTCTTGGAAATGCTTGGAAACTTTTCCTTCGGAGACTATTTTAAAAAAGAAGCTATAGAATTTGCATATGAGTTTCTCATTGAAGAGCTTCGCTTACCCTTATCTTCTTTGTGGATTTCCATATATGAAGAGGATGATGAAGCCTTTGAAATTTGGAATAAACATATTGGTATATCTAATGAGAGAATAGTAAGATTGGGGAAAGAGGATAATTTTTGGGGACCACCAGGGCCTACAGGGCCTTGTGGCCCATGTTCTGAAATTTATTACGATTTTGGTCCTAAAAATAAAGAGGAAGAAGATTTAAAGCCCGGTGATCCTGGTGATAGATTTATGGAAATATGGAATCTTGTATTTATGACCTACTATATGGATGAACAAGGAAAAATGACTCCTCTTCCTCAAAAAAATATTGATACGGGGATGGGATTGGAAAGAATTACTACTGTAGTAGAGCAAGTAAATAATGTGTTTGAGACAGATCTTTTTAAACCATTAATAGAAGAAACAAGAAGATTGATAAATCAAGAAGATAAAGTAGTGGAAAGAATAATTTCTGATCATATAAGGGGAATAACCTTTCTTATGGCAGATGGGGTTATTCCTACCAATGATGGACGAGGTTATGTTTTAAGGAGATTAATTAGAAGAGCTGAAAGAAAAACTTTTGAGAAGGGAATAAAAGAGCCTTTCTTGTATAATTTGGTTCCTAAAGTTATTGAAATCATGGAGTCTTTCTATCCTGAGTTGGTTTATAAAAGAGATTTTATAATGAAAATATTAAAAAGGGAAGAAGAACAATTTCTAAGAACCTTAGAACAGGGACTTTATCTTCTAGACTCTCTAGCAAGAGAAGGAAAAACTGAGTTATCAGGAGAATTTGTATTTAAACTTTATGATACTTATGGTTTTCCTTTTGAGTTAACCCTTGAAATTGCTCAAGAGAGAGGATGGAAGATAGACTTAGAAGGTTTTAATAGATTAATGGAGGATCAAAAAAGAAGGGCAAGAATTTCACTAGAAGAAAAATTAGAAAGTGTTTGGATAAATCTCTCTGATGAGGAAATATATAGGTTAAGGGAAATTCCTCCTACTGAGTTTGTAGGATATGAGTTTTTAGAATCAAATTCTAAGGTTTTATTTTTCCTACAGGGAAGACATGAGAAAGTAACTAAACCCTTTGAGGAAGTTTATTTTATATTAGATAAAACACCTTTTTATGCAGAAAGTGGAGGACAAGTGTCAGATAAGGGAATAATAATTGGAAAAGAGTTAGAAGTTATTGTAGAAGATGTTCAAAAGTTGGGAGAGAAATTTTATGTTCATAAGGGAAAAGTAATGAAAGGAGAATTTAGAGAAGGGATAGAAGTTATAGCAAAGTTTAATAAAGACTTAAGAGAAGCTGTTCGAAGGCATCATACTGCTACTCATCTATTACATTCTGCTTTAAGAGGATTTTTAGGAAATCATGTTATGCAATCGGGATCCCTTGTTTCACCTGAGTTTTTAAGGTTTGATTTTACTCACTATCAACCTTTAACATCTTCAGAGATTGAGGAGATAGAAAGAATAGTAAATAATTACATAGTTTCTAATCATAGAGTAGAAAAAATATATACTACTTTAGATAAAGCTAGGGATATGGGAGCTTTGGCTTTATTTACTGAAAAATATCAGAAGGACGTGAGGATTATTAAAATAGATGATATAAGTATAGAACTTTGTGGTGGGGATCATGTTGACTCCACAGGAGAGATTGGGCTATTCCTAATAACAAAGGAAGAGGGAATTGGAAGTGGAATAAGGAGAATTTTTGCATTGTGTGGTCTAAAGGCATGGGAATATATTAATTCCCAGAGAAAAGCATTAAGTAATATTTATAAAGAAATTAATGTTAATAATTTGGAGGATTTGAATCAAAGATTATCAAAGATATTAAGTCTCTTGGAAGAAAAGGATAAAAAGATTAAAGAGCTTGAAAATGTAATATTGGATCATGAAGTTAATAGAATATTAGATAAAGCTATTGTGAAAGATAATATAAATATTTTTATTGAGAAAATAAATACTCCATCTTTAGAAATGGTAAGGAAATTGGGAGATTATTTAAAAAGTAGAAAATCTAATAGTTTAATTATTCTTGGTATAGATCAAGGAAATAATACGTCTTTAAACATAATGTTGTCTCCGAGCTTAGTTAAAAAAGGGATACTTGCTAAGAATATTGCAAGATTATTAACTGAGAAATTAAATGGAAAAGGAGGAGGAAAAGATACCTTTGCTCAAATAAATATAAATAAGATTGAGGATCTAAAAATTATTAAGGATATATTAATGGAATGGATATAAATGTAATTATGGGAAGATGGTTGGCAATTGATTGGGGAGAAAAATATATTGGATTGGCTATTTCTGATCCCTTAGGGATGATTCCCCAGGGAGTGGGCGTATTTGTAAATAAGGGGAAAAAAGAATTCTTAGAACTTATTAAAACAATAATAAAGGATTATTCAATTAAGGGATTTGTAATTGGATTACCCCTTTCTTTAAAAGGTGAAGAGACTCAGAGAAGTATAGAAGTAAAAAAAATTGGTGTGATTTTGGAAAAATTTTTTTCGTTACCAGTATATTTTGTTGATGAAAGATTTTCCACAATTGAAGCAGAGAGAATACTGATTCAGGGGAATGTAAAAAGAGATAAAAGAAAAATTCTTATAAATCAACAGTCTGCTATAATAATTCTTGATAAGTTTCTCTCACAATTTTCTTCTTGACTATAATAATAACAAAACTTATAATCTGGTTCAAAAGGGCGCGTAGCTCAGTGGGAGAGCACTATCTTGACGCGGTAGGGGCCGGTGGTTCAATCCCACCCGCGCCCACCATATGAGAAAGGCAAAGAAGAGGAGAGTACTCTTACTGAGGCTTTCAGAGAGGAAGGAGATTGGTGGAATCCTTCTAAGCTTCATAAGGGGAAGACCACCTCAGAGCTTTTTTACTGAAATATATATTAAAGTAAGTAAAAACGGGTAATTTCGTTAAAGATTGAAAGTGGGTCAAAACAACCAATTAAGGTGGAACCACGGGGCTCCCGTCCTTTAAGGCGGGAGCTTTATTTTTAAAAGTTAAGGAGGAAATGAAATATATGGCATGGATTATGAAGTGGAAAGACAATGTTTGGAAATGTCAAGGAAGTATTTTATCAGCAATTGAGGAGAAAGGATTAAATGATATTGCATTTGGGGCTAAAATCAACAATAAATTATATGATCTCTCTCATATTCCTGAGGAGGATTCTGAGGTAATAATATTAGACTGGGATTCTTCTGAGGGGAGAGAAATATATAGACATACTACTTCTCATATTATGGCAAATGCTGTAAAAGAGTTATTCCCAGATATAAAATTAGGAATAGGTCCTGCCATAGAAGATGGATTTTATTATGATTTCTATAAAAAAGATCCTTTTACTAAAGAAGATTTAGAAAAAATTGAAGGAAAAATGCAGGAAATTATAGAAAGAGATTTATCCTTGGAAAGAATTGAATTGACAAAGGATGAGGCAAGAAAACTTCTAAAGAATTTAGGTGAAGATTTTAAACTTGAGCTCTTAGAGGAAATTCCAGGGGATGAATCCATAACTTTTTATAAGCATGGAGATTTTATAGATTTGTGTAAAGGTCCCCACCTTCCATCCACAGGGAGGGTAAAATATTTCAGACTTCTTAGTACTTCTGGAGCCTATTGGAGGGGAAACGAGAAAAATCCGATGTTTCAAAGAATATATGGAACCTCATTTCTGACCAAGGAGGATCTTGAAGAATATTTAAAGGTAAGGGAGGAAGTAATAAAAAGAGATCATAGGAGATTGGGAAAGGAACTAAATTTGTTTTTTGTCTTTGAAGATGCTGGTCCAGGTTTAATATTTTATCCTCCAAAGGGAGCAATTATAAGATATATTATTGAAGAGTTTGAAAGGAAAGAGCATATGAAGAGGGGATATCTTCCAGTTATTACTCCACATATTATGAAAATAGATCTTTGGGAAAAATCTGGACATTGGGATAATTTTAGAGAAAACATGTTTTTCTTTGAAATAGAAGAGCAAAAATATGCAATAAAGCCTATGAATTGTCCGGGACATATACTTATATATAAGTCCTTTATTCATAGTTATAGAGATCTACCCTTAAGATTTTTTGAAATGGGAACGGTTTATAGATATGAGAGATCTGGAGTTCTTTATGGGCTTCAGAGGGTAAGAGGATTTACCCAAGATGATGCCCACATATTTTGTACTCCTGAACAATTGGAAAAGGAGATAAAAGAAATTTTGGATTTTGCTTTCTTTATGCTTAATTCATTTGGATTAGAGGATTTTGATATAACCCTATCAACTCGACCAGAAAAATATATTGGGAGTGATGAGATTTGGGAGAAGGCAACAAATTCCTTAAAGAATGCTTTAGATTCTTTAAGGGTGAAATATAAAATTGCAGAAGGAGAGGGAGCTTTTTATGGTCCTAAAATAGATATGGGATTAAAGAGCTTATATGGAAAATCCTGGCAGGGCCCAACAATTCAAGTGGACTTTAATCTTCCTGAAAGATTTGATTTAACTTATGATGCTCCTGATGGAACAAGGAAAAGACCTGTTATGATTCATAGGACTCTTTTAGGTTCTATGGAAAGATTTATGGGGGTATTAATAGAACATTATGCTGGAAGGTTTCCCCTTTGGCTTTCCCCTACTCAAATAATTATTTTACCTATTGCAGATAGACATAAGAATTATGCTTTAGAGATAGCAAATATATTCGGAGGAGAAAACTTCAGAGTTGAAGTAGATTTGGATCAAGCAAGTTTAAATTATAAGATAAAGAAAGCTATTTCCCAAAAGATTCCTTATTTATTTATTGCTGGAGACAGAGAGATGAATGAGAGAAAGATAAGTGTTAGAAAACATGATAGGGATTTAGGAGTATTTTCTATAGAGGAAATGTTGAAAATTCTTAAGGAAGAGGTGGAAAGACGCTTAACATGATCAAGTTTATATTAACAGTATGGATGTTTTTGTTGGGAGCAAGTATAGGAAGTTTCTTAAATGTAGTAATATATAGATTACCTAAGGGAGAATCTATAATTGTTCCCCCTTCTCATTGTCCTAAGTGTAATCACAGATTATTCTTATGGGATTTAATTCCAGTTTTTAGTTATATTTTTTTAAGGGGAAGATGTAGGTATTGTGGGGAAAGGATTTCTATAAGATATTTATTAGTAGAAGGCTTTTTAGGTTTGTGTTTTTCAATTTTATTTTTAAATTTTGATTTTACTTTCTTTACCCTAAAATCCTTAATATTCATTTCCCTTTTACTTCCTATTTTTTTCATAGATTTAGAGCATATGATAATACCTGATATTCTTTCTATTCCTGGTGCTTTATTGGGAATTGTATTATCCCTTTTTGAAGGAAGATTGATGGAAGGTGTAAAGGGGGGAATAGTTATTGGAATAATACTTTTACTAATCTATTTTTTAGCACTAATTATTTATAAACAGGAAGGAATGGGGCAAGGAGATATTAAACTGGGCCTTTTATTGGGAAGTTTCTTGGGATTAAAGCTGGGTATGCTATCTTTATTCTTAGGATTTATTTTAGGAGGATTAGTTTCAATAGTCCTTATTATTCTAAAAACTAAAAGATTAAAGGAGTATATTCCCTTTGGCCCCTTTCTTATAATCTCTGGAATTTTTAGTTATTTTTGGGGTGAAAAATTAATTAATTTTTACCTTAGTTTATTTTACTCATGAATTATAGAAACTTTGGATTTACCCTTTTAGAATTATTAATTGCTTTCTCAATTTTTTCAGTCATTGTTATTGTTTTAAGTTATAATTTTATAAATTTTTTTGAGAGGTTAAGTCTAGAAGAGGCAACAATTTATTTGTTTACAATGTTAAAACTTTTTCAAGAAAGCGCACCTTCCCAGAGGGATTATTATGATCTCTTTGAATTTTACCCAACTATTGAATTATGTATTTGGAAAGTATATAATTCAAGTAGTAATAGCTATAAGAATTATCGGATAATTGATTTTAAAAAATATAAAGTTGATCTGATATCTGCTAATTTTGGAACTTTAAATTCGTTACACTTTACTAATTTAGGAATACCTTCTTCGGGAGGTACAATAATTTTAGGGAAAGGGAAGTTAAGAAAATATATAATTGTCACACCAGCAACGGGGAGGATATGGATAAATGATTCTCCACCAGAAAATTGGTAGTGAGGGCTTTACCCTAATAGAAGTATTAATTGTAGGTTTGATAATTTCCATTGCGATGTTTGCTGTATTTCAGATGTATTCCTATGGACTATTTCAATATCCTAAAATAAGTAATCTCGTTCAGGCTAATCACCTTTTACTTAGAGAGGCAGAAAATATAAATTCAAGGAATTTTAATCAATTAGAAAATTTCCTTTCCAATAACTATCCTAAGGTAGTCAATATCGGAGGTTTAAGTTTTAGCCTATCTTATACTTTGAATATTCCGTATTCATGGTGTAGGGTAATTACCCTTATTGTATCATGGAGGGATGGGACTTATACTAGGAGTTTATCATTAGAAATATTGAGGTCCATACCATAATGAAGAAAGGATTTACATTAACTGAACTTTTGATTAGTATTACAGTATCTTTTATTGTAATTACTGCTATTGTCAATTTTCTTATTATAGGCTCTCAAGGTTATCAGAAAATAAATCAAAAAATAGATTTACAAAGAAATGCAAGATTGGCATCAGATAGATTAATTAGAGAGGTAAAAAGAGCTTATTCTATTGATCCCTCCTCTGATGGTAGTAACCTTATATTTAATTACTATGTATATACTCTTCAATCTAATATTGTCTCCTCCTCTTTATCTATCATTAGATATTATGTAAGTAGTTCTGGGATTTTAAAAAGACAAGTAAGACAGGGAGTTTTATGGGTTGGAGATAATCCTTTAACAGAAAATAATATAAAAGTTTTAACACCTGTTTTTTATTATTTAGATGTATCTTTTAATCCTACCTCTCCAAACTTAGCTAAAGTAATTCTTGTAAACCTTAGATTGGATGCTAATAGAGATAATCAGGCAGATTATACATTATCTTTTTCCATTTATTTACCTCTTAAAGAAAATTATTTCTTGAGGTAAAATATAAATGAGGTGATAAAATGAAAGAAAAGGGACAATTAATTTTGGTTATTTCCATAGTCCTTTTCCTATTTATTCTTGGTGGAATAATTTTATCCTTGATCCCTCCTGAGAATTTAATGAGTAGAAGACAGATAGAGAGTAATCAGGCCTTCTATCTTAGTCAGGCTGGCTTGGAAAATGCAATTTATCTAATTAATAATGATAGTAATTTAAAGGATTTAGTGATTTCATCTAATAAGGGATCGTATGGTTTAAATGTCAGCTATACTATTACTCAAACATCAGGAACAAAATTGACAGGATCTTTTATTTTCCCTATTCAATTAGGAGAATATGTGGTATCTGCTAACTACACAAATGCCTTAATTAATCAAGGAGGATTATTGGCTCAGGGTGATTTCTTTGTGATAAAAAGTACAGGGTATATTCCAACAGTTTCAAATTATAAAGCAAAAAGAAGTATTGAAATATTTGGGAGAGTAGATCAAATCTCATTAGATCCCTTTAAATACGCAGTTTTTGCTGGAACAAGTGTGGACATTAAAGGAAGCAGTGTTATTCGTGGTGACCCCTTGGGGGAAGGAAGATTTGATACTGCTATATATTCTCGTGGTAAGGTTGATTTTATAGGAAATAGAGTTGAGGTTAATGGAACAAGATCACCCATTCGGGGAGTTGATTATATAGCTAATGATACTTCATTACAGATGCCCCGATTAAATATGAACTATTTAAGGGCAATTTCTATGATGCAGGGATTATATAGGAGTGGAAGTAAAATTGATTTAAAAAGAGTTGTAGATGTAGCTCAAAGTAATCCTTCATGGTATAATTCTGCAACTGAAACATATAATACCTGGTCTTTGGTTATCTTTGTAGATGGTTCTGCAGATATGGCTGGAAATGTTGAGTTTCAAGGGATCATTGTTATTAATGGAGATTTAAAAATTACTGGGACTGGAAATAAAGTGAAGGGTATAGTTTTTGCTTCAAATATGGATACTGTTCCTGATGACTTAAGTATATATGGAGATCCAGTTATTGATGGTTGTTCCCTTGGGGAGATTGTTGATATAGGGGGTAATAGTACTGTAAGACATAATAAAGACTATTTGAATAATATTTTTACTACCCATGGGATAGAAAATATAGTTCAGAAGACAAGGGGAAAATTAAAAGCTCTTTCTTGGAGGGAGTATTAGTTAGATATGGGTATTAAAGATTTATTTTCTCCTGAAGAACAGATAATAGGAATAGATTTTAATAATCCTATAAGAGTTCTTTATGCAGGGAGGAAAAAGGATAAAATTACTATAAAAAATATTTACGAAGAGAGCTTTTCTGATGATATATTTCAAGGGGGGCAAATTTCTAAACCAGAAGTTGTAAAAGAGATTTTAAGGAAAATTTTGAAAACTTTTAAAGTCAAAAAAGGAAAAGTTCTTTTTTCAATTCTTGCTCAAAATACAGTGATAAGATTTATAAACTTTACCTATATGCCAGAAGAAGAGGTTAGGGAAGCTTTAAGATGGGAGTTGGAGAGATATATCCCGTTCCCAGTAGAGGATGTATATTTCGACTATCAAATATTAGGTATAACAGAAAGGGAAAATACGAAGGAGTATCAGTTGTTATTGGTAGTTTCTCCTTCAGAGATTTTAAATTCTTATTTAGAAATTATAAAGGATTTAAATTTAGAGCCGGAACTTATAGATGTAAGTTCCTTTTGTGCTATAAGAACTGCGATTAAAGAAAGAAAGGAAATTCCCGAGGAATTAACTCTATTTATTTATGCTCGAGACAGATTTGTTGATTTATTAATTTCAAAAAATAAAAAGCCCTTTTTCTTTAGAACTCTAGTTACTAAGAATTGGTTTGAAGATGAAGAATTGGATGATCTAAGTAGGTCATATGCTTTAGATGAGTATTTAAAAGAGATTTTTCAAAATGTTAATCTTTTCTATATGCAATATCCTGGGGAACGTATTGAAAGATTAATTCTCTTAGGAGATAATGGATTAAATCAAGATTTTATAGAAATGTTGGAATCAATGATGGGAATAAAAATAGAAATATTTCCTATGTCCTTGAATGAGATGAATATACAAGTTAAAAGTAAAGATGCACTATCTACTTTTCAAAAGGATCTTCCGAAGTGGTGTGTTCCATTGGGACTTCTTCTTTGGGGGAAGGTATAAATTATGTTTAGAATAAATTTATTACCAAGGGTAGTTAAAAAAAAGGAAGTAATAAGAATTCCCTTTTTAGGTATATTATTCTTTATTGTTTTATTTATCCTCCTTTTAGGGGGCTTAACCCTTTATAGAAATCTATTAATAGAGGTTAGAAATCTGAGAAATGAGAATATCTCTTTAGAACAACAGATATCTTCTATAAAGGATAGATTAAGAGAACTTCAGAAAATAGATGAATTAAAAAAGCAATATAGTGAGAAATTAAAACTTTTGGATGAAATTTCCCATAAGGAGATTTCGTGGTTATTCCTATTTGAAAATTTGAATAAAAATACTCCGAAAAATTTATGGCTTAAAAATTTCTCTATGGAAGATTTGAGTTTAGGTATAGAGGGTTTTGCATTATCTTATAATGATATAGCAGTTTTTCTTGCTCAAATGGAAAGTTTGGGAATATGGGAGAATGTGAAGTTATCTTTTGCATCAAGAGTGGGAAATCCGCCCTATGAATCTATTAATTTTCAGTTATCTGCACAGTATAAGAGAGGGATGGAATGAAGATAAATATTTGGATTATCCTTTCACTAATTTTATTATTAATAATAGGGGTTTTTTATTTTCTTATATACCGTCCCCTTGATGAGGAGAAAACAACTCTTTTAGAAAATATTGAGATCAACAGGCAGACTTTATTAAGATATCAAGCAAGTTATAAGAAATTATTAGAGGAATGGGATAAATTTAGAGAAGCTCTTCGAAGATATTCAGAATTACAAGAAAAACTTCCTCTGAAGGAGGATTTACCAAGGCTTCTGATTTATATAGAAAAGATATCTCGGGATTCAAAATTAAAGATAAACTCTTTTAAGCCCCTTCCATCTACAATACCTAAATCTGAGGATAAAACTCCTCCTTATGAAGAATATAATTATAGTATAGATATGGAAGGAAGTTATGGTTCTTTTTTACTCTTTCTTTCTAAGATTAAAACAGCCCCTCGATTAATATTAATTAAAAATTTAAAGATAAATCCTGTTAATGTTGAGGCTTCTTCATTGAAATATAATTTTATTTTATCTACATTTATAGCTCAGTAAGGGGGAGATAATGAATTTAAGCGCTTTATTTAAAGAACCAAAATTTAGATTAGTAATGTTAATAATTGGAAGTTTATTATTAATAGGAGGAGTAGGTTATTATTACTATGCTAATTTTTTGGTTTTTCCACCTGAGCCCGAAGCAAAACCTAAAGTTGTTTCCACTCCTCCTGTTACTGATACTTTAACACAGATTTTAAGTACTTTAACTTATAAAGAGGTAGTTTATACATATGTGAATATTAATTTGGGAAGAAGTAATCCCTTTGCTCCAGTGATAACTCCTCCTAAGGAGGGAACAGTTGTTTCTACTACAAAACAAGTGGTAGGGATTACTCCAAGAGGAGATAAGGTATCTACACCCATTAAAATAATTTCACAAGTTAAGACTTTTGCAAAGAATTTTAGATTAACAGGGATAATTAAAGTTGGGAGTATATATTATGCCCTTCTTGAAGAGGGTGATAAAGGATATTTTGTTAAGACTGGGCAATTTTTGAAAAATGACATATTTGTTTCGAAAATAGATGATGAGAGTTTAACTTTAAAAAAAGGGAATGAGGTTGCCATATTAAAATTAGGAGGTGAATGATTTGAAATTTATTAAAAGTTTTATATTTTTATTGCTTATTTTAACAGTAATAAACTTTGCAGCAATAACTTCCTTGGTAAGTATTCAAATTAAGGAGCCAACTCCAGGATCTATGGATATTATATTGTTTTTCTCTTCGCCTACAATTCCTAAATATAATGTCTCTCAAAAGGGATCTCAAATATCTTTAACATTAGAAAAAGTTGAGAACAAGATTAAAGGAAAGTCTTTAGATATAAACAAAGGTTTTATTAGTAAGATTGACTTTCAGGAGGATATTAAAAAAGAAACTCTTACCTTAATTTTTAACTTTGTTGGTTCAACTCCTAAATATAATATATCTACAAAGTTAGGAAGTATAACATTATCTGTTAATCCACAGATTATAACTGAAGCAGAAGTAAAACCTTCTGTTTCTACTAAAAAGAAAGAATATAAATTATTAGGGATCACAATAGATAAAAAACTAAAACCACCTTTAATTATAATAAATACTGAAAACAAATTAATACCTCCATACAAAACTTTGTTATTAAAAAATCCCTTAAGATTTGTTGTGGATTTAGAAGATACCCTCGATAAAACTTCTGTAAAAAGTTATAATATAAATGTTAGCCCCTTTTTGAGTCTAAGAATTTCTCAATTTTCAAAGGAACCAGTAATAACCCGTTTGGTATTTGATTTAAAAGTTTCTTATCCAAAAGTAAATATTAAAGAAACAGATCAAGGGTTAGTTGTGGGAACGGAGGATATTCTTGCAAAACTTCCTGGGAGGACAGTAAAAGTTGAGGTAAAACCAGAGATAGTTTCAGAAGAAAAACCTAAGGAGGTAGCAATAACTCCATCTTATATTTCTGAAGTTCCCTCAAGAACTGCCCCATCTGAAAGTCAGATAATTACTCAACCTAAGCCTACAGTAGATAGATTTTTACAAAAAATTTCTTTAACCTTTGATAGAGCGGAAATAAGAGATGTTTTAAAGGCAATGGGTCAGCTTATAGGGATAAATATCATAACTGATGTTAGTGTACAAGGAAGAATAAGTGTTTACTTGAAAGATGTGACCTTTAAAGATGCTTTTTATTCTCTTCTTGCTGCAAGCGATCTTGGATATATTCAGCAAGGAGAAGTTTTAATAGTGAGTACCTTAGACAAAATGCAAAAACTGGAAAGCAGAGATATAACAACTAAAATATTTCCTTTAAAATATTTTGATTCAAAGAAAGCTAAGGATCTTATAAGTAATATAAACAAAAATCTTATTGTAGCCACCGAAGAAGATAGAAATTGGCTAATTATCTCTGGACCATCTGCTGATCTTGTTAAGATTGAAAATTTTGTAAAATCCCTAGATATTCCTGCTGAAAAGATTATTACTGAAGTGCCTGTTCCTCCTGAAAAAATCTTGATGGAGAAAATTGATGGTAATATTTATATCTCTACAAGTTTACAGGGAGAAGATATTAAAGTTGTTTTACAGGAGATTGCAAAGAAAACAGGTAAAAGTATATTTATTGAAGGTGATATAAGTAGGAATATATTTGTTACTCTTAATAGAATCCCAGTAGATCGTGCTTTAGATTTGATAATTAGAGGGAGCGAATTATCTTACGAGATTAAAGAAGGGGGAGAATTGTTGGTTAAGAAAAAAATACAAGAAAAAGTAGAACCCCCAACTTTAGCTTTAACAGATCTTTTGAAAATAGATAAGATTGGTAACAAAGTATATGTTACTGCAGAGCTTAGGAAGATTGATATAAGAGAAATCATAAAAGAGTTAGGAAGAAAGGCAAATATAAATTTTGTTATAGATCCTAAGGTCTCAGGAGAGGTTGAATTTTACATAAATAAAGTACCCATAGAAGAGCTTCTTCCTCTTTTAGGTAGAATAGTGGGATTTAGCATTGAAAGAGTAGGAGAGATAAATTATGTAAAATCTTTCGAGGAGAAGGTAGCATTACCAGTAGAGGTAGCAAGGACAAAGATATATTCATTAAGGTACATAGGGATAGGGGATATCCAGAGGGCAGGAGGAGCCCTAATAAAGAACCTAAGCTTATCCTATGATGAGAGGACAGGCCTTTTGATAGCGCAAGGGAAAGAAGAAGATCTAAAGGTATTAGAGGAATTAATATCAAGGATAGATATACCTAAGAAGGAGGAAGTAGTACAAGTAGAGAGGGAGCTAATAAAGGTAGAGAGGGAAGGAGGAATATACCTAATAAGTGGAGAGATAAAGAGGATAGACATAAAAGAAGTAATAAGGGAGATAGGAAAGAAGACAGGGATAAACTTTGTAATAGACCCGAAGGTAGTAGGGGAAGTAGAGCTATATCTGAACAGAGTAGAGCTAAGTGAAGTATTAAAGATACTAAGCAGTATAGGAAATGTGAGTATAGAGGAGAGGGACAAGATAACATATGTAAAGCCAAAGGAGGAGAAGGTAGCATTACCAGTAGAGGTAGCAAGGACAAAGATATATTCATTAAGGTACATAGGGATAGGGGATATCCAGAGGGCAGGAGGAGCCCTAATAAAGAACCTAAGCTTATCCTATGATGAGAGGACAGGCCTTTTGATAGCGCAAGGGAAAGAAGAAGACCTAAAGGTATTAGAGGAGCTAATAGGTAAGATAGATATTCCCAGAAAAGAAGAGGTAATTGTTATCTCCGAAAGCACTCGCTTGTTTGTTTTAAAATATGTTACCATTGAAGATATAAAAAGAGTATGGAGTGATTTGGCAGGAAGATTAAAATTAAGCTATGATGAAAATACTAAACTTCTCTTAGCAAGGGGTAGCGATTCAGATTTAAGAAGTCTTGAAGAATTAATATCAAAGATGGATAGAGAAGATGTTATAAAAATAAAGGCTGGAGAAGTTGTTGAAGTTAGTAAACCTTTGTTAAAAGTTGATAGAGAGAATGGAAAAATATTGATATCAGGAGATTTAAGAAAAGCAGACATTAGAGAGGTAATAAGAGAATTAGCAAGAATTGGAGATGTAAGTTTCATAATAGATGCTAGAGTTAGTGGAACAATAGATTTATACTTAAGCAAAGTTAGGTGGGAAAGAGCCTTAGAATTGATAAGTAAAGCAGGAAGAATAAATATTGAGAGAATTGAGAATCAAGCATATTATATTGTTTCTCCTATAGAAGAGAAGGTTGTAACTGTTCCAGAAATGAAACCTCAGATAAGGACAGAAAAGAAAGAACTTAATTATATTACCTTTGATCTCTTAAAACCTTTGGTTTCTGAAAAAGCAAAAAATGTTTCATTTAACTATGATTCGAGAACAAGTATATTATTTATGGAGGGTCCCTCAGATCAAATAGATGAAGTATTAAGAATTATAAGGGAAATAGATAAACCTACCCCTCAGGTTCGTGTAGATGTAAATGTTCTTGAAGTTACAAGAGGAAAAACAAAAGAATTAGGAATTGATTGGAGTACTGGTGCTATTGGTTTGGGAGTTAAGATTTCAGCTCCTGCAGACTGGGCCAGCTTAAGAGTAAGTATGCTATCTACTGAAGTTTCTATTCCTGCAATTTTAAAGGCTTTAGAAACACAACAAGATGCAAAAATTTTAGCTCAACCCAGCATGACCACTTTAAGTGATAAACAGACAAAAATAATGATTGGAGATAGAGTTCCTTTAGTGACGACGAAACCAGATGGAACCAGAGAAGTTACTTATATAGACGCTGGAATAATTTTAGAAGTTACACCAAAGGTGAATCCAGATAGGACTATAACTGCTGTAATTAGACCTCAGGTAAGTACTTTAACTGGATTTGTTCAAGGAGTACCTCAAATAAGTACCAGGGAAGCTCAAACGACAGTAACTTTAATAGACGGGCAAACATTAGCAATAGGTGGACTTATCCGTACGGAAGATATACAAACTGTTACTAAGGTACCTATATTAGGGGATATTCCTATTATTGGAGAATTATTTAAATCTAGGAGAATAGAGCAAACTGATAAGGAATTAGTAATACTTATTACCTTAAAAATGTTAGAGTAAAGGAATTGGAAAATGAATTTAGATAAAATTCAGGAAAGATTAAAAAAGGAAGAATTTGATGCTATATTGATAACAAGTTTAAAAAATATTCGTTACCTTACTAATTTTTCTGGCTCTACTGCGATTCTTTTGGTAGAGCCAGAAAAATCTTATATTCTTATAGACTCAAGATATTTGGAGCAGGTAAAGAATGAAGTAATTGATGCAGAGCCTATATTAGTTGATATTGAAAAAACCTTTCTTGATTATATTAAAGAAAAGAAAGGAAAATGGAAAAAAGTAGGCTTTGAGGGAAATTATGTTTCATATAATGATTGGCTCAAATGGAGAGATGTTTTTAGTGATTGTGAGTTTGTTTCACTAAATGGATGGGTAGAAAATTTAAGAATGATAAAAACTGAAGAGGAAATAAGAGATATTAAAAAAGCATTAGAAATTGCAGAAAGAGCTTTTAAAAAGACATTAGAACTAATTAAGCCCAAGGTAAAAGAGAAAGATGTTGCTATAGAATTGGAATATCAAATGATAAAGTTAGGTGCTGAGAAACCTGCTTTTGACACTATTGTTGCTTCTGGATGGAGGTCTGCTCTTCCCCATGGAAGAGCAAGTAGTAAGGAAATTTTACCTCAAGAATTTGTTGTTATTGATTTTGGGGCTCTTTATAATGGATATCACTCTGATATAACAAGAGCGATTTTTTTAGGTACTCCCTCGGAAGAAGAGCTTTTAATTTATAATATAGTTTTAGAAGCTCAAAATAAGACAGAGGAGCTTTTAAAAGAAGGAATCAGTATTGAGTTTGTAGATAAATCTGCACGTGATATAATTCAAGAGAATGGTTTTGGAGAATATTTTGGACATGGATTAGGACATGGAGTGGGCTTGGAGATTCATGAAGCTCCAAGACTTACCCCAAAAGGGGAGGGCATATTGAAGGAAAATATGGTGATTACTATTGAGCCTGGAATTTATATACCAAAGAAATTTGGTGTCAGAATAGAAGATTTAGTTGTGGTAAGAAAAGAAAAAGGAGAAATATTGAATCATTCCCCAAAGGAACTAATACTTCTATAAAGGAGGTACAAAGGATGATTTCAACAAACGATTTTTATCCAGGTCTTACTATTGAATTAGATGGCGAAATATACGTAGTATTGGAAACACAGCATGTACATATGGCGCAAGGGCAAGCTACAGTTCGAGTAAAACTTAAAAATATAAAAACGGGGAATGTTTTGAGAAAGACTTTTAAGTCAGAAGATTTTGTCCCTCAAGCATTTATTGAAAAGAAAGAGGCAGAATATTTATATAATAAAGGTGATGAATATTATTTCATAGATCAAGAGACTTATGAACAGTACATGCTAACTTCAGATCAAATAGGAGAATCTTTAAATTACTTGAAAGAGGGAGTTATAGTAAATATTCTATTTTATGAGAATGTTCCCATTGGGATAGAATTGCCTATCACAGTAATTTTGGAGGTAGTGGAAACGGATCCTGGCTTAAGGGGAGATACTGTTTCTGGAGGTTCGAAACCTGCAAAATTAGAAACAGGCTTAGTAATTCAGGTACCATTATTTATTCAAATAGGAGATAAGGTTGTTGTTGATACTAGAAATGCAAAATATGTTGAAAGGGCGTAAACTTAAAATAGAAAAGGAGACATATTTATGAGAGAGTGGAGTCTTGATGATATAAAGGAAATAATTTATCTTTTCACACAGACCAATCTTGGAGAGTTGGTATTGGAAGATGGCTCAATAAAATTGGTTCTTAGAAAAACTGATAATGCAGGAGGAAATATATTATCTGCTCCAATAGTCTCAGATATTGAAGAGAAAAAAACAGAAAAAATTGAAAATGGTAATTATATAATTGCTCCTTTAGTTGGGATATTTTATAGGGCTCCTGCTCCTGGCGCTCCTCCATTTGTAAATGAAGGTGATTTAGTAGAAGTAGGGCAAACTTTATGTATAATAGAGGCTATGAAGTTAATGAATGAAGTAAAATCTGATATTCGGGGTAGAATAAAAGAGATATTAGTGGAAAATGGACAACCAGTGGAATATGGACAAAAATTGTTTCTTATAGAACCTGAATAGATTATGTTTAAGAAAATTTTAATTGCAAATAGAGGAGAAATAGCTATAAGAGTTATTAGAGCATGCCAGGAGCTTGGAATAAAAACTGTCGCTATATACTCAGAAGCAGATAAAGACTCTTTACATGTTCAAATAGCAGATGAAGCTGTCTGCGTTGGTCCACCCTTGGCTTCGCAGAGTTACTTGAATATTCCTAATATAATTAGCGCAGCTTTAATAACTAATGCGGAAGCAATCCATCCAGGATATGGATTTTTAGCAGAATCGGCAAGGTTTGCAGAAATATGTGAAGAGCATGGTTTAGTATTCATTGGACCAAGTAAAGAGACTATAGAAAAGCTTGGCGATAAGTCTGGAGCAAAAAGAATAATGAAAGAGGCTGGTGTTCCTTTAATTCCTGGATCAAATGGATTAATAGAGGATGAGAAACAAGCTCTTAAAATATCAAAAGAAATTGGATTTCCTATATTGATTAAGGCTACTGCAGGGGGTGGAGGGAAGGGAATGAGGGTTGCTTATTATCCTGAAGATCTGATTCAAAACTTAAGGGTAGCTAAAATGGAGGCAGAGAAAGCCTTTGGTAATCCAGGAGTTTATATTGAAAAATATATAGAAGAACCAAGGCATGTAGAAATTCAAATTTTAGGTGATAAATATGGAAATATTATTTCCTTAGGAGAAAGGGATTGCTCTATTCAAAGGAGGCATCAAAAACTTATAGAAGAATCACCCTCTCCTGTAGTAGATCAGAGGTTAAGGGAGGCTATGAGTAGGGCAGCTACAAAGGGGGCTTATAAAGTTGGTTATGTAGGACCAGGAACCTTTGAATTTCTTTTAGATAAAAATGGACATTTTTATTTTATGGAAGTTAATACAAGAATTCAAGTGGAGCATACAGTTTCCGAGATGGCAACAGGAATTGATCTTGTAAAATGGCAAATATTAATATCTGCTGGAGAAAAAATAAACTTTAAAGATGTTTCTATTCGAGGACATACTATTGAATGTAGAATAAATGCTGAAGATCCCTTTAATGATTTCGCTCCTTCTTCAGGGAAGATAGTAAAATTTATACCTCCGGGAGGACCATTTGTAAGGGTTGATACTCATTTATATGAAGAATATACTGTACCTCCCTTTTATGATTCCCTATTAGCAAAGGTTATAGTTTGGGGAAAAGATAGGGAGGAAGCCATAGAAAGAATGAAAAGAGCATTAAGAGAGTTTATTATTGTTGGTGTAAAAACTACTATCCCTCTTCATTTAAAAATTCTTGAAAATAGTTTCTTTATTAAAGGACAGTTTTCTACAGATTTTTTACAAAGAAGAATTCTGATTGAGGAGTGATAAATATGAAGGAAGAACTTTCCTACGGATCTGTTAAGATTTCCAAAGAGGTAATTTCGATTATAGCTGGAATCGCTGCACAGGAAGTAAAAGGTGTTTCAAGAATAGGGGATAGTCTTCCATCTACATTTGAGAGGTTAGTTTCAGGAATACCCATAGGAAGGGGGATAAAGGTTGAGTTGAAGGATAAAGATGTATGTATATTTATTCCCCTATATGTTTTACCTAATTATTCTTTTCCAGAAGTTTCAAGGGAAGTACAAACTCATGTTAAAGAAGTTGTAGAAAGTATGACAGGACTTAATGTTCAAGAGGTTAATATCTTAATAAAAGGTATATATTTGGGAGAGAAAAGTAAAAAGGAGGAAAAGAAGTGAAAATTAATTGGTATCAAAAACTTTTATTTATTATATTAGGATTGGTTTTATCTTTCCTCTCATTAGTTTCTATTTTGGCTATACTTCAGTTTGGTCCTATTTTAAAGTTTATTAATTGGATAAATAAAGAGGGTATTATCTTTTCTTTAGTAATTCTCATAATTATTTTTATTCTTAGTTTTATTACTTTTGTTTCTTCTTTAGTATATAAAGAAAACCTTATGCTATATATTGGAGATACCTCTGGTTTGGGAAGTATAAAGATTTCATTACAGGGGCTTAAAAATTCTATTAAGGATATTGCTCAGTATTTTAGTGAGATTCAAGAAATTAAGCCAGAAATTAATATTGTAAGAAATAAAGTAAGTTTAATACTTAAAATAAAAATACCTGTTGGTGTTGATGTAAATAGGATTGTGAGTGAGCTTCAACAAAGAGTGAGGATCTATTTTGAAAATGTTTTAAATATTACCTTAGAAAAGGTAGAGGTTATTATTGAAGATATTATTGTTCCTGTTAAGAGGAGTAAGGGATGAATTGGAGAGAATATAAAGGTAGAATAATTGGAACATTAATTGGGATTATTTTAGCTATATCCTTTTTAATAATAGGATTTTGGAAAACTTTATTCTGGTTTAGTTTAGCTATTTTAGGGTTTATTTTAGGTTCTCTCTTTGATAATAAAGAAAGCCTTATTGAACTGTGGAATAAATTAAAAGAAATATTCATAAATATAGGAAGGGAAAGATGAGTAAAGAAAGGACAAGATGTAGGGAAAAAATACTCACCTATTTGTTTCAGAAGGATTTGGGACAAGAAGTAGAAATAGATTTTCAAGATTTTTCCCCAAATGCTCAAATATTTGCCCATAAACTGTGGGAGGTCTGTTTAAAATATAAGAATTTTGCAGATAGAATTATCTCAGAATTTAGTTATGAGTGGAAGATTGAGAGATTAGGAGTAATAGAAAGAAATGCTCTAAGAATGGCAATTTGTGAAATTTTGAGTTTTAATGATATCCCAGTAGGGGTTTCTGTGAATGAGGCAGTGGAGTTGACAAAAAAATATGTTGGTATTTCAGGAAGTAAATTTGTGAATGGAGTATTAAGAAATATTTTAAGAAATTGGGATAAGGTTTTGGATTTAAAAGCACGAGAAGAGATATGTTATTGGAAAAAATAAAAGAACCTAAGGATATTAAGAAATTATCTTTTTTACAATTAAAAGAACTCTCTTCAGAAATAAGAAAAATTATTATCGATACTGTGGAGCAAAATGGTGGACATTTAGCATCAAATTTAGGAGTTGTTGAGCTTACTCTTGCAGTTCATTATGTGTTTAATGCTCCGGAAGATAAAATAGTTTGGGATGTGGGACATCAGTGTTACACCCATAAATTAATTACGGGAAGATTCGAGAAATTTAATACTATAAGAAAATATGGGGGAATAAGTGGTTTTATTGCACCTTGGGAAAGCATTTATGATACCTTTGCAGTGGGACATGCAGGAACATCTCTCTCCTCAGCCCTTGGTATGGCAAAAGCAAGAGATTTAAAAGGCGAAAAATATAAAGTAATAGCCATAATAGGCGATGGAGCTTTAACTTCAGGAATGGCATGGGAAGCATTAAATCAAATTGGTTTTTTAAAGACAGATTTAATTGTAATTTTAAATGATAATGAACATTCAATATCTCCTAACATAGGAGCTTTGGCAATATACTTGGCAAAGTTAAGAAATCATCCTATATTTAGGTTATTTAAACAGACAACCCAAAATCTTTTAAAATCTTCTTCCTTTGGAAAATTTTTATTAGACTTAAGCTTAAAAATTGAAAGGGGAATAAAAAGCATTCTAATAGCAAAACCTATCTTTGAAGACTTGGGATTTAAATATTTTGGTCCCTTTGATGGACACGACATTCCCCTTTTAATTTCAGCTCTAAATAGTATAAAAAGAAATTTCGAAACTCCCGTTCTAATTCACGTACTGACTAAAAAGGGAAACGGACATAACGAAGCAGAGGCATGTCCTCCTAAATATCATAGTATTTCTGCAAAATCTGAGAGGTCAAGTAAAGGTCTTACTTATACTGAAGTTTTCGGGAGAACTTTGGTGGATTTAGCTAAAAGAGATGATAGGATAGTTGGAATAACAGCAGCAATGCCTGATGGAACAGGATTAATATATTTTGCAAGGGAATTTCCAGACAGATTTTTTGATGTGGGAATTGCAGAGGAACATGCAGTAACTTTTGCTGCAGGACTTGCTATTACAGGATTTAAACCTATCGTTGCTATCTATTCCACTTTTCTACAGAGAGCTTTTGATCAAATAATTCATGATGTATGTCTTCAGAAATTGCCAGTAGTTTTTATTTTAGATAGAGCAGGAATTGTAAGTGATGATGGTCCCACCCATCAAGGGATATATGATTTTTCATATCTTCGAATAATTCCTAACATGGTTATTATGGCTCCAAAAGATGAAATGGAGCTTAGATCTATGCTTTATACAGCAGCAAATTATAATGGTCCGATCGCTATACGTTTTCCTAAGGGAAGTGGATATGGGGTTGATATAAACAAACCTTATGAAAAACTTAATATAGGAAAAGGAGAAGTTTTAAAAAAGGGCAAAAATGTGTTATTTTGTGCAATAGGATCTATGGTTTATCCTGCATTAAAAACTGCAGAAGTTCTTTCAGAAAAGGGTATAAATCCTACAGTTGTAAATATGAGATTCTTAAAGCCATTAGACTATATATTACTAGATGATCTTATTAAATCTCATTCCATATTGATAACTTTTGAAGAGAATATTATCACAGGAGGACTGTTTACTGCAATTTCTGAATGGCTTCATAAAAATGATTTACCTATCAAACTTTTACCCTTTGCTTTGCCTGAGAAGTTTTTAGAGAAAGGTAATGCAGAATTTTTAAAAGAGATTTATAACTTAACTCCACCTAAAATGTCAAAAATTTTAGAAGAGATATTATTATACAAGGTTAGAAGTCTGTGAAGGAAAGAATTGATATTATTTTGGTAAAAAAGGGAATCTTTGAAAGTAGAGAAAAGGCTAAAAGAGCATTAATGGCAGGATTAGTATTAGTTAATGGGAAATTAGTGGATAAACCTGACATGAAATTTTTTGAAGAAATTGATATTGAAATTAAAGAGCCTTCCCCTTATGTTAGTAAAGGAGGGTTTAAATTAAAAAAAGCATTAGAAGTTTTTAATCTTAATCTAAAGAATTGTGTTGTTTTAGATATTGGTGCAAGTACAGGAGGTTTCACCGATTGTCTTCTGAAAGAAGGTGCAGAAAAAGTCTATGCTTTAGATGTGGGAAAGGGAATAATTCATGAAACTTTGAGAAATAATCCAAAGGTAGTTGTTATGGAAGGAATTAATGCGAGATACATAAAAAGTGAAAATTTTCCAGAAAAATTTGATCTAATAACTATAGATGTATCCTTTATTTCCATATTGAAAATTTTTCCAAGACTCCCTAATCTTTTGAAAGAAAATAGTAAGATAATTGCACTAATAAAACCTCAATTTGAAGCCGGACCTAACAAAGTTAAAGGAGGAGGTATTGTTAAGGATTTAGAGGTACATATTGAGGTATTTAAGAAAATTATTAAGGAAGTTGAGTCTTTGGGATTTTATTTGGGAAATCTTACTTATTATTTTAGTAAAGAAGGAAAGGGAAATATTGAATACCCATCACTTTTTGGAAAAGAAAAAAAAGAGTTAGATTTCGAAAAGGTAGTGAAGGAGGCTTGGAATCTCTGGAACTCAAAATTCTATTACAAAAGATAGGGATTATATATAATCCTCGAAAAAGAGAGACAAAAAAAATAATCCCAGAATTACAAAAATGGGGTAAAAATAATTTAAAGGAGATATATCTTTTAAACAATAAAGAAAATTCTTTTATTAATAATATGGACTTAGTTATTGCCATAGGAGGAGACGGTACGGTATTATATACCCTTCAAAGGGTTGCAAAATACAATATTCCTGTCTTAGGAATTAATACAGGAAGATTAGGATTTTTAACTACCCTAGAAGCAAAAGATTTTGAAAAAAAATTTCATATATTAGAGAGGGGAGAATTCTTTGTAGAGAAACATCTTGTGTTAGAGTTAAACATTATTCCTAAAAATGTAACATACTATATATTTAATGAGGCAGTTTTATTAAAAGCTGAAAACACTCCCCTTATATCCTTTGAGCTTTTTTATGGACAGGAAAGTATAGCTACGTCTCCTGCTGACGGTTTAATTATAGCTTCTGCCTCAGGTTCTACAGCATATGCTCTTTCTGCTGGTGGACCAGTTATTTTTCCAGAATTGAATGTGGTAGAGATTCTTCCTATATGTGCCCATTCTCTTTCCTCTCGTCCTTTGCTTCTTTCCTTTGATAGAGAAATTATGCTTTCATTACCTAGAAGATCTTGGCAAGTGGAAGTATGGATTGATGGAAAGCAGGTGGATTTAATAGGAAAAAATGAAAGAGTTATTATTAAGAAAGCTCCATTTAATGCAGAATTGCTTTTTCTGAAAGATTGGGAATTTTTTAAAAGATTGAAGAAAAAACTCCATTGGAGGTAGAAAAATGCTTTTAGCCTTACATGTAAAGGATTTTGCTATCATAGATGAAATAACTTTAGATTTTCATGAGGGCTTAAATGTAATTACTGGAGAGACTGGTGCAGGTAAATCTCTTTTAATAGATGCATTATCATTTTTGTTAGGAGAAAAAGCATCTACAGATATTATTGGAACAGGAAGTAATAAGGCTGTAGTTGAAGCCATTTTCTCAGTTAATTCTTTTGTTGAGGGGATATTAGATGAATGGGGGATACCAAAAGAAGAGGATAGAACACTTTTGGTGTATAGGGAGATTAATAGGGCAGGAAGAAGTAAATGCAGAGTAAATGGAGAATTAGTTACAGTTGGTATGCTGGAGAAACTTCTTTCTAATATAATGGAAATTCATGGACAATATGAACATCAAAAGATTCTTCACAGGGATACTCAGTTAGAATTGCTAGATCTTTTTGGTGGAGAAGAATGCTTAAAACAAAAAAGAAGTTTGAAAGAGATATTTGAATACCTCAGAAAGTTATATTCTGAAAGAGAAAATATGTACGAAAGGGAAAAAGAAAGACAACAAAGAATTGATCTTTTTAAGTTTCAAATAGAAGAAATAGATAAAGCCAAGTTAGTAGAAGAAGAAGAGGAAGCATTACTTGAGGAAAGAAAATTTCTTCAAAATCTTGAGAAAATAAGGAACAATTTAGAGGAAGTCTATACTTTGCTCTATGAATCTCAAGAACCCAAAATTTCTGCTTTAGATCAAGTAAGTAGAAGTCTTAATCTTTTATCCTCTTTATCTAATTTAGATAAGAATATTGAGAATATATGTGAATTATTATCTAATACAAAATTATATTTAGACGAAGCGGTAGATTCTCTAATTCGATTTAAAGATGGTCTCAATATAGAATCTTCCAGATTAGAAGAAGTTGAAGAAAGATTATATAAGATTTCACAGCTTAAAAGAAAGTACGGAAGAACAATTAGTGAGATACTTGAATATAGAAAAAAAATTGAATTGGAATTAAGGGAACTTTTAAGTAGTGAAGAGAGATTAGAAGAAATTGAAAAAGAGATACAGATGTTAGAGGAACAAATAATTTTAGAAGCTCAGAAATTATCGGAAATTAGAAGGGAAATTTCTAAGACTTTAGAAGAGAATGTAGAGAAGGAACTTAAAGATTTAGGAATTAGGAATGCAAAGTTTTCTGTGAAATTTTTAGCACCTATGGGACCTCATGTTCTTGTGCTAAATAATACAAAGATTAGTAGCAAGGGATTAGAAGAGGTAGAATTTCTACTTTCTACTAATCCTGGCGAAGATTTAAAAACCCTTAAAAATATTGCCTCAGGGGGAGAGATATCAAGAATTATGTTAGCCTTAAGAACTATTATCAATAAGATAGATCAAACTCCCATACTGATTTTCGATGAAATAGATGTTGGAATTGGAGGAGAAACTTCTTATCTATTAGCTCAAAAGCTTTGGAATCTTTCTTTTGGAAGGCAAATATTTTGTGTTACTCATTTACCTCAGATTGCAGCGTGGGCAGATGCACATTTTTATGTAGAGAAAAAGATATTAAATGAACAGACACGTATCAAGGTGAGTTTATTAGAGGAAAAATCAAGAATAATTGAGTTATCAAGAATGTTTGGAGGAAGTATTGTTTCTGAGATTAGCCAACAACATGCAAGGGAAATGTTACTAAAAGCAAATGAAATAAAAAAAAGTTTAAGAGAGAAGTATACTTCTGAAATTCTTTCTACTAATGGTTAAATAAGGTGGAACAATGAAGGAAAAAATATTAAGAGAGAAACTATTATATAAAGGGAAAATTGTAAATGTTAAAGAATTAGAGGTGGAATTACCCAATGGTAAAATTGGAATAAGAGAACTTGTAGAACACCCGGGTGCTGTTGCAATACTCCCCATAAATCATGATGGTGGTGTTTTTTTTGTAAAGCAATATAGAATGTGTACTGGTGAAATTTTATTAGAAATTCCTGCAGGAAAGTTAAATTTTGGTGAAGATCCATATCAATGTGCTATTAGGGAGTTAGAGGAAGAGATTGGATATAGGGCAAAAAGATTAGAATTAATTCATTCCTTTTATACATCTCCTGGAATAAGTAATGAGGTCTTATACCTTTTTGAGGCAAAAAATCTTGAAAAAACCAAGGTGAATCCTGAGGAAGATGAATTTTTGGAGATTATTTCTCTAAGAAAGGAAGATGTAGAGAGATTAATAAAGGAAAACAAAATTAAAGATGCGAAAACCTTAGTAGCTATTTATTATTATCTTGCAAGGAGGCATGGATTATGATTATTGGAATTCCTAAGGAAATTAAATCTGAAGAAAATCGAGTTGCAATTGTTCCTGGAGGCGTAGAGACATTAGTTCAACGGGGACATATGGTAATTATAGAAAAAGGGGCAGGAATTGGAAGTGGTTTTTCTGATGAAGAATATAAGTGGGCAGGTGCAAGAATTGTATCAAGACATGAAGATGTTTTTTACGAATCAGAGTTAATTTTAAAAGTAAAAGAGCCGTTACCTGAAGAGTATTCTTTGTTAAAAGAAGGACAAGTATTATTTACTTATTTACATCTTGCAGCTTCTTACGATCTAACTTTGAATCTTTTAAATAAGAAAATAATTGGAATAGCATATGAGACAGTACAAAATGAAGATAAATTTTTACCGTTACTTGCTCCTATGAGTGAAATTGCTGGCAGGATGGCACCTTTAGAAGGAGCAAAATATTTAGAAAAGCCTTATGGAGGAAGAGGTATTCTTCTTTCTGGAGTTGCGGGAGTTCCTCCAGCTACGGTTGTAATTCTTGGTGGAGGAACTGTAGGTTTTAATGCTGCAAGGATAGCCTTAGGTATGGGAGCTCAAGTAACAGTATTAGATATTAATCCTCGAAGATTAAGATTTTTAGATGAATTTTTTCAAGGAAGAGTAACTACTATGATTGCTGATAACTACAACATTAGAATGGTTGTAAAATATGCAGATCTTCTTATAGGAGCAGTATTAATTCCTGGTGCAAAGGCTCCCAAAATTATTACCAGGGAGATGCTCAGAAGTATGAAACCTGGTGCGGTTTTTGTTGATGTCGCTATCGATCAAGGAGGATGTTCTGAAACTTCAAAACCCACAACTCATTTAAATCCTATTTATGAGGAAGAGGAGATCATACATTATTCTGTTTCTAACATGCCTGGAGCTGTACCTCGAACTGCAACCCGTGCTTTAACCTTAAATACTCTACCCTATGTTTTAGAATTAGCAGATAAAGGGTGGAAGAGGGCAGTAAAGGAAAATTCGTCATTAAGAAAGGGAGTTAATTTAGTAGAAGGTAAGATTGCCTATAAAGCTATCGCTGAAGCTTTTAATCTTTCGTATATTCCATTGGAAGAAATATTGGAAGATTAATTTTAGTGTTTATTTTTTAACAAATTAATTAGTTCTTCTAAATCTTTGGGGATAAATTTGTATTTATTTCCACAGAATTCGCATTTTACCTCTATTGTTTCTTGTTTATTAATTAACTCTCTTAATTCCTTAATACCTAACGCTAAAAGTACATTTTCAGCTTTAGGTCTGCTACATCTACAAGAATAAATAAGTTTCTCAGAATCAAAAATTTTTTTGTCTAAATCCTTTAATATTTTCTCTGCTATTTCTTCTGGAGAGATACCTTTTAAAATAAGTTGGCTTGGTGGGTCCATAGAGTATATGTTGTTTTCAAGTTTTTCAATTAAATCCAAAGAAGTATCAGGAAGGATCTGAACTATATAACCTCCTGCTGAAGAGACCCTTCCTGATTTATCTACATATACCCCTGCAGCTACTACAGAAGGTTGTTGTTCAGAAGATCTAAAATAATAAGCTAAGTCCTTTGCTATACTACCGGAAACTAAATTTGTAGATCCCCTATAAGGTTTCTTTAATCCTAAGTCTCTTACTATACTTATTATCCCCTTTTGTCCGACTGCACTTGAGACATCCAATTTCCCTTCAGGAGTAGGGGGAAGATCTATGTATGGCCTCTTCACATAACCTCTAACATTTCCATAGGCATCTGAGTCTACAAAGATTCCACCTAAAGGTCCATTTCCTAATATTTGAAGACTTATAGTTTCTTTTCCTTTAAGCATTTTTCCCATAATTGCTACCAAGGTCAATGCTCTACCCAAGGCTGCTATTGCTGTTGGTGAAGCATTGTGAATTATTCGAGCTTTTTCAACTAAATCTATAGTTTTGGCTACATACACTGTGATTTTACCTTTTTCTCCTATACCCCTTACCAGATAATCCATTTTTACTTCTCCTTTGGAGATCTATAAAAGAATAGCCCAGAATTTTAAAAAGTTCAATAGAATTTCTATATAGAAGGATTCTTTATCTGTGTTTGACTTTGCAAATCAATATTCTTATAATGAATAAAAGTTTAATAAGGAGGATAGATAAATATGAGGAAAAATTTACTTTATCTATTGATATTTCTTCTTCTCTTAATTATACCTATCTTTTCTGCGGGTGCTGTGGAGAGAATTAAAAAGGCTGGAGTTCTAAAAGTTGGGAGTGATGTTGCTTACGCACCCTTTGAGTTTATGGAAGGAGATAAACCAGTTGGATTTGATATAGATATTGCTCAGGAGATTGCAAATGCTTTAGGAGTAAAATTGGAAATTATAAATACATCCTTTGATGGAATTATTGCTGCTCTTAAAGCAAAGAAGTTTGATATTATAATCTCAGCTATGACTATTACAGAGGAAAGGAAAAAGGAAATTAATTTTTCTAAGCCATATTTTGATTCAGGACAGATTATTGCTGTAAGAGCAGATAATACTACAATAAAATCTGAAAAGGATTTAAAGGGAAAGGTTGTGGGGGTCCAATTGGGAACTACAGGAGAAATTGCTGCAAAAAAATTGAAGGACAAAATAGGTATTAAAGAAATTAGAAGTTATGAGACAATCCCTGAGGCATTTATGGATTTAGAATTAGGAAGAGTAGATGCTGTTATTAATGATATGCCTGTATCATTATATTATGCTAAGACTCATCCTAAGATCAAATGTATTGGAAAGCCTTTTACAATTGAAAGATATGGAATTGCTGTAAGAAAGGAAGATACTGATCTCTTAATAAAAATAAATTTAATCCTTGATCAACTGAAAAAAAGTGGAAAATATGATGAAATTTATAAAAAATGGTTTGGATCTTTACCTCTTAGATAAAGGAGTGATAGCTTGGATTTTAATTTAGAAGTTTTTATTGATGGTATCCCATATTTATTAAAGGGTGCAGTTATGACGCTGCGCCTTACTTTAATTTCTGTAAGTATTGGAATTATTCTTGGTTTAATTTTAAGCCTTGGAAGAGTATCAAAAAATCCAATATTTAGATATCCCACAGGTTTATATATAGAAATTATAAGGGGAACACCTCTCCTTATGCAATTATTGATTATTTATTATGCTTTACCTTCTATTGGTTTAAATCTTCCTGCCGTAACGGCTGCAATTACTGGTCTTTCTTTAAATTCTGCTGCTTATGTCGGTGAAATATTTAGAGGAGGAATTCAATCTATAGAAAAGGGACAAATGGAGGCAGCTCGTTCCTTAGGAATGGCATATTTTCAGGCAATGAGATATATAATTCTCCCTCAGGCATTTAGAAGAATATTACCTCCCTTAACCAATGAATTTGCCTCAATGCTTAAAGAAAGTTCTTTAGCTTCAACCTTAGCAGTTACAGAACTTTTAAGATCTGGGAGGGAACTGGTAGCTTGGAAAGCTAATGTTTTTAGTCCTTTTATTGGAGTTACCCTTTTCTATTTGATTATGACTATTCCATTAACAAGATTATCAAGTTATTTAGAAAAGAGGCTGAAAAAGGGTGATTAAAGTTGTCAATTTACATAAAAAATTTAAAAATCTACATGTCTTAAAAGGTATAAATTTAGAAGTAAAAAAGGGAGAAGTTTTAGTTTTAATTGGCCCCAGTGGTGGGGGTAAAAGTACTTTATTAAAATGTATAAATCGTTTAGAAGAGCCTACTATTGGAGAAATATATATAGATGGGACATTAATTACAGATCCAAAGGTTGATATTAATAAAATAAGGCAGAGAGTAGGCATGGTCTTTCAATTATTTAACTTATTTCCCCATCTTTCAGTTTTAGATAATATTACCTTAGCCCCTATTAAAGTCAAAAAGATAGATCCTGAATTGGCGAAGGAAAAAGCCTACGAATTATTGAAAAGAGTTGGATTATTAGATAAAGCTAAAAGTTTCCCCTCTCAACTCTCTGGTGGGCAACAACAAAGAGTTGCTATTGCAAGAGCTTTAGCTATGGAGCCTGAGGTAATGCTTTTTGATGAACCAACTTCATCTATTGATCCTGAGATGACAAAGGAAGTATTAGATGTTATAAGACAATTGGCTCTTGAGGGAATGACTATGATAATAGCAACTCATGAGATGGGCTTTGCAAGGGAAGTTGCAGATTGGGTTATCTTCTTGGATCAAGGACAGATCGTAGAACAGGGATCTCCCTCTCGAATTTTTTTTTCTCCCCGTGAGGAAAGAACAATTTCCTTTTTAAGTAAAATTCTTTAAGACTTTTCTTTTTGGTTTTATTTCTTTTATTCCTAAGGTATAGGGATGGAGAACCTCGGGAATTATAATTGATCCATCCTCCTGTTGGAAATTTTCTAATATTGCTATTAGAGCTCTTGAAATTGCTATTGCCGTTCCATTTAACATATGGACATACTCTACTTCGCCAGTTAATCTTCTAAATCTAATATTAAGTCTTCTTGCTTGATAATCTGTACAATTGGAACAGCTGGTTACTTCTCCATATTCTCCCCTTCCGGGCATCCATGCTTCAATATCAAACTTTCGTGCTGCTGGTGCTCCTAAATCTCCAGAGCAAATATCCATTACTCTATATGGAATATCTAATTTTGAGAGGATTTTCTCCTCAAGACTTAGAATATATTCATGCATTTTTTTAGAATCCTCTGGCTTGCAAAAAATAAATATTTCTGCCTTACTAAATTGATGGACTCTATATAATCCTCTACTATACCTTCCATAGGCTCCTGCTTCTGTTCTGAAGCAATGAGAAAAACCTAAATATTTTAATGGTAGCTCCGTTTCGTCTATAATTTCATTTTTATGATAACCACCTAAGGTAATTTCTGCGGTTGCTATTAAACCTAAATTTGTATCTTCAATTCTGTATATTTGAGTTTCAGGCCCTCGAGGCTGAAATCCTATACCATCCAGAATTTCATTCTTGGCTAAATCAGGTGTTATGAAGATTTTAAATTCCTCGGGTAAAAGTTGATCTATTATAAATTGGAAAAGGGCAAATTCTAAGATGACTGCTTCATTTTTTAGATAATAAAAATTACTTCCAGTAATTTTACTTCCTCTTTCAAAATCTATAAGGTCGTTCATTAAAGCTAATTCTAAATGATCCCGAGGAGGAAAAGAAAAAACCTTTGGTTCCTTCCATTTTTTAATTTCAATATTATCCCTCTCATCTTTACCTTTAGGAGTCTCGGGAAGTAGAAAGTTTGGGAGCTGCCACAAGTATTTATGCATTTCTCTCTCTAAATTTTCAAATTCTTTCTCAAGTTTGTCTATATCTTCCTTTAACTCCTTTGCTTTTTTTATTAATTCATTTTTTTCTTCTCCAGTTTTTTTCCCTATTTCTTGAGAGATTTTATTCCTTTCATTTTTTAATTCATCTAATATCTTTTGTTTTTCTCTCCTTTTTCTATCTATCTCTAAAATCAAATCCACATTGTATTTTTCTAAGTCTAAATTTCTTAATAATATATTTTCCTTCATTTCCTGAGCTTTTTCCCTTAATACTTTAATATCTATCATAATTAACCTCCTGTGTTAGAAATAGTTCTCATTAACAAAATAAAATTCATAATGTTAAAAAAATAAAAAAGAACTTTTTCTGTAAAGCTATGAGTTTTAAAAAGATTAAGACTTATTTTTAAATTAAAAGGAAAGAAAGGCCTTATCCCTGCAAATGTTAGGGAATCACTTAATAGATGGCTTATATACCCTATATTTATACCCCATATAGCACCATTATATAATGAAGCAAAAAGAGAAGGAAGAGAATAAATGTTATTCTGAGGAATAAGTAAAAAAATGTTTATTATTATTATGCCCCAAATGCTATGGGTAATACCCCTATGTATAAAATATTTTTTAAAAAAGACCTTTAGAAGGATACTTAAAATGTTAAATCCAATAAGAGTAAATATTAGAAAGTAAAAGAAATTATTCTTGTTTACAAAGGAAAATAATTTTATTCCAAGTAATAAAGTTATAAGAAGACTTAGGAAGCTGATAAGAAAATTTTGAGAGACCAATCTCTCTGGAAACTCAGAATGAGGTGCATCAATATCAGGAATTAGAGCCCCCCATATGACTCCTAAAACAAACCCACTGGTCCAATAAATTTGATTGTGGGGGATAGCATTGATGAAATTAGGATAAAAAATTTGAGCTATCATTAAACCAAAGCTTTGATGGGTCTTAGAAGTCAATTTTATTCTCCTTTCTTCCTTTAAGTTTTATGTTCATTATTTCTCTAAGGGTTATCCGTGGAGGGAGATTTTGCAGTAAATATTTTTCCAGTTCCTTTTCTTCTTTCTCTTTTATTAAGGCCTTTCTGGAAAGAATTATTCTTCTTGAAGAAGAATCTATAAAAATTATTTTTACTTCAACCTCTTGATTTAAATTTAGATCAAGATTATCATCTCTCGTTCCCTTCTGAGAGTTGGGAAGAAAACCTTCAATCCCAGTTTCTATCTCTAAGACTGCTCCCTGATTATTTATACCAATTACTTTACCGACAACATTCATCCCTTCGTGATATTTTTTTAGGATCTCTTCCCATGGATCTTTTAGTAATGCTTTTCTGCTTAATAAAAGTCTTCTATTTTCTTTATTAATTTCTACAACTTGAACCTCTAAAATATCTCCGATTTTGAACATTTCTTCAATATTTTCTATTCTTTCCCAACTCAATAATCTTTTTGGTATAAAACCCTCTAATCCAGGTTTAATCTCTAAGAAAACCCCAAAATCAGCTATATTAATAATTTTTCCAGTTGTTTTTTTACCTTCTTGAAGAATCTCATCTACTATCTCCCAGGGATTTGGCTCCACATGTTTTATACTTAAAAGTATCCTTCTATTTTCAGGATTTACATCTAATATTTTAACCTTTACTTTATCCCCTACATTGAAATTATCTTTTATATTTCCAAGTCTTCCCCAAGATATTTCTGAGGGAGGAGCAAAACCAATAAGATTATCTACTTTAATTACAAGTCCAGATGTTATCTTTACAATTTCTCCTTGCTGGATTGTCTCTTTTGGATATCTCTCTAAGAAGACTTCCCAAGGATTAGGTTGAGCCAATCTAATACTTAATTTAACTTCCTTCTTCTCCTCCTCAATATTTAAAATTTTTGCCCTTATTATATCTCCTCTTTGGAAATTTCTATATATGTTTTTTATAGGAAACCAAGATAATTCTTCATAGGAGATATTTCCTAAAATTCCCAAGCCTAAGTCTACTTTTAGACCTTCATCACTAACTTCCTTTATTCTACCTTTTACAATATCAGATTTTTTGATTCTATCCCAAAGCTTTTGTCTTTTCTCCTCTAATTTCTCTTCTAAAATACTTCTAACGGATAAAATAATTTGTTTCCTCTCTGGATTGAGTTTAATGATTCTAGCATTTACTTTTCTATTTATATAAGTATTAGGATTTCTCGGTCGATAAATATCAATAAGATTAAAAGGAATAAATCCATTTATTTCTTCTCCTACTTCTACAATAAATCCTTTCCCATTAAACTCTTTAATTTTTCCTTCTATGGTCTCATCATTTTCAAATGCCCACATTAAATTTTCCCAACCTTGCTTTTCTATAGCCTTTTTCTGGGAAGTATAAATTATTCCCTCTCTATGATTAATATTCTGAATTAATAGAGGAACAGAATCTTTAATTTGTCCCCTTTTTAATTTTGCACGAAAGCTTGGAGTTGTCTCTTCAAAATCTAAGAAAGCATTATATTTTCCTCCTATATCTAACCAAATTCCTTGTTTTTCAACCATTAGTATGTTTCCATGTACTATATTCCCTATCTCTAAATTTTCTAAAGAGATCTCCTCTAAATTAATTTCCATTATTTCCTCCATATTTCTTGACCTCCTCTGTTTTTTTATTTATTATAACATAGGACTTGACTTTAAATTTATCTAAAGATATACTTTTTTGTTAAAGCCGAGGTAGCTCAGCTGGCAGAGCAGTTGATTTGTAATCAGCGGGTCGTGGGTTCGAGTCCCTCCCTCGGCTCCATGGGGAGGTACCCAAGTGGATAAAGGGGGCAGACTGTAAATCTGCTGGCGGAGGCCTTCGGGGGTTCGAATCCCTCCCTCCCCACCATGAGATCGCGGGGTGGAGCAGTCAGGTAGCTCACCGGGCTCATAACCCGGAGGTCGAGGGTTCAAATCCCTCCCCCGCAACCACTAAAAAGCCCACGTAGCTCAGTTGGCAGAGCGTACCCTTGGTAAGGGTAAGGTCACCGGTTCAATCCCGGTCGTGGGCTCCAGTTTAGAATTTAAAACTTTAGAAAAAAATAGGTAAAGTTAGGAGGAAAGAGGAAGGATGGCAAAGGAGAAATTTATAAGGACAAAGCCCCAT
>CAZTGC010000008.1:0-128171 GCA_964612975.1 uncultured Dictyoglomota bacterium | reverse complement strand
CACACTAATTCTACCATATCCTACCTACCCTTTGCAAGAGGTCTTCCTATTTTTTTGAGAAAAATAATTTATGTTATTCTTCTTTAGGTTTTATAATTGTTTCTTGGGAAGATAATTTTTTTCCTTCGTAAGGAAGCAAAGGATAACCTCTTTCTAAATCTTCAATTAACTCCCTAGGACTTTGATACCTATCTTCTGGAAATCTTGCAGTCATCTTTTTAACAATCTGAGCTAACCCATCAGGGATTTCAGGCTTAATGGATCTTGGATCAGGAAGTTCCTCCTGTAGTTTCTTAAACATTACAGAAATAGTAGTATCTTCGGAATAAGGAAGAAAATCAGTAAGTAATTCGAAAAAGACTACACCTAAGGAATAAATGTCAGATCTTATATCCACCTTTGATCCTTCTGCTTGCTCAGGTGAAGCATATTGAGGAGTTCCCATAAAAATTCCTGTTTGAGTAATTGTTGAAAGACTGCCTAAATGGGCTATACCAAAATCCATTAATTTCACTTTTCCCTCAGAAGTTATCATTATATTCTGTGGTTTTATATCCCTATGAACAATATTCTTAGAATTTGCATGATCTAAAGCCTCGGCAACTTTAAGTATCATCTCTTTTGCATAAATAGGTGGCAAAGCTCCTTTTTCTTCAATTATCTTTTTTAAATTCTTTCCTGAAACATATTCCATAACAATAAAATAATAATTTTCCTCTTTCCCTTGATCTAAAACCCTAACAATATTGGGATGATCTAGAATAGTAGAAGCTTTTGCTTCTCTTAAAAATCTTTCTACCGTTTGAGAATCTTCAGAATATTGGGAGTGCAAAATTTTTACTGCTACATTGTCTTTAGTATGTAAATCTTTTGCTAAATATACTGTTGCCATTCCTCCTGCCCCAATTTTTCTAATAAGCTTATATCTTTTCTTCATGATTAGTCCTTCTAAGCTTTCCTTTGGTAAAATATTTTGGTATACAATATTTCCAACAAATCCTAAAACTATAGAAAAAATTGGAAAAGCTAAAGGCACAATAATATTCCTTTTAAAAAAGTACATGTTTATAATAAAATAGATACCTATACCTAAAAAGGTGATAACTAAATTGATTAGTAATTTTTTACCTTGTATAAAGCCTGTTATAAGAATAGCTAAAAAAGAAATAATTAAACTAAACCAAAAGGGAACAGGAATTAAATAATTCTTATTTAAAAGATTACTCAATATATTTGCATGAATCTCAACACCAGAGATATTACCAAGAGAAACTCTTCCCCATCGTTTATATCCAGTAAAAGGAGTCATATAGGAATCTTTAAGTAATTCTGAGACTGCTCCAATAAATACAATTTTATCCTTTAACGTACTAACATCTATCTCTTTATTTATAACACTATAGTAGGAAAGTATATTTATATTAAAGGATCCACCTGAAAAATTAATATAAAATTCTGAAGGAAAAATTTTCAAAAGAGATTGGATAGAGATATTTTTTATGTAAGAATAAGCATATAAAGCTAAGGAATAATATTTATTTTTATTTAAATCCTCAAAATACAACTTTCCCCTTCTAACTACCTTATCTTTATCTAATATCAAGTTGCTTATTCCGTTATAAAGAGCAGAATTTTTTAGGATAGGAACAGACTCTCTTAAATTAAATAATACAACATTAAGTTTAGGATCTGACGAAGAAGAAAGATAACTTGCTAAAATTACATTATTTAGATCTTTCATCTTCTTTGCAAGAATTGGATCTTCTTTTGATTTAATATCAAATATTATATCAAATATAATCAATTTAGGTTTTTGTTCATTTATTATATCCAAGAGTCTCCCATGAATTGATCGAGCCCACGGCCAATTTCCTATTTCAGATAGGGAATCATCATCAATTCCAATAATTACTATATCCTTAGGAGAAGGTTCTTCTCCCCGTATTTGAAATCTCCAGTCAATACTTCTATTTTCGAAAAGAGAAAAGATATCAAAAATATTTAATATTAATAGGATAACAAAGGAAATCAATAAAATCAAAAATTTTAGTAAAAACCTATTTTTAAATTTATTCATGTTAAATATAATTTCCTAAAACCTTTATCCTTAGCTAATTTTAAAGCTTTTCTATATTCTTCCCAATTAATGGTTCTACTAATTTCTGGATATTCAAAGGCTTTGAAGAGAGGACGATATTGATCCATTATATTAAGAAAAACATTAGAAGAGATTTCTTCTTTTAAAAAATCTAACCATTCATTTAAACCAGAAATATCATTAGGTAAAAGAAGATGTCTTACAAGAAGTCCCTTTTCTGCAATTCCATCTTCATTTACAACTAAATCTCCAACTTGTCTTTGCATTTCCTTTAATGCTTCCTTTGCTACATCAGGATAATTCTCTGCATTTGCCAGTTTTTTTGCAACTTCTCTCGAAAAGAACTTTATATCTGGCATATAAATATCCACCACTCCCTCTAAAATTTTTAAAGTCTCAACATTTTCATAACAACTGGTGTTGTATACTAAAGGTATATTTAATCCCTCCAAAATTGCTATTTTTAGGCTTGCTAAAATCTGTGGTACAAAATGTGTTGGTGTAACTAAATTTATATTATTACACCCCAATTTCTGTAAGTATATCATGACTTTAGCTAAATTCTCAATAGATATAATTTCTCCTATCCCCAAATGACTTATAGTATAATTTTGACAAAATATACATCCAAGATTACAATTAGTGAAAAATATAGTTCCAGAGCCAGTCCTTCCCACTAAAACTCTTTCCTCTCCAAAATGAGGAAAGAAGTCTGAAACAATAGGCTCTATCCCCGATTTACAATATCCCTTTTCTCCCTTTATTCTATTTACCCCACAATTTCTTGGGCATAGATTACAAGATTCAAGTTTCTTATAAGCTTTTTTAATCTTTATATCTAGTTCCCCTTTATTATAAGTTTCCAAATATATTGGTTTCATAGAGATCTTAAGAATCTTCTTATATAAAATTTTACTCCCAACTCTGAAGCTATTTTCTCGCATGAAGTCTTATCAACTTCTGGTAGATCTACAATAGTCACCTGGACATTTTTAATAGATTTAGTTGCCAGTTTTATAAAATCTAATATTTCTTCATGTATATTCTTAAAAACAGGTCTACATATTCTTTTGTATTTTTCTGGACTTTCTGTATTAAGACTTATAGATATGGAATCCATCAAGTCTTCTAATTCCAAAAGAATATTCCTTTGATGAAATACATTTCCATGACCATTAGTATCTATGCGAAGATTAATGAAGGGATCATAGGTTTTAATAAATTCTGAGATATTTTTTACAACATTTATTCGCAATAAAGGTTCTCCGAATCCACAGAAAACAATCTCTCTATATTTTCTTAAAGGAAAATAATTTTTGAGTTCTTCTATGACTTCTTTGGAAGTAGGCTCTCTTTCTAACCATAACCTTTTTCCCCCAACTCCATTAGAGAAATTTCTAATACAAAATACACATCTATTTGTGCATTGATTAGTTATATTAAGATAAAGATTATCACCTAATATATATGTTGTACTCATTCTTTTATAATTTGTGGGAAAAATTTTTTTATATTTTTTTGAATCCTTTCTTCTAACTCTTCTAAAGAGATATTTTTAATCTCTGCTAATTTTTGAGCAATCTCTATAAGATTAGATGGCTCATTAACCTTTCCCCTTCGAGATTGAGGAGAAAGATAAGGAGAATCAGTTTCTATAACAATAAGATCCAAGGGAATTTTTGAGACAAGTTCCCTTAGTTTGTGGGCATTAGGGTATGTTACGGGGCCTGAAAAAGAGAAAAGAAAACCTAAATCTGCTAATACCTTTGCAATTTCATAACTTCCTGAGAAACTATGCATTATTCCTTTAATTTCCCAAGCCTTTTCTTCTTTTAAAATTCTTATCAAATCCTGATGGGCATCTCTACAATGAATAATTAAAGGAAGATTATATTTTTTTGCAAGATTTATTCCTTCTCTAAATATTTCCCTCTGTTTTTCTTTTGGGGAGTATAGTTTATAATAGTCTAATCCTATTTCTCCGATAGCAATAGTTTTTGAAGTTATAAGACTTTCCCATGGAAAATCCTTATAATTTAAAGAATCTGAATCATGGGGATGAATCCCTATAGAAGCGAAGATATCATCTTCTAATAAAGAAATTTCTACTGCAACTTTACTCGATTCAAAATCAAATCCTACAACAATTAATTCTTTTACACCAACCTTCCTTGCCTTTTCGTATACTTCTCTCCAATTTCTATATAAAGGATCATGATTTAAATGAGTGTGTAAATCTATCCACATATTCTCAGTATTCTCAGGGCTATGCCTCCACCCTCGACTTAAGCCTTCCGGATAGTAGAGGATTGGTGAGCTCCAATCAGGATTTCTGCAGCACATGAGGGAAACTTCTTACCGTTGCTTCCTTTCGGACCTGGCGGGGTTTGAAGCTCTCCCATTGCACAGATCCTGATCTTCATTGCTTCCATATTCCTCCCTCTTCCACAAGGTTAAGCCTCAGGCGGCCTTTCGGTCCTGCTATAGCGGATTGCAGGTACAGGGCACCGCTAGCTCCCCACCTGAGCATAGCCCTGAGTTTATTCTTGTAATCTTATTAAGACAAAGATAAAACTTAAAAATTGACCTACGAAAGCCCAAATTAATATAAATATTATAAGTTTAGCAATTATTGCTCCTATACTTTTTTCATTTTTAAATAAAACAGAGAGATTAAGCTCTTTAACAACAACATAAGCCCCTAAAAAACCTAATGCAAAGCTTAAAATTATGCTTCCCATACTTAATATATTTCTTATATCCATCTCGAAAAACCTTTTATTATATAAAAATGGCGGAGAGGGTGGGATTCGAACCCACGAGACCACTTTCGTGGTCTACTCGCTCTCCAGGCGAGCGCCTTCGTCCACTCAGCCACCTCTCCCAATTTTTATTTTACCACAAATTTCTAAGTCTGAAAAATCTCTCAATATTTTAAAAAAAGATTTTAACAATTGAGAACACTCTGACTCTAAAACCCCACCTTTTATCTCTATAGAATGATTAAAATAAATTGATTCATAAAATTTTCCCTTTGGATCATAGGCACCAAAAATTAATCTCTTTATTCTTGCTTGAACCAATGCCCCAAAACACATAAGACAGGGTTGTAATGTAACATATAGAGAACATTCTTCTAATCTCCAGGTATTTAACTTTTTACAAGCTTTTCTTATTACTATAATCTCAGCATGTGCAGAAGGATCCTTCTTTTTTTCTTTAATATTGTGACCCCTTGCTAAAATATCTCCCTTTTTATCTACTAAAATGGCTCCCACAGGAACTTCTCCTTTTCTTAAAGCCTTTTTAGCCTCTTTTACTGCTTCTTTCATATAAAATTCGTCTATTTTAAAGAATCTTTTATCCATTGTAAGTAATTGGGCTCTCCTAAGTTTATTGGAATTGCTATTATTTCTGGTAATTTATAACTATGTTTTTCTTTTATTTTTCTAACTAAGATGGGGAATTTTTCCTCAGAAGTTTTCAAAAATAAAATACATTCTTCTGTTTCTTCTTTATTGTTATTCCAAAAAAACAACGATTTCACATTTGGGATAATATTACCGCAAGCAATTAGTTTTTCATCAAGAAGAAGGTTTATAATTTCTTTGGCTTCCTCTTCATTCTTCACTGTGGAAATTACTAATATCATACCTTTTCACCCCTTATAAATTTTTCTAAAATTTCATTCAAGATTAACTCTGGTCCAGCAGAGGCTATGTAATCTGCTATTTCTTTTATTTTAAAGGAACTATTAGGTAGGGCAACTCCTAAACCCGCTTTTTTTAACATATCTATATCATTATCATAATCTCCAATAGCAATAACTTCTTCAGGAGCAATACCTAAGAAATCTAACATCGATAACATAGCATTTCCTTTAGAGCATCCCTTAGGTAAAATCTCTAAAAATTTCTCTGCCGAGAAAACAATTTCCACCTTTTCTTTATAGTAGTTTTCTAACGGATTTTTTAATTCCTTCAATATATCTTCTCGAGCTTCAATAAAAATTTTTATTACACTATCTTTTATAATTTCTTTAATAATCTCAATTTTCTCTAACTCCCATAATTCATCTTTCCAGTAAACGCCAAGGGAGATTTTTAAATTAGTACTTTTTAAAAAACTAAGAATTTCTTTAAATATGTTTAAATCTAAAAATTTCCTATATAACCATATATTTTTATGAGGATCATAAATACCTGCCCCATTATACAGAATTACAGGAAGACTAACTTTTAATTCATCTATAAAAGGTTTTATAGATTGTAATCTCCTTCCTGTCGCCAAGGTAATCTCAACCCCACTCCTTCTAAGCTCCTCCAAAGCATTAAGATTTCTTCTCGAAATTTTTAAATCTTTTCCTACTAAACTTCCATCAAAATCACTAATGATCAATTTATATTTTCTCATAATAAAAGTTCTCTAACTTGATTTATTATTAGAGGTCTATATGAAAATATTTCTAAAATCTCTTCTCCTCTTATTAAACTTCCAGCAACTACCTTTGTTAAGGCAATTATGTTAACCTTCTTTTTTTCTTCTATTCTTAATTCCATTATATATTCTTTGAGATTTAATTCTTTTATTTTTTCTCCTCTTCTTACAAGAATATTAAAAGAATCTTTAGAATAAAAAATATTTAGATCCTTTAAAAGTAAATCTGAAGATTGATGGAAAATTTCAATTTCATATTTTATATATTTCACATCTATAGAATCCTTTGGATTTTTTAAGAAATAACATTCATAAAATTGAACATCTGAAATTAATTGATCATTCCATTCTTTCATAATAAAATCTTCGGGAAGCCTCTCTTTAAGTGTCAGGTCTAACCATTCCCTTTTACTTTCTACACCTATGGGAACAGGAATTGAAAAGGAAATAAGGGGCATAGGATTAAACCCCTGAGAATAAAGAATGGGGATTTGGGCTCTTATCGAAGCTCTTATAATAAATTTTGTGAAATCTATAAAACTTATATATTTTAGATTTCCTTTTTTATGATAACAAAGACGATAAACATATTTATTCATAATGAATTATTCCACAAAATTCACAATATCGATTCCATTCACAAGGAGGAGTTTCCTCCTCTTTATATGCCTTTTCTCTTTCCCTTTTTAAAAATTCCTTAGAGACACCCGTCCATATATGATCCCAAGGTAGAACACTATCTAAATCCTTTTCTTTTAAATATTCCTGTGGATGGATCTTAATCTCTTTAAAAACCTCCTCCCAAATAGAGAAATTTAAATGGTCCTTCCATCCATCTAATCTACTTCCTTTATTCCATGCAGAGTATAAAATTCCTGATAATTTTCTATCTCCTCTTGAAAATATTGCTTCTAATAAACTCATGTTATAATCATGGAAATCTATAATAAATAATCCTCTTCTCAGTCTTCTAAGAATATATTCCTTCCTTCTTTCTATAACTTCTCTTGTTTCAAATTTTTCCCATTGAAAGGGAGTGTGAGGTTTAGGAATAAATATGGAGAATCCAAGATGAAGAAAGATTCCTCTATTTTGATTCTTTATTCTTAGAATTAATTCCACTAACTCCTCAATATCTCTATCTTCCTCTGTGGGAAGTCCCAACATAAAATAAAGCTTTATTTTTTTCCATCCCATTTCATAGGCATTTTTAATAGTATTTAGAAGATCTTCAGTTTTTAATCCCTTGTTAATTATCCTACGCAATCTTTCTGTTCCTGCCTCTATTGCAAAAGTCAAACCTGCTCTTCTTACGCTTTGCAATTTTTCTGATAGTCCTAAAGAAAATTTGTCTGCTCGTAAGGATGGGAGAGAGAAATTTAGATATTTTTCTGAAAATTCTTTATTCAATTCCTGAATTAAGTATTCTATGTAGGGATAATCATTACTACTTAAAGAAAGTAAAGTAATTTCTTCATATCCAGTATTTATAAAAATTTCCTTAACAAGCTCTTTAATTTTTTCGGGAGTTCTTATCCTTTTAGGTCTATAAATATATCCAGCAAAACAAAATCTACAATTTCTCTGACATCCTCGCATTATTTCAACAATTCCTCTATCATGCACAATAGAATGAAGAGGTACTAAAGGTTTTATTGGAAAATAAGCCTTATTTAGATCCCTAACTATTCTTCTATTAATCTTTTCAGGAACCCAAGAATATTTTGGTTTTAAGGACATATCCTCATAAAGATTTGGAATATAAATTCCTTCTATTTTAACCCATCTTTTATACAAATCTATTTTGGGCCCTTTATTTTCCTTCCAATCTAAATAAGTATCTACTAATTCGTCAATAGCTTCTTCTGCTTCTCCAATGAAGAAAACATCTATAAAAGGGGATAGGGGTTCTGGATTTAATACTGAAGGACCTCCTGCAATAATTATAGGATCAGTCTCCTTTCTCTGATTACTGAAAATAGGTATGCCTGAAAGATCCAAGATATTTAAAACTTCAGAATAATTAAGTTCATAGGAAATACTAAAACCAATCCAATCAAACTTAAATAGGGGGAGTCTGCTCTCAAGGGTAAATATAGGAATTTTATAATATCTAAGAAGTCTTTCCATATCTAAGTCTGGCGCAAAAACCCTTTCACAAAGGACCTCTTCCCTTTTATTCAATAGATGATAAACAATATGAAATCCAAGATTGGACATTCCAATTTCATAAAGATCTGGAAAGGCTAAAGCAACATGTAGTTTAACTTCATTCCAGTCTTTTTTTATTAAGTTAAATTCTTCACCAATATATCTTCCTGGATTTCTAACCTCCCTCAGAATCTTATCAATCTTATTCATGACCAGTTCCATCACTTCTTAAAGAAATATTTATTAAAAATCCCAACATCATAAGGTTTGTAATCAAGGAAGTCCTTGCAAAACTTACAAAAGGTAAAGGAACACCTACTACAGGCAATAACCCTAAGACCATACCTATATTCATAAAAGTTTGGATTAGCCAACTAAAGAGAATTCCACCTGCTATCATCTTTCCAAAATTATCATTTACATTAACATAAATCCTCCAAGAGTAAAAGAACAGTAGGTAATATATTAATAATAAAAATATCCCCCCAATAAATCCAAATTCTTCACCTATTACAGTAAAGATAAAATCTGTATGTTGTTCAGGAATAAGATTAAGATGGGTTTGATGTCCACTTAACCAACCCTTACCTGTAATTCTTCCAGAGCCTATAGCTATTAATCCTTGCAAAACTTGATATCCACTACCCAAAGGGTCTTTATAAGGGTTTAGAAAAGTGATTATTCTTTGCTGTTGATATGGTTTTAAAAGAAACCAAAAAAAGGGCAATAAAATAGAGGAAGATGCAAGAGTTTTAACCATATATCTTTTGGGTATTCCTGATATTAAAAATAGAAAGAGTCCTGTTAAATTTATAATTATTGCGGTTCCAAGATCAGGTTGTAGAAATATTGCTAATACCGTTAAGAGTAAAAGGAATGAAGAAAAAAAGAAGTGTGTAAGCCCTAATTCTTCTTTCTTCTTTTCCTCACAAAAATATCCTGAGAGGGATAAAATTATAAGTAATTTAGATAATTCTGAGGGTTGAAAAGAGAAATTTAAGATTGAATACCATCTTTGAGCTCCCAATGCTTCTCTTCCTAAGAAAAATACTCCAACAAGTAAGATTAAATTTATTAAATAGACAAAAATCCATAACCTCTCAAATACTCTATAGGGAAAGCTTAAAATTAAAAAAAATAAAACTAATCCCAATATAAGAGCAACAAATTGTCTTTCTACAAAAAGAAAGGGTGATAGATTTTTCTCCAAAAGCTTACTTACTGTTACAGCATATATAGCAAGAAGCCCTATAAGAATTAAAATAAAAACTGATAAAATTAATTTTAATTCTTTATTCCTCATCATCCATTTTCCAAAAAATTAGACCTGAAATAGGTTTTGGATAAAAATATGTAGATTTTTGAGGAAGTCTCTCTCCCTTTATAGCAAGAGTGTATATTATCTCTAAGGGAATAGCAGGAAGAATAAAAGCAGAACTAAAATCTTCATTTTTAATAAGTTCTTTTACTTCTTTTATATTATGAGAAAATCTAATAAGATTTTTCTCTTGAAGTTCTCCTTCTTTTTTCTTTAAAATGTTCTCCCAAAGTCCCTTTTGTAAAAGAGTAGTAGGAAGAACCCACCAAATATTTGATTTCTCATTTTTAGAAGATAAATATTTAATCTTAGGAAAAAGTTTATATAGTTTTTCCCCATTATAATAATAAATAAATGGATTAGAAGGATTAAATAAGAGATCTAAATCTTCGTGAAACTTTTCTTCTACGATTTCAAAAACCCCCTCTAAATCAGCTAAGGAAATATTAATGCTCTTTTTTAATACTCTATGAGTGGGTAAAACCTTAACTCCAGGATCATAGAGGTCTGTCAACAAAATGAACAAATAGGAAAATTTACCCTCTTTTTTTTCTTGATAATAACTCCATGATGCTTCGTATCTATGATGTCCATCTGCAATTAAGATTTTTTTTGTTTTAAAGAACTCTTTTATATTATTCTCTAAAGGAGAAGGGATTTTCCATAATATATGTTCTCTTTTATCCCATGTTTTTACATGCAATAATGCATTTTTTTCATCTAATTTTCTACATAAATTTGCCATATATCCTTCTTTATCCTCGTATATACCCCAAATAGGCTCAAAATTTGCATTACAATGTCTTAAGACTTCTAATCTATCCATTTTAGGAGCAAAAAAGGTTTGTTCATGGGGAAGTATATCTTCCCCTCCTAAAGGTTGAATTTTTATTCTACATAAAAGTCCCCAAATTACTTCTTTTCTCTCATACCACGGAAATTTTTGTTTATAAATATAAAAAGATTTTTCTTCTTTTATTAAAATTTTATTATTGATCCAATCTATTAGTGATCTATTAATCTCTTTATAATCAACAGGTATTTTTTCTCCTAAAGTTAAGCGAACAAAATTATAAGGATGAGATTCTAGAAATTTTATTTTTTCCTCCTCTGAAATAACATCATAAGGAAGACATAAAACTTTTTCTAATGGGATATTATCGTTATATCTAAATCCAGAAAAGGGTAAAACCTCAAGCATCTTTTCCTCCTTCCTTTCTCTTTGGAATGAATATTTTAAAAACTGTCCCTTGATTTACTTTACTCCCTACCTCTATCTTCCACTTATGCTTTTCTACTAATTTTTTTACAATAGATAATCCTAAACCACTACTAAATCCATTTTCACTACTCCTTGCTCTATCTACTCTATAAAATCTATCAAAAATATAAGGTAAATCTTTCTCGGATATTCCTATACCTGTATCTCTTATTGAGATGATTATTTCTTCTGAATTCTCTATTGCTGAGACTTCAATTTCTCCTTTTTCTGGAGTATATTTTACAGCATTTTCAAGGAGATTAAAAAGAATAGTCTCTAAATGTTGAGAATCTGCCCTTAACATTAAAAATGAAGAGATATTTAAATTCAGCTTTAAATTTTTCTTTTTTATAAGAGGATTTAGACTGTCTAAAACCCTTTCAACAATATCAATGAGAAGTATATCTTGAATGTTTACTTCTACTACACCAGCCTCTAAACGGAAAAGATTCAGAAGATTGTTCACCAATTTACTCATTCTTTCAATTTCTCTTCTAAAATAGGGAAAAAATTCTTTATGTATTTCTTTAGAATTAATCTTTCTTTCAGAGAAGAGATCTAAAAGAATTTGCATCGATGTGAGAGGAGTTCTTAATTCATGAGATGCACTAGCTATAAAATCTCTATAATTTTCTTCAAGTTTTTCATATATACTTTTATCATTTATTATAAAAAGAACTTCTCTATTTTTAGTAAGGTATAAGGAAGTAATTTCTAATAATCTCTTTTCTTTACCCCAGAAATAAATGGAAGTTAAACAATTTTTTTTCTCGTTAATGGTCTTTTTAAAAAGCATATCAATTTCGTAATCAGGAAGTACTTCAAAAAGTTTATTATTAATTTCATTAGATTCTAATTCCAATAGATTTTTAGCATATAAATTTAGATATTTTATGTGTCCCCTTTCATCGAGTATCAATATCCCCAGAGGGACATTCTTACTTAATGCTTCCCATCTTTCTTTATAATTTTCTATATTAGGTCCCCCCTTGGAATTTATACCCTAAATTTCTAACAGTTATTATATATTTAGGATGACTTGGATTTTCTTCGACTTTTTCCCTTAACCATCTTATATAAACATCTACTGTTCTTGGTTCACCCCAAAAATTTTCTCCCCAAATTTGTCTTATTATATTTTCTCTTGTTAATACAACGCCAGGAGATAATAGAAATAATCTCAAGATTTCAAATTCTCTATAGGAGAGATTCACTTCCCTTCCTTTAACTTTTACTATTCTTCTATTTAGATCCATTTCAAAGGGAGGAATTGTTATTTTTTTATCCTTTATAAAATTAGACTGAGTTCTTCTTAGAACAGCTTCAATTCTCGCCAACAATTCCTTTGCCCCAAAAGGTTTTGTTATATAATCATCTGCCCCTAATTTTAATCCTATGACTTTGTCTAATTCTTGATCTTTTGCAGTTAACATAATTATAGGTACATTACTTACTTTTCTTATCTCTTTGCATACTTCCCAACCATCTTTCTCAGGAAGAAGAAGATCTAAAAGGATTAAATCAGGGCTAAAAGATTTAAATTTTTCTAAAGCTTCTATACCACTATATGCAGTTTCAACCTTATAGCCTTCTTTTGTAAGAAGCAAAAAGAGAGAATTAACAATTCCTTTATCATCTTCAACCAAAAGAATTTTTTTCATACTCTCACCTCAAAATCTTTTAAAAATATTATTCTCCCTAATCTTAAAAGGTTTGCTCCCTCCTCTATTGCAATAGGAAAATCTTCAGACATTCCCATAGAAAGATAAGGCAATTCCCATTTAGTTTCTCTTATAAGTTTTTCTCTAAGTTTGTACAATTTTTTAAAAGCTAATCTTATTAAATTTTTATCTGTAGTTAAGGGTCCTATAGTCATAAGACCTGAAATATCAATATACTTTAAATCCATAATGATATCTAAATTTCTAAAAAATTCGTCCTCTTTGAACCCCAATTTTGAAGATTCTCCTGAAGTATTGAATTGAATTAAAACCTTAATTTTTTTTCCTAACTTTTCTCCTTCTTTATTCAATTCGTAAGCCAAAGAAAACCTATCTAAGGAATGAATTAATGAAAATAATTTTACAGCCTTTTTAACTTTATTAGTTTGAAGATGTCCTACCATATGCCATTCTATGGGAAGATTTGAAATTTCCTTAATCTTACGTTCTGCCTCTTGAATTCTGCTTTCTCCAATTATTCTTATTCCAGAGAAAAAGGCCTCTTCAATATAAGAAGAAGATACTCCCTTTGCCACTGCAACTACTTTTATCTTTTTAGCATCTCTTCCTACACGAGAAGCTATTTCTTCTATCTTTTCTCTTACCCTTTCCCAGTTTTCTCGGATATAACTTAAATCTTCTTTCATTATTCTCTCAGATTTTACAACTTTTACTCCTAAAATGAAAGATTATTATTTTATATATATAAAACCAATATTCCTTTTCCTTGTTTTATCTCTTCTAAAAGAATGAAAATTTAAATTACATTTTGTACAGATCTGTGAATACTCCAAGTTTTCATCTGGTATGTCAAAGACTAAAATCTGAGAAATTATAAATCTCATTATATCGAAATAAAAATTCTCTTTTCTCTTTTCTAAGTAATTTAAACTTTGATTATCTAAATACTCAATAAAGTTATTATCAACTTGAAAGCAACACCTCTGAATTCCAGGGCCTACTGCTAAAAATATTTCGTCAGGAGATATTTTATAAGTATTAAATATTTCTTTTAAGATCTTTAAGGGAAGCTTCTTTATTGCTCCTCTCCAACCAACATGAATTAAGCCCACTAAAGGTATTTTAGGAATAAAAATATAAACAGGAAAACAATCAGCAAAAAACATTACTATCATTCTTCTCTTTTCAGAAGTTAATAAAGCATCGATTTTTTTCATAATCTTTGGTAGAAATATATTCTTATCCTTTTCTACATAACTAAAATTATCGCCATGGACTTGACCTGCTATCACCCAATCTTTAAAGTAGATGTTTGTATGCCTATATAAATAATAAATTGCCTTAAGATTCTTCAGATTAATAGAAAAATCAAAGGAAAAGGGACCAGAAACAAAACCATGAGATATTTCTGGAAAATCATTCAAAATTTTAGATGTCCAATATCCACATCTTAGCATACCCCACAAATTTTACATCCTTTAAAGCAGGAATTGGTAATTTTCCCTTGATATGCATTTTCTAATTCTTTCCATAAATATTCTTTTTTAACCCCTATATCTATTATATCCCATGGGAAAAACTCATATTTTTCTCTCTTTCTAAAAAGGAAGAATTCCTTCTCCCAATTCAGCTCCTTGGCTAATCTCTTTAAGGGAATCCTATGCCTAAGAATTTTATTTATTCTTCTATCTCCTCTACTTAGAAGTCCCTGCAGCATACTTAAATAGATATCTTCTTTTTGAATCGCGACATATTTGTTAAGACTTTTTGTTATGTATTTTAATTGACTTTCAAAATATTCTTCATTAAACATTTTTTCCCATTGAAAGGGTGTATGGGGTTTGGGTACAAAAGGGGATAAACTCAAAGAAATATTTTTCTTCCTTAAAATATCTTTTATTTCTTTTGCTAATATTACTATTCCCTCAATATCTTCCTGAGTTTCAGTAGGCAATCCACACATAAAATATAGTTTAAGATTATCAAATGGAAAAGATTGGATTTTATGAACAAATCTTAATATATCATCATTAGTGAAATTTTTATTTATCACTCTTCTTAATCTATCAGTTCCTACTTCTGGAGCAATAGTTAATGTTCTTTGTTTTGATCGAAATAGAATGTCTAATATTTCCTCATCAATCTGATCTAATCTTAAAGAAGAAAAAGAAAATAGAATTTCATTCTCCTTAACAATTTCTTTTATCTTTTTCCAAGAGAAAGATTTATCGATGGAGGGTAATATTAAACCAATTCTAATATTTGAGGTAAAATTCCTATAAATCTCTAAAATTGCAGTTTCTAAATTTGACATTCTTGGTGGTCTATAAAAATATCCTGCAAGACAAAATCTACATTGATGTATACATCCTCTAATTCCTTCCAAAAGGACCATATTAGAAAAAAAAGAAAGAGGACTAATTAAAGGGGAAAAAATAAGATCTTCTGAGAAGTTTAAATTAATTTCCTTTCTTATTGGTAATTTTTGGAAAGAGTTATAACCTAAGATCTTATTATCTTCCTCATAAACTGGAGTGGAAAATTGTGGAATATAAACTCCCTTTAACTCTGAACTCTCCTCTAAAAATTTCTTTTTACTCCAGCCAAATATCTTCTTGTTTATAAGTATTTCTGAAAACTTCTTAATAAATATTTCCCCTTCTCCTATAAATATTAAATCAAAAATATCTGCCATAGGTTCAGGATTTGAACTTACCGCTATCCCCCCAGAAATAATTAGAGGATATTCTTCTGTTCTGTCTTTTGAAAAAAAGGGAATATTTTGTCCTTCCAATATTTTTATTACGTTAAAATAGTCTAATTCAAAGCTTATGGAAAAAGCCCAAACATCAAATTCTTTTCCTGATCTTTGAGTTTCTATTGAATAAAGGGGGAAATCAGAATTTTCTAGAAAAGTATCAGGAATAAAAGCTCTCTCGCATAAAATTCCTGATTGATCATTAAAAAGCTTATATATAGTAAGATAGCCTAAATTACTTAATGATAAAGAATATTTATTGGGAAAAATAAGTAAAATATTTACGTCTCCGCCTCTTTTTAAAAGCTTATACCCCCTTTCCCTTTCTAAAAGATCTTTAATCTTTTTCTTAAATTTCCAATCCAATTTATTATATTTGACGCTTTCTTCTCAAAAAAGCAGGAATTTCTATATCATTTTCAGGAATATCATAGTTATAAATTTCTCTCTTTTCCCCATAGGAACCTTCTTTATAAAGATCTTTTTGATCAAAACCAGTAGCCACTAAAGTTAGTTTAATCATACCCTCCATAGATTCATCTATTACCGCTCCAAACTTAACATCTGCCTCAGGATCAGCATTTTGGACTATCATCTCAGATATTTCAGATACTTCGGAAAGGGTAAGATCATTTCCCCCAGTCACATTAAAGACAATTCCCCTTGCACCTGTAATAGAAACATCAAGAATAGGACTTTGTAAAGCCATCTTAGTGGCTTCTTTAGCTCTATTTTCTCCCTTTCCTACCCCAATACCTAAATATGCAGATCCTGCCTTTGACATAATTCTATACAAGTCTTGAAAATCTATATTTATTAATCCAGGCACATTTATTATCTCTGTTACACTTTGAATAGCCTGTTTTAACACTTCATCTGCCATTTTGAATGCATCATTGAAAGAAGTTGTTTTATCGGAAATTTGGAGGAGTTTATCATTATTAATCAAAATTATAGAGTCAACTTTTTCTCTCAATTTCTCTATACCTTCTATAGCGGTAGCTCTTTTCTTTCTTCCCTCAAAACTAAAAGGAAGAGTTACTACAGCAACGACTAACTTTGCACAGCTTCTTGCAATTTCTGCAATAACAGGGGATGCACCTGTCCCTGTTCCTCCACCCATTCCTGCAGTTATAAAGATCAAATCAGAATTTTGAAGATAGTCCCTTACTATATCTTCACTTTCCAAAGCAGATTTTTCTCCTATTTTGGGATCTCCACCTGCCCCTAATCCCTGAGTTAAGTTTGCTCCAATTTGAATCTTTATTTGAGCTTTATTTAATTCTAATATTTTTAAATCTGTATTAATAGCAATAAACTCTGCACCCTGAACTCCAACTTCAATCATTCTATTTACTGCATTTCCTCCTGCCCCACCAACTCCTACTACTTTAATTACTTCCCTTCTAACCTCTTTCTCCTCATTTAAAAATCTTTGAGGTAACAAGAGATTCACCCCTTTCTATTTTTTAGATATACATTTCTTTAAAGGGTTTAAAAATCTTTTTAATTTTCTCCCTTAAAGATTTTATAACAGGATGTTTCTCCTTTAAATTAAGCTTATCCTCCTTTACTCTTAACAAAATTCCTATTGCAACAGAATAGAAGTATGCATCTTTCTCTGGTAAGTATTTTAATAGTTCTATAGGAAATCCTCTCCTTACTGGTATTTTTAAATAATCAGAAGCAAATTCTACAAAACCATCTAAAAGAGATGTTCCTCCCGTGACAACTAATCCGCCTGGGATAAGCTCTAAAGGATAATTAAGATCTCTTAACTTTTTTTCAATAAATTCTAATATTTCTTCAACTCTTGGCTGAAGAAATTCTCTAACTTGGGAGGAAGATATTTTTATTTTTTTCTCCTGGAGAGAGATTACTTCTAAGACTTCTTCTTTGTCTTTCTTCAATGTTCCTATTGTTTTTTTTACTTTCTCCGCCTCTTCAGTTTTAATTCTTAGTCCAACTGCTAAATCCCTTGTAATTTTTTCTCCTCCTAACCTTAAAACTCCTGTGGAAAGAACATAGCCATCTTGATATATTGCTAAAGTTGTTAAATCTCCACCTATATCCACTAAAGCAACCCCTAATTTTTTTTCTTGAGAGCTTAAAACTGCTTCAGAAGCTGCAATTTCCTTTGGAACAAAACCTTCCACTTCTAAATTTGCTCTTTCAAAGGCATTTTTAATATTTTTTAGTTGGCTATTATCATATGAAACTAACAAAATATCTGCTTCCAAACGTGTCCCCACCAAACCTATAGGATTTTCTATATTATTTTGTCCATCAACATGGAATTCTCTTTTAATAATATAAATTATTTCTCTATTTGGTGGAAGAGGAATTATCTTTGCTGCTTCTATTGCCCTCTCCACATCTTGAGAATTTATTTCTTGGTCTCTATTTTTCATAATTACCATCCCTTTACTTGGAGTAATCATTATCTGCTCATTTCCGATTCCTACGATAACCTTTTGTTCTAATTTTGTTCCAATCATCTTTTCTATTCTCTTCATGGCCTCAGCAATAGAATTGCTGGCCCCAACAATGTCTACTATATTACCATACTTTATCCCTTGAGAAGGAACTAAAGAAAAGCCTAATATTTCTATTCTCTCCCCCTCAATTCTTCCTGCCAGAGCTGCAATCTTAGTAGAACCCAAATCTATTCCCACAAGAATTTCTGACATATTTATCTCTTAATGGTAGGTACCTTAAATCTCATATCTATAAAATAATTTTTATCCGAAATAATTGATGATATATGTTTGAAAATTCTCATTTTTTCTTCAATATTATCATAACTCATAAGGATAGAGCTTGAAGAAGTTTTTATCTCAAAAAATCTTAAATTTAATATAATTTCTCTAATATCTATATCTTTTTTCAATAGAGTATCGACTAAATTGATAACTTCCCTCAATGGTTTTTTGACACTGTTATTAACTTTAACAGTATTATTTTTAGGTCTATAATTTAACATTACCTCTCCCTTTTGATTAACAAATATATTTTTATTTCCATTTTGAATTTTTATTAAAGTATATTCCTCTTCCCAAGAAAAATATAAAGTCCAAGGATAAAAACTTATTTTTCTAATTAAAATACTCCTTTCTCTCAGATCTTTATAAAGTTTCGAAAAACTGCAAAAAATATAGAATTTTCTATAAAAATTCTCTTTTAAAAGAAGAAATAAATCTTTATTAAAAGGCTCAACTTCAATTCTTAATATAAACCCCATTGAGACTATAATTATAAATAGACTAAGGAAAAAAAATCTTTTCATTTTTATTACCAAATTTTTATCTCTAATTCCAAATTTACACCAAAATAATTTTTTACCTTTTCTTTCATAATTCTTATTAATTCTTTTACTTCCTCTGCTTTTCCGCTACCTAAATTTACTATGATATTTGCATGTTTATAAGAAACCATAACATTTCCCATTCTTACTCCTTTCATTCCTACCTTATCTAATAAATAACCAGCACTGTAATTAGGAGGATTTTTAAATATGCTTCCTGCAGAGGGAAGCTTAGGAATATTTTTTTGTCTTTTCTTAAGATAGTTTAATATCAGGTTATAAGACTTATCTCTTTCTTGCTCTTTTACTCTAATTATTACAGATTTTATGATGGACCCTACTTTAATATTTGACGATCGATAATTAAAAGAAAGATCAGATTTTTCTAAATTTTTTATATTCAAATTCTCATCTATAATTTCTACCTTCTCAATAAATTCCCCGATGGAACTTTCAAAAGCACCTGAATTTCCAAAAACCGATCCCCCTATATTTCCAGGTATACCTGCTAAAAACTCAAGTCCTCCTAAATTATTCTTCATTAAAAAAGATAAAAGTTCCGATATTAGACATCCTGCTTCTACTTCCAAAAATTTCTCAGAGATTCTTTTTATTTCTCCTAAATTACGATTTATCTTAATAACAACTCCTGATATTCCCTCATCGGATACCAATATATTACTTCCCTGCCCCATTATCTTAAAGGGAATATTCTCTTTTTTTACCCATTCCAAAACAAAAAAAACATCATCCCAAGTAGAGGGAAGAACTAAGTAATCTACTTTTCCTCCTATTTTAAAAGTAGTATACGAAGCTAAACATTTATCCTTAAAAATCTTTCCTGTAAATTTTGATTTAATGGGAATAATCACTTTTATCTCCTTGCATCTTATAAGTTAATAAGGCTTCTCCAACCTTCCAAATATTTCCTGCTCCAAGGGTAAGAAAAATATCCCCATCCTTTAAAATCTCATGTGCCTTTTTAGCAACATCGGTCAGGTTCTCGCAAAAATATATTTCCTTTTGAGGCTCCTTTTCTTTTAAGATATTATAAATATTTCTGCCAGATATTTGAAAGATAGGTTTTTCACCAGCTGAATAAATCTCAGTAATTATTATCACATCTGCCTCTCTTAATGAATTTGCTAGTTCTTCTGTTAAAAAATAAGTACGAGTATATCTATGGGGTTGAAAAGCAACAACTAATCTTCTATTATAAAGTCTTAAGGTCTTTAAAGTTGCTGTAATCTCAGTGGGATGATGCCCATAATCATCAAAAATAGTAATATTCTGGATTTTTCCCTTTAACTGTATTCTTCTTTGAACCCCTTTAAACCCCTCTAAGGCTTGTATACTTTTAGATATGTCAAGATCTAAAATTTTAGAAACAGCTATGGCAGAGAGAGCATTACAAATATTATGAATACCAGGAACATTCAATTTTACTCTTCCTAACCTTTTCCCTTTTAAAAAAACATCAAATTCTGAACCGTTAAAATTTAAATTTATATTTTCTGGATAAAAGTCATTGTCCTTTTCAATTCCATAAGTGAAATAATTATTTTTTATTTTTGGTAATAGTTCTTTAACATATAAACTTTCTTTTCCTAAAATTATGTAACCATCTTTTGGAACTTTATTTATCAGAGTAAGAAAAGCCTCTTTAATTTTTTCTATATTTCCATAATAGTCTAAATGTTCCTTATCAATATTTGTAACTATTAGAAAATAAGGAAAAAGCCTCAACATAGAGCCATCACTTTCATCTGCTTCTGCTACTAAATAATCTCCAATTCCTAATTTTGCATTTCCCCCAATATCCTCCACCTCTCCTCCCACTAAAACTGTAGGATCTAAATTATTTTTTTCTAAAACAATAGCAACCATAGAGGTAGTTGTCGTTTTTCCATGGGCGCCAGAAACTATAATAGATTTTTTCTCCTTTGTTAATAAAGCCAATAATTCCCCCCTTTGTAAAATAGGAATATTCCTTTGCTGAGCTGCTAAAAGTTCCTCATTATCCTCAGGAATTGCAGAAGAAACTACAACTACTTGAGCATCTTCAATTTGTTCCGCCTTATGCCCAAAGTAAATTTTTACCCCCTTAGATCTAAGCCTTATTGTAGACAAGTTTTCTTGTAAATCGGAACCAGAAACTTTATATCCCTTTTCTGATAAGATATATGCCAAGGCACTCATACCTGTACCAGCAATACCAATAAAATGAATCCTTTCCCGCGAAATCACTTAAAATTCCTCCCTTCAAATATAACTTTTAATAATTTCCCAAAATCTTTCTCTAGCATCAGGAAGCTCTAAAGAGGCAAATCTTTGGGCATAAAGATCCATTTTTTCTTCATCCCATTCTAAGATCTTTTTTAATAAAATTTCCTTAGATAAATTTTCTTCTTTTATAATATCTCCTAATCCCATCTCTACAACAAATTTTGCATTATATTCTTGATGATTATCCCTAGCATAAGGATACGGTATATAAATAGCAGGAAGCCTACCAATAAGAAACTGATAAATGGTTGTAGCTCCTGCTCTACTTATAGCAAGATCTGAGGCACAAATTGTTTTTTCCATTTCCTTTATAAAAGGCACAGGTCTATATCCTCTTTCCATCCATTCTTTCCTAATCCCTTTAACAAATTCATCGTACTTTTCCTCTCCAACTTGATGAAAAATCTGCCAGTTCATTTCAATAAGGTCAGGAATTATTTCTCTGACCAATTCATTTATCTTCCTAGCTCCTTGACTTCCTCCTGTAACAAGAAGAAGTTTTTTATTTAAATCAAATCCTAATTCCTTTTTACAATTGGATTTTTCAATTGTCAATAACTCTTTTCTAACAAAATTTCCTGTACAAAAAATTTTCCTTCCTGGAAGATATTCTTGAGTTTTTAAAAAACTTATGGCGATTCCCTTTGAAAAGAAACTAAAAATTCTTACCACTTTTCCGGGAAGGATATTTTGCTCATGGATAAGAAAGGGATATTTTTTAATAACTCCCTCTAATAATATAGGAACAGAGATATAACTTCCAAAAACAATTAGGATATTAGGCTTTAAGTTTCTCAATATTCTTCTTGCCTCTAAATATGCCTTTATATAATTCCATGGTTTTAATTGAGAAGCCTTAGGAAGAGAAAGACCATAAAATGGGAATTTTTCCGAGAATATTTTTGCTTCCAAACCCTGAGCTCTTCCTATAAAACTAATTGATATTGAAGGATCTTTATCTTTTATAAATTCTGCAAGATAAAGAGCGGGATATATATGGCCTCCTGTCCCTCCTGCAACAAAAATAATATTTTTCATATTATCTCCTTAATGAACTTATCTTCAATATTATTCCTATATTCATCCAGTTAGAAATTAACGATGAGCCTCCAAAACTTATAAAAGGTAGTGGTAATCCCATTACTGGCAGAAATCCTAAACTCATAAAAATATTTAATAAAATTTGCCAACATAAGAAACTTAAAATTCCTGTTAACAAAAGATAATTAAATATGTCCTTTTCTTCTACAGCAAGAAGAAAAATATTATATATCAGCAAAAAATAAAGAGATATCAAGATAAAACCTGCAATCCATCCTCCCTCCCCTAAAATAACAGGAAGAATAAAATCATTATAAGACTCTGGAAGAAAAATTTTATAAAAATTCCTGCCCCATCCCTTACCTATAATTCCTCCATCTCTAATCATTTTCATGGCTTGTAATTGCTGATAAGTAGAAAATATTGGAAAATTATTTTCTCTAAAAGAGAAACTTTTTATCCTTTCTTCTCTATAATCTGCTGTTTTTATTAAAAAGAATATAACTAAGAATACTAATAGAAAAATAGGAACTAATCTCTTAAAACTAAAATTTGAAAAGAAAAGAATAGTAAAGGTTGATAGAGAAAAAAGAATTAACATACTCATATTAGGTTGATAATAGAAAGCAATACCAATAATACCTAGAAAAATCAAAATCCAAATAATATGTAAATTACTTAAATCCTTTCGCTTTTTGGAGAGAAATGAGGCCAAAAATATAACCCATGAAAGTTTTAAAAAAGATGCAGGCTGAAATTGGATTATGCCAAGATCAATCCATCGCCTAACTCCTCTAATATTCCTTCCAATATCATTAATAAATACACAACAAAGTAAAATTATTGAAAAGATTAAGACAAAAAGAGAACTCTTTTTTAAAAAGTCCAAAGAAAATAGATAGACCAAAAAACACATAGCAATACCTAAAAATAGATAAATAAGTTGATGTTCTAAAAAGTAGTATGAATTATTAAGATAAAGGTAAGCCCATTGCCAACTTGCTGTAAAAATGGCAATTAAGCCAAAAATAGACAAAATTAGAGAAATTATAAAAATATTTCTACCCCTCTTCATTCTTAATTTTTTTAACTATATTTGTAAAAAATATTCCCCTCTCTTTATAGTTTGAAAACATATCAAAACTGGCACATGATGGGGATAACAAAATAATATCCCCACAAGATGAATCCAAGTAGGAATGTCTTATAGCAGATTCAAAATCATCTTCTAAAGAATATGGGATTTTATGTTTTTTAGCTAGCTCTTCCATGATGAATTTTGTTTCTCCTATAAGGTATACTTTTTTTACAGGACTTTTCTTAATTTCTTCAAAAAGATCATAAAATTCAAAATTTTTATTTCTCCCACCTAATATTAAATGAATAGGTCTATCAAAGCTTCTTATGGCAGAAATAGTTGAAATAGGATTTGTAGCTTTAGAATCATTTATAAATAATCTTCCCTTTATCTCCTCTATTTTTTCTAAGGCATGGGGAATACCCTTAAATTCTTCCCCAACAATTCTTATGATTTTAGGATCAATATTTAGAATTAATCCAATTAGAGATGAAACCATGAAATTTAATAATAAATTTCTATTCCAAATTCCTTTAAGGGGAAGATTAAAGGAATCCTCTCTCCCTCTAATTTTGTAAATAAGTTTGTCTTTTTCAAGATAAATTCCTTCCTGAGGAAAATTAGAAAGAGAGAAAAATAGTTTTTGAGTTCTTTGAATTTCTATAGCCCTTCTTACTTCTTCCTGATCATAAAATCCTATACTCCAATCATTCTCCCTTTGATTTTTAAAAATATTCATCTTTGCTTCTTTATATTCCTGTATTGATTTATATCTATCCATATGATCAGGATAAAAATTTATAAAAGCTGAAATATAGGGATGAAATTCTTTTATATCCTCTAACTGAAAGCTACTTATCTCTAAAACAAAATACCCCTCTTCTAACTCCTCTACCTTCTGAATAAATGGAATACCAATATTTCCTGCAGTAATTACCTTGAAGCCTCCTCTTCTCAATATCTCACCAGTAAGGGTTGTAGTTGTTGATTTTCCTTTTGTTCCTGTAATTCCAATTATAGGAACTTTACAATATCTATATGCTAATTCTATTTCTCCTATAACCTCTATATCCTTTTCCAAGGCATATCTGTATAGCACATTATTCTTTGGAATTCCAGGACTTATTACTAAAAGATCTATTGAATTCAAAATTTCCTTTGGGTGTTCTCCTAAAACATATTCTATATTTCTTCTTCTTAAATCATCTAACATATTTTCAAAAAAATTTTCATCTCTAATGTCATTCACTATTACTCTTGCTCCCTTTTCATGAAGAAATAAAGCAGTATAATATCCACTCTCTCCTAAACCTAAAACCAATATCTTTTTATTTCTTAAAGATATATCCATAAAAGCCAGCCTCCCAGTATCATCAAAAGATGAATAATATAAAATCTTCCTACAATTTTTGTCTCTTTCCATCCTGATATCTCAAAATGATGATGTATAGGAGTCATTTTGAAAACTCTTTTTCTTTTCCATTTATAAAAAAATACTTGAATAAAAACAGAAATAGATTCTAACAAGAAAATACCACTTAAAATTAAAAAGAAACCTTCCATCTTATTTAAGATTAAAAGAGAGGAAATGGCTCCTCCTAAGGAAAAAGCTCCTACATCTCCCATAATTATCTCGGCAGGATATGCATTATACCATAAGAATCCTAAGATTGAGGCTAGGAGGCTAGATACTGCAAGAGATAATAGAAAATTATTTTTAGAAAGCTGGGGAATAAGTAAGAATAAAATAGAAATGAAACATGATCCTCCTGCCAATCCATCTAAACCATCGGTAAGATTCACAGCATTAGATATGAAAACAAAAAGAATTAAAAATAGAGGGATATAGAATAATCCAAGATTAAAATAAAAATCTCCTAAAATTAATCTAAAATCCTTTGGAGTCCAAAAAATGTATATTATAGATGCAAAGATGAAGGCTAAGAGAATTTTTTTAATGGGCCTTATTCCATAATCTTTATTTATCAAAAGTAAGATATCATCAATAAGACCCAGTACTCCCATAAAGATGGTACTCAAAGCAAAGAAAAAAGTTTCCCTAAAAAAAAGAAAGGGGAAGAGAACAAGTATAAACACTAATCCCCCCAGGACAGGAGTTCCTTCTTTCTTAAAATGTTCTTTGGGCCCTTCCTTTCTAATATGTTTTCCAATACCTTTTGCTTTAAGAAATTTTATTAAAATTTTTAAAAAACCTAAGGAGAAAAAAAACGTTAAAATACCTAAAAAAATTATCTTATCCATTATCAACCTCCAACTCTCTTACAAATCTTTCCATTTGCATTCCTCGAGATCCTTTAACAAGAATAAGATCATGAGATTCTATTTTTTCTAAAATAATTTTTAATAATAGATCAAAATTCTCCTCATAAAATAAAGGATAATTAGGATAAAGCTTTCTCAAAAATGGATATATTTTCCCCATCTCTTCCCCAAAAATAAAAATCATATCTATTCCACTATTAATTGCAAATTCCACTACTTTCTTATGGAATTCAAAACTAAAATTTCCTAATTCTAACATATCCCCCAAGATGGCTATTTTTCTCTTTCCTTTATTTAAATTTCTTAAAAAATTAATGGCAACCCTCATAGAATCAGGATTTGCATTATAAGTATCATCTATTATATGAATCCCCATTTTCCCATCTTTTACATTCAACCTTTGATAAGGAAAAGCCAAATTATTTATTCTGTCTTTTATTAATTCCTCCGAAATATCAGAAAAAACGAGAAAAAATAAAGATAGACTTCCTAGTAAGTTTTGATAAATTTCTAAGGGATAGTAAGAGGTGTAAAATTGTATTTTCTTTCCATTAGGAAATGAAATTTCAATTTTGGCATTATTATCTCCATATTCCACTTTCCCTTTTACATCATTTTTCTCTTTAAATCCAAAGCGAATTTTTTGAATATTTGATGGAAGAGAAGCATATATCTTATTACACCAAAAATCATCACCATTTAAAACTGCCCATCCATTAGATTGAAGATGTTCAAATATTTCTGATTTTGCTTTCGCGATATTTTCTTGGGAACCTAACCTTCCTATATGCGCTGTACCTATATTTGTTATTAATGCATAGTTAGGCTTTGCTATTTTACTTAATAATCTTATATCTCCTAAATTTCTCATTGCTAACTCTAATATCAATAATTCAGAATTTTCATCAGCTTCTATAATACTTAATGGGACTCCTATTTCATTATTAAAATTTTCTTTGCTAAAATGTAGAGGAATCAGTCCTTTAAAAAGCTCTACAGTAAAGTACTTTGTAGACGTTTTTCCTGAGCTTCCTGTTATACCAATAACTTTAAATCCCTTTTTATCTCTATAATAACTGGCAAGATCTTGAAGAGCTAAAAGGGGATCTTTAACTTTAATAGCAAAATTATTATCATTTAACATACTTAAATCTATCTCTTTGCTAAAAATTACTCCCTTTGCTCCATTTTTAATGGCAGAATAAATAAAATTATGACCATCATATTTCTCTCCTAAGAGGGGAATAAAAAGATCTCCTTCTTTAATTTTTCTTGAATCTGTAGAAATAGAGGATATTTCAGTTTCTAAATTGCCTTTTATCAGCTCTCCATTGACTGTCTCTAAAATTTCTCTTAATTTTAATTTCATTTAATCCTCTCCCTTATGTACTTTATCGCTACCTCTTTATCATTAAAATAAATTTTAGTTGTCCCAATTATTTGATAATTTTCATGCCCCTTTCCTGCTATAATAACACAATCCTTAGGTTTGGCAATTTCAATAGCGGTCTTAATAGCCTGTTCTCTATTTTCTATAACAATATAGTCTCTAAAATTGACTTTCTTTATCCCCTCTTCTATATCCTTTATTATTTTAAAAGGATCCTCTGTTCTTGGATTATCAGAAGTTATTATTACAAAATCAGAATATAAACCTGCAATCTCTCCCATTACTGGTCTCTTATAAGGATCTCTATTTCCACCACACCCGAAAACTAAAATTTTCTTACCTTCAGTAAACTCAGATATGGTTTTTAAAAGATTTAACAAACTATCAGGTGTATGAGCATAATCAACTACCACATGAAAATCTTGTCCTTCTTCGATAAATTCTAATCTTCCAGGAACCTGAGGAAAAGATTCAAAAGCCTTTTTAATAATATTTAAATCCTCATCTAAAGCTATAGCAACAGAAGTAGCTGCCATAATATTAACTAAATTAAATCTTCCTCTAAGTTTCAATTCTAAATCTAATACTCCCTTTGGAGTATTTAATTTAATCCTTAATCCTTCCCTCTTATTCTCTAAAAAAATAGGATATATATCAGAATTTTCCTCGAAAGAAAACCATAAAGTTTTTTTATTGGGGAGATTAATTTTATTGACCCAAGAATCATCTTTATTTAAAACGGAGAAACCATTAGATTTTAAGTGGTTAAAGATTTTCTTTTTTGCCTCAAAATAATCTTCCATACTTTTATGAAAATCTAAATGATCTTGAGATAAATTAATAAAAACTGCCCCATCAAAAAATACCTCTTCTACCCTTCTTAAAGCTAAGGCATGAGAAGAAACTTCCATAGCAACATATTTAACATCATTATCTACCATTCTTTTTAAAAGAGCTTGAAGTTCGGGGGGCTGAGGAGTTGTAAGGTAAGATGGTATTTCCTGATGGTCTATCTTGTTATATATGGTACCAATAAGTCCTGCCTTTTCTCCCTTTGTTTTCCATAAATAATATAAAAGATGAGAAGTTGTAGTTTTTCCTTTTGTTCCAGTAATTCCAATTATAGTGAGTTTTTGAGCGGGAAAATTGTTAAACCAACTTGAAAGTTTTCCTAAAACCTTATATATATCTTTAACCTTTACATAAAGAACATCTTTATCAAAAGTTCCATCATAATCACCTTGATAAAATATCACCCTACTTCCTTTTTCAATAGCAGATGGTATAAACTTTTTCCCATCTTCTATCTGTCCTGGCATTGCAAAGAAAATTTCATCTTTTTTTATTTTTCGAGAATCAAGAGATATTCCTAAAACTTCTTCTGGAATCTTACCTGTCATATATAAGAGTTCATCTTTTATATATTCAATTCCTTCTCTTAAAGCCTTCAATTTACCATCCTCCCATATATTACTAAATTCTTCACAATCTCTCCAAATAAAGGAACTACTGTTTCTCTTGCATAATTCCCTATTTTCGGTTCTTGTAACATAAATATAATAGCATAGGTTTTTTCAGGCAAAAATAAATATCCAAAGAAAAAATGGTTTAAGGCATTATTTTTATAACCATCCTTTACAGAGATTTGCGCAGTTCCAGTTTTACCTGCAATGTTATATCCTTTCCAATTAAGACTATTAGCAGTTCCCTCTTTTACTACTTTATATAAATAACTTAATATTTTGTTAGAAGTCTCCTCCGATATTATCTGAGACAATCTTACTGGAGAATTATTAAAAATAACTTTACCTTGCTGATCCTCAATCTTCTTTATCCAATGGAGTTCATTTAACCAACCCTTATTAGCTATGCAACTAAAAGACCATAAGAGCTTAATTGGAGAAATAGCTATTCCTTGTCCAAAACCAATGGTACCTCGTGTAAAATCACTTTCTTTTAAATTTGATATCAAAAAATCCTTAGAATTTACAATTATATCTCCAGGAATTGGCAAGTCTAAATTAAAAAGTCTTATATATTTACTCCAAAGATTAGGGTTTATTTTTTTAGAAAGTCGGTAAAAATAAATATTACAAGACTCTACAATTGCCTTTTCTAAATTTACTTTTCCATGTCTTTTAACACACTTAATCATATGTCCATCTATATTTTCTTCAACTTTACACTCTATTTCTTTCATAGGATCTATTAGATTTTCTTCTAAAGCAATAATTGCAGTGATAATTTTAAAGACAGAGCCAGGCTCATATATAGCATTCAAAGGATAATAGTCCCGCAAACTTTCGAGGATATTCCATATACCTTCTTCTTCTACATCAAAGCTTGGCATAACTGCTAAAGCTAACATTTCTCCTGTATTAACATCAATTATTCCTATCATTCCACCCTTTGCTTTATAACTTTCTATCCCTTTCTTTAAATAATTTCCACATATAATCTGCATTTTCTTATCAATAGTGAGATATATATTTTTTCCTTCCCTCAACCAAGGATCTAAAATTGCCTCTAATCCATAAAGTCCCTGGTTATCAACTCCTACTAATCCCAATAAAGGAGAAGTAGCTAAGGATACAGGATAGGCTCTATAAGATTCTTCTACTAAAAATATTCTATTATTGGCTAAATACCTTTTCACTCTGTTTAACTCGTAAGATGTTAATATTCTTTTGATCCAAACAAAGTTTGAGTTTGAATTAAATTTAGTTTTAAGAATATCTTTTGAAATATTTAAATCTTTACTCAATCTTTCTATCAACTCATTTTTCTCTTTTTTTGAAATATTTAGAGGATTTATAGCTAAAGAATTTTTGTTTATATTGAACGCTAACTCTTCACTTTTTCTATCATAAATAATTCCCCTTTTTATAGAGGGATTTGTATATCCTTTAAAGATAACATTAAATTGAACTCTAAAGAGAAAAAGTTCTATAAAAATCAAAGAGAAAATCCAAAATATAACAAAAATTTTTAACCTTTTATAATTTATCATGGCTTCTTAAAAGAATAATCTTTATATGAAGAGACAAAATACCTCTCTTTTCTAAGCTTAGTTAGAATGCCATTTTCTATTTTTACTTCTAAAATATTCTGAGGATACTGTAGTCCAATTTCTTGGGCTTTATTTTCCAATTCATATAAAGTTATCTTTTTTAAGAAAAGGCCTTCATAAGCTAATTTTTCTTCTTCCAATTCATTTATCTTTTTCATAAGCTCTTTATTTTCAATTCTTAATCGTGAGACCTCAATATTTATAAAAATAGCTAAAAAAATTAATATTAGAGCTACAGTAACAAATCTAAGAATTCCCAACTCTCTCACCTACTCTCATCTTTGCACTTCTTGCCCTTGGATTTCTTTCTATCTCTTCTTTTGAAGGCCTAAGAATTTTCTTCATAATTATCTTGATTTTCCCCTCTTTCTCGCTATCTTTTAAAAAATTTTTAACAATTCTATCCTCTAAAGAATGATAGGTTAGAATAACAACTCTTGCACCTTCTTTTAAGAAGGGAATAATATTTTTTAGAGAATCCTCTAAAATTTCAAGTTCATTATTCACTACTATTCTTAAGGCCTGAAAGATACGAGTCGCAGGATGAATTTTTCTTCTTGGAATATTTTTTTCAATTAGTGATACAAGATCTCCTACCCTTGAGAAGGGTTTTTTCTTCCTCTCTTCTACTATTAGTTTGGCTACTTTCTTAGAAAAAGGTTCCTCTCCATATTCAAAAAATATTCTTTCTAAGGCCCTTTGAGAATAAGAATTAAGAATATCAGATGCTTTGATTTTTTCATCGATAGAAAATCTCATATCTAATGGCTCATCTAAATTTTTAAAGGAAAAGCCTCTTTTACTTTCTTCAAGTTGAAAAGATGACATCCCTAGGTCATATAATATCCCGTCAACTTTATTTATATTTAACATATTTAAATCATCTGGTATTTCATTAAATGCTTTGTTTATCAAAATAAATTTGGAACCTAAGCTTTTTAAAACATTTTCAGCAATCTTTATACTTTCTGGGTCTCTATCAAATCCAATCAACAATCCTCTCCCTTCTAATCTTTTGAGAATTTCCTTTGAATGTCCTCCTGTTCCCACAGTAGCATCTATATATATTCCTTCAGGAATTATATTAAGATAATCCATAACTTCTTCTAACATAACAGGAATATGAAATATCATCCTTTCCATAATTTTTCTACCTTTTCATTAATTTCCTTCATCTTCTCTAAGAGATCTATCTGCTTCATAAGCTTCTCCCAATTTTGTTTGCTCCATATTTCTATATATGTCCCAATACCAATGATAACAATATCCCTATCTAACTCGGCATACTCTCTAAGATGTGAGGGAATAAGTATTCTTCCTAATTTATCCACTATAACCTCCAAAGAGCCAGAGAACCAGAATCTTTTTATATTCATAGAAGCTTCATCGGTGGGAGAAAATTCTAATAAAAACTCAGAAAATTTCTTCCATTCTTCAATAGTATATAAACGGAGACATTTATCAAATCCTCGAGTAATATAAAATTTTTCGCTCAGTTCCTGCCTAAAAATATTAGGTATTGTAAGTCTTCCCTTTTCATCGAGAGAATGTAAGTATTCCCCTACAAACATTATAACTCCTTCCACCCATTTCCACTTTTTACCACTTCAAAATTATATCATAGGATTATAAAAATGAAAAAGAGGAAGTGGACCATAAGCCGAATTCTGTTCTCTGGTTTATAACCAGAGTGACAACCATCTATCTAAGATGATGATTACTCATCACCTTTAGCAGCCAACCCGAGGGTCAGCGGGCCACCTCAACCCCTCCTATTTGGCCTTGCACCGGGTGGGGTTTGCCAAGCCAGATGGTCACCCATCTGCTGGTGAGCTCTTACCTCCCCTTTTCACCCTTACCCAATTCATAAGGAAGTGGGCGGTATCTTTTCTGTGGCACTTTCCTTCAGGTTACCCTGACTGGGTATTACCCAGCACCCTGCCCTCTGGTGTTCGGACTTTCCTCGGAATCCTTTCCAGATTCCACGGTTGTCTGGGCCACTTCCTCTTTTCTATCTTTATCTTTATAAAGATCTGTCCAAGGAATTACTTCAAAACCTCTAAACCCCTCTTTTCTTATTATCTTCCAGTAAGGAACAGAATATTTTATTCTCTTTTCATATCCGCATTCACAGTAGAGAATTCTTTCTTCAATTCCATCTTCGACAGGGGTTGGAGGTTTATGTAAAAAATATCTTATCAATAATTTTTTACCACATTTTGGACAACGTGAGGTGGTAAGATATTTCAAAATCTTATCTATAAAATATATAATTGTAATTCCTAAAATCAAAAAAATAATTAAACTCATGACTCTATCCAAAGAATTCTACCACAATTTGGGCAATATAAAATCTCCTCTTTCTTCTTTAATCTATCTAATACAACTTTTGGAAGAGATAATTTACATCCCTCACATACCTCCTTATTTATTACCCTTGATATTGCTCTATTTGATTTTTGTCTCATAAGATTTTCAAATTCTAAAATCTCATCCATAGGAATTTCTTTTTTATTTTTTTCAATTTCTAAAGAAATTGATTCTATTTCTCCTCTTAATTCTTTCAACTCTTTTTCATATTTTTCATTTCTTAAATAAAATTCTTCTTTAAATTTATCTAGCTCCTTTTTATGTTCCGAGTAGAGGTTATTCTTATCTTCTAATTCCAGTAGAATATCCAAAATTTCGTCTTCTAACCTTCTAATTTGTCCCTTTAAACTTTCCATTTCCTTTTCTAAATTTAAGGCTTCCTTTGGACTCTTAGTAGTTAATGCCTTTTTCTCTTCATCTTGATATTTATCCCTCAAACTGATTATTCTATCTTCCCTTTCCTTCTGGTTATCCTTCAAATTTTTAATATCTTTTTCTAAAACTTTTATTTCTTCTTCTTTTAAATTAATAAGCTCAAGTCTTTCCTTTTTAAACTCTTCATATTCTTGCCTCTTATCTATAAAGACCTTTTCTTTCTCCCTCAAGTTAATCAGTAAATCTTGAATACCAAGAAACTTAGGTATATTATCTTTTTTCATTTTCTCCTCTCTTTTATATGGGAACTATCTTCTCTTATTAAAGCATAAGATAAAACTACAAATGATGCAATATATATAAATTTTAATTTGAACTTTTCAAGGAGAACTTTTTTCTTTAAAATTGATATAGTATGAGAAATTTGGAAGTTGCAAAGATCCTATACGAAATTTCTTCCCTTTTAGAATTAAAGGGAGAAAATAAATATAAAGTTGCTGCATATATGGAAGCAGCAAGAAGAATAGAAAATCTTGCGGAGGATATAGAAAAACTTTTTAGAGAAAAAAGACTTCATGAAATAAAAGGAGTAGGGGAAAGTATATCCCAAAAAATTGCAGAATATTTTACTAAGGGCAAAATAACTTATTTAGAGGAATTGAGGAAGAAAATTCCTCCTGAGCTTTTAGAATTAGAAAAAATTCCAGGGGTAGGTCCAAAGCTTGCATATAGATTGTACAAAGAGTTAGGGATAAAAGATATTGATAGTTTAGAAAAAGCAGCAAAAGAAGGAAGAATAAGATTACTTCCTCGATTAGGAGAGAAGATAGAACAAAATATATTAGAAGGAATAAAGCAAATAAAAGAGAAAAGCGAGAGAATTCCCCTAGGAATTGCTCTTCCCATCATTGAAGAAATATTATCTTTTCTCTCAGATAATACATCTATAAAAAATATTACTCCTGCTGGAAGTGTAAGAAGAAGAAAAGAGACCATAGGAGACATAGATATTCTTATCACTACACAAGATATTGAAAGGGTAAATGAGTCTTTAAAGAAATTGCCTCTCCTAAAGGATATAATTGCATCTGGTCCTACAAAAACAAGTATAACTGTAGAACCTGGAATTCAAGTCGATTTTAGAGTTGTGGAAGAGAAGTGTTTTGGTGCAGCATTGCAATATTTTACAGGATCTAAAGCTCATAATATAAAACTTAGAGAATTAGCTTTAAAAAGGGGTCTTAAAATTAATGAGTATGGTATTTTTAGAATAGAAGACAATAAACGTCTTGGGGGAGAGAAAGAGGAAGATATATATGAAATTCTCGGTTTACAATTTATTCCTCCAGAATTAAGAGAAGATCAAGGAGAAATAGAACTTGCAAGTCTTAATAAATTACCAAGTCTTGTAGAGGAAAAAGATATTCTAGGAGATTTACATTCTCATACTACCTGGAGTGATGGAGCAAACAGTTTAGAAGAAATGGTGGATTCTGCATATAAATTTGGGTATAAATATTTAGTTATTTCAGATCATAGTCAGGCATTAGGAGTTGCAGGAGGTTTAACCCCAGAAAAAATAGAAAAACAAAGGGAAAAAATATTTGACTTAAATAAAAAATATAAAGATTTTAAAATCATCCACAGTATTGAGGCAAATATATTGAGTGATGGAAGTATAGACTTACCAAATACTATATTAGAGAAGTTTGATTTAGTGATTGCAGGATTACATTCTGGATTTAAACAGAGTAAAGAAAAAATAACAGAAAGATTAATATCTGCCATTAAAAATCCATGGGTAGATATCATCAGTCATCCTACAGGAAGACTGATAAATAAACGTCCCGCATATGAAGTAGATTTAGAAGCCATATTACAAGTATCTAAAGAAACAGGAACAATCTTAGAGATAAATGCTCAACCAGATAGATTAGACCTCTGTGATTTAGATTCTAAAAAGGCTAAGGAAAAATATGGATTATTATTTTCTATAGGAACTGATGCTCATGATATTAGAAGTTTTTCTCTTATAAGGTATGGAGTTTATGTAGCAAGAAGAGCATGGCTAAAAAAGGAAGATATTTTGAATACATATCCTTGGGAAGAAATAAAGAAAAAACTAAAAAGGAATAGGAAAAATATATAATGCAAAGAAATAAAGGAAAATTAAAAGAAGGAGAATGGATAGTACTTTGGGAAGAGAAAAGAAGGCATCTTTTAAAATTAGAAAGAGATAAAATTTTTTATTATAATAAAGGACATTTACCCCATAATGAAATAATAGGAAAAGAAGAAGGTACAACCCTTGTTTCCTCCCATGGAGGAAAACTTTTAGCCTTAAGACCTACTTTTTCTGATTATATCCTAGAAATGCCCCGGGGAGCTCAAATTATTTATCCCAAGGATATAGGAGTTATACTTGTATGGGCCGATATTTATGAGGGAGCAAAAGTTATTGAAGCAGGTATAGGATCAGGAGCATTAACCATAGCATTGTTAAAGGCTGTAGGAGAAAAGGGCATTGTAGTTTCCTATGAGGTAAGAGAAAATTTTGCATCAAGAGCATTAAAAAATATAGAAGAATTTATAGGGAAAAGAGAAAATCACATTTTAAAACTGAAAGATATATACAATGGAATTGAAGAAGAAAACTTTGATAGGATAATACTTGATCTTCCAGAACCATGGAGGGTTGTAGAGTATACTATAAAAGCCTTAAGACCTGGTGGCATTTTTCTTTCCTATTCCCCTACGATAATTCAAGCAAAGAAAACAGTATCTGCCTTAAAGAATATTTCTTGTTATGCTTTTATCGAGACCTTTGAGATTTTATTAAGACCTTGGCAGATTGAGAATCTCTCAGTAAGACCATATCATAGAATGGTTGCACATACTGCTTTTATTACTTGTGCTCGGAGGATTCGTACTGAAATAAAAGAGAATAAATTTCTGAAAGACGAGCTTTCTGAAGAAGTAGAAGAAAATCTTGAGAGTATTTTTTAAAGGACAATCTTTCTAAGGAACTTAAGTTCAAGGACAATTCTTGAATTCTTTTATATCCTTCTATAATTTCATCTTTACCAAAGAAAAGATATGAATGTTTTGATATTCTAACCCATCTTCTTAATTCTGATGGCAAAATTGGAGGTTTCATAAAAACCAAATGATTAAGATGAAAAAAGGGAAAATTCCAAGGGTAAAAATATGCATTCATCCTTTTAAAGAAATTTTCTTCTTTTTCCTTATTCCTTGAAAATCTTAGGTCTGATAAGGATGGAACTTTAATTTTTGATGGATATTTAACTATTCTTATATTAAGAATTTTAGAAAGCATTAAAAATGTTTTTTCATCTCCTAATAATGTTAAAAGAATCATAGGAACTGGTAAGTCTTTTACTAACTTGTAATAATAATCTATAAACTCAGGAAATTTTAATAATAACTCTACATCTTCCCAAATAATAAGAGAAGAATTTTTTAGTTTCTCCATTTTACTTTCAATTTCCCATGGAGAAACAAAAATTAGACTTTTATCCTTCCAATATTCTTGATTCCAAGAGGGAGTAATTATAGAAATATTTTTTCTTTTCTTTTTTATTCTTTCCAAAATAGAATTCTTCTCTATATCATTTTCTACATGAATAAGATAATTAATTCTTCTTTCTCTTTCTGAATTAATTTTTAAAGGAATTCTCTTATTCATTTTAAAATCTTCCAAATAAAATTTATAAAAACTTTCTCCCCCAGAATTTCCTTTATAAATTCTTATAACCATATCCATAAATCCTTCTTTCTGATTTGCCAATCTCTCTGCTAACCCAAAACCTGTGAGAGAAAGAACAGATCCTGATAAATCAACGATTTTTATATTAAATCTTTTCCCATTCCCATCTTCGCTAGAAAGTTCTTGTATTGATGAATTTGGAATAAGGAAACAAGGCTCCTCATTTCCTGGCCCAAAGGGAGAAAGTTTTTCGATATCTGAAAACAATCTTGAATTTATATTTTTAACATTCAGTTTCGTATCAATCTTTATTTTAGGGATCAACTCTAAATCCTTCCATAATCTCCTAGAAAGATCTATTGCAGATCTATAAAAATCATTCCAAAGTTCCCTTTTAATATTAAAACCAACAGCAGATTTATGCCCTCCAAATCTATTTAGGAATTTGGAAAGTTTTGTCATAAATTCAAATATATCTACATCTTCCACTCCTCTCCCTGATCCCACAATATAATCTCCTTCAATCTTTCCTAAAAAAACAGGTCTATTATACTTCTCTGCTAATTCTGCAGCAGATATTCCTAAAACTCCTTTATGCCAGTTTTCATTAAAAAGAATTATTACTGGAACATCTTCTCCTTCTTTTTCAAAATATTTTGTTACTTCCTCATTTGCTGAAAATGTAACTTCATCTTTAATTCTCTGTCTTTCTCTATTTTCCCTTTCCAGAATATTTGCTAAATTTTCTGCAGATTCCTCAGTTTGAGAAAGGATAAGATCGATAGCATCCTTAACTTCTCTTAATCTTCCTATAGCATTGAGACGAGGAACAATATAAAATAATATATCTCTTGAGTTAAGGATAGAGTGGTTTCCTAATCCTGCTTTTTTAATTAAAGCTTTTAGTCCAAGAAGCTTTGTTTCTAAGATTTTACTTAATCCATACTTTACAAAAATTCTATTTTCGCTTTTCAATTCTACCTGATCTCCTAAGGTTCCAAGGGAGACAAGTTCAAAAATTCCTTCTTCTTTATAAATATTTTCCCCAATTTTCTCGCTCAATCCTTGAAGAAATTTAAAAACAACTCCAACACCAGCCAAGTATGGAAAAGGATACTTATTTAAATGAGGATTTAAAACTAACATAGCATTAGGAAAAGCTGAAGAGGGTATATGATGATCAGTAATTATTACTTCTAAGCCGTTTTTCTTTAAAAAATCTACTTCTTCTATACTATTTATTCCACAATCAACAGTTATTATTAGACTATATTTTGAAAGATCAAGCTTCTGTAAGGTATCTTTCTTTAAACCATAGCCTTCAATAAGTCTATGAGGAATATAATACTCTACCTCCCAACCCCAATTCTTAAGGGTTTTTAATAAAAGGGTTGTAGAAGTGATACCGTCTGCATCATAATCTCCATAAATTAAAATTTTCTTCTTTAAATCTCTAAGTTTTATAATATAATCCAGTGTATTTTCCAATTGAGGAAAAAAACGAAAAGGATCGTAAAAATTATCTAAGTTAGGAAATAAAAATTCCTTTGCTAATTTTTCTTCTACTATTCCTCTATTAACAAGAAGACGAGCAAGAAGAGGAGAAATATTACAATTTCTTACTAATTCCTCCTCTTGCTCCTTGTTTCCTGGAAGAAAAACCCATTTATACATCTAAGCTTTTTGAACTTCTCTCCACTCTGCAAGAAGAGATGAAGATATAAATATAGTAGAATATGTTCCAATTAATATACCTAAGCATAGAGCAATTATAAAGGGACGAAGCACTTCTCCTCCAATTATCAAAATAGGAATTATAGCACAAAGAGTAGTAACAATAGTGTAAAGAGTTCTCAACAATACCTGATTGATGCTCATATTTGCTATTTTAACAAAATCCTCCTTTGGATATGCCTTCACATTTTCCCGAATTCTATCAAATACAATAATAGTATTATTAATAGCATATCCTAAAAGGGTAAGAATAGCCGCAATAAAGGAGGGACTTATTTCCCACTGGAACATAGAAAAGAGAGACAAAGTTGCCAAAAGAACAAAAGCCTCACCTATTATAGCAGAAAGGGCAAAATCAAATCTAAATCTTAGAGTTATATATACTAACATAATAACCACCGCTAATATTGAAGCCAATATAGCTTTTTCTCTTAATTCTTGACTTATTGAAGGTTCAATACTGGTCCAATCTTTTCCCTTAAAATTGCCAATAATTTTTTCTATAGATGAAGTTAGTTTCTTTGCAGAATCTTCATCGAGGGGTTTTGTTCTAACCCATATTTCTTTTAGATCTGAACTTGTTTGAACTATAGATTTTTCAAATAACTTATTTACAGTTTTTCTTATCTCAGAAATCTGCTTTGTATTTAAAGGGGTATCAACCTTGTAATGAAGTAAACTTCCACTTTGAAAATCTATAGAAAGATTCAAACCATTTGTAAAAAAAGAGATTAAGCCTACTATAATAAAAATAAAGGATATTAAGAAAAAAATCCTTCTTACTTTTTCCCCTAAAAAATTTATTTCCCTTTTCAAAACAACTCCTCCCTTCTATAAACCTAAAAGCTTAGTATGTTTCTTAAAAAGAGGAAGCTGTAACAAATTTTCAAGAAGAGTTCTTGTTACAGTTATTGCAGTAAACATACTTAAGGAAACACCTATAGTAAGAGTTACTGCAAATCCTCTCACAGGTCCAGTTCCAAATATGTATAGAATGAGAGCTGCTAATATTGTAGTTACATTACTATCAATAATAGCTCTTAAGGCATTTCTAAAACCTGCATCTAAGGAGGCCACAGGAGTCTTCTTTTTTGCAAATTCTTCTCTCATTCTTGTAAATATTAGACAATTAGCATCTACAGCCATACCTATGGATAAGATTATTCCCGCAATTCCAGGTAAGGTAAGAGTTGCATCAAGTAACTTAAATACTGCAAGTACCATTATAATATAAAGTCCCAAAGCAATATCTGCTGTTAATCCTAAAAATCTAAAAATGATTATCATAAATAAAACTACCAAAATTCCCCCAATAATTCCTGCTTTATATGCAGCTTCCATCGTATCTCTTCCAAGAGTTGGGTCTATAGTTCTATTTTCTATAACTTTAACAGGAACAGGTAAGGCACCTCCACGAAGTAAAATTGCAAGTTTTTGAGCTTCATCAATGGTGAATCTTCCTGTTATTACTCCAACTCCTTCGGTAATAGCATCTTGGATTATTGGACTCGATATAACTCTTCCATCAAGAACAATAATTACTGGCTTTCCAATATTTTTTGATGTAAAATCCGCAAAAATTTTCGCCCCCTCAGGATTCATCTCTACACGAACCTGAGGTTGTCCAAGTTGATCAAATTCGACCTTCGCAGTTTTCAAAGCAGAACCAGTAAGAATAGTTCTTTCATTTTCATCTTTAAATTCTAAAAGTGCCGTCTGCCCAATAATATCTAATGCTCTCTCAGGATCTTTGATTCCAGGAAGCTCTACCACAATTTTATCTGATCCTTCCCTATATAAAGATGGCTCTGCAACTCCCATTTGATCAATACGATTCCTCATTACCTCTATAGTTCTTCTTATAGCGTCATCAGTAATTTCTACTGTAGGAGTCCTTTGACACAGGAGAGTAACCCTAATCCCCCCTTTAATATCCAACCCTAATCTAAAGGGGCGAGTTAAAAGAACCCATAACGAAAGAGCAAAAACTATTACAATAAAAGCAGTTTTATACTCTGAACTTACTTTCATAAATTCCCTCCTTCCCCTATCTTAATCCTTTTTTATATAAGCTACCCCATCAAGTATCATTTCCATGATTATTCCCTTTCCAAAAGAAACTTGAAGAATTTTAGTCTGTTTATTTATAGCTACAATTTGTCCAATTAATCCCCCTTTTGTCACGATCTTATCTCCCGCTTTTAAAGATTCTAGCATTTCTCTCCTTCTTTTTTCTTCTCTTCTTTGAGGAACAATGGCAATAAAATAAAATATTGCAATAAATAAGCCCCAAAATATTAAAAGACTTATTAAACTTCCAGCACCTTGGTCCATATTTCCTCCTTTTCTAATCTATTTTCCCTATCAGATTTTAAATAATTTTCTAAGAATTTCCTCTTAAAATTTTCATACCTCCCTTCTTTAATACTTTCTCTAATGTCCATTATAAGCCTAAACAAGAATCTTAAATTATGAAGAGTCAAAAGTCTGTAGGATAAAGTTTCATGCTGGAGAAAAAGATGTCTAATATATGACCGAGTAAATTTTTTACAGGAATAACAATCACATTCCTCTTCTAAAGGAGAAAAATCTTCCTTATACTGGGCATTTTTTATATTTCTTCTTCCTTCTTTCGTATAAAATACTCCATGGCGGGCAAGCCTCGTAGGTAAAACACAATCAAACATATCTATTCCAAAACCAACAGCTATTACTAAGTCTTCTGGAGCACCTACTCCCATCAAATATCTTGGCCTATCCTCAGGAAGAAGTCTTACAGTATAATCTGTTATCTCATACATCTTCTCCTTTGGTTCCCCTACACTTACACCTCCCAATGCAAAACCAGAAAGGGGAAGGTCTAACATTTTACTTACCCCTTCCTCTCTTAAGGAGGGGTAAAATCCTCCTTGAATTATTCCAAATAGTTCTTGCTGTTTTTCTTTAATCTTTTTATATTCGATACTTCTTTTGAGCCAATTTAACGTAAGATTCAGAGCAAATTTAGTTTCCCAGAAACTTGCAGGATATCCGATACATACATCTAAGGGCATGATTATATCAGAACCTAAATGAGACTGAATTTCTATAACTAATTCAGGGGTGAAAAAATATCTTTCGCCATCTATGTGAGAATTAAAATAAATTCCATCTTCTTCTATCTTCCTTAGTTTAGCCAAGCTAAAAACCTGGTATCCTCCACTATCGGTAAGTATTGGGCCATTCCATCCTATAAATTTATGAAGCCCTCCTATATTTTTAATTATTATGGATCCAGGCCTTAAAAAAAGATGATAGGTATTCCCTAGTATAATTTCTCCTCCTTGTTCCTTTACTTCTTCAGGAGTTAAAGTCTTTACGGCTCCCTGAGTTCCCACGGGCATAAAAACAGGGGTATAAAATTCTCCATGCTCTGTTATTATTTTTCCTAATCTTCCTCTACTTGCAGTATCTTTTTTTAATATTTCAAATTCCATATCCCACCTCAATATACAAACATAGCATCACCAAAGGTATAAAATCTAAATTTTTCTTCTATAGCCTTTTGGTATGCCCTTTTCATGAGATCATATCCCATAAAAGCAGAAACTAACATAAGAAGAGTAGATTTGGGAAGATGAAAGTTGGTAATGAGTCCATCAATTATTTTAAAATCAAAACCTGGATATATAAAAAGAGAAACTAATCCCTTTCCAGGCATAACCATATTGTCTTTTCTATTCCCCTCCAATACCCTTGTTACTGTTGTCCCTACAGCAATTATCCTCCTTCCTTCTTTTTTTGCAAGATTAATCCTTTCAGCTGTATCCTCTGATATTTCAAAATATTCAGGCTCTAATTTATGTTTTGTTATATCTTCTGTAATAATAGGTCTAAAAGTTCCTAACCCTACGTGCAATGTTGTAAAAAGAATCTCCACACCATTATTTTTCAAAGAATTTAATAAATCATCAGTAAAGTGTAAACCTGCTGTTGGAGCTGCTATTGCTCCTAACTTTTTAGCATATATTGTTTGATATACATTAGGATCATCTATTGGTTTCTTTACGTATGGAGGAAGAGGAATCTCACCAATCTGAGACAGAACATCCTCAAGATTCTCCCTCGAAAAACTAAGGATAAAAATTCCCTCCTCTTTTCTTTCCAAAACTTCTCCATATATATCATTTGTAAAATATATTTTTGTTCCAATTTTTATCCTCTTTCCTGGTCTTATCAATGTTTCATACTCTCTATCTCCTATCTTTTTTAAAAGTAGAACCTCAATCTTTGCTCCTGTTTCCTTTTTCCCATAAATTCTTGCAGGAATAACCTTTGTATCATTTAATACTAAAACATCCCCAGCTTTTAAGAGATTCTTGATCTCTCTAAAAATATGTAAAGTAATTTCCCCTGTCTTCCGAGATATTACCATAAGTCGTGAAGAATCTCGAGGATTTAATGGTTCTTGAGCAATCAATTCTTCGGGTAAGTAATAATCATAGTCTGATAATTTCAATACCATTTTTGCGTTTCCACTCCTTTATAATAAAATTTTATTATTTCCCTGTAATTATATCCTCTTTCAGCTAAAAATTTTGCTCCCCTTTGAGAAAGTCCCACGCCGTGGCCCATTCCCTTTCCCAAGAGATATATTCTAGTATTGTCATACTTAATATCGAATAAGGTACTTCTAAGGTTAAAAATTTCCCTCCACAAAGTACCTTTTATTGTCCATTTTTCATCATTAATCCTTATAATAACATTTTTTACCCTTCCAGTAGAACTTTTTTCTAATTCAATGGAAAATATTTCTTCAAGATAAATGTTAGCTTTATTAAGCCCCATTTTTATCTCTTCAAGGGAAAGAGGGACAGTCCATACATCATTATTAACCTCTTCCACATCCCTCACGCTTCTTAAATAAGGACAATATTCACCCCATACATCTTCAGAGTTTTCTGTTATTCCTCCAGAAGAGGAATGATAATAAGCCTTTATTAATTGTCCATTATAGGTTATCACCTCTCCCATCGTCTCTTTTACTGCTATGTTTGTTCTTTCCCTTTCAAAATTTACTCCTTTATAGACTTGACAATGGACGTTAGAACAAAGGTCAAAAAATTTATGTCTTCCAAAATTTATTAAAGCATAAGTTCTTGCTGATACTGCTTGAGCTTTTAATGCTTCTAAGGGATAGGAATGGGAGATTTCTCCAGGAAGAACCCCCATTAAATAATCTTCTAAATTCAAAGTATTAATTATCCATCCATTCTCACTTATTTCTAGTATTCCTTTATATGTCATTGAGTTTACAGAAATAAGTTTATCTTTTTGGGGATTTAAAAAAATTGGTAGAGTCAAAATTATAAGATCCTTTCCAAAATTAATAATTGCACTTTTCTCCTCAAGCCTCAAAGATAAATTACCCTTTCCATCTACTTCTACATTAATATAGGAATTTAAAATTTCTCCTACATTTGTAAAGTTTATTTCTTTATCTATCTTAAAAAGTCCAACCCTGATAATAGGTATCTCTTGAGAAAGGGAATGGGATAATAAAAGGAATATAATAGAAAAAATTATTAAATATTTCATTTTCTTATATAGAAAATAATGCTAAGAATTAGGGTTAAGATTAAACTTAATAATAAACAAGTGGTTATTGGAAAATAAAAAACAAAATTTTTCTTCTCTATTTTTATATCCCCAGGAAAACGTCCCAATGGAAAAAATCTTGAGCCATAAACGAAGAATACCCCCAAAATTATTAAAATTATACCTAAAATTATAAGCCATCTTCCTATAAAAGACATGATCTTACCCCCTTATAATTACCTTTTGAGCTTGGAATAAATTTTTTAAAATCAATTTCTTCGCTGGTATTAGTTCTCCATCCATAGTAGCCATTAAATCTTCTGGCCCGTTTATTATAACCTCCTTTGCCCTAAACATTTTAATATGAGGATTTATAACATGTTTTCCAAAAAATACTAAAGGGAAATATAAAATTAACTCAAGAGGAGCTACCTTCTCAATAAGACAAATATCAAAATATCCATCATCATGAGCAGAATATGGCAGAATTTTCATCCCTCCCGCATAATTTTTTGTATTTCCTATTGCTACTAAAGTAATCTCTCCGCTCCATTTATTCCCGTCAAAACTGATTTCACATCTCTTTGACTTATATTTTCTCAATGTGGTAAATACAGAAAGCACATACCCTAAGGGACCCTTTATATTCATTTTATTTGCTGACATATTTACTTCTGCATCAAATCCTACCCCTGTAATTCCTACAAAATACCTCTTATCTACTAATCCTAAATCCATTTTAAAATATTTTTTATTTTTTAGAATTTTTATAGCTTTTTTAATATCTCTTGGAATCTTTAGCGATATTGCAATATCATTACCTCTACCTATAGGAATTATACCTAAAATACCCCTCCCCCTCAATCCATTCACTACTTCGTTTACTGTTCCATCTCCTCCTGCTGCTACTACTACTTCTGCTCCTTTTTCCAATGCATTCTCTACCTGTCTTATTGTTCCCTCTTTCCCTTTGGTAAATTCAATATTAAAATCAAAATCTTCGCTCTTAAAAAGATTTTTAATATAAGAAAAAAGATTTTTACCTCTTCCCCGATTGGCAATAGGATTAACTAACACGTGATATTTCATTTTTATCTCCTTTCCAAAATCTTTCTTTTTCACTATAGACACATCCACAATATTTTTGTTTATAAAGATTTAACTCTTTTATAATATTTAAATCCCCTCTATATCCCCCTCTAAAATCTTTATAGAAAAATTCTAAATTAAACTCCTTTGCTAATAATTCACCTATATTTTTTATAACCTCATGTTTTTGATATGGACTCACCAATAACGTAGTTGAAAAATTTTTAAAACCTAATTCCTTCGCTTTTTGAGCAGTCTTTCTAAGTCTCATATAATAACATACAGGACATCTATCTTTCTCCCTAAAAACCACTCCTCTTATAAATCCCTCTAAATCATAATCATCTTCATAGATAACACTAAGATTTTTAATTTCAGAGAAACTTCTTAAAGCTTCTAATCTTAATTTATACTCTTGATAAGGATGAATATTAGGATTATACCAAAATCCTTTAATTTCATATCCCTCCTCTCTCATATTTTCTAAAGGATATGCAAGACATCCTGCACAACATATATGGAAAAGAATCTCAGTCTTCATGATTTATTTTCAAGAAGATGCATTAACCCTAAAGAAGTTATTACTCTTCCTCTAGGAGTTCTTTGTATGAACCCCAGTCTTAGAAGATAGGGTTCATATACTACTTCTAAAGTCTCTGGTGATTCATTTAAAAATTCTGAAAGAGCCTTTATTCCAACTGGACCACCCTTAAAATTGTCTTTTAAAGTAATTAGAATTTTTCTATCAATCTCATCTAATCCTTTATCGTCTATTCCAAGAAATCTTAATATTTCCTTAACTTCTTCTCCATTCAATTCTTCTTTATTTTCCACCTGAATATAATCTCTCACTCTTCTCAACAATCTATTTGCAATTCTCGGGGTTCCACGAGCTCTTTTTGCTATCTCCATTAATACTGAAGATAAAAGATTTAAACCTAAAATTACCTGAGATCTTTCTAAAATCTGCATGATTTCTATATCAGAGTAAAAATCAAGATTTCCAATAAAACCAAATCTATCCCTTAATGGATTACTAAGTAGGCCTGGTCGCGTAGTAGCTCCAACAATAGTGATAGATGGAAGCTTTAATTTCAAAGCTCTTGCAGCTGGTCCCTTTCCTGTAATTATACTGATAACAGAATCTTCCATAACTGAATATAAAATCTCCTCGAGAGATGGCAAAAGCCTATGTATCTCATCAATAAAAAGAATTCCCCTTTCAGGAATAGAGGTTAAGATTCCCACCAAATCTCCTGCCCTTTGAAGAGTTGGAGCAGAAATTACTTTAATATCAACCTCCTGTTCCCAAGAAAGAATCAAGGCTAATGTTGTCTTTCCAAGTCCTGGAGGACCACAAAATAATATATGATCTATTGCTTCCTTCCTCTCCTTTGCTGCTTTCAAAATTAAATTTAATCGCTCCACAATCTTCTTTTGACCAATAAACTCAGAAAATTTCCGAGGTCGTAGAAGACTTTCCAGGGAAGGTTCTTTTTGAGCTAAGGAAAAAGGAGAAAGTTTTCCCATATTAGAATTCCTTCTTAAGTTTTTCTAAGGCTATTTTCAGTAATTCTTCCGAAGATTTTTCTTTATCCTTTAAAAGTTCTTTTAAAATTCTATTAACTTGTTTTCTTGAATATCCCAACTTTTGTAGGGCTTCTCCAACTATATCTACCTTTTCCTCCTTATCTTCTATAGGAATTGTTCCTTTAGCTGAAAAAAATATTTTTTGAGCAAGTTTTTTCCCTATACCAGGAACTGTGGTTAATATTTCCCAATTATTTTCTTCTAAAGAAGATCTCCATTCTTGTAAAGTTATATTTTCAACAATTTTAAAGGCCAAGTTAATCCCCACTCCCGATAAGCTTAGTAATTCTTCAAAAAAATCTCTCTTTTCTTTTTCTATAAATCCAATTATACTTACTCCTTTTTCTTCTAATATTTCACTTACATATATTTTTATTTCTTCTCCTATTTTATCTCTTAAAATCTTAAGAGATTCGGGGGAGACTTTTATTCTAAAACCAATGTTTTCTAAGGAAAGGATTAAAAAGTTAGTTGAAACCTCTATTATTTTTCCTTGAATATGATTCAAAAAACTCAATTATGATCACCATAAATTAAGGAATAACATATACTTAACGCAAGGGCATCTGCAACATCATCGGGCTTTGGTATTTCAGGAAGTTTAAGAAGTTCCCTCACCATAATTTGAATCTGTTCCTTTGTTGCTCTTCCATAACCTACAATAGTTTGTTTTACTTCCAAAGGACTAAAGGTATAAGTTTTAATATTATGTTGATAAGAGGATAATAGAATTACTCCCTGAGCTTGTGCAACATTTATGGCTGTTTTCAAATTTTTGTAAAAAAACAATTTTTCCATTACTATAACATCTGGAGTATATTTTTCTATAAGATTAGAAAGTTCTTGATACAAATAATCTAATCTTTTACCTACATCCCAATTCTTATGAGTAGTAAAACATCCATATTCCAAAACCTTTATTTTATCTTTTTTGGATTCAATTAAACCAAATCCTATTAATGCTGTTCCTGGATCGATCCCTAAAATTAACATCTAAGATAATGCTTGTAATATTTCATCGGGTATATCAAAATTAGCAGAGGTTTTCTGAACATCATCATGTTCTTCTAATTCTTCTATAAGCTTTAATACCTTTTCTGCATCAACACCTTGGACAGAAACTAAATTCTTTGGAATTTTTGTAATCTCTGCACTGGTAATTTTATAATTTTTTTCCGTTAATATGTTTTTGACTGTTGAAAAATCTTGCGGAGAAGTTACTATCTCAATAGAATCAGGATCAATTCTAACATCTTCTGCTCCTGCATCTAAGGCATCGGCTAATAATTGATCTTCATCCTTTACACTTTCCTTATCTATAAAGATACTTCCCTTTTCTTCAAAAATCCAAGATACACATCCTGCCTCTCCTAAATTACCACCATGTTTTGTAAAAATTCTTCTAATTTCTGAAGCAGTTCTATTTTTATTGTCTGTTACAACTTCCACCATAATAGCTACACCACCAGGGCCATATCCTTCATATACTATCTCTTCATATATAACACCTGGAATTTCTCCGGTTCCTCTTTTTATTGCCCTTTCAATATTTTCCTTTGGCATATTTGCTTCTCGGGCTCTTTCTATTGCAGCTCTTAGTCTCAAATTCGTCTCAGGATTTCCACCTCCGTGTTTTGCTGCAATAATAATTTCCTTACTCAGACTTGAAAAAAGTTTACCTTTTTTAGCATCTGCTGCTGCTTTTCTATGTTTTATATTTGCCCATTTAGAATGTCCAGACATTATTTCTCCTCCCTATTATGAAAAAATAATAGTTTCATAAGAATTCTACTATATTTAATAAAGTTTGGCAAGGAGTGAATAGAGATTAGTTATTCTTTGAGAGATTAATTAACTTCTTAAAAGCCAAAGGTATATTCTCTATAATATCTCCTGCAATAAGCCCTCTTTCTCCATATTTTTCTTTAAAAATTAAAGCAGACAAGGAATGTATATAATTTCCTAAAATACATGCTTTATTTGTATCCAATCCTTGAGCTAAAAGGCTAACAATTATTCCCGTTAAAACATCGCCAGAGCCTGCAGTTGCTAAAAGAGAAGAAGCAAAAGGGTTGATATATGTTTCCCCTGTGGGAAAGGAACTTATTGAGTATGGCCCCTTCAATATTAGATTAACATTATATTTTTGGGAAAAAGTCTTAGAAATTTCAATTCTATTTCTCAAAACAGCATCTGGAGTAGTATCTAAAAGCCGAGCCATCTCTGCCCCATGAGGAGTAAGGATAATATTCCCCTGATTTAATAGAGAAAGAATAGGTTTAATCGCAATTAATCCATCGGCATCAATAACTAAGGGTAAAGATAATTTTAAGGAAAGATTTCTAACAAAGTTTTGAGTAGTTTCAGAGATCCCCATCCCAGGCCCCAAACCTATCGCATCAATCTTAAGTTTCTCAATTTTATCCAGGATAAATGGAATATTATCTTCAGAGATAAAACCCATTTCATCTTTAAGGGGAATTAATATTATTTCAGGATTTAATGTTCGATGAATATTACTTATAGATTCTGGTAATGCAAGATAAACCATTCCTGCAGAAGTCCTTAAAGAAGCTTTTGCTGATAAAATTGGTGCCCCTGTATATTGGAGAGAACCGCCAATAATTAAAACTTTTCCCTTACTTCCCTTATGAACTCCTACAGAAAAAGAGGGAACAGAATTTCTAACTTCTTTATCTTCTACTAAAAATATTTTTGAAGAAACAAATTTTTCTAAAAAGTTATTAGGAAAACCCAAAGGATTTACAATTATCTCTCCAATATAATCTATAGCATTCAGTTTGAAAAAGCCAATCTTAGGAAAAAACATAGTAATTGTAATATCTGCCATTATACCTTCCCCAAGAATCTCTCCTGAATCAGCATTAACTCCAGTTGGGACATCAATGGAGAGTATAGTCTTATCTAATTTATTAATTTCTTTGATAATTCCTATTAAATCTTCATCCAAAAATTTTTTTAATCCAATTCCAAAGATCCCATCTACTATAAAATCTACATCTTTAATTATTTTCCAATTTTCCTTTAGGGATAAAAATTTAACTTCAGATTCCCTTAAAAGTTCATACTGAGTTTTACATAGTTGAGAGATTCCCTTTTCCCAAGCATAGGTTAGAACAAAGGGTGAATTTCCATTAATATATAAATATCTTGCTACTACTAAAGCATCTCCCCCATTGTTTCCTGGTCCACAAAGGATTGCTATTTTTTTATTTTTAAAATCCTTAAATCTATCTTTTAAAAAATAGTAAATAAAGGATCCTGCATTTTCCATAAGAAATAATGGAGAGATATTAAAATCCTCAGTTATCCTTCTTTCTAGTTCTCTTGTCTCCTCAATAGAAATTACCCTCATTATCTATCCTCTAATCTAAGAACTACTCTATTGGGTAAACAAACAATACTTTCTCCCTTTTTATTTATCCATCCTTGTTTTATACATATTTTATCAGGACAGGGGGAAGAAATCATCCTAATTCCCTTTTCTGGATTATATTCAAAATGGCTTTTTCCTAGACTTCCTTCTACTGGAAATTCTCTCTTTGATTTTAAAGATTTTAAATTTACTCTTAAAACCTCTTTATTATTAACCTCTACAATTAAATACAATAGTAAGGATGATTTTTCTTGAAAAATTAAAAGAATAATTCCAAAAAGAAAAAGGGAAAAAACTATTATAAATTCCTTCCTCTTCATAGTAAAAATAAGGGGTAGCTCTTATCTACCCCTATTCTTTTATCTTTTAAAATTTAAGATTCCCTTATATACTGAAGCTTCTCCAAGTTCTTCTTCAATCCTTAACAATTGATTATATTTCGCAATTCTATCAGTCCTACTTGCTGATCCTGTCTTAATTTGTCCACTGTTTACTGCTACAGCTAAATCTGCAATAAGAGTATCTTCTGTCTCTCCTGAACGATGGGAAATGACAGTTCTATATCCCGATTGATGAGCTAATCTTATAGTATCTAAGGTTTCAGTTAGGGTTCCAATTTGATTTACCTTAATTAGAATAGCATTACCTATTCCCTTTTCTATTCCTTCTTTCAAAATTTTAGGATTAGTTACAAAAATATCATCTCCTACCAATTGCACCCTTTTACCTATCCTTGTGGTTAATTTTTGCCATCCTTCCCAGTCCTTCTCTGACAATCCATCTTCTATAGATACTATAGGATATTTATCTAATAAATATTCTAACAAAGAAATCATTTCATCAGTAGATAAAGATTTTCCCTCGGCCTGTAATACATATTTTCCATCTTCGTAAAATTCACTGGCTGCAAGATCTAGGGCTAATGCAATATCTTTACCAGGCTCAAATCCAGCTTTTTTTATAGCCTCCACAAGTATTGCTAATGGTTCTTCATTAGTTTCTATATATGGAGCAAATCCCCCTTCATCTCCTACATTAGTGTTAAGATTTTTACCTTTTAGTATACTCCTTAAGGTATGAAATACTTCTACAGCCCATCTTAAAGATTCTTTAAAGGATGTGCTCAATGGGACAATCATATATTCTTGGAAATCTAAGGGATTATCTGCATGCTTTCCCCCATTAATTACATTCATTAAGGGAACAGGAAGTTCTCGGGCCTGAATTCCGCCAAGGTATGAATAGAGAGAAACTCCTAGAGAATTTGCGCTTGCTCTTGCCACTGCTAAAGAAACTGCCAGAATAGCATTAGCTCCTAATCTTGATTTATTCTCAGTTCCATCTAATTCAATCATTGTTTTATCAAGAACATATTGATCGAGGGATTCTAAACCAATCAATTCAGGTGCAATTATTTCATTAATATTTTTTACAGCCTGGGTTACCCCCTTCCCCTTATATCTCCTTTCATCTTTATCTCTTAACTCTAAAGCCTCTCTACTTCCCGTGGATGCACCTGATGGGACAATGGCCATCCCTTTTGAACCATCTTCTAAATATACCTCTGCTTCAACGGTAGGATTTCCTCGGGAATCTAATACTTCTCTTCCAATAACATCTAATATTGCTGGCACAAAATCACCTCCTTAATTATCTTTATTTGACTATTATAACATCAATTTCTTAGAATTTTGTTTAAAGTTCTTTTAAAAGGGTAAGAAATAAGCTAAAATAAATGAAAAAAAATAGAGTAATGGAGGTTTCTATGGAGTATATATCTCCAAACTGGAATGTGATATACAATCTATGTCTAGAACTTGCTAAAAAAATAAAAGATGATAATTACAGGCCAGAAATTATTGTGGGAATAGCAAGAGGAGGTTGGATCCCTGCAAGAATTCTTTCTGATCTTTTGGAGAATTCCTATACTGCAAATATAAAAATTGATTTTTATAGGGGTGTGGGAGAGACAAGAGAAAGACCCGTTATTACTCAAACAATTTCCACAGGTGTGGAAGGAAAAAGAGTTTTAGTTGCAGATGATGTAGCAGACAGTGGGAAAAGCTTAAAAGTTGCAAAGGAGCATTTGGAACATTGTGGTGCAACGATAGTTAAGATAGCAACAATTTATTATAAACCTTGGTCTATAATTAAGCCAGATTATTATATAGAAGAAACCTCCTCATGGATAATTTTCCCTTGGGAGATAAACGAAACGTTATTAAAAATTACTAAAAACTTAAAAGATAAAGAGAAATTAAGTGAAGAGATTTACGAGGAGTTAATAAAAACAGGAATAGAGGAGAAATTATTAGATAGATTAATAAAAGATTTTTGGGGTAATCTCTTATGAAAGCAATTTCAGCAGGTGGAGTAATCTTTAATAATAAGAATCAGGTATTAGTTCTTCAAAGAAAAAATGGAAATTGGGTTCTTCCGAAGGGACATATTGAAAAGGGAGAAAATATTGAAGAAACTGCAATAAGAGAGGTAAAGGAAGAAACAGGAATAAAAGCAAAAATTATTACCTACATTGGAGAGATAAATTATCATGCACATGCAACAGAATCTCATCCCGAAGAAGATAAAAAGGTTTTTTGGTTTCTCATGGAAGCTCTTTCTTCAGATATAAAAGTCGAAGAGAAAATATTTATCCAAGGAAAATTTTTATCAGTCGAAGATGCGATAGATATTTTAACCTTCCCCTTAGAAAAAGAGATTTTGAAAAAAGCTTATAATCTTCTTATAATGAAGAGGAATTAAATGAATATATTGATGCTCACATGGGAGTTTCCTCCAAGAATTATAGGAGGTTTAAGTCGCCATGTTTCAGACTTAAGTTATGCCTTATCTAAAAAAGGAATAAATATTACAGTAATTACTTGTTGTTCAGAGGAGGGAGAAGAAAAGGAAATTATAGGGAATCTTTCTATTTATAGAGTTCCATCTAAGATTATTGAAGCACCTGATTTTATTAGCTGGATATATTTTCTAAATCTCTCAATGATTATAAAAGCCTTCGAAACATCTAAACAAACTTCTTTTGACTTTATTCACATTCATGATTGGCTCTCTGCCTTTGTTGGATATGTTTTAAAACATTCCTTTAAGAAGCCGTTAATCGCAACTATTCATGCCACAGAATATGGAAGAAATCAAGGAATATATACAAAGGAACAGAAATTTATTCATGATGTCGAATGGTGGTTAACTTATGAGGCATGGAAGGTAATCGTATGTAGTAATTTTATGAAGGAAGAAGTGAAAAATCTCTTTAATTTGCCTGAAGATAAAATAAACATAATTCCAAATGGAATTAATATAGAAAATCTAAAAACAAGTTTAAATTTAAATGAGATAAGAAAAAAATTTGCTCTTCCCCATGAGAAAATTATTCTTTTTATAGGAAGGATGTATTATCAAAAGGGACCTGAGTATCTATTAAGATCTGCACCTTTTATTCTCTCCCAATTTCCCAATGCAAAATTTATTTTTGTGGGGACTGGAGATTTACTAAACTCCTTGAGAGAAGAAGCTAATAATTTGGGACTTCAAAATAAAGCCGTTTTTACAGGATTTATTGACGATTCCTTAAGAAATGCCCTTTTAAATCTTGCAGATGTTTGTGTCTTTCCCAGTATATATGAGCCCTTTGGAATAGTTGCATTAGAAGCTATGGCTCTATCAAAGCCTGTAGTTGCATCAAATCTTGGAGGTTTTAAAGAGATAATAAATTCTGGATATGATGGTTTCCTCTTTACCCCAAGGGATATCTACGATCTTTCCCAAAAAATACTATCTTTATTAAAGGATGAAAATTTAGCAAGAAAAATGGGAGAAAGAGCAGGAGAAAAAATAGAAAATTTCTATACCTGGGAGAAAATAGCAGAAGAAACATTAAGGGTATACGAAAAAATTCACCAGGAATATCTTTCATCAAATTGGAGGTGATTACCAATGAAAGTTGTTATAATGGCAGGAGGAGAGGGAACAAGATTAAGACCTTTAACCTTAACCCGTCCTAAACCAATGATTTATGTGGTTGGAAAACCCGTCATGGAGCATATAGTAGAACTTTTAGCAAGACAGGGATTTAAGGATCTTATTGTAACTCTTTATTATCTTCCTGAAATAATTCAAGAATATTTTGATGATGGCTCCCATTGGAATGTTAGAATTGAATATTCCATTGAAGAGATACCCCTTGGAACCGCTGGAAGCGTAAAGTATGCCTTAAAGAATAAAGAAAAAGATAGAATTCTCATCATAAGTGGTGATGCTTTAACAGACTTTGATTTAAATGAAGCCTTAAAATTTCATGAGGAAAAAAAGGCTTTAGCAACAATAATTCTAAAATCTGTGGAAAATCCTTTAGAATATGGTGTTGTAATTACTAATGAAGAAGGAAGAATATTAAGATTTCTTGAAAAGCCGGGATGGGGAGAGGTCTTTAGTGATAATGTAAATACAGGAATTTACATATTAGAACCTGAAGTTCTTGATTATATTCCTGATAACACTCCCTTTGATTTTAGTAGAGATCTTTTTCCCCTTTTATTAAGTAAAAATTCTCCTTTGTTTGGATATAAGGGTTCTGGTTATTGGTGCGATATAGGGAATCTTAATCAATTTTTACAGGCAAATTTTGATATTCTTTATAGAAAAGTAAATATAGAAATTCCTGGAAGGGAAATATTCCCTGGGGTATTTGCGAAAGAAGGAACAGATATATCGCCTTCTTCTTATATTAGACCTCCTGTTTATATTGGAGAATTTACAAGAATAATAGGAAACACTCAAATTCTTGGACCGGTAGTTTTAGGAGACAATGTTTATGTGGATAACGATAGTAAAATCCAAAGAACAGTGATCCTTAACAATACTTATATAGGAAAAAGAACCACTATTTTCTCTGCAATAATTGGAAATAGATGTAATCTTAAAGATTTTGTAAGAGTTGAAGAAGGTACTATAATCGGAGACAACACAATCCTGGGGAACAAAGTATTTGTTAATAATAATATAAAAATTTGGCCTAATAAGATTGTTGAGTCAGGAAGTATTGTCAATTCGAGTATAATTTGGGGAAGTCATTATAAGAGAACCCTCTTTGGACAGAGGGGAATCTCAGGACTAGTTAACATTGAAATCACTCCAGAATGGGTAACAAGGATTGGAGCTGCTTTTGGGACTATTTTACCAAAATTCTCCAATGTGGTAATGAGTAGAGATATAGATCCTTCCTGTAGAATGATTAAGAGAGCTCTACTTACGGGTATCCTCTCTACAGGAGTAAATGTTTTGGATGTCAGGACATTACCTATTCCTGTAGTAAAATACTCTGTTGGAAATCTATTTGCAAAAGCTGGGGTTCATGTAAGAATCTCTCCATTTGATAAAGAGAAAGTTTTTATTGAGTTCTTTGATGATAAAGGGATTCCCCTTGATAAGGGGATTGAAAGAAAAATTGAAAATGTCTTATTTAGAGAAGATTTTAGAAGAACCTATGCTAAGGAAGTCGGAGAAATAAAGTTCCCCCCCCATGTCATCGAATATTATATCATGGGATTACTAAGAAAAATTGACAAAGAATATATTAAACAACAAAATTTTAAAATAGTTGTTGATTATCAAGGAGGGAGTCTATCTCTTGTTCTATCTCCTATTCTTTCTCAGTTAGGAATCGAGACAGTATCTTTAAATTTATATGGGGAGGGATCATTGCATACCACTACAAATTCTTTGGAAACCTTGGGAAAAGTTGTCCAAAGCTTGGGAGCAGATTTGGGTGTTATTTTTACTAATGATAGTGAGAATTTTTCCTTTTTAACTCCAAAGGGCCATTTTATTTCTAAAGACATACTTATAGGAGTTTTATCTTGGCTAAATTATAGAAATTTCCCAGATAGTCAAATAGTTGTTCCAGTAACAGTTTCTCACATTGTAGAGAAAATAGCACGTTCAGAGGGAGGAAAGGTGTATAGATGTAAAACTTCTCCATCGGATTTTATAAAAACCATGCTAAAAATTGATGCAAAATTTGGAGCTTGTGAAGATGGGACTATATATCCAGAGTTTCAGTTGTCCTTTGATGGTATTTTTTCTTTTATAAAAACCTTAGAGCTTCTTGCAAAAACAAAATTAAATTTAGATGATTTATTCCTAAGTTTACCTAATTTATACAAAGTAAAAAACACAGTAGAATGCTCCATAGAGAATAAGGGCAAAATTATGAGAAGGGTTATCGAAGAAAATATTGATAAATCTATTGATTATACTGATGGAATAAAAATATTTTTTGGAGAATCCTGGATATTAATCCTTCCTCATCCTGAAGAACCTGCCTTTGAAATATATGCAGAAGCGCCTTCATTGATAGAAGCTCAAGAACTTTTAAAAATTTTCTCTGAAAGAATTAAAGAATTAAATAACACTTAGTTTAAAATAATTTTAACTTGACATGCTTCTCTTCTTCTCTATTATTAATTAAAGAAAGAATTCTCAAAGAAATGGAGGTTAAAAGATGCAAAATTTTCTATGGATCGTACCCATTTCAGGAACTATTGGTTTAATCTTTGCCTATTTTATAGCAAAGGGAATTCTTAAAGAGGACGAAGGCCCTGAAGAGATAAGAAAAATCATGAAAGCAATCCAACAGGGAGCGGACGCATTTTTAAACCGAGAGGTTAAAACAGTAGCAATCTTTGTACTAGCTTTTGCAATTTTTATGGCATTAGTTCTTCAACCCCTTCTTGGGTTAACCTTTATCATCGGTGCAAGTTTTTCTATGACTTCTGGCTATATAGGGATGAAAATTGCAACTCGTGCCAATGGAAGAACTACTTATGCAGCAGCAAAATACGGTGCAGGAAAAGCATTGGATTTTGCTTTCTCTGGTGGGGCAGTAATGGGAATAGTTGAAGCAAGTCTTGGAATTTTTAGCGCCAGCTTACTCTATCTTATTTTAAGTGTATTTATATCTGATCCTCGTCTTAAATTAGAAATTATAAGTGGATATGCATTAGGAGCGAGTTTTATTGCTTTATTCGCTCGTGTTGGTGGAGGAATCTATACAAAAGCAGCAGATGTGGGAGCAGATCTTGTGGGAAAAGTTGAGGCAGGAATTCCAGAAGATGATCCTAGAAATCCAGCAGTAATAGCAGACAATGTAGGAGACAATGTAGGAGATATTGCTGGAATGGGAGCAGATCTTTATGAATCATATGTAGGAGCAATTTATGCAGCTGCAGTATTAGGATTTGCTTACGCAGAATTAAAAGGTTTAATTTATCCCTTTTTAGTAGCAACGATAGGGTTATTTTCCTCAATAGTGGGAATAATCTATGTAAAAACCCTTGCCACAAGAAAGACCTCTGATCCTTCAAAGGCTCTAAGAAATGGAACTTTATTAACTACATTTTTAACGGCTATTGGTACCTTTATTCTTTCTTATTATTATCTCAATAATCTTGGAACTTTTTGGGCTTCAGTTATAGGTCTCATTGCTGGAATTCTTATTGGATTAACAAGTGAGTATTATACCTCTAAGAAACCCATTGAAGATATCGCATATGCAAGTACAACTGGATCTGCAACAAATATTATATCTGGAATCGCTATTGGAATGGAAAGTACCTTTATAACTATTTTAGTATTAGCAATAGGAATTGTATTGAGCTATGTAGCAGCTGGTCTTTGGGGAATTGCATTAGCTGGAGTTGGAATGTTAGCAACCCTTGGAATTAGTTTATCTGTTGACGCCTACGGACCTGTAGCAGACAATGCTAGTGGAATTGCAGAAATGGCTCATCAAGGAGAAAAAGTAAGAGAGATAACAAGTTCCCTTGATGCTTATGGAAACACCACAGCAGCAATGGGAAAGGGATTTGCTATAGGCTCTGCAGCACTTACCGCCCTTGCCCTGTTTGCAGCATACACAGAATGGGCAAAGATTCCTGGAATAAATGTTGTAAAAGCCGAGGTTATTGCAGGAGCCTTTATAGGAGCTATGCTTCCCTTTTTATTTGCCTCCTTAGCTCTTAGAGCAGTAGGAAATGCAGCAACAAAAATGGTGGAAGAAGTGCGAAGGCAATTTAGGGAAATTAAAGGATTGTTAGAGGGAAAGGCAGACCCAGATTATGCAAGATGTGTCGATATTAGCACCTTAGGAGCATTAAGAGCTATGGTTCTTCCAAGTATTATAATGATAGGCTCTCCTTTTATAATAGCTTTTATCTTGGGAAAAGAGGCCTTAGGAGGAATGCTTGTAGGAGCAACACTTTCTGGAGTTCTATTAGCAATATTTATGGCAAATTCAGGGGGAGCATGGGATAATGCTAAAAAATTAATTGAGCATGGAAAATATGGAGGGAAAGGATCTGATGCTCATAAGTCAGCAGTTGTAGGAGATACGGTAGGAGACCCCTTTAAAGATACCGCAGGACCATCAATAAATATTCTCATCAAGCTTATGGCTGTAATCTCTTTAGTTTTCTTACCAATTTTCTTTAGATAAAAATAAAGGGGAGGTATATACCTCCCCTAAGATTTTGCTTTTCTAAATTTTTTTAAATCCTATAAAAAGTTCTTCTCCTGCTAAACTTATCTTTCTCTTAAATATTTCCTCGGGAATTTCTCCTTCATCTATAGATATTGCTAAAATCTCTTCTGCTAATTCCTTTTTATTACTCTCTATTATATTTTTAATCCTCTCAGAACCTTGATAATACAAGGTTATTCTATCAGTATAATCTAATTTTGCTTCCTTTCTAAGCATCTGAATTTTATGCTCTAATTCCCTCAAGATACCCCTCTCTAGAAGCTCATCCGTTAGATTAGTATCTAAGGCCAATTCAAAATTCTCAGCCTCAGCAAAGACTATCCCTTCCTTCTCCTTTTCAGGAATTTCTCCAAAGATAATTTCTTTAATGTTTAGTTCCTTAGATATGTAGTCTTCATATCTTACCAAATTTTTAACATCCTTTATGGGAGAGTTTACCCATAACGTTAAAAGAGGCTGTCTTATCTTAATATTTGCTTGATTTCTCAACATTCTTCCCAAGGCCACAATTTCTCTTATACTCTTTATTTCCTGCTCTAATTTTTCATCTATTAACTTTTCTTCATATTTAGGATACATACAAAGATGAACACTAATAGGAGAAGACTCTTCCAAAGGTCTTATTACTTCTTGATAGATTTTTTCGGCAGTAAAGGGAATAAAAGGAGCTAAAAGTTTCGTAAGCTCTTTTATAACAGTATAAACAACAGTATATGCGGACCATTTATCTTTATCCTTTTCTGATTCCCAGAAGCGACTTCTATTTAACCTTATATACCAGTTACTTAAGTCTTCTACGACAAAATTCTGAATCTCTCGTGCAGAAGTAGTTACATTATAATTATCAAGTTCTTTTCTAACCTTTTTAATTAAAGAATTTAGACAAGAAATCATCCATCTATCTAAGGAATCTTCTAAATCTTCCAAGGGAATAAAATGTTCTTTTAAATTAAACTCATCAATCTCTCCATAGATAGAAAAGAAAGAAACAGTATTCCATAGAGTCAAAAGAAACTTCTTTAAAGATTCATTTACCAACTCTGGAGAAAATCTCAAAGGAACCCATGGAGGACTTACAGAAAATATATACCAACGAAGGGTATCTGCTCCATATTTATTAATAATAAGCCAAGGATCAACAACATTCCCTTTATGTTTACTCATTTTTTCTCCCTTTTCATCTAAAACCAGTTCTGTAACTAAAACATTCTTATACGCTGGCTCGTCAGATATTAAAGTGGATATGGCTAATAGACTATAGAACCATCCCCGAGTTTGATCTACAGCTTCACATATAAAATCAGCAGGAAAAGAGTCTTTAAATTCCTGTTCATTTTCAAAGGGATAATGCCACTGAGCATAGGGCATAGCTCCTGAGTCAAACCAACAATCTATAACTTCAGTAACCCTACGCATTAATCCACCACATTTAGGGCATTTAAGGGTAATATTGTCAATATAAGGCTTATGGGGATCAAAATCTTTATCTTCTATCCCTAATTCTTTAAAGCTTCCCACACAATATTCATATCCACATTCCTCACAGATCCAAATAGGCAAAGGGGTACCCCAATATCTCTCCCTACTTAATGCCCAATCTATGTTATTAGCAAGCCAATTTCCAAATCTTCCATGTTTAATATATTCTGGATACCAATTAATCTTCTCATTGTTTTTAATAAGATTTTCCTTTATCTCAGTAGTTTTTATATACCAAGATGATCGAGCATAATATAAGAGAGGGGAATCACACCTCCAACAGAAGGGATATGTGTGTTTATAAACATCAGCCTTGAACAGTAAATCTCTATTTTTGAGATTCTCTATAATCATTGGATCTGCCTTTTTCACAAAAAGACCTGCCCATGGCTTCACCTGTGGGATAAATTTCCCCGTTGAATCTACCGCATGAATCAATGGTAAATCATAGAGTTTTCCTATCTGAAAATCCTCTTGCCCAAAAGCAGGAGCTATATGGACAATTCCTGTCCCCTCCTCTAAACTCACAAAATCTCCTAAAACTACATAATAAGAAGGTTTATCAGAAGGGATAAATTCAAATAATGGTTTATATTTTTTCCTCTCTAAGTCTTTTCCAATATATTTTTCTACAATTTCATATTTCTCTTCTCCAAATATTTCTTTCACCTTTTCTTCTGCAAGAATATAACAGCTATTTTTATATTTTACTTTAGCATATATTTCCTGTGGATTTACCGCTAAAGCAGTATTAGAAATTAATGTCCATGGAGTAGTAGTCCATGCTAAAAAGAATGTATCTTCCTCATCATAGAGGGGGAATTTTATAAACACTGAAGGATCTTCTACTTCTTCATATCCCTGAGCTACCTCATGGTCCGAAAGAGCAGTCTCACATCTTGGACACCAAGGGACAATCCTATAACCTCTGTATAAAAGTCCCTTCTCCCATATTTTCTTTATAATCCACCAAACAGATTCTATATATTCATTGCTAAGGGTTATATAGGGATTATCCATATCAATCCAGAAACCAATTCTTTCAGTAAAGTTTCTCCACTCTTTTTCATACCTAAAAACACTTCCTTTACAGAAATTATTAAATTTCTCTATTCCAAATTTTTCAATTTCTTGTTTACTATTTATCCCCAACTCCTTTTCCACCTCTAATTCCACGGGAAGCCCATGGGTATCCCATCCTGCTTTTCTTGGAACATAGTAACCACACATGGTCTTATATCGTGGGAAAAAGTCTTTGTAAATTCTTGGTAGTACATGTCCCGCATGGGGTTTTCCATTAGCAGTAGGGGGTCCCTCATAAAAGCTAAATCTGGGATTCCCTCTTCTTTCCTCTACTGATTTTTTAAAAATTTCTTCCTTTTTCCAAAATTGTAGTATCTCTTCCTCCATCTGAGGAAAGTTTATTAGCGATGGTAGTTTCTTCAACAAATTATCCCTCCTCTCATTATATTTCAATTTCTATATTGTCTGATTAGTATATTATACCTATACAAGGTGTCAAGATAAAGGTTATAATTTAACTGAGATGAGAAAGTTATATTTACTTATTTTTATATTTTTAATAATACTCTCTTCAAAAAGTTTTGGAGAGGTTGAAGTAATAAGTGTCTTAGGAATTTCTAGGGAATGGAAAATAAATAGATGGTGTCCCTTATTTATACATTTTAAAAATCTTGGAGGAAAAGTAAAAGTAGATTTAGAGATAACGCTTACCCAAGGGCTAAGATTTGCAGGTAATTCAAAAACAATATATAAACAAATCCTTGAAATACCACCTCTTTCTACAAGAACTATAGAATTCCTCTTACCTCCCGTTGATTTTAGATATCCCATAGAAATAAAAGCAGTATCTAAGGATGCCAAATTAGAGTATATGGGGAAGATAGAATTTAATATAGAAAGGGTTATTTTACCATTAATTTTTATTCTTGGAGAAAACAAAGATCTTCCCTTTTCTTTTCCCCCAAAAACAAGAATTATTAATATAACAAATGAAAAACTCCTTCCTACAAATTATAAATCCTATGATTTAGCAGACTATATCTTTATAGATTATAACTTTTGGCAAACTCTAAGTCCGAGTAAAAAGAATGCCTTAAGGCTATTTAGAATTTTTGAAAGAAGAGCATTCTTCTTTGAAGAGATCAAAAATCTTCCTAAAAATACCAATTTGACATCCTCAAAGGTTCAGTTTTTTCCTCCAACATTTTTAGAATCCCCTGATCTCTCTTTAATAGATATGCAGAGCTTTTATTATCCTAACAGACTGCAGATCTTAATTTTTCTTAGTTTTTACTCTCTTTCTTTATATTTATTAAGAAGGCTAATAAAAAGCTTTAAATATTTAATCATATATTTATTCTTATTCCTCTCCCTTTTTATAATCCTTTCTTTTTTAATAGGTTTTAAATTTAAACAAGACTCATTAATCGTAGGAGAAAAAGGAGTAATATATCTTGTCCCAGAGAAGGAAATTGCTGAAATATATTCTCATTTTGTACTCTTCTCCCCATATAAGAGAGATTTAGCATTTTCAATATCACCAAATGTCTTACAACTCTATCAACCCTTCTATCAACCCCAACGAAATATTGGACCACTAAAAATTGAAGAAAAAAGGGGAATTTTGTCTTTAGAAAAAAATAAAATAAGTTATCTTGAAGCACTATCTCTTATACTTCTTCCTATAAAGATTTCCTATGAATATAAGGATTTTATAAAAATCCAAGTAGAAAATAATTCTGAGTATAATATTAAAAATCTTATTTTTACCTTTGAAAATAAAGATTTTTTTCTTGGAGATTTAAAAAGGGGAGAAACTAAAACATGGAATATTAATCTTAAAAATTTAGAAAAGGAAAGCTCCTTTCCTTCTATAATTTCTAAATGGAAAATTAAAAAAAATGGTATAATTAAAAAGGAAGAAATTTTTATATGGGGAAAAATAGAAGAGTCTTTAATAAAATTAGATATTGAGAAGGTCAAATATAATTTTAGAGCGGAAAATATAATAATTTTACCCCTCTTAGGAGGGGGATAATTAATGAGTTTATGGTGGATAAGAGAATTAGAATTAAGACTGAAAAGTAAAAGATATCTTAAAATAGAAATAACCATAATTCTATTTTTAATATTACTCCTTGTTCTTCTTTGGCCTGATTCTACATTAAATGTAAAAACCTTTAATATAACTAACCTTTCCTTTGTTAATTTTATTCTTCAAGCCTTGATTATTTTTTATCTTTCATCCCTGATAGCTTCTGGAAATTTACTGGCAGAAAAGGAGTTTAAAATATTTGATTTAGTAAAATATGCTCCTGAAAAAATCTGGAACATAGTTTTAGGTAAATTCCTTAGTGTATTTTCATACATTTTAATATTATTGATTTTACTTCTTCCGATAAATATTTTAGCAAACTATGCATCTTCTCCTTTTGAAATTAGGATCTATTATTTTATATTCCTTGTCTTATTAGATTCTTTCTTATTCATAAGTTTTGGAATCTTATGGTCTACCATATACAATCCAACTTTAAATTGGACTGCTCATTGGCTAAATTATTTACTTTTTCTTTTTCTCCCCTTTTTGATTCCTACATTGAGTCCCTATCTTCCCTTAAATAATATCCTCTGGGCAGGAATGGCTCAACGCATCTTCTCTTTAGATGTGGTCTTTGAACTCTCTCATTTTTTGATAGTATTCTTTAGCTATTTATCTCTTTCTTCTCTTTTACTTTTCATTTCCCAATTAAAGTTAAAATCATGGAGGAAAGATAATGAAAGTTTTTCAAGAAATAAATGATTTGTGGAAAAAAGTGAATTTTTACTATTTATTTGAAAGATTTTTAATATCAACAATTATCTCTGTTAATACTTTTTTGTTGTTAAAATACTTCTATCTTAGCAATATCTATATCCCAATTTTACTTCTTCTAACTTCCTACCTTCTGTATAAATATTTAAGAAAAAGACCTAGTTTTGAAAAAGTTTTATTAAATTCAGATAAATTTTTTAATTTAGAAGAAAGTCTAATCACATTATGGGAATATAAAGAATATAATGACCCCTATGGAATAATAAAAAAATTAATCCATGAACTTGAGAATAAACTTTCTAATAAATCTTTAAAAACCTCTTATAGATGGAAACCTTCTAAACCTTTATTAACTCTAACCCTTATTATGATTATATTAATAATTCTAAATATTTTAAATTCTTATTCTTCTACCCAAAAACACCAAACAATTCTTAAAGAAGAAAACATAGAACAGGAGACATCTTTAAAATTAAAAGAAAATCTCTCCTCCAAAATTCAGATATCCAAAAATATAAAGGGAGAAAAAATAACTGAAGAAAAGAGAGAAAAAGAAAAAACCTTAGCAGAAAAGGAGAAAGATAGAGTTTTAGAGAAAATTCTATCAGAGTGGGATTTTGAGGAGAAAAAACTTATAGAAGAATTATTACAAAAAAAGACTACCTCTTCTGACGAGAAAAATTCATCATCAAAAATTCAGGAAGAAAAAAATATTCAACAGGAAAGATTCTCTCAAAATTATATGGATCAGAAGAGTGCTTTTTTAAGAGAAAATCCTAATAAAGAATTCAAATCTGACAAAAACATATCTCAAGGAGACTTTGGCATGGAGAGTAAGGAGTTGGGGAAAGGAATAGAAAGGAATGAAATCATAAAAGATTTAAACATTGATTCCTCATATAATAAATCTGAAAAGGATAAAGAAGCTAAAGGTTCCCTTCCAGGAATAGAGGAAAGAAAAGAGAAACTTGGTTCAAAACCTACTCCTCGATTAAATTTAGAAGCAGAAACGGTATATGTTCCATCACAAGGTATGGATGAGTCCAAAAAGAAGATTTATCTTTTCGAAGCTCCATCCATAAAAGAAGAAAAAGAAAAAGTAATCACTCCTATGAATTCTCCTGTCATAAGTAAAAGGGAGTCACCTACTTATCCAAGACTTATTCCTCAAGATCTACAGGAAATTATTAAATCTTATTTTTCAGAATAAAGGAGGAGACTAACTTGAAGTTAACATTAGAGGATTTCACAATTATAACCCACAATATCCAAGAAGAGATAAATAAAATTATAGTCGGATATGAGGAAATAATTACCTATGTATTAATTGCTCTACTTTGTGGTGGACATGTTCTCATAGAAGGAGTTCCAGGATTGGGAAAAACATTAATGGTGAAGACTTTAAGTGAAGTTTTAGATTTAAAGTTCTCAAGAATACAATTTACTCCAGATCTTATGCCAGCAGATATAACAGGAACTAATATAATAATTACCGACGAAAAAGAACATAAATTATTCAAATTTCAAGAAGGCCCAATATTTACAAATATTTTATTAGCAGACGAGATAAACAGAGCAACCCCTAAAACTCAATCTGCATTATTGGAAGCTATGCAAGAAGGGAATGTGACAAGTAGTGGAAAAGTATATCCATTACCAAAACCCTTTTTTGTATTGGCAACCCAAAATCCCATTGAAATGGAAGGAACCTATCCCTTACCTGAAGCTCAGATGGACAGATTTTTCTTCAAATTGGAACTTGACTATCCAAATAGGGATGAATTTTTAGAGATTATTGACAGAACAACTAATATTGAGATGCCAAAAGTGAAAAAGGTTGCTAATGATAGCATAATTGAAGAACTAAAGAAGATGGTTAGAATTGTTCCAATACCTCATGTGGTTAAAGACTATGCTATAAGGCTTGTTTTGGCAACTCAACCTAAAAATGAACTTGCTCCACAAATAATTAAGAAGTATGTTAGGTATGGTTCTAGTCCCCGAGGAGCTCAGTCAATTATATTAGGCGCAAAAGCATTAGCATTATGGGAAGGTAGAAGCAATGTAGGCTTTAAAGACATTAGAAAAGTTATAATTCCTGCTTTAAAACATAGAATCATATTAAGTTTTGAGGGTGAAGCTGAGGGAATTACTGTAGAAAAGATTTTGAAAGAAATTTTAGAAGAAATTCCTGAGATAGAAAGATGAGAGAAGAATTAGATTTATCTATAATAGAAAAATTAGAAAAGTTAAGGCTTTTCGCAAAAAGAATCAAAATTGGAGGAACCATTGGTGAGAGGAAAAGCCCTAAGGTGGGCAGAGGGAGTGAATTTGCTGATTATAGGAGCTATCAGATAGGTGATGAATTAAGATACATAGATTGGAATATATATGCAAGATTGGAAAAATTCCTCATAAAGCTTTTTGAGGAAGAAGAAGATTTAGATATACATATTCTTTTAGATTCCTCTTCCTCAATGAGGTTTGGTAATCCATCAAAATTATTTTATGGGAAAAAACTTTCCTTAGCTTTTGCATATTTAGGACTTTCCTCGTGGGAAAAAGTAAAGTTTGCTTCTTTTCAAGAAAACATAAATAATATTATATCCTTAGAAAGAAAAAGAGAGCACATATTTAATTTATTTAATTTATTGAAAACCATAAAACCTAATGGGATTACAGATTTAAATAATGTCTTAAAGCAGTATATAAACTGGCAAAAAAGAAGAGGAATTTTAATAATTATTTCTGACTTCTTTTCTCCTACAGGATATAAGGAGGGTTTTTCTTTGGGAAGGTATAAAAAATTCTCCATATATGCTATTCAAATTCTAGGAGAAGAGGAGATAAATCCCCATTTTAAAGGAGATATATGGTTAGTAGATAGTGAAACTAATGAAAGAAAAGAGATCTTTATAGATGAGAATCTTATAGAAATTTATAAAAAAGAGTTAGATAAATCTCTTAAGGAATTAGAAGACTTTACTTTAAAGTATGGAATTGAGTATTTAAGAACAGCAACTTCTCTTCCTGTTGAGGATCTCCTTCTAAAGTATTTAAGAATCAGTGGGTGGATTACATGAATATTAAATTTACAAATCCTCAATTCCTATGGCTTTTATCATTAATCTCTATGATCATTATACTTCATCTTATAAGACCAAAAAGAATTTTAGTTTATATTTCAACTCTCTTACTTTGGGAGAAAATTATTAAAGAAAATCCTATAGGAAAGTGGTTTAAGAAACTTCCCAAGAATATTCTCCTTTATCTTCAAATATTGACCTTAATCCTTTTAGTTCTTTCTTTAGCTCAACCTCAAATAATATTTAAGGGAAATATAAACTCACCTGTGGTCTTAATAATCGATTGCTCTGCAAGTTTGGCCTCAAGGGATATCTTACCCTCGCGTTTTGAGAATATAAAAGCAGAAGCACTAAAGGTTCTTCATAAAATTCCCTTTTGGAGACCTGTGGCACTCATAACTGCAGGAAAAAAGATAGAAATTATCTCCTCTTTCACTTTAAGGCATAATTTGATTGAGAAAAACATAAGAGAATTGAGAGTATTGTACACAAAAAATAATATTGAATCTGCAATTGAACTTGCTGAGTCTTTACTTCCAACTAACCCTAAGGAGATCCATATTTTCTCCGATGGAAATGCTAAGTTTTCTTATCCTCCTAATTCAATCAATGATTACTATATCCATATTATAGGAAAAGGAGGAGATAATATAGGTATAACAAGGACAGAAATTATTCCAAAAAACAGTAAAATTGCAGAACTTTTTATTGAAATATCTAATTTCTCTGATGATTTAAAGAATTTTCCTTTAGAAATATGGGAAAATGATAAACTCTGGGATAAAGTAGAAGTAAGTATAAAACCCCAAGAAGTTAAAAAGCTAATTTTGGAAGTTCCTTATAGTTCTTATAAATTAAGAATAAAATTAAGACTAAGAGATCAATTAGAAGAAGATAATATTGCTTATTTATTTTTACCTATATTAAAGCCAAGGATTTTATTAGTATCCCCAGGAAATCCCTTTTTAGAGAAGGCTCTGAAGGTAATTCCTAATTCCCATATGGATGCAAAAAGTTACATTACTCAAGAGGACTTTTTAAATTATGATTTTATAGTATTTGATAGATTAATTCCTGAATATATTTTTCCTGGAAATTATCTTTTTATTGGATCAGCTCCCAGAAGTTTTGATTTTGAAGTTGTTGGAAAAATAACAAAAACAAAAATTGTAAGTTGGGAGGAAAATCCCATAATGAGCCTTGTTTATCCCTTAAATATCAACATCAATTCTTCATTAATTTTAAAGTCCTCAGATTTTAAACCCCTTTTGTATTGTGAGAAAGGACCAATTGGTTTTATATATGAAAAAAAAGATATTTTTGCTCTAATACTCTCCTTTTCAATATTAGATACTAACTGGTATTTCTATGATTCTTTCCCTATTTTCATATATAACATTATAAAATATGCCCTATCCTACAATTCCCAAATATCTCCAGGAGAGGCTATTATAATGAGAGAGGTAAATCCTATATATACTATGGAAACGCCAAAGGGTAAGAAGGAATATGAAAATAGTGGGAGAATAATTGAATTTACAGATACCTTTGATTTGGGATTTTATATAATTAAAAGTAGAGAAAAGGAAAAAATATTTACTGTGAATATATTTTCTAAGGAGGAGTCCAACATAAAACCAAGATTTATAATGAAAGATAAAACAAAGGATAAGATAAAAGAGGCTAGCTTTATAAACTTAGATCTATCTCCATACCTTTTATTTTTAGCTTTTATTCTCTTTATTATTGAGATGATAATATTTTTAGGAGGACTAAAATTAAAGTGGTAGGATTTAGCAGACCCTATTTTCTAATACTTTTAATATTTTTAATTTTTCTTATAAAAAGATTTCCTCTAAAGAAAACCTTTTTAAGGAATATCCAATTATTATTGCTAATATTATCTCTTTCAGGTTTTCAATTTTTTACTCCATATTCTCAAATAAATGCAATATTTTTACTAGATCACTCTTTAAGTATCTCCTCAAAAGAAAAGGAAGAAGCAATTCAATTTATTAACTCCTCTTTAAAATTTAAAAAAACTCAAGATAGGGTAGGTATGATCTCATTTGCAGGAGACATAAATATTGAAGAAGACTTGAAAGAAAGAATTAATATTGACAAGATTTCTGGGGTAGAATTGCCATATTTTACAAATATAGAACTTGCAATCTCTTCAGCCTTAGCTCTGCGTGAGAGAAATGAACCTCTAAGAATTGTCTTAATAAGTGATCTTCAAGAGAACATTGGTAGTACTGAAAGAATATTGAATAGGTTAAAAGGAGAAAAAGTACAGATAGACATATATCCCCTTAAAGTAAAAGAATTTAATGAAATTACACTAATGAAAATACAGGTTCCTAATATTGCACATCAAGGACAATATTTCTCTTTAGAAGTCTACATAAAAAGTTATGGGATTAAAGAGGGGACCTTAGAAGTAATCTGGGAAGGGAAAACCTACAAATATTCACTTAAAAACTTACAAGAAGATAATTTTTATTCCTTCAATCTAAAAGCAAATAACCCTGGTCTTAATAGTATAAGTGTTAAAATTTCTTCTCCCTTTGATACCTATTCTGAAAATAATAAAGGTACTAATTTTATATATGTCCAAGGAAAACCTAAAATCCTTTATCTTATTGGAGAAGATTTTCAACCATTATTTGGTTCTTCTCTTGAAGCCCAAGGTTGGGATATAGTTTATGAAAATTATTCTTATCCCTCCTTAAATAGAAAACCTTTAGATTATCAGGTTCTGATATTGGATAATGTACCTATAAAAAGCCTTTCTTGGTCTAAAATAAATTTTATTAAAGATTTTGTCTTAGAAAGAGGAGGAACTCTTCTAATTCTTGGGGGAGATAGGAGTCTTTCTGCTGGAGATTATCAACAAACCCCACTCGAGGACATTTTACCTGTAAATTTAAGACCTGAACATCTTTTAAAAAGATCAAATGTTGCTTTAGTTTTAGTTATAGATGCTTCAGGAAGTATGGGGGCTTTAAGTGGAGGAGAGCCCAAAATAGAATTAGCAAAGGAATCTGCCCACTTAGTTGTAGATTTTCTAGATGACGAAGATTATTTTGGACTTATTGCCTTTGATCATGCTTACCAATGGATAGTTCCCTTACAACCTTTAAAAGACAAAGAAAGAGTATCAGAATTAATATCAAGAATTGAAGCTGGTGGAGGAACCTCTCTATATCCCCCATTAAAAGCAGCTGGTGAAGAATTAGTAAAATTACCATATAAGAACAAGCATATTATTGCTATTACTGATGGACAAACCGAAGGAGGAGACTTTTATGGAATTGCTAAATGGCTTTCCAAGAATAAAATTACCATATCTACAATTGGAATAGGAGAAGATGCCAATTATTCCCTTTTAAGAGATATAGCTCAATGGGGAAATGGAAGATACTACCATACATGGGACTTAAGAACTCTCCCTCAACTCCTTCTTTCTGAGACAAAAGCTCTTCTACGTCCTAATATTATTGAGAGAGAATTTATACCCAAAGTGGAGAGGGAAGAATTCTTAGGAATAAAAGAATTTCCTACTTTATTAGGATATGTTCTCACATCTCCAAAATATCCTTATCCAGTTTTACTAAGTACTCCCATGGGAGATCCTATATTGGCCTTTGGACAATTTGGATTGGGACAAGTTTTTGTCTTCGCATCTGCTTTAAAATCATATTGGGGGGAAAACTGGTTAAAATGGAAAAATTTAGGAAAATTTTGGAGCGAGCTATTAAGAAAATCTATTCCCCATTTCATATCTGATATACAAGTAAATATCACTCAAGAAGAGGGAGAAGGAATTATAAATCTAAGATCTGCTGATTCTTATGGAAACTATCAAAACTTTTTAAATATAAAATATTTAATAACTGATCCTACAGGTAAAGAGTATGAAGGAGAATTAATCCAAAAGGGTCCAGGATTCTATCAAGGGAGATTTTCTTTAAAAACCTTAGGAAAATATCAAATAAACTTATGGGAAGGGGGAAAAAATATTGCTAAGCTTTCTTGGTTTTCTTTAAACCCTCCTGAATTTCTTACCCAAACCTTTAATGAAAAATTAGCATATCTTATAACTTCTTATTCCAACGGTAAAATCTTGAAAGAGCCTAAGGAAGTATTTAGACCATGGGGATTTATTTCTACAAAACCTAAGGATTTTGATCTTATTTTTCTATTAATTGCAATAATATTATTCCTATTGGAACTTACCCTAAGAAGGTGGAAGAATATTAAAGAATTACTAAGCAATTATCTATCGTCTTTAAGATCTTCAAGAGAAACTCAAGATTGGTACGAAGGTATAGAGGAAAAAATAATAAATGAATGGAGAAGCAAGCCATCTCCTTCTATGCTTGAAACTGCTTCTTTAGAGGTAAGAGCAAGATTATATATAGCCCATTTAAAAGCTCAGGAAAAAAAGAAAAGATGAGAAAAATCATAAAGATTATTTTAGTTCTTTCTTTTATATTTAAAATAGGCCTTTCTCAGGAGATAATCATTGCTCCAAATGTTTCTTATAAAAAGGTAGAACAAGGCAATTTAGTTTATCATATTGCTAATATTCAGTTTCCAAATCCCAATATCGATCTATTCAGTGTCTTAGCTCAAGATCAAATAATCGGAAAGGAAAAATTAAGCAGTATAGCAAAAAGATATTCTGCAGATCTTGCAGTAAATGGAAACTTTTTTAACTTTGACACTGGAGAACCCATCGGAATTTTTGTGAGCAATGGAGAATTAATAAAATTACCAATTAAAAGGGGGACTTTTGCAATAACCTATGAGAATATAGCAGTAATAGATATATTTGAAACTACCATCAAAATCAAGATAGAGAATAAAATAATAAACGTTAATAATCTTAATACTCAAAGAGGGGGGAATGATACAGTTCTTTTTACTAAATGGTTTGGCAGAACTTCAGCTATCCAAAAAAATTCTTTTGCTGGTGTAAACATAATCATCGAATTAAATGAAAAAATTCCCTTTCATGGTAGAATCTCTGGAAAAGTAATAAATATAGAATATGGTGTAACAAGTTCTATTATTCCTGAAAATGGATGTGTTCTTTCTCTTGGTGGTTTGGCCTTAAGAAACCTCCCTTTCTTTAGTATAGGTAAGGAATTAGAAATAATTGTAGAGTCAAAGCCAACCATTCCTATTAAGGAAGCAATAGGGGGAGGTCCTATTCTCTTAAAAGATGGGAATATAGTATTAGGGAAAACAAATGAATTGCCTTTTAATAATGACATTATAGAAGGAAAACATCCAAGAACAATTATAGGAACAAAACAAGATATGATTTATTTTTTCTTTATTGAAGGAAGAAAAGAAAATATCCCTGGAATGAGTTTGAAAGAGGCATCTGAGTTGTTAAAAACTATGGGTATAGAAAATGCATTAAATTTAGATGGAGGAAGTTCTAGTAATATGGTTCTTTGGGGGGATCCCATGATAGATACTGATAGGACGATTGCTTCTGCATTAATTTTAAAAAACATCTCTCCAATTGGTAATCCAAAATATCTTACATTATTTCCTAAAGATGATCCTATATATCTCCAAAAGGGAGAGAAGAAAAAAATATCTTTACTTTTACAAGATGAAAATTTTCATAAACTTGATATATCTTTATCTAATTTATCATGGACCGTTACTCCTTATATAGTTGATTTCAAATTGGAAAACATGGAAATAGAAGCCCTAGAGAGCGGAGAATGTGAAATAGTTATAAATATTGGAGAACTAAATACAAAACGAAAAATTCTTATATTTTCTGATTCTTTGATAGAAAATTTTGAGATGGATAAAAAATGGAAAATTACAGGAATAAATTTTGATACATATTACACTACCTATACCATCACTAATAGAAAATTTTACGAAGGAGCCTACTCCCTTGAATTATCCTATAAAACCCTTAAAGGTGATTCTTTTATATATTTAGAGTTAAATATTCCTCTATCTTCTAAAACATCAAAAATCTCTTTAAAGATTTTTGGAGATAACCAAAAGGGATGGTTAAGGGCTCTTTTTTATGATAATAATAAAAAACCTTATGTTTTAGATTTAACCCCTTATAAAGGTATTAACTGGAATGACAATTGGAAAACTATAGAGAAGGAATTAAAGGATTTAAAGCCATTAGTTCCTTCATGGAATTTTGCTCCTACTTATCCTCTAATTCTTCATTCTATATATATTGTCTTCCTTAATTCTGAAGCTGCTGAGGGGAAGATCTATTTAGACAACTTACAATTTCATTATTGATTGATTTTTTCACTCTCTTTAAGAACTAAATTGTCTCTGTGAATCGTTTCCTCATAAATGAAATTACCCAATTCAACAATCTCTTCTCTCGTTTTTCCAATAATTCTACTAAGCTCAAGACTGCTATAATTAGAAATACCTCTCGCAATCTCCATCCCATTTATATCACAAATTGATACCACATCTCCATTTGAAAAGTTTCCTTCAACCTTTATTATTCCTACAGGTAACAAACTTTTACCCTTTTTAACAATAGCTTCTACAGCTCCCTCATCAATATATATTTTCCCTTCTGGTTTTGTAATAAAAAGAAGCCAATGTTTTCTTCTTTTTCTATACTCCTTTTTAGGAATAAAGTATGTTCCAATTTTTTCTCCCATTATTATTCTCATAATTACATCTTGGACATCTGAGCTTGCTAAAACCATAGGTATTCCAGCTTCCATCACAATTCTTGCTGAAAATATTTTTGTATACATTCCTCCTGTTCCTTTTCCAGGTCCGGCACTTTTCTCAAGGGTTTCATCAATATCATATATCTCTGAAATAAGTTTTGCTGAAGGATCTAAGTGAGGATCCTTTGTATATACGCCTTCTACATCTGATAAAATTATTAAAAGATCTGAACTAACAGCACACGCAACCTTTGCAGAAAGGGTATCATTATCTCCAATTTTTATCTCATCTACCGCAACAGTATCATTTTCATTAACAATAGGTACTACTCCTTCCTTTAGGAGAGTTTCAAAGGTATAAGAGATATTTAAATATCTTTTTCTATCATTTAAATCTTCCGCAGTTAATAGAATTTGAGCTACAGGTTGTTTGAAAAGAGAAAATAAATTGGAGTAGTATTGCATTAATCTAATTTGTCCAATAGCTGCTAATGCCTGTTTTGCAGGTAAATCCTTCCTATTTGCTAAACTTTTTAATATCTCTTTCCCTGATGCAATAGCTCCTGAGGATACCAAAATAACTTCTTTATTTAAACGTCTTACCTTAACACATTGTTCCACAATCCTTAAAAGCTTTTCTTGAGAAAGGGACCCCAAAGAATCTAACAAACTTGAGGTCCCTATTTTTATTACAATTCTTTTATAATTCTGACTCAATTTCAATTTTCCCCACCTTTTTTGCCTTGAATTTTATTTTGATTCTTGGAATCATCACAATATGCCCGCATTTCTCACATTTTAGTTTTACATCCACACCAACAAAAAGCACTATCCAAGTTTTTCCCCCACAAGGATGAGGTTTAGGAAGCTCTATAATATCTCCTATCTCAAATCTTGTGATCATTCTTCCTCTTCTTCCAATTTTGGTTTCGCCTTTGCAATAATATCTTCCTGAATTTTAGCAGGTACTTCTTCGTAGTGAGAAAACTTCATGGTATAGGACCCTCTACCTTGGGTTATAGATTTCAATGTGGAAGAATATCTTAACATTTCTGCGAGTGGAACCAATGCTTTTATAATCTGCAGTTTACCCATAGAGTCAATTTGTAATACTTTACCCCTTCTACCATTAAGATCACTTATTATATCTCCAGTATAATTATCGGGAGCTGTAACCTCTACAAGCATTATAGGTTCTAATAAAACAGGTTTTGCCTCAGTAAATCCCTTTTTAAACGCCTTTGCAGCAGCAACCTTAAATGCCATATCCGATGAGTCAACCTCATGATAGGATCCATCAAATAAGGTTACTTTAACATCTACTATGGGATATCCTGCTAATATTCCCTTCTCCATTATCTCTCTAATTCCCTTCTCCACTGCAGGTATATAGTTTTTAGGAACCACACCTCCCACTATCTTGTCAACAAATTCAAAACCTCCACCCCTCGGTAAAGGCTCTAATTCAAGCCATACATGTCCATATTGTCCCCTTCCTCCTGTTTGTTTTTTCACTTTTCCCTCTGCTTTTACAGAAGTTCTTATTGTCTCTCTATATGCAACTTGTGGGGTTCCTAAGGTAACATTTACTCCGAATTTTCTCTGCATTCGTTCCACAACAACTTCTAAATGAGAATCTCCTAAACCATAAATTAAAGTCTCATTTGTCTCAAAATTTCTCTGAATTCTAATTGTAGGATCTTCCTCTAAAATTCGTGACAATGCAGAACTCATTCTATCTTCGTCTGCCCTTGATTTGGGAATAACAGAAACAGAGAACACAGGTTCTGGAAATTCTAAAGACTTAACTTTTAAGAGAAAGTCTTTATCTGCAAGGGTATCATTAGTTGATGTTTCCTTTAATTTAGATACCACACAAAGATCTCCTGCAACTACCTCTGTGGTTTGTTCTTGATTTTTTCCCCTTTGATAATAAACTTGAGCGATTTTTTCCTGAGTTTCTTTGTTTACATTAAATAAGGAAGAATCAGGTCTTAAATTTCCTGATAAAATTCTAAGATAATTTAATCTCCCCACAAAGGGATCTGCAGATGTTTTAAATACAAAAGCCAAGGTTTGCTTGTTATTCCCTATATTTACTTCCTTCTCTTCTCCAGTTTTTATATCCTTCACTTTAATAGGCTTTCTCTCCTTTGGATTTGGGAAAAATTCAACAACAGAATCTAAAAATTTCGATACTCCTATATTTTTAAGGGAAGAAACTCCAAAGACAGGAAAAATTTCCCTATCTAAAAATGCTTTCTTTAGAGTTTTAATTATCTCATTACCTTCAATTTCTTCTCCCTCTAAATATCTTTGAAGAAGATTCTCATCGGATTCAATTATACTCTCAATTAAATTTTGTCTCCATTTTTCAACATATGTAGTTAATTCTGATGGAATCTCTATTTCCTTTGGCTCTCCTTTATCATCGGGATATAAATATGCCTTCTTACTTAAAAGATCTATACCCCCTTGAAAATTTGCTTCTTTTCCTATAGGGATAAATACTGGAAGAACTTTACTCCCAAATCTTTCTTGCACTACCTTTAAAATCTCAAAAAAATCTGAATTTTCTCTATCTAATTTATTAATAACAAAAGTAGTAGGAAGATCTTTTTCCTGAGACATCACCCATATTTTTTCATGCTGAACCTGAATACCTGAAATAGCATCTATAACTAATACTACAGAGTCTACTGCTAAAAAAGCACTTATTACTTCACCAATAAAATCAGCATATCCTGGAGTATCTACAACATTGATCTTTTTACCCTTCCATTCAATAGGAAGTAAAGACAAATTAAGAGAAATTCCCCTTTTTATTTCTTCAGGCTCATAGTCTGAAGCAGTATTTCCATTTTCTACCTTTCCCATTCGATCAATAACCCTTGCCGAATAAAGTATTGCTTCCGATAAAGTAGTTTTTCCAGAACTTCCGTGCCCAAAAAGCCCAATATTTCTTAATTCTTCAGTTGTATATTGTTTCATTTTTTGATCTTAAACCCCCTTTTGTTTAATTATTTAAATAATTTATTATATCAAACTCCAGTACTTCCAAATCCCTTCTCTCCCCTTCTGGATAGGGGTAAACAATTTACCTCTTCCCATTCAACCTTCTGAAAGGATAGGATTAAAAGTTGAGCAATTCTCATACCCTTTTTCCCATAGAAGGTCTTACCTGAGAAGTTAATAAGATTTACTAAAATTTCACCTCTATAATCACTATCAATTAAGCCTGGAGTATTAAGTATAGTTATTCCTTCTCTTGCTGATAATCCACTTCGGGGAAGAATTAGTCCAAGAAAACCTTCAGGAAGAGCAATCTTTATACCTGTGGGAATTAATTTTCCCCCATTAATTTCATTAAAAGGGAGAAGGACAAAATCTTCTCGAGAAGAGAGATCAAGAGCACATGCCCCTTCAGTGGAGTAAAAGGGGAGAGGTAAACTCTTATCAATTCGTTCTATATATACACGTATCCTCTCCATTTTCTAACTAATATGCTTTTGCAAACAATGCCTTTATATTAGTATCTTTACCACAAAAAATACACTTTCCTTTTTCTTCTTTCCAATCAAAGGGAAGATTCCGAATAGTAGCAGAAGTTAATTCTTTTATAGCTATTTCACAATTCCCATTTCCACACCAGCTCCCTTTAATAAATCCCCTTCTTTCCTCAATTATTTTTTTAAATTCTTCTAAGGATTCCACCTCATAGGTATTTTCATTTCTGAATTTTAATGCTTTATCAAACATAGTTTTCTGTATGTCCTCTAACAAATTTTTAATCTCATGAACAATATTGATTTTCTTATACGAGATTTTAGTTCTTAAATCTCTTCGAGCAACAAGAATTTCTTCCTTTTCCACCTCCCTTGGCCCAATTTCAATTCTTATAGCCACCCCCTTTAATTCCCATTCATTAAATTTCCAGCCGGGGGTATGTTCCTCATCTTTATCTACAAAAACTCTGAAATACTCTTTTAGTATTGTTGCAACATCATCTACATAGTTGTAAATTTTTTCTTTATCCTTCTCATCTTTCCAAATAGGAATTATAACAATTTGATATGGGGCTACCTTAGGGGGTAGAACAAGTCCAAAATCATCTCCATGAGTCATTATTAGAGCTCCAATAACCCTTGTAGAAACTCCCCAACTGGTTTGCCAAACATACTTTCTTTCCCCATCAATGTCTTGAAAGGTTATATTAAAAGCCTTAGCAAAATGTTGTCCAAGGTTATGGGATGTTCCCCCTTGAAGTGCTCTTCCATCGGCAAGGAGTACCTCAATAGAATAAGTCCTTAATGCCCCTGCAAATTTCTCATTTTCTGTTTTTACCCCTGAAACAACTGGGATGGATAAATCTTTCTCAAAAAACTCCTTATATACATTTAGCATTTTTATAGCTTCCCCTTCTGCTTCCTCTTTAGTTCTATGAGCAGTATGTCCTTCTTGCCACAGAAATTCAGTAGTTCTAAGAAAAAGTCTTGTCTCCTTTTCCCATCTTACTACATTTGCCCATTGGTTTATGAGTAGAGGAAGATCTCGCCAAGATTGAATCCATTTAGAGAACATACTACATATTATTGATTCTGAAGTAGGTCTTACCGCTAAGGGCTCTATTAAATCTTCATCTCCTCCTCTTGTTACCCATGCAACTTGAGGAGAGAATCCTTCTACATGTTCAGCTTCTTTTTCTAAAAAGCTTTTAGGGATAAAAAGAGGAAAATATGCATTTTCATGTCCTGTTTTTTTTATTTTCTCATCTAAAATCCTTTGAAGATTTTCCCATAAAGCATACCCATAGGGTCTAATCACCATACATCCCTTAATGGGGGCATAATCTGCAAGTTTTGCTTTTAAAATAACATCAGTGTACCAACGTGAAAAATCTTCTTTTTGAGAAGTAATATTTTCTACAAATTTTTTCTCCCCCATATCAAAACCTCCTATAATTCAAATCTTATTTTCAGAGGACCACTATTATACGTATCCTCTGTTACTATTACACTTAATATAACCTTTTTCCTTTTTTCCTTTATTTTGTAAACTATATCATAAAACTCTTCCAAAGAAATATCTCCAACAGTATTGGTTAATGGATCTGCTAATATTCCTCTAATTTGTGCAATTCTATTTACATCAGACAATATCTCAAGAAGCCTTGTCTCTATTTTATCTCTTGGCTCACTTCCATCCACAACTCTTGTAAGAATAACTTGATTTTTATGAAAAACTAAGTAATGGGGATATATTTGCAAAGTAACTAAAACTGGTTCTCCCTCAAAGGTATTTACCATGGCCATACTCCTAATAACCTTATCACCAGGAGTCATAAGGGCATTTATAAGCTTATCCCACTCAGACTTCGGAAGCCATACTACTCCTTTATCGTTAGAAGAGCCTGCACCTCTATTTAATGCAATCTGTTCCAAAAGACGAAGTAATGTTTTCCCTTCATTAATGGCCTCATTCTTTGATAAATTACCTCTACTTACCCAATTTAAAATCAATTCTCCTCGTCTAAATACAATACCTTCACTTCTTATAAGGTTAATTGTATTTGATAAGAACTCTATTTCTTCAACTAAACCTCTTTTTTCTTCATTTAATCGTTCCCTTTCTTTTTCTAAAGCTGAAACTCTTTTTGATATATCATATAAAGCCCTTTGAAGAACTTCTTTATCTTTTAAAAGTTTATTCCTTTCTGAATTAAGTTTAGAAATTTCTTTATTTAAAGCTTCCTTATCTTTTTCCAATCTCTCAAGCTCTTTTCTAAATTTTTCAAGTTCTTCCCTTATTAATTCCCTTTCTTTTGTTCTTTCAGAAAGTCTCTGTATTACACTATTCAACTCCTCATTTTTTATATTCACAGCAACTTGAAGAGAGCTTAACTGCCTCTTTAATCTATCTAAACCAAAAATTGCAGTTCTCACATTTTCTGAAGAGATGGAAAGAACTATTAGAGTAAAGAGCATAATTAATATACCTGTAATAACACTTATTAATCGAGAAGTATATTTAGGTCTAAGATTGAAAAGAGTTAACTTCTTTTTCCCTACTTTTCTTCCCACATAATCTCCCAAATATGCAATAACCCCACTTAAAAGAAGAAGTATTAAAATTAAGAAAAGTCCTGACATTAGATATTGAACCTCTCCCCTAAGAAGAATTTTTTTGCCAAATCATTATTCACAATTTCTTCAGGAACCCCTGATATAAGTATCTCACCAGAATAAATAATATAAGCATAATTAGTTATTGCTAAGGTATCCCTTACATTATGATCGGTAATCAAAATTCCTAAATTTTTACCTTTCAAGTAATGGATTGTTTCTTGAAGATTTTGAACGGTTAAAGGATCAACCCCAGCGAAGGGCTCATCAAGAAGAATATATTTCGGGGAAAGAGCCAAGACTCTTGCAATTTCTACTCTTCTTCTTTCCCCGCCAGATAGACTATAACCATAATTCTTTCTAATCTCTTGTAAATGAAATTCCTCAATAAATTCATTTAGCTTTATTTTTTGCTCTCTTGGAGTTAAATTAGTTAGTTCTAAAACCAATTTAATATTATCCTCCACTGATAATTTTCTGAATATTGTAGGATCCTGGGCTAAATATCCCAAACCCATTTTTGCCCTTTTAGGCATTGAGAGATATGTAATATCTTCACCTTCTAATAGGACTCTTCCCGCATCAGCAAATACTTCCCCCATAATAGTATAAAAAGTCGTGGTTTTTCCTGCACCATTGGGACCTAATAATCCTACTACCATTCCAGGCTCTACCTGTAATGTTACGTTCTTTACTACACATCTTTTACCATAATATTTATAAATTCCTATGGTCTCTAATGCCATGTTTTAAAGATAATGTTAAAGAAAAAGAAAGAAGATGTCAATTTATTTAATAAACTAAACTTCTCAAAAATTCCCAAATTTCCTTATATCCCTTTTTCTGAAGAATATTTAAAGTAATAAAATACTCCCTCAAAGCTAAAATATAATTACCCTTTCTGAAATACACTACACATTTAAGAGCATGGAGCATCTCGTTATCTCTGTTTATCTTTAAACCTTCTTCTATTAATTTTTCTGCCTCTTTTATATTTTCTTTTTCATAATATAAATATGCTAAAAAAGAAATTATCCAATCATCTTTGGGATACCTCCCATATAACTTTTGAAAATAAATTAAAGCTTTATCCTTTTTATTACCAAAATAAGATGCAAAGGCTAATTGATAGAGAGAGAAGAAATCATTATTTTCTTCAATATTTTCCTCTGCTTTTTTCTTTAAAAAACTAGGATCTATAGTCTCTATCTTTTTATAAGTTTCAAAGGCCTTATTTAATTTCCCCTGAGCAGAATAGATCACCAAAAGTTTAAAAAGAATTTCTAAGTTTTCAGATTCCTTTGATAAAAGAATTTCATATTCTTTTTCTAACTCTTTCCAATTACTAGAAAATCCTATGAGAAAGAAGATTAAACTAAAAATTAATATTATCCAAAATAAATTTCGCAATTTTTTCGGCACCTTTATCTCCCAATCTCTTACTTCCCTTTTCTGCCCTACATTTTACCCCTTCAGGATTTTTTATAAAATAAATTATCCTTTCTCCAGCCTCTTTATAATCTCTTACTAATTCTAATCCTTCTCCTAAAAGAGCCTTTTGCATTTTTAAAAACTTAAAATTAATTTGAGGACCTCTTCCTGGAAAAGAAATCACAAGTTTTTTTAGAAACACTGCTTGTTCATTAGCAGTTCCTGCTAAACCAAGAACTATAAAGGCTTTTTTAATCTCAAAGGCAAAATTTCCGTAAGAAATTCGAATAGGCAGATTATATTCTTCTGTAATTTTTTTAAGGTCATTTTTATACTTCTCAGGAAGATATGGTGAAACTATAACCACATAACTAAAATCAGGGAATTCTTCATTTACTATTCTACAAGATTTTAACATTAATTTCAAATTATTTATAGCTTCTTCTCTACTTCCTGGGAGTAAAGCAATAGTGTTTTCTGATTCTTCTTTTCCATTTTCCAATCCATCGAACATGGGATTTCCTAAATATAATACCTGTGGTATAAATTTTCTCAAATATCTATATGTAGGTTCATCACGGGTAAAAACAAATCTTGATAATTTTTTCATTATATAAATCTCTGGAAAATAGAAGGAAGAATTTAATATGGATTTTGCAGTGGGAAGAAAAAATGGTTTCTCTTGAGTAAGAGAACCCATCAACAAATTATAAGTATCTCCTACACATATCACTTTTACTTTTTTCCCTTTAAATTTCCTTAGTTTTTTAACTTGTTCCCAATAGAAAGAAAAAAAACCTGTTATAATATCTTTAAAAACATCCCTTAATCCGGATCTAAAAGCAAAACCACCACTGGGAAAATCTCTTCTTGGATCAAGAATCTCAATAGGAAGATTAAGGTAAGCCTTTCCTTCTCCTACTAAAGGTAAAGCAAAAATTTTTACATTCTTAACCTCAAGAATTTTTCTAATAATCTCTCTTGCAATTAAATCTTCTCCAAATCCGTTACTTATAAAGAGGAGCATCTTTTAAATTATATATCTTCATCTCCTTTAAAATTTCAGAAGCTAAATATATAGCTAATTTACCATCTTCTAAGGTTACTAGGGGACTTCCACCATTTATAATACAACTAATAAAATGTTCCAATTCTAATTTCAAAGGCTCTTCTCTTTCAAATATAGGATTCACAATATTGGGTTCTACCATTCTATTAAATCCATGGGTAATAGTAATACTTTGATCAATATAATCCACAGTAATAAAAATTCCTTCAACTTCGTGTATTTCTAATTTTCTGATTTTTTTAGGACTTAACCTACTTGCTATTAAATTTACAGAAATATTATTCTCAAATAATATCTGGACGTGGGCAAAATCTTCATAAGGAGTATAAAGGGAATAGCCTATTGCTCTGATATCCCTAATTTTTCTATTCTTTCCTAAGAGATAAAAAAGAATATCCAAATCATGAATCATTAGATCCATTACTACACCAATATAACTTGCTCTTTCATTATATAATCCCATTCTATGAGCCTCTAAATAAAATGGATTTTTAACATACTTCTTCAATTCTTGAACTGCAGGATTAAATCTTTCTATATGTCCTACCTGTAGTATCAAATCTTTACCTGATGCTAATTCCAATAGTTTTTCAGTTTCTTCTAATAGCTGTGTTGCAGGCTTTTCTAAAAAGATATGAACTCCTTTCTCCAAGAAATCCTTTGCAATAGAAAAATGTGTCGAAGTAGGAGTAACTATACTAACTGCCTCAATTTTGTCAAAAAGCTTTTTATAATCTGTAGTATAAAAGGGAATTTGATAAAGAGAAACCATTTCTCTTGCCCTTTTCTCATTTATATCTGCTATTCCAACAAGCTCTACATTAGGAAGTTCGCTAAAGATTCTCACATGATGTTGACCCAAGTATCCAACTCCCACTACTCCTACTTTTACCTTTCTCATATCCTCACCTCTCCTTCTTCCAATTGCCAATGAATTATTCTTGCATATACCCCCTTTTTATTTAAAAGCTCCTCGTGAGTTCCCTCTTCTACAATTTCCCCTTGATCTAAAATTATGAGTCTATCTACTTTTCTAATAGTAGATAATCTATGAGCAATAATTAAAGTGGTTTTTTGCTTTATTAATTCCTCTAATGCCTCCTGTATTAAGGCTTCGGATTCTGCATCTAAGGATGAGGTAGCTTCATCCAGGATAATTAATCTTGGGTTGTGAAGTATAGTTCTTGCTATAGCTAATCTTTGGGCTTGTCCTCCAGAGAGTCCAGCTCCTCCTTCTCCAATTATAGTGTCATATCCATTGGGAAGAGAGATAATAAAGTCATGAGCTCTTGCCATCTTTGAGGCCTGAACAATTTCTTCAAAAGAAGCATTAGATTTACTATATGCTATATTCTCTTTTACTGTTCCCTGAAAAATAATAGTCTCTTGGGTCACAAATCCAATTTGATTTCTTAAAGAACTTAATTTTACCTCTTTTACATCATATCCATCTATTTTTACTTTACCATAGGTAGGATCTATAAATCGTGGAATAAGATTTACTAAAGATGTTTTTCCTGCCCCACTAATACCTACTATAGCAATTTTTTCGCCAGGTTGAATCTTTAAGCTTATATTTTTTAGAGCCCAATTTTTGTTGTCATAAGTAAAATAAACATTTTCAAATTCTACTAATCCTTTTATAGGAGGTAATATCTTGACCTTTGGAAACTCCATTACATCTTTTCCCTGATCTAAAACCTCAAAAATCCTCTCAAAGGATGCAGCAGCTTGTTTAATCCCAGAAAAAACTCTTAAAAGAGTAGTTGCAGGGTCTAAAGCCATCCCCACATAAGTTAAAAAGGCAATAAAAGAACCAAGAGTTAGTTGTCCTTGAGCAATTTTTCTTCCCCCTAACCATATCAAAAATACTATAGCAAGAGCGCTTAAAAAACTTGCCAGGGGAATTTGAGTTGCAGTTAATTGAACAATTTTTATATTTCTCCAAAAATTTTTTTCATTTTCTCTTTTAAATTTATTTATTTCATCTTCTTCTTTTACAAATATTCTGACTATTCTTGCTCCTTTAATGCTCTCCTGTATAATTGTAGTGAGATCAGCAATTTTCTTCTGGACTGCAAGAGACCATTTTTGTATCTCCTTTCCTATTCCAGAAATAGATAGAACAAAAAGAGGAATTATAATAAATGTTGCCAAAGCTAATTGCCAATGGGAAAAAATTAAAATCAAGATTATCCCTGCAAGAAGGATGATAGAATAGAAAAAATCAGATAAACTGGATAAAAAAGATGTCTGAATAAGTTGCGTGTCCTGAAGAGTCCTTGATATTAACTCACTACTGGACCATTTATTAAAATATTCTAAGGATAAATATTGAATCTTGGAAAATAATCTATTTCTTAAATCTGCCACTAATCTATGACCAACAAAGGACAAAAGATATATTTGTCCATATAAAAACAAACTTCTCAAAAAGAGTAATCCTACAATAACTAAAGCTATTTTGTTGAGGGATGACAAATCCTTCGTCTTATTTAGCTGATCAATAAGCTCTCCTACAATTTTTGGAGCATATAACTGTGTAGAATTTACTATTAAAATACATAAAAATCCACCTAGAATATATAATAAATAAGGTCTTAATAATTCAAAAATTCTTCTCCAATATTTCATATATATCACTCCATATTATCTTGGAAGGAGATATGTTAAGTCCTGGAAATATCTCTATTAAATCCACATGCATCCTCTCTATTAATTCTCTGTTTTCCAGAATATCCAAAATATATTTTATCACCTTTTTATAATTAAATCTTCCTATTATCTCAGGAACAACTCCCCTTTTATATTTATTAGGAAGAGCTAAATATGGATTATTTTTTAAATAAATTTCTACCAAAAAATCTCTAAGTTTTCCCTTTAAAAAATGGCCAAAACCTTCTATGGGTAAATATTCAGGTCTATGAAGAGGTAATAAAACTAACATAGGTATTCCAGAATATCCTAATTGTAAAGTAGTAGTTCCTGGAAGAGTTAAAGCAAATAGAAAGTCATTTACTTGTTCCTTCCAATTTTTTAAAATCCTTATCTCAACAGGTAACTCTTTTAATAATGAGTTTAACCTACAAAGATATTGATCAATAATTTCTCTTCTCAAAAATTGGGAGAGAAAAAAAGTAAATTGAAGTTTAGGATATAATTTATGAATCTCTTTTATTAAAGCTAAATAGAATGGAAAATAAAATCTTAAGGCATAATCTCTACTTCCAGGAAAAAGAGCTATTCTATTACTTTCCTTCGAAAAGGCATTTCTATTAAGATTCTCAAATCTTAATTCTCCTACATATCTTATTTTAGGATCTTTTAGATCTTTAGAAGAGTATACACGATTAAAGAGGAAAAGCCAAAAATATTTCTTTTCCATATACGCAATGGAATAAGATTTCCATATTTTGCTCAAGATTCCATTAAAAAATAAGTCTCCCCCAAAGTGGAAAATTATTTTTTTATCCTTTGATTTATTAATAAAATTTTTCCAATATAAATCAGGAGGAATAATTTCTTTAAAAAAGTTAAATTCCTCTAAAACTCTTTTTTCCTCTCCTGTTGCAAATTGGCAAGGAACTAAAATAGTATAAAAATTTATATCTTTTATCCAGTAGAAATTTCTTTTCTTTAACCAATCTACCAAGGGATATAACCACCCTGCTATTTCTCCAGGACCATTAACTATAAAATAGAAATTAAACATAACTTTTATTCAAAATAAATTGAGCAATTCTATCAAGAACCCCTCTTTCTCCAAGAGAAGAAGCAATCCTTTTTAATTCTGAGATCATCTTTTCTCTTCTTTCAGGATTGTAAATAAAATCCTCTATATCCCTAATTACATTATCTATATCAATTTTTTGAACATATTCTGGATAAATCTCCCTTCCCGATAGTATATTGGGAAGAGCTATATATTTATAATGAACCAATCTTTTTCCAATTATATAGGTTATTTTTGAGATCTTATAAAATACAAATAGAGGACAAGAAAGAAAACTTGCCTCTAAAGTTACAGTTCCAGAAGAGGCCAGTGCAAAATTTACCCTTTGAAGTACCTTTAGGCTTTCTTTTCCTGGAAGAATCTCTATTTTCAGATTATTATCTATATATTTCTGTAATAATGGCATAAACTCTTCTGAGGCAAGGGGTAATAAAAATTTGAAATCTTTTTTAGAAAAATAAATAGCAATTTTCATAAATAAAGGAGTAAGATTATTGACTTCTTGCTTCCTACTTCCTGGTAAAAGACCTATTAAATGATCTTCTCTTTTTTGGGTCTTTAAATCAGAAAGATAATCCACCAATGGATGCCCCAAAAATGAGACCTTATCTGTATATTTTTTATAAACTTCATATTCCTGAGGGAAAACACTTATAATCCAACTTAAATATTTTGAAACCTCTCCAGCCTTCTCTTCTCTTCCCCATAACCAATATTGAGGAGCAAAATAATAAATGACAGGAATACCTAATTTTTTAGCTTTTTTTGCAAGGGGAATATTAAAACCCTGAAAATCTATAAGAATTAAAAGATCTGGTTTTTCTCTTTCTAAAATTCCTTCTACTTTATCCAAAAGTCTTAAAAACATAGGGATATATGGGAGAGGTTCTATAAAGCCAACAGTACTACATCTTGTTACATTTGCTATTAGATTTAAACCTTCTTCCTTCATTCTCTCTCCGCCTAAACCAAAGAAGTAAAGATTAGAATTATACTTTTTGAGAGCTCTTATTAAATGAGCACCATGAATATCTCCAGAAACTTCTCCTACAGAAAACATTATCTTCATTCTTCAATTCTCCTCCACACTGCAGAAGTTAGTCCTCTTTTAGAATTCTTAATAAAATCTATAATTTCTTTTGCTTCGTCTTCTTCAAAATCTGAAATTTTTTTAATCCTTTCTTCAAAGGGAAGATTAGAATATAAAATATGATAAATTTCCTTTATGAGATTTCTTTTTTCTAAGGAAAAATTTGCTCTTTTCAACCCAACAGTATTAATTCCATAGATTCTTGCTGGATTTCCATCTGCTAAAACATAAGGTGGAATATCCTTTACAATTTTTGATAAACCACCTATCATAGCTAATTTTCCAATTCTTACAAATTGATGAATCCCCACAAGACCACTGACAAATGCCTGATCACCAATCTCAACATAACCACCAACTTGGGTTGCATTGGCAATAACAACTCTTTTTCCTAATTTTACATTATGCCCTAAGTGAGCACATGCCATAATATAACAATCATCACCAATTATAGTAGCCTTTTCCTCTCCGGTAGCTCTATGAATTACACAATATTCTCTTATAACAACTTTATTTCCAATTATCAAAAAACTTTTTTCTCCTCTAAAGTTTAAATCCTGAGGTAAATCTCCTAAGATAACTCCCGAGTGGATATGGCAATTCTCTCCTATAATAGTTCCTTCCTTTAAAATAACATTATTTTCTATCTTTGTATTCCTACCTATTTTCACTCCATTCTCTATGAATGTGAAAGGTCCAATCTCTACATTCTCTCCTATCTCAGAGGAGGGATGAATAAAAATTGTATTATTAAAGCTATTATCCAATGGCAATGGTTATTTCACCACCTGCAACAACATCATTATTAACTTTTGCCAGGCCATCAAATTTAAAAATATTTTTTAAACTTTGCTTTAGCTTTACTTCTAATATTAAAGTATCCCCTGGAAGTACCTGTTTCTTAAATTTCATATTATCTATGCCCGTAAGATAAGCCAAATAATTTTTATCCTTTTCAGGAAAGGAAAGAAACATAAGAATTCCTGCAGATTGTGCTAAGGCTTCAACTATTAAAACTCCTGGCATTATAGGGTTATCTGGAAAATGTCCTGTAAAAAAAATTTCATTAATAGATACATTCTTTAATGTCTTAATACTTTCATTCTTTTTCCATTCTAAAACTCGATCTATCATTAGAAATGGATATCTGTGAGGTAGAATCTTAAGAATATCTATACTCATTCAAAATTCCCCCTTAAGGTTTTTTCACGTAATAACTTTTTAATAATTTTTATATGTAAAGTATGCCCTGAGGAAAGAGAATAGATATTAGCTTTTAAATATCCTCCAAGCAAAGATAAATCTCCTAATACATCAAGAATTTTATGCCTTACAGGTTCGTTAGAGATTCTGGGGTCATTTTCATACCCATTGGCTCCTATTAAAAGGGCACTATCTAAACTTGCACCCTTTATTAATCCCTTCTCTCTCAACTCTTCAATTTCATACCAAAATCCAAAGGTTCTTGCAAAGGCTATTTCCTTTTCATAGTTATCTAAATTTTTAAAAACATATTTTTGCCAATAAAGAATTGTGTTGGGAAAAGATATAACAGAAGTTATGGAAAAAGAAGAGGAAGGAAAAAGAATCATTAATCCCTTTCCTTCTCTCTCAAAGATTGGTTTTTCTAAAGTATATATTTTTAGAGGAGAATCTTGGTTTAAAATATCAGCATCCTTAATAATATTCACCCAAGGAAGAGAACTTCCATCTAAAATGGGAATCTCTTCTCCTTTTATAAATATAAATAAATTAGAAACTCTCAATCCATAAATAGCAGATAAAAGGTGTTCAACGGTCATTATTTTTATATTGTCTTTACCTAAGATAACCCCTCGATGAGTATCTACCACATAATCTACTAATGCAGGAATTTTCTCATCATCCTTAATAAAAACTATACCTGTATTTTCTGGAGCCTTTAAAAAAATCAACTCTGATTCCTTTCCAGAATGAAGTCCATATCCTCTTATTTTTATTTCTTTCTTTATAGTCCTCTGAAAATCCATTTATAGTTTTTTAACCTTTTCCCATATTTCTGGCAATCTTCGCAATAAAGCCTGCCATTTTAATTCCTCTTTATGAGATCTTGCAGGAAATCCAGAAACTATAGAATTGTCGGAAACATCCTTAGTTACACCAGATCTTGCCAAGATTATTACTTTATTCCCAACTTTAACATGATCCGAAATTCCACTTTGTCCTGCAATAATTACATTATTTCCTATCTCACTACTTCCTGCAATTCCCGTTTGCCCTACTATAATACAATTTTCTCCTATCTTAACATTATGGGCAATTGTCACAAGATTATCTATCTTTGTTCCTTTTCCAATTCTCGTTTCACCAAAGGTCCCCCTATCGATGGTAGAATTAACCCCAATCTCAACATCATCTTCTATAATAACCTTCCCAATATGGGGAATCTTAACATGAATCTTTCCATCCCAAACATATCCAAATCCATCACCTCCTATTACACATCCAGAGTGAAGAATAACATTATTACCTATATAACAATAATCATATATAGAGACCTTGGGATATATTATACATCTTTCCCCAATAGTTACATTATTCCCTATAACAACTCCAGGTCCTATCTTTGTTTCCTTTCCAATCTTAACGTTATTACCAATTACCGTATAGGCACCAATTCCTACTTTTTCTTCGATTCTTACATTTTCTCCCCAAATTACTGTAGAATGAATTTCCTCAGGGAAAGTACGCCAATCGAAGTATCTTAAAATTTTTGCCATTGCAAGCCTAGGATTCTTAACTAATATAATAGGTTTATTGGTTGAAAATTCAATCTCAGGAATAACAAGAGCTTTTGCTTTTGTTTTTTCTGCTATTAAGAGATCTTTCTCTTCAAAAATAAAAATTAAATCATTTTCTCCTGCTTCTTTCAAGTCAGATACTTTCTCAATCCAACAGTTTTCTCCTCTAAGTTCACCATCTATGATCTCAGCAATTTCTTTAAGCCACATATTAACCTCTATTTATTTAAATTATTTAGAACGTCCTTAGTAACATCAATTCCACCCCAAACTCGAGCACTCCTTTCCAATACTACATATAAATTTTTAGACTTTGCTACTTTTTCTACTTCTAATAATATCCTTTTCCTTAATGCATCCCTGATCTTTGCTACCATCTCTCCCAATTCCTTTTCCTTTTCTTTTTTTAAATCATCCAATTTTTTTTGATCTAATCCCTTTTTCTTTGCCTCCTCTATAATTTTGTTAATTTCTGCCTGTTTTTTTTGAATTTGTGTTTGCATATTTTTAGTCTCTTTATACTCACTAAAAACCTTTAAATAATCAATATATCCAATGGGATTAACTTGGGAATATATAAAATTAAAAATTAATAATATCAGAGAGATAAAAAGGAAAATGTAGAAAAGTTTCCTCATAAATAATCACCTTACTTCTTTCCTGTCAGCTGAGAAATTACCTTATCTGTGATATCAATTCCCCCCCAAACCACTGCGTTTTTGTCTAAAACCACACCATAACCCTCTTTTTTAGATAAGTCAGAAAATGCCTTTTCTACTTCTTTCATTAAGGCGTCTACTGCCTGTTTATAAGGAAGAAGTTCTCTATCATATTGATCTGCTAATTTTTTAATTTCCTCTTGAGATTTTCCTTGTTGTTGGACCTCTTGAAGCTTAGACAATCTTGTTTGATATTCTTGATTAAGCTTATTATATGCATTAAAAAGAGGAGTATAACTTTGAATAATTTTCTGTTGATCTACATAAGCAATCCTTACCCCAGTAGAGGTTTGGGCAGTTATAAATCTTAGTCCTGCAAAAAGAAATACCATAGCTATTATTAAAATTAGACTTATTCTATAATTCTTCATTTTTAATACCTCCTAAAAAATTTAAAAATTTATTACACTACAAACTTCCCAATTAAGTTTTTCTAAGGATTTAATAATTAAAGAGGATTTAAAAATCCATGGATAATTAGTCCAAACAAAATTTAACCCTCCCCAAAAAATAAAAACAATCTCTGAAAGACTTTTAATTTCTGTTAGTTTAAACTTACTCTCACCTCCAATATCTAAAAATATATAAATCTTAGGAAAAATCGGAAAACCATAACTAAATTTAATATTAACACCACTATTTTCTTGTGAATTTCCTAAAACATATCTTAGCTCTCCTTTAGCCTCTAAGATTCTCTCCTCAAACTCCTCTCCATAATTCCAATAATTATCTGTTAACAATTTAAAAAGAGTATAGTTCTCAGGAGAGCCTCCTCCTACAAAGTCCATAGACAAGTTTAATAAGTTTCCATTTATATTAAGATAATCCCTTTTTATTAAAGTATTTATTTCGAAAGAAAAGAGAAGAGCTTTATTTCCTTGAGAAGAAAGGGGAGCTCTATATCCAACTTTTGCTATTATATCTTTCCCAAAATCTTTTAAAAATAAAAGGGATATATGATCATTTTCTAAGCTAAGATGAAAGTTTTCCTTTTCCCATTTAAACTTATATAGGGGATTATTTTCCTTCGAAATTAAAGAGGTTAAAGATATTCTTCCCCAGTTTAAATTGTAAAAGGAGTAGTTTATATTGAAATTTAAGGGGGAATAAAAAGAAACAGTCAAAGAGTTTTGGAAAAGAGGCATCAAGTAAAGATATAATATAGTTCCATCTCCTTCAACTTTATAATTATACTTAATAAAATATGGAATTTCCCCTCTTAACAATTTCTGATTTGCTAAATCTATTTCTTTTATATTTAGATCTTCTCCTCTTTTAATACTTACTAATCTTCTTATTATATCCTCTTCTTTACTAGATTTAGTATCATATATGATCTCCTTTATTGGTGGGAGTTCTTCCCAATCAAATTTTAGTATATTATTCTCAAATACATATTTAGGGTTTGTCTTAAGAGGGAAACCATGTTTTTTATATAAATCTCTAATTTTATTAAGATCTTCTTCAATCTTAACCAACATAAAGAATCTTCCAACATCCGAATATATATTTCTCTTTATTTCCTCTTCCTTTAATAGTTTTATATTAGGAAATTCTACCTTCTCAATTATCGGATATTCCTTTACCTCAATTATTAATTCATACCCACTATTAATCTTATTTAGGAAATACTTTATATCCTCAAATATTTTCATGTCTTTTATTCTATTAATCTCTTTCTCTATTTTCTCTTGGGAATAACTTTGAAATGGTTTTATATTCAAAAGTTCCTGAATTTGAGAATAAGAAGCATATTTTATCCCCTTAAAGATTATTCCCTGTAAAAAATATTCCTCTCCATAAATTACATTAAAGATAAAGATAAAAACTAATAAAATTAAAATCTTTTTTCTCAATTTCTTCCCTCCATTTCTTAAAATACATCTCCAAAACTAAAATGAACTCTCCATTTTGTATTGGGATCTAAAGGATCCTGCCCAAAATTATATCCAAAATCCAATCTGATAGGAATAATTAAAGTTTCATATCTTAATCCTATACCTACTCCATTATAAAGTTTAATATCCTTTAAAGAATTTATATTTTTTAAAGAAAATGTATTTCCTGAATCAAAGAATAAGACTCCATATAATCCACTTCCTAAAGGAAATCTATATTGTAAATTAAATAAAACAAAGGAGTCTCCTCTAAATTCATTATCCACATAACCCCTTATACTATTTGCTCCTCCAACGGTAAATAACTCTGAGGAAGGTATATTACCTTCAGAAAATCCAAGGGCAATTTTAAAGGACAAAACATGCCTTTCCTTCATTTGAGATATTGTCATTGCATCCCTTTGGGTTAAAGGAATATGCCACTGAAACTCCCCTTGGTATTTTGCATAATTAGAGCCACTTCCTCCGCCAGCAAACTCAATATTTAAACTTTGTCTTGAGCCTTGAGTGGGAGCTAAGATAAAATCTCTTGTATCTCTTATCAGGCTAAGATTAATACTTGCTATATTATTCTCTGTTAGGGTTTCTCCTAAAATACTTTGCAATACCCTTTCATATTTAAAACCCAATCCTAAACCAAAGTATCCCAAAATAGGATAGTAGAAAGAGAAACTTCCACCTATTCTTTCCTCATCTATGGTTTTTGATTCATTATCAATAATTGTTGTAATGGTGCTTTTTTTATCATACAATTTTAATTGAAAATTATTTCTACTTCCTAAGAACCAGGGATCAGTAAAACTTACTTGATAATTAACCTTTCCAACCCCTGTAAATTGAACATTTAAACTTAATTTTTGCGCCTTTCCTAAAAAATTATTCTCAACATATTCTATATATCCATAAAATCCTGAAGATACTCCATATCCTCCCCCAAAATTTATAGATCCTGTTAGTTTTTCTTTCGCAATATATATTACCTTAATTTTATTTTCTTCAGTTCCAGGCTCTAATTTGATAGATACATCTTCGAATATTCCAGAATTATATATCCTTTGTAAATCCTGTTTTACCATCTCCCAATTAAAGGCCTCTCCAACCTTTAAAGATATTTCTCTTTTCACCACATCTTCTTCGGTAGGTCTTCTTAGGAAGGCCATAAAGTAAAGAGTAGAAGTTTCTGTTGTTTGCTGAATTTGGACGCCTATTTCCTCCACAACATAATCCCTAAAGAAAAATATCAATTCTCCTTCTTCTGTGAATTTAAATTCTTGTAACACAGTAAAGACAAAGCCCTTTTGTTGAAGATATTTTAATAAATTATGAAGATCTTCTCTTAATAAATTATAATTTATCACCTTTCCTTCCTTTAATTTCATATTTCTTTTTAGCTCATCATAGGATAGACTATAAAGTCCTTTAAAGGTTATTTTATTAATTATTGGATTTTCCTTTAATTTAAAGACTAACTCAACTTTATCTAGAGCTATCTTTTTTTCAACATCAATATTTTGAAAAAACCCTGACTCTTCAAGTTTCGAAGTTTGTTCTTCTATCTTACCCTCATTTAAAAAGTCTCCCTCTTTAAGAATAATAAATTTTTCCAAGGTACTAAAATCTAAATATTTTAAGCCTTCAAACTTAATAGAGGATATAACTGGATTTTCTTTAACTATAAAAGTTAAATAAACCCCAGAAGTACTAACTATTTTTTTTACTTCTACACTCTCAAAATAAGAGGTGCTCAGGAGAAGATTTCTTTTATTATTTACAAAATCTTCACTATAAAATTCCTTTTTCCTTAAAGAAAGAAGAGATATTATCTTATCATTTGGAAGATTAATATTACCTTGGATAGAGATTCTTAAGATTGGTAAGTTCTCTTTAAAAATTAATTTTATATAAACCTTCTCTTTCATTTCCTGAATAGACCAAAAAACCTTCTCAAAATAGCCTGTATTTAGTAATTTTTCATTCAAAGTCTCCTTTAGATTTTCAGAATAAAATATTTCCTCTAAGGGCTTAAAAATGTTATCTTTTATATTTCCCTTTAAACCTAGAATATCCATAATCTCGGAGGGATTAACATTGTTTAAACCCTCAAAGGATATTTCTGATACTAAAGGATTCTCAACAAAATAGAAAAATATTAATGCTCTACCATTTAGCTCAGAAAATGAATAGTCCACTTTTGAAAAGGAGTTTGTCTCCATCAGGTCTTTTTTCTTTTTCTCTAAAGCTGAACTTGAAACAAAATCACCAATCTTCAATTGAATTATTTCTTGAACCTTATCTAAGGGAACCTTACTTAACCCAAAATAATTGATTCTCTCTATTACAGGCTTTTCTGTAAATATAAAAGTGAGAATTACACCTCCATCCATTTTTTCTTCTTTTACTTCTATATTCTCAAAATAACCTGTTTCTAAAAACTTTTTTCTTTGATCCCATATCCTTAAATCAGTACTCCATCCAATAGTAGGAAGGAAAATCAAATTTTTAATGGAATTTAAATCAACATTCTTTAAGCCTAAAAATCTTATCCCAGAAATCCAAACTAAGAAAGGTGTTTCTATAAGTTGAAAGGTTAAAACTATCCCATCCCTTTTAATATCCTTTAGAATATTTACAGAAATGAAAAAGGTTGTCCCTTCTAAGCGCTTTTTAATTTCCTCTAATTTATTATCGTCAATCTCTGATCCAATTCTAATATTAATAATTTTTAAAATCTCTTCCTTACTAATCCTTTGATTCCCTTCAATATTTATGTCCAAAACTTTATAAGATATCTGCTGAGCAAGAGATATATTAGTTATAACAAACAGAATTAAAATTACGTAGATTAATCCCCTCAAAATCTACACCATCCTTTCTTCAAAATTTTGTTTTATATTCAAAAGAAAACAAATTCTCTCCCTCTGGTAAAATAAGCCATTTTAAAATTAATCCACTCTTTGATATATATTCTAATTCGAGATTCATAAATCCACCCTTTTCCAGGGAATAATCTATTTTCATTATTATATCCTCTCCCAATTTTTTTTCCAAAGTCATTTTACTCCAAGTCGGGAGAAAAGATTCCAAAATGTATTGAACTTTTATAGATTCTAAACCTAAGATGCTACTAATCTCTGAGAGAAAAGGATTCAAGAGATATTCTGTTAAAACTCTGCCTAATAAATTTTGAAAACTTATAGGTATTTCTTCTAATAAGGTATAAAAGGGAAGAGTTTCCTCCTTTGCAAGACTCAGTTTTTCTTGTCCCAATAATAAAAATAATATCTCCCTTAAAGAGAGAGGGGGAATAGAAGTAAGATAAATAGAAGATTGTCCCATGAATCCATAAGCTTTTAAAAAGATCGTATAATTCTGTATGATCGAAAAACCTGAAAATTCCCAAATATTTTCTTCAAAGCTCAAACCGAGAAATTTTATGTATCCATAGTCTATTAAAAAATTCCTATTTAATACTTGAATATTTCCCTTCTTAAAATCAATTTTACCAGTTAACAGAGGTTTAGAAAGATCACCTAAAACCTTAATCTTACCCCTTAGAGATAGATTTAGTGTGTTGGGAAGATAAAAGTAGACATTGTCCCCTAAATTTATATTTAAATCAAGTCCAATCTTGGGAAGAGCCATCATCTCTTCTTGAGGATAGGATATTAAAGAATTATATATCAAAATTTCTCCCTCTATTGAAGGTTCTTTTATGTTTTTAATATGAATCTTCCAATCGCTATAACCTTGGAGAAAATTAGGGCTATTTAGAATAATCTTATTTAGAACCAAGTTAAGATTTAATTCTGGGAAAATCTCTCCACTTCCAGAAATCTTCGCCCCTTCAGCTTGTATTTTTAAAGATTCTATAAGGATTTTATTTTCTTTATATTTTAATTTAAAATCGGCAGAATTCACTCTATCAAGAACATATGGAATACTAATGGGATTAGAGAAGGTTATATTCCCTTCACTATTAAATTCTCTTAGGTCACTTAAGATATTTATAGTAACTTTACCTTTCTCTAAATCTTTAATAAATTCTCTGGATACAAAGGAGTATAAAAATTCGCTATCGGGTAAGAATATGTTAATATTAAGATTCCCTGATTTAAAGACCCCATCAATTAATCCTTTATTTTTACTAAGATTTATAATATCCCCATTAATCTTATAACCTGAGGTTTTTAATATTTTTAAGTTACTTTCTATTTTATTTTTAAATAAGGGAAGTTTCAAGTTAATGCCTAAATCCCCATTCTCTAAGGAAAATTCTTTAAAGTTTAAATCTAAAGAAATATCTCCAGAAATATCTATAATATTTAGATCTTTTAAGATGTCTAAGGGCAAAAATTTTCCTTCTATTTTCCCATTTCTATAGGAATCTAAGAAGATTTTTAGATTTCCATTATTTATAAAATCAAAATAACCAAATAAATTCCAAGTTTTCTCACTAAAATTTCCCTCTATTTTCCCTCCAACAACTTTTGGTATCTCCATTTTTAATAAATTTAAACTTAAGTAAATATTATCTTTAAATTTTAAATTTCCCATCCATTTACTCTTTATGAGGTAACTATATTGAGAAAGTAATTTAAAATCTTCCGAGGAATCCAACTGAAGATCAAAAACAAAATCATTTTTAAAGATTCCTTTTATTTCCCAGTTAATTCCATAGGATTTTCCCTTTATATTTAAACCCGAATCTTTATATCCAAAATCGAAATTTAAATTTTTAATTGGAATTTCTTGATATTCGAAATAAGGAGAAGAAAAGGAAAATTTTCCTTTTTCATTGTCAAAATCCATATTCCATTTCTCAAAAAGAATTTTAGGACCCTTTAAAATAAATTTATCCCCAAATAGCTTTAATATATTTTTTTCAAAAACTCCTAAAAACTCATTCTCTAATATATTTCCTTTAATTTCAAATCTATTATTTTTTTCTTGAATAAAAGTACTTCCCTTAACTTCAAATCCCTCAAAGAGAAATAAGGAAAAACTATCAATATATAATCCCTTTTCAAATCTTCCAGAAAGAGAAATATTTCTGAACTTAATATTTCTATATATAATTCCATCACTTACTAATTTAAATTTAGGATAATCCTCAATTAATATTTCCCCATTTACTCTTCCTTCTAAATCTTCAAATATTGATTTTACATTTACTCCCTGAAAATTTATCTCTCCTCTATTAAAAAGAACCTTTCCAAAAACTCTTCCCCCTAAGATATCTCCCCTTAAATCTAAGCCTTGAGAGCTAATATCTAATATAATATCTCCCAATCTAATCTTAGAATAATGAAGCTCTCTGATCTCTAAAAGATTTTTAAAATCGTAAACTACTTTTCCATTGAAATCTCCTGTTTTCAAATCTCCGATAATTCTTCCATTTTTATAAATTCCTGAGACTCCCAAGTTAATCAAATCCTCATATATATTCAATAACAGATTTCCTTTAAAACTAAAATCATCATATATATTAAACTCTACTAATTTTAGATAATTTTCTAGGTTTTCTCCTCTTCCAAAAACTTTCCATTTCCAGTTTTTTCCTATAACTTCCAAATTAAGACTTCCCCTAAATAAAGGGAAAAGTAAATTACCAGAAATATCACCTTTGCCGCTGAAAGTAATTTTACCCTTTAGACGGATATCTCGGGGAATTATTTCTCCTTTTCCTTCCTCTAAATTTCCTTTCCAATAAAATGAAAAGTAATTATTCAAAGGACTAATATAAATATTTCCTTTAATTTCTCCATCTCTCTCTAAGAGATTTATAGTTCCTGCCCCTTTAAAGTAATTTTTACCAACATCAAAGGACATATTTCTTATTATTAAATTTGATAGATCTCTTCCTGTTAATAAAAGATATATTCTTGAAATTTCAAGTCCCTGATAGTCTAAATCCTTTCCTGTAATACTAATTTCAAAGAGAGGATTTTTAAATATCTCTTCCTTAATTCTAATTGATCCATATATTTTACCACTGAGATTTTCTAAATTTATATTAAAAAGAGAAGAGAATTTATTAATATCTATTAAAGGTAAAGAAAGTCTGATATTTCCTTTATTTTCCTTGGGATTAAAAAGTCCAGATATACTTATACTTTCTAAGGATTCAGGAGAGAGTTTTCCACTTATTATATAACTTTTAATAATTTGAGAATAATATACGCTGATTTCTGAATTAAAAAAAACTTGATGCCAAGCTAATTTTCTAATATTAAGATTTACTTTCTTGGGGAAAAAAAATTAAAGAATTCCCACTCTCCTTCTACAAAAAATTTTAATTTTTCTGCAGAATATTCTCCTAATTTCCCTTCTAAAACTTCTCCTTCGATATTGAATTTCCAGACCTTTTCCCCTTTTCCTTCTATCTTTAAAGATGCTGTTCCTTCTACAGGAGGAAGATTAAAGGGTTCTATTAAACCTCTTATATCTATGTTCTCTCCATTAATAGTTAATTTCCCTTGAGTTTTATTGATATCATACTCTGCAAACCCTTCAATTTTACCTGATTTTAAGGATGCGGAAATGTTTATATTTATTTTAGGAAACTTAGAATTAGAAATAAGTTCAAGATTTGAAAAGGAGAGATTATAAATACTACCTTCTTTAATAGAAAATCTTCCTAAAATATCAGGATTCTCAAGTTTTCCTAAGATTTTAAAATTTCCATCTCCCTTTCCCTTAAGGGATAAGTTGTTAGAAAGGTATAGAGAATCAATATTTGAAAGATCTAAATCTTTAATACCTATTTCTAATGACAAATCAGGGAGAACCTTCCCCGAAACACTAAGAATAGCTCCATTCAACTCTCCTTGTCCCTTACTGATTTTTATCACTTCTTTATCAATGGAAATAACTGTATTAAAGTTATCTATATTTAAATTAAAATCTTTCAATCCTATCTTAACTTTGTTAGCATCAATATTTCCTTTTACATACCACATATTATTTTCACTGAAAACAGAAATATTACCATTAAATTTTCCAAAATTTACCAAAAAGAGATCAGGTAAAAAGAATGGTGCCCAATCTTTAGCATTTGCATGCTTAAACTCAAAGGACAAATTTCCAGAGTTATCGGAAAATTTATATACTCCAACACTTTTATATCTTTCTTCAGGCAATACTGCTGTTGCAGTATATGTTATTTTTTGATCTTTATATACCAAATTAGCATTTACATTAGAAATATTAATATCCTTTTTAGTCTTAATATCTCTAACAATTACAATTCCTTCATTTATCTTAGCTCTTATTTCTATATTTAATATATTAGAAGCTCCGTTTTTTGCTCCCTCCAATCCAGGAATTGAAGGGAAGATCCATTCTCCCTTCTCATTGTGAATTACTAAAATCTTAGGTTTTGTTAAATCTAAATATACAGGAGATAACCTAAAAATATTTCCAACAGACAAACTCACATTAGCAAGGGCAATTTTATTCCCAATATAAATATTTCCTGCAAAAAGTTTATTAGGGAAAGTAAGACTTAATTCTTCTATTTTTATTTCACCACCAAAATTCTTTTCTAAAACGTATATTAATAAAGATTTTATCCATATAGGAGAGGATATTATTATTCCTCCAAAAAGGATTAAAATAATTATCAAAATCTTTAACAACTTCTTCATACTTTTTTCACCCTTTTAATTTTAGCTCCTAAATCTGAAAATTCTTTTTCTAAATTTACATGTCCCCTATCTATGTGCTCATCTACCCCCACAACTTCCGTCTCTCCCTCAGCAACTAAACCTGCTATAACCAATGCTACTCCTGCTCTAAGATCTGTAGCTTCTACAGGTGCTCCTATTAATTTAGGAACTCCCTGTACCATTGCAGTTCTTCCCTCAATACTTATTTTTGCCCCTAATCTAAGGAGCTCTCCTACATGGGAAAATCTATTTTCAAAAATGTTTTCTATTATCACACTACTTCCCTGAGCAAGACACGCAAAAACCATAATTTGAGGTTGTAAATCTGTGGGAAATCCAGGATATGGCATAGTATTTATTTCTAACCCCTTCCATCCCTTTACTCCTCTAATTAGAACTTCCTTATCTTTTAATTGAAAGTTATCCACCCCTGCCTCCTTTAACTTCATAAATAGATTTTGTAAGTGATCAATTTCTATATTTTTTATTAATACTTCTTTTCCTATCATAACACTTGCAATAATATAACTTCCCGCAGCAATCCTATCAGGAATAACTCTATAATAGTCTATACCTTTAAGCTCATTTTTGCAAGTTATATGAATCACAGAAGTTCCTAAACCTTCTATTTCTGCTCCTAAGGCTTTTAAAAAATTTCCTAAATCAACCACCTCTGGTTCACACGCAGCATTTTCAATAATAGTCTCTCCTTTTGCCAATACTGATGCCATCATAATATTTCTTGTAGCCCCAACACTCGGTTTATCAAGATATATCTTATTCCCCTTAAGACCTTTCTTAGTTCTTGCATAAACAAATCCCTTCTCTATAGTTATCTCTGCTCCAAGACTTTCAAATCCTTTTACATGAAGATCAATTGGTCTTAAGCCAATTCTACATCCTCCTGGGTATGGTATTTTCGCTTCTCCAAACCTTGCTAATAGAGGACCTAATAATTCAAAGGAGGCTCTCATCTTAGAAACTAATTCGTAGGGAGCCTCAAAGCTCTTAGGTTCACCCTTTATAATTATTTGATTTTCCCCAACACTAACCTCCAATCCTATATGACTTAAAATTTCTGCCATCGTGATTATATCCTTTACTGGAGGAACATTATCTATTATTAATTTCCCTCCGGTAAGAATTGATGCTGCCATTATAGGAAGAGAAGAATTTTTACTTCCAAAAACAGTAATTTCTCCCTTTAATCTATGTCCCCCTTCTATAATAAAACTTTCTGGCATAAGTTTTTCCTCCAGTTTATTTAGTTCCATATAGGCGATCTCCAGCATCCCCAAGACCAGGTACTATATACCCATTCTCATCTAAATACTCATCAATAGCTGCAGTATAAATTTCTATATCAGGATGGGATTCTTCTATAGCTTTAACCCCTTCTGGTGATGCAATTAAACATACAAATTTAATTTTTTTAACTTTTCTTGCCTTTAAAATAGAAACAGCTGCGATAGCAGAGCCTCCTGTAGCAAGCATAGGATCTACAACTATCACTTCTCTTTTATCTATATCCTCAGGAAGTTTCGTATAATATTGAATTGGTTGCAAGGTTTCATGATCCCTATATAATCCAATATGTCCCACCTTTGCAGAGGGTAAAAGCTTAAGAATTCCCTCTGCCATAGCTAATCCTGCCCTTAGAATAGGGACTATCCCAATTTCCTTATTTATTAAAACTTTGCCCTTTGTTCTTTTTAAAGGAGTTTCAATCTCTGTTTCCTCTAAGGATAAATCCCTTGTTATCTCATACACCATAAGACTTGAAATTTCCTCCAAAAGCTCTCTGAATTCCTTAGGGCCTGTGTTCTTATCTCTAAGCATTGTTAACTTATGTTGTATTAATGGATGATCTATAACATGAACCATTTTATTTGCTCCTTTCTAAGGAATTTTTATAAATTGGAAATTCTTCGCAAAGTTCCCTTACCTTTTCTTTTACTTTTATTCTAACCTTTTCATCCTCAGGAAAAGAGAGAACTTCATGAATTAGTTGGGCAATATATCTCATTTCTTTTTCCCTCATACCCCTTGTAGTTAATGCTGGTGTCCCTATTCTAATTCCACTTGTAATTGTAGGAGGCTGAGGATCAAAGGGAATTGCATTTTTATTTACAGTTATACCTGCCTCTTCCAAAACCTTTTCTGCAACTTTACCAGTTAAATTTATATCTCTTAAATCCACAAGAATAAGGTGATTATCTGTTCCATTACTAACAAGTCTATATCCTAATTTCATCAATTCATCTGCTAAAGCCTGAGCATTACGAACAATCTGCTTTTGATATTCTACAAATTCCCTTGTTAGAGCCTCTTTAAATGCTACAGCTTTTGCAGCAATTACATGCATAAGAGGACCTCCTTGAATTCCAGGGAAGATTGCTTTATCAATTTCTTTTGCAAATTCTTTTTTACAGAGAATAAATCCACCTCTTGGTCCCCTTAAAGTCTTATGAGTAGTGCTTGTAACAAATTGAGCATAGGGTACTGGTGAAGGATGTAATCCTGCTGCAACTAAACCTGCTATATGAGCCATATCTACCATAAGATAACTACCAAAAGCTTCAGCAATTTCTGCAAACTTCACAAAATCTATTATTCTTGGATAGGCACTTGCTCCTGCAACAATTAACTTGGGTTTTACTTCCTTAGCTAATTTATATACACTGTCATAATCTATTCTTTCCGTTTCCTTATCTACTCCATAAAAAAAGAATTTAAAAAACTTTCCCGATATGTTTACTGGACTCCCATGGGTAAGATGGCCCCCATGAGCAAGATTCATACCCAAGACTATATCCCCAGGATTTAAGGCTACATAATAAACTGCTAGATTAGCTTGACTGCCTGAATGAGGTTGAACATTGGCGTGTTCAGCATTATATAGTTGCTTTAATCTATCCCTTGCCAATTCTTCTACTTCATCTACATAGGCACAGCCTCCATAATATCTTTTTCCTGGATATCCTTCTGCATACTTATTAGTTAGCACAGAACCTTGGGCTTCTAAAACTGCTGGACTAACGAAATTCTCAGATGCTATTAACTCTAAATGATACTCTTCTCTTTCCTCTTCTTTTATAATTGCTGAATAAACCTCAGGGTCTAAATAGGGAAGATATCTCACACTAACTCCTCCTCATACTTTAAAATTTTTTGTATTCTTAATTTATGTCTACCACCACTAAATTCTGTAGATAACCAAACTTTAACAATTTCTTTTGCTAAATCTTTTCCTAAAATCCTTCCACCTAAAGTTAAAATATTTGCGTCATTGTGTTCTCTACTCATTTTTGCTTCATATGAATCTCTACATAATGCAGCTCTAATTCCCTTAACTTTGTTTGCAACTATACTCATACCTATTCCAGTTCCACAAATTAAAATACCTTTATCAAATCCCCCTCTTGCAACTGCTTTTGCAACCAATATAGCATAATCTGGATAATCTGCTCTCTCAGGAGAATAGGTTCCAAAGTCATGATAACTTATGCCCCACTCCTCAAGCCATTTTTTAAGCTCCTCTTTCAATTCATAACCCGCATGATCAGAGCCAATCGCTATTTTCATATGATGCTCTCCTTAATCTGTCCATTATTGCTAATCCTAATCCTTCTAAAGGATAAGCCTCACTTAGAATAATATCAACTTCTTCTTCTAAATATCTCATTACTCCAAAAAGATTACTTGCTACAGTAGCTAAGTTTTTTCTTGTTCCAACTATTATTAATTTTACACCATTAGGATAAAAACTTCTATATTCTTCCGATGCTAAAATACCAACTCTTTTCCCCTCTTTAACCCAATTATTTATCTTGTTTTTCCATTCTTCACTGAAATTTTTAATGATATATAAAGGAACTTTTGGGGCATAATGTTTGTGTTTTAAACCAGGAGATGGAACATTTTCCTCTTTCCCTCTCCATATTTCTACTTTTTTTCCTAAAATTCTTTCAATATCCTCTTTAGGACATGCTCCTGGCCTTAAAATCAAAGGAATTTCTCCTGTAAGATCTAAGACTGTAGATTCCACCCCCCAAATTACCTCTCCTCCGTCTAAAATTAAATCAATTCTATTCTCCAAATCCTTAAGAACATGTTCCGCTTTAGTAGGACTCGGTCTTCCTGACAAATTTGCTGATGGAGCACCGATGGGTCTACCAAGGGTATTTAATAGAGCTAAAGCAATGGGATGATTAGGTTGTCTTATGGCTACTTTATCACCTCCCGCTGTTATTAAATCATTCACTAAAGCTGAACGAGTAAATATTAATGTTAAAGGCCCAGGCCAAAAACTTCTCATTAATTTCTCTGCTTCTGGAGAGACATATTCAGCGAGGGAATAAACCTCTTTCATTTTACCCACATGAACAATTATAGGATTATCCAAAGGTCTCTCTTTAACCATAAATATTTTTTTTATTGCAAGGGAATTAAAAGCATCTGCTCCTAAACCATAAACAGTTTCTGTAGGAAAAGCAACCAATCCTCCATTTTCTAAAACTTTTACAGCATACTCTAAGCTTTCTTGAGAAATGTTGTTTGGGTCTACCTTCAAATATTTTGCCATTCTATTATCACTACCCTCTCTTTATTTAAAATATCTTTATAAACTTCTAAGGAATAATTTTTAAGATATAAGTTTAAGATTCTTTGAAGCTTATTTAATATAAAAGGAGATATTTCTAAAATCATAATAATTTTATCTAAAACCTTTATTTCCTTTAACAATTCTCTATAAAACTTACATCCATCAAATCCACCGTAAAGAGCATTCCAAGGTTCCTTTTTTACTTCCTTAGGAAGATAAAGCATCTCTGTAGAAGATATATATGGAGGATTAGCTATTATTAAATCAATGGAAGTATTTCTTAACAAGATAGGAAAAAGATAAGGGCCCAAAAAAAATTCAATCCTATCATTCATCTTATATTTTTTTGCATTTTTTAATGCTAATTTTAAAGCCTTTGGAGATATATCACAACCAAAAATTTTTAAATTAGGAAATTTTAAAGCAAGGGGAATGACAATATTCCCTGAACCAATTCCGATCTCTACTAAAGAATTAACATTTTTCTCACAAATCACTTCCATAGATTTTTCCAATAATAACTCAGTCTCTGGGCGTGGAATAAAAACTCCTTCTTCTATTTCGAGTTCTAAAGTAAAGAAATATTTTTTTCTTTGGAGATAATTTATAGGAACACCCTGTAATCTTCTTTTCAATAAATAATTAAACTTTTTCTCTTGAATATTATTAAGGTGATCAAAAAGATAGATATAAGGTCTCTCAACATCTAAAACTAAAGACAATAATATTTCTGCTTCTAAATAAGGAGTAGAGGAATCAATCTGGGCTAATTCATTTTTTGCTTTAAGTAAAGCTTCTTTAAGAAGCAGTAGCGACCTCCTCTAAAATTTTATTAATCTGTTTTTCCTTTTCTATAAAGATTAATCTATCAATAAATTCACCTAACTCTCCTGAGAGAACCTCTTCCAGTTGGAAAGAAGAATAATTTACCCTGTGATCTGTAACCCTTCGTTGGGGGAAATTATATGTTCTTATTTTTTCACTCCTTTCTCCTGATCCCACCTGTGCTTTTCTTTTAGATGCTATCTCTGCTTCTTTCTCTCGTTTTAAATACTCATATAAACGAGATCTTAAAACCCTCATTGCTTTTTCTCTATTCTGATGCTGAGATCTTTCATCTTGACACTGAACCACAATACCTGTTGGTATATGGGTAATTCTCACCCCAGACTCTGTTTTATTTACATGCTGTCCTCCTGCTCCACTGGAACGAAAGGTCTCAATTCTCAGATCCTTTGGATCTATTTCTACCTCAACTTCCTCCATTTCAGGAAGAACTGCAACAGTAGCTGTAGATGTGTGAATTCTTCCTGACGATTCTGTTATAGGAATTCTTTGAACCCGATGAACTCCACTTTCAAATTTTAATTTACTATAAGCCCCTTTTCCTTCTACTAAGAATATGATCTCTTTAAATCCTCCTAAACCTGTAGGATTAGAACTTACCACATCAATTTTCCATCCTTTCCTTTGAGCATATCCTACATACATTCTAAATAAATCTGCTGCAAATAATGCTGCTTCCTCTCCTCCTGTGCCAGCTCTTATTTCCATAATTATATTTCTTTCATCATTAGGATCTTCTGGGATAAGAGAGGATTTTAATAAAAATTCCAATTCCTCAATTCTTTTAGTCAACTTCTCCAACTCAGCTTTTGCTAAATATCTCAGTTCTTCATCTTCACTTTCGTCTAATAAACCATCTGTATCTTCTTTTTCTTTTAATAGTTTTTTATATTCCCTAAAATCCTCAACGATTTTTTCTAATTTTCCTCTCTCTTTAAGTAGAACTTGATATTTACTAATATCTGAAACAATATCAGGATTTACCAAGAGCTCTTCCAATTCATTAAATCTATTCTCTATATTCTGAAGTTTCTGAAGAAAGACTGGATGTAACATCTTCCCCTAACACCTCCTTAAGAGCCCTTATAGCGGTCTCCAATTGAAAATCATCGGGCTCCTTGGTTGTAAAATACTGCATCCATAAACCTGGCATAAGTATTATTCTCCATAATAATGAGTTACGATATTTAGAACCCAGTCTAATTATTTCATAGGAAATACTAAATATAATGGGAATAAGAAAAACCCTTGAAATTACTTTCTCTACAAAACTTTGTTTTCCTAAAAAAGAAAAAACTAATATACTTACAATCATAACCACAAGAAGGAAGGAAGTACCGCAACGGGGATGAAATCTTGGAAACTTTTTGCAATTTTCTACGGTCAATTCTTCTCCCGACTCATAACAAAAAACAGTTTTATGTTCAGCACCGTGATATTGAAACACTCTATATATTTCCTTTATCTTACTTATGAAGAATAAATAAATTAAAAAAATAACAAGACGAATCATCCCCTCCAATAATCTTAATACTATCAAGGAAGCAATAAACTTTTCCACAGGCTTTATTACTAATAAAGGAAGAACAATAAATAAAGCCACAAAAAGCATAAAACCCAATATTAAAGCCCCAAAGATTAACCAGTTTTCATTAATTTTTTCCTTCTCATCAGCAGGAAAGGCTATACTTGTAGAATAATTTAAGGCCTTTACTCCCCAAATTAAAGAATCCATAAGAATTATTAGTCCCCTAAGAAAAGGAAAATTTAACCATTTTTTAAAAAAGGATTTTAACTGATACTTTTCAACAAAAATCTCTCCCTGAGGATTCCTTACTACTACAGAAAGATTTAATCCTCTTCTCATCATTACACCTTCATATACTGCTTGTCCACCTATATTTTCTTCTTTTCTCATCTTTCATCCCCTCTTAAAACAATATGACATCTTCTACAACGAGCCTCATATACCTCAAATGCTCCTACTAATATTATAGGATCATCATAATAAGCAGGCTCACCATTGACAATTCTCTGGGTTCTACTGGCAAGATTTCCACATTTCATACATATTGCATGAAGTTTATCTACATATTCTGCTACTGCTAAAAGATAAGGCATGGGACCAAAGGGTTCTCCACGAAAATCCTGATCTAACCCTGCAACAATTACCCTTTTGCCTTTATCTGCTAACTTTTGACAAACTTTAACTAATCCCATATCAAAAAATTGTCCCTCTTCAATAGCAACTACTTGAGTATCCTCTTCTACCATTTTTTCTATTTCAATACTGTTAGAAACTAAAATTGCTTCTATCTTTAATCCTGTATGAGAAATAACATAATCTCTTCCATATCTCATATCTAAGCTATGTTTAAAAACCTGCACCTTCTGTTTTGCAATTTGAGCCCTTCTTATTCTTCTAATAAGTTCTTCACTTTTACCACTATACATTCCTCCACAAATAACTTCTATCCATCCAGAAGGAATATTGATAAATTCCATAATTTATCACCTTCTTTCAGGAACACAGGTTTTCCCTTCGGGACATGGCTCCCTAAAGCAATAGGGTCCTGAATCGGAAAAAATGATTGGAGCTACTTCTTTAACCCTTTCTAACATTTTCCATGCCATCTCTCTTATTTCCCACTGTGAATTGTTGCATGTTCTTAGGGAGAAAAAATGCATAAGTTCCCTTGCATTCATAGAAACAATAATCTTCGTTTCTATCGCCTGAGGTAAAAGATAACGGGCATCTTCCTTGGGAATTCCCATTTCTATCAATTTTTCATAACTTTGAAAGGCATTTTCAATAGCAGATTGATAAATCTTCTTTATCTCTTCCTTTTTTTCAATACTAGCAGGAATAACAGTTTCTTCTTTCACTCTAACAAATCTTTGACTCTGTTGAGAATAAGAAGCTATTCTATGTCTAACCAATTGATGAGTAGTTACTCTAGAAATTCCTTCAATATAAAAACTAAAATAAGCATGTTCAAAAACTGATAAATGCTGAAGCTTCTTTGCTTTTTTTAAAAGCCTCTCTATCTCTAAAGGATCCAGCGAATCCCTCAATTCTTCTAAGGATCCTTTAAAATGACAAAGACGCATTGCTAAAGCACATATCTTCTCAGGTTCTGGTGTATGAGAAATAAGATCTACTCTCAACACTATTTAATTTCCCAATTATACTTCTTAGAAAATTTTTCTACTCTTCTTTCGGTGTCTACAAATTTTCTTTGCCCTGTAAAGAAAGGGTGACATTTAGAACATATTTCAGTAGTCATATATTCTTTTGTAGATAAAGTTTCATAAACTGCCCCACATGCACAAACAATTTTTGCTTTTTTCATTAAAGGATGAATTCCTTTCTTCATTTTTATAAGTTCCTCCTTCTTCCAAAGTTTTTTAATCCTTATGAATTATAGCATAAAAATTAAAGAAGGCGGAGAAAGTTTTCTCCGCCTTCTAACAAGATTTCAGATTCAATTTTGCTTAACGAGGCTCAACAATAAATCGGATAGCTGTTCTTTCTTCTCCATCAATTTGTACATCAGTAAAGGCAGGGATACAAACTAAGTCAATGCCACTTGGAGCAACATATCCACGAGTAATAGCTATAGCCTTTACTGCTTGATTTACTGCCCCTGCTCCTATCACCTGAATTTCTGCACGACCTCTTTCACGAATAACACCTGCTAATGCTCCCGCAACTGCATTAGGATTAGATTTAGCTGAAACTTTTAAAACCTCCATAATTTTACCTCCTTTTATCCATTTCCTTTCTCCCATGGCAGACTTCTCTTTCTCTCTTATATTCTTCCCCTCCTTTGCAATCTTTCAATTTTTTTGGTTTTACCTGTAAATTCTTCTATCTCGATAATCACCCCTTCCATTTTAAAAAGTCCTTTTTCTGGAATTTCAAAACGTTGAGGAATTTGGAGAAGAAATTTTTTAAGAACAGCTTCCTTTTCCACCCCCAATATAGAATCCTCCGCCCCACACATTCCAGCATCAGTAATATATCCCGTTCCCCCCTCTAATATTCTTTCATCAGCAGTTTGGACATGAGTATGTGTCCCAATTACTGCAGAAACTTTTCCATCTAAGAAATATCCCATCGCCATTTTTTCCGACGTAGCTTCTGCATGCATATCTATTAATATTATATTAGTATCTTTCTTTACTTTTTCAACTATCTCTTCTACAACGGTAAAGGGATTGTCTATTGCTTCCATAAATATTCTCCCTTGTAAATTTATTATACATATTTTTTTCCCAAAATACGAGAGGATAATATAACCTTTTCCAGGCACCTCCTTTGGATAATTAGCTGGTCTTAACATCCTTTCGTAGGACTCCAATATATGCATCCCTTCTTTTTTATCCCATATATGATTCCCACCTGTCAATACATCCACTCCTGCATCTATAATTTCTTTAATAACTTTTTCAGTAATTCCAAAACCTGAAGCAGCATTTTCCACATTTCCTATCACAAGATCTATATCATACTCTTCTCTAATTTTAGGTAGAAACATTGAAACACCTTTTCTACCAATACTTCCTACAATATCTCCTAAAAAAAGTATCTTCATTTCCTTATTACCTGGCATATTCTATGGCCCTTGTTTCTCTTATAACGGTAATTTTAATTTGTCCTGGATATTCCATCTCTTTTTCTATCTTTTTTGCAATTTGATATGCTAAACGAGTAGCAGAAAGATCATCTACATTATCTGGACTAACTATAACTCTTACTTCTCTTCCTGCTTGTATAGCATAAGCTTTTTCAACCCCTGAAAAAGACATAGCAATTTCTTCTAATTTTTCTAATCTTTTTATATAGACCTCAATGCTTTCCCTTCGAGCACCTGGTCTTACGGCGGAAATACTATCTGCTACTTGTATTATAATATCTAAAAGCTTTATCAATGGTACCTCCTCATGGTGGGCTGCAACAGCATGAACAATATCTGGATGTTCACCATATTTGTTAAGAATTTCTGAGCCTAAAATAGCATGGGAACCTTCTGATTCATAATCTACCGCTTTACCTATATCATGAAGTAATCCAGCTCTTCTTGCTATTCCTGAGTCCAAATGTAATTCTGCAGCAATTGTTCCTGCTAATTTCGCAACCTCAATAGAATGTTGAAGGACATTTTGTCCATAGCTACTTCTATAATAAAGTCTTCCTAGGGTTTTAACAAGATCTGGATGAAGATTATGCATTCCAACCTCTAATATTGCTCTCTCTCCCTCTTCTCTTATTCTATTTTCTACCTCCTTTTTTGCTTTACTAACCATCTCTTCTATTCTTGCAGGGTGAATTCTTCCATCTTTTACCAATTTTTCTAAGGCAACTCTCGCAATCTCCCTTCTTATTGGATCAAAAGAAGAAAGTACCACTGCCTCAGGAGTATCATCAATTATTAAATCTACCCCCGTTAAGGTTTCAAAGGCTCTAATATTTCTCCCTTCTCTTCCTATTATTCTTCCTTTCATTTCCTCGCTGGGAAGAGAAACCACCGATACCGTAGACTCTACAGTATGATCTACTGCACATCTCTGAATAGCCTCAGATAAAATCTCCTTTGCCTTTCTATCTGCCATCTCTCTAAATTTTGTTTCAGCTTCTTTTATTCTGATAGCTATATCCTTTTGTAATTCCTCTTCTAATTTGATTAATAAAAGTTCCTTTGCCTCTTCCCTTGTTAACTGTGCAATACTTTGAAGTTCTTCAATCTGCTTCTTTTGTAATTCTTTTATTTCATTTAATCTATATTCTATCTCCTGTTCCTTTTTTAAAATTTGTTCTTCTTTTTTTTCAAGATTTTCTTCTCTTTGAAGGATTCTTCTTTCTAAACTTAAAAGTTCATGTCTCCTCTCTTTTAATTCTCTTTCTGTTTCAGTTTTTAATTTATAAATTTCTTCCTTTCCCTCTAATATAATAGATTTTCTTTCTTCTTCTGACTTAATTCTTGCTTTTTCTATAAGCTCTCTTGCTTTCTTTTCAGCACTCTCAGAAATTTTTCCTTCTATTATCTTCCTCACAAAATATCCTAATAGTAAAGCTATAATGAATATTAGTGTATAAATTAAGATATTAATTGTTTTTCACCTCCTTTTTTATTTTCTCTAACTCTAATCTTAATTCTTCCATTATATCGTCCCAAGAACCATCCTTTATTATCTTACCATATTTAAAAAGAAAAACCTTATGAGGAGAACCAGTTATTCCTAAATCTGCTTCTTTTGCTTCACCTGGTCCATTTACTTCGCATCCCATTACTGCAATAGTTACATTTGTAGGATAATTTTTAAATTCTTTTTCAATAAATTTTGCTACTTTATCCACTGGAAAATGGGTACGAGCACACATGGGACAAGAGATTACTTTTATACCTTTATTCCTTAATCCAAGAGCACTTAATATCTCATAAGCAACATCTATCTCTTTTTCTGGATTTGTAGAGAGAGAAACCCTTATAGTATCTCCAATTCCTTCTGATAATAAAATTCCTATGCCAATACTTGATCTTATGCTTCCTGGAAGTAAGGTTCCTGCCTCGGTAATACCAACATGTAATGGATAATTTACCTTTTCGCTTAAAATTCTATAGGCAGAAACCGTTAAAGGAATAGAGGAAGATTTTACAGAAACAATTATATCATAAAAATCTTCCTCTTCTAAAATTCTAATCTCTGACAATACACTTTCTACTAAGGCTAATGGAGTTATCCCTCCATATCTTTTTAGAATTTCTTGACTTATAGAACCCGCATTACCTCCTACTCTTATAGGTACTCCCCTTGCCTTCGCCTCTTTTGCTATTAACGAAATATATTTAGGATTTTTAATATTTCCAGGATTTAATCTTAACTTATCTACTCCTTGTTCCAAAGCAATCAGAGCTAACTTATAGTCAAAATGTATATCTGCAATTATAGGAATAGGACTTTTCTTTTTAATTTTTCCTAAAACCAATGCAGACTCTTTATCTGGTACTCCTATTCTTACCAATTCACATCCCCTATTATACAACCTATGAATTTGACTCAGAGTTTTTTTTACATCAATTGTAGGAGTTTTGGTCATAGATTGTACCCTTATGGGATTATCTCCACCAATAAAAATATTTCCAACTTTTACTACTTTTGTTTTTCTCATTATTTAGTTAATCTTCGAATATCAGAAAATGTAACCAGAAGCATTAAAAAGAATAAAATCAAAAGACCAATCCAATGAACTATTTCTTCTTTTCTTGTTTCTAAGGGTTTCCCTCTTAGTTTTTCAATTAATATAAAAAGTATTCTTCCCCCATCTAAGGCAGGAAATGGAATAAGGTTAAATATTCCCAATTGAATACTAAAAAAACCTATAAAATTTAAAAGATATTGATACCCTGCAGAGACAGCTTCTCCTGTTATCTTAGCTATTCCAATAGGTCCAGTAAAGGTAATTCCCTGACTCCCCTTGAATAACATAACTATAATAGAAAAGGTTAAAGCTATTACTGTCAAAAATAAAGAAAAACTTTCTTTAATTGCTAAAGGAAGGGGATATTTTTTAATTTCATAGTCAAAAGCTACTCCAATAAAACCACCTTTTCTTTCTTCTTCCCATTCAGGAAAAACCTCTAAAATCATAATCTTTCCATTTCTCTCAATCTCAATTTTTACAGAATTTCTAATCTGAGGATTTGGAACAGCTTCCCTTATAAGCTTTATAGCATCTTCAACATTTTTAATTTTAATCCCATTTATTGATATAATTTTATCCATAGGTTGAAAACCTACCATACTTGCTGGTTTCCCAGGAATAACTTCTTTAACTTTGGGGATAGGGGATGAAACTCCTAATAAAAATACAAAAGAAAAAAGGAAAATTGCTAATATAAAATTCATTAAAGAACCAGAAAGAAGAACTAAAAATCTCTTCCAAGGAGCTTTACTACCAAATTTTTCCTCTTCTGAGACAGTTAATTCCTCATTTAAATCATCTATTCCAGCCATTCTAACAAATCCACCTAAAGGAATCATCCTAATCACATATTTCGTTTTTTTTCCCTTAACCTCAAAGATTTTTGGACCGAAACCTACAGAAAACTCATAAACTCTAATTCCAAAAATTCTCGACATAATAAAATGTCCAAACTCGTGAGGAATTATAAGAAGAGCAAAAACTAACAAAACCCATATAGGGGTCATTTTCTAATTACCTCCTTTTTCCCTACTACGAATTAAAAATCTTTTACATAACTTCTACGACTAAAATCAACATAAATAAGTTTACCCAATATTCAACTTTTTTTCAATCTAACTCCTCTAAAAAGGGAGGATTTGCACCTACTCGATTACATGTAATTCCGGCAATTTTAGAGGCAAATTTTAAGGCTTCTTTTATTTCCTCTAAGGAAAGCTTTTTAAAACTTTCTATATTAAGTTTATTTTCTCTTAATAACCAATATAGAATTCCTCCCATAAAAGAGTCTCCAGCTCCAACAGTATCTACAACATCAACTTTCATGGCAGAAACTTCTAAAGATCCTTTTTTATTAAAGGCAATAGCTCCTTCACCCCCCTTTGTAATTATAACAAGATCTGGTCCGAACTTAAGCCAATTTTTTGCAATCTCTTCTAATGAATTATCAGGATATAACCAATTTAAATCACCTTTACTTACCTTGACTAAATTAGAATAAGTTATCCATTTTTCAAGTTTTTCAATATATGCCTTTTTATCATTAATAAGTATAGGACGAACATTAGGATCTAAAGAAATCAAGATTTTTCCCTTTTGCTGCTCCATTAATTTCTCCAAGGTTAAAGCAGTAGACCCCCTTATTAAAGAAATAGAACCAAAGTGAATTAAATCTATATCTGAAAAGATAAAATGGGATAAATCTTCTAATTTCAAGGAGATATCTGCTGTATTATCTCCATAAAAAACAAAATTTGGCTCATTATTAGGACCAATAACAACAAAGGCAAGTGTTGTAGGTTCTTTTCCTCTCAATAGATAATTTAATTTAACATTATTTTCTTTTAAAAAATTAACTAAGATTTCTCCAAAAATATCTTTAGAGATTTTTCCTAAGAAAGCAACATCTGCCTTTAATCTTCCAAGGGTAATTGCAACATTATAAGGGGAACCGCCAGGAGAGAGAATAAAAGCATTTTTTTCTCCTACTTTTGTCGGAGTAAAATCAATTAAAGCTTCCCCACAGACTAAGATCATGACTATATCCTCCCTGTTTTTTACTTTTCTCTAATATTGTGGGATTTTTCAAGTATTAAATCTTTAAGCTTTACTAAATCGACATCTTTAAAAAAATTTTCTTTTTCTAGTTCTTCCATAACCTCAATAGTCTTTGGCCTTATATGACAAATAACTATAGCTTTTCCTCTTTTTTTTGCAATATCAAGACTCTGCTCAAATCTCTTTCTAATCATTTCTTTATTATTCTCATGATCTAAAAACAAGTCATTTTCTAAAAAAATAATATCAAATTCCTTTGCTATTTTTTTTGCGATGCTCATATATGAAGTTTTACTATCCAAGAAGAAAAGATTCTTTTTCTTTAATACCTCATACAAATTACGCATAATTTTGGAATCCGATGTAACTTTAGATCCCATATGATTATTTATCCCCTCAATGGGGTAATTTTCGAAATATTTTAGACTTCTATCAATTACCTTTTCTATTTCATCTTTACTCATTCCCGTCAATATGGGATAAGATATAAGATATTTAGCATCCTTGGGATAGTTTATAGATTCCATAGGTATATGCATAATTGCATACCAATCTTTTTTCTTAACTTCTTCTAATAATTCTTTAGTTTTTGATGTCGGTATAATTGCTAAATTTAATGTATAGGATAAAGAAAAAAGCCTATCACTCCAATAGTTTTTTTCAGTAAGGTCATCTACTACAATAGCAAGAAGGGGCTTTTGGGGTTTCTCTTTTATCTTTATAGGGAAATAAAAATTAAAAAATTCTAACTCAATTTTCTCCTCCTTAGGTAAAAGGTAGGAATAGGATACTGTAACTTTTTCAAAGTTTCTTAATGTTTTCACACGGTAATTTAAATTTCTTTTTAGTAGTTCATATTTAAGATTATCTTTAATCTCTTCCCAGGATTCATACCAGTATATTTCATATTGATTCCAAGATAAGTTATAATTCAAAAACTTTCCTTCTTTCCATTTTACATTTAACATTTTAATATCTTGAGCATATGATTTATAAATCTCATTAAATATTTCGTAGGAAAGATTTATATAAAGATTTGAATAGATATCATTCTCCTTTTTTTCTATTACAGGTTCAAGAATTTTTTTGGGAGTCTCCCTCTTCTTACATCCTTCAAGAAAACAAGTTAAAATCATGAAAATCAATATTATTTTTCGTATCTTTTTCTCCATAACCTTTTCAATTTTTCCTTAATTATCTTTTCTTTTCCTTCATCTGAAGGGTAATAAAATCTTTCTTTTACATCCTCAGGAAGATAATCCTGTTCTATAAAATGCTCTGGATAATCATGAGGATATTTATATTCTTTACCATATCCCAATTTCTCTGCTCCTCTAAAAGATGGATTTCTTAAATGTAAAGGGACCAAAGAAGGACCATATTTTCTAAGATATTCATTCGCCTTATTAATTGAAACCACAGAACTATTACTTTTTGGAGCACATGCTAAATATATTGTAGCAGTAGTTAAAGGAATTTGTGTCTCAGGCATTCCTACAAATTCCACTGCAAAGGCTGCTGCTTGAGCTATTAATAAAGCAAAAGGATCAGCCATTCCAATATCCTCAGCAGCATGAATAATGAGACGTCTTGCTATAAATCTTGGATCTTCACCTGAAAGAAGCATTCTCGAGAGCCAATACACTGCTGCATCAGGATCAGAACCTCTTATACTTTTAATAAAAGCAGAGATCACATGATAGTGTTCATCTCCTCTTTGATCATATCTAAAAATTCTCTTTTGAATTACTTCATCTATCACCGAAAGATTAATTATATTCTTTCCTTCCAAATCTGGTATGGCAAGAAAAGAGGCAAGTTCTAAAGTATTTAGGGCCACTCTTGCATCTCCACTGGCAAATCTTATTATTTCTTCTTCTGCTAAATCCTCTAAAACAATATTTTGGCAACCTAATCCTCTTTCTTTATCTTGAATAGCTCTCTTTATAATTGTTCTTATATCTTCATTTGAGAGAGGTTTTAATTCTATTAATCTGCATCGAGATAATAAAGTGTTATTTAAAGTAAAAAATGGATTTTCTGTGGTTGCTCCAATAAGAATAATTAAACCCTTCTCAATCCAAGGTAAAAGCACATCCTGTTGAAGTTTATTAAAATGGTGAATTTCGTCTAAAAAAATGACTGTATTTTTTCTAAACATTTCCATATTTCTTTTTGCTCTTTGTAGTGCTTCTTTTATCTCAGATACACCTATTAATGCTGCATTTAATTCTATAAAATCACCATTTATAGCTTGGGCTAAAAGAATGGAAAGGGTAGTTTTTCCAGAACCCGGGGGACCATATATTATGAGAGAGGGAAGATATCCTTTTTTTATAGCCTTTCTTAAAAAGGAATTTTCACCAATTATTTCTGAAAGCCCCACCATCTCTTCAAAACTTTGAGGCCTCATTCTATAAGCAAGAGGTTGATATTTTTTATCCTCTTTAAAAATTTTTTCTTGATCCATTAGTAATTTATTACCTTTCCAAGAAATCTTCTAAAAATATATTGAAAGTTAACAATAAAATCTCCCTTACTTTGAAGTATAAAAAGATTGGGAGAAAAGAAGTATATCCCTTCCTTTTCCTTTATTACTTCATTTTTCCTATTTGGAGAAAATCTCCTATCTAAAAGTAGTTTTATATTATCTATTATATTTTTTTCAACCTTTAATGTAGTATCAATAAGAAATATAGTAAGTTGAGAACCCAAAACCTCTCTTCTTCTTAAGAATTCCCAAAGATCTCTTAATCTCACATTATTAGGAGGACTTGTTTTACACTCAATATACAATAGATAACTTTCTATTAATCCCAAAACATCAAAATCTCCTCCTCTAGATATATCTAAGAGTTTCACTCCCCATAAGGTAGGGATGGAAAATTCTTTCTTTAGAATTTGCGCAACAAACCATTCTAAAGTTTCCCCAAAATTATCTAAATTATAAAAAGTAAAATAAAATTTATCTTCTATCTTTTCAAGAATACCTGAAGAGATAAGAAATTCAAAGTATTCGGAAATTTCTTCCCATTTCCATTTTGTCAACAACAATTCTAAATTAATAATACCTGAATTTTTAACCTGAATTAAATCACTGAGAAGCCTTCTAAAGCGATAATAAAAGAGAAGTTGATAATATTTTTCATATATTTCATCGTCCTTTCTCTTTGGTAATATCACTCTATTTAACGAACAACTTTCAGTAATAAAATATCCCCTTATTCTTAAAGTTCTTTTGAGGCGAATTTCCTCTAATTTTTCTAAAAAATCCTCAAAGTAATCTTCTTTACTCTCACTTTTCATAGAACTTAATCATCCTCTTCTAAGATTCTAAAAATCTTTTCCATTATTTTATCTTGTTTTTTATCTTCTTCTTTAAAATGGATTTTTTTAAGTTCCTCTAAAGAAAAAAATTCTCTTCTTCCCTCTTCAAATTCAACAATAACCTTTCTTAATGGAATATGATAGTCCACAATAATTCCTTGCCCTTGAGAAGTTTCCACTCTACTTCCCTTTGGAGGTAAACTTGCTTTAATTTCTTGATAGACATCATATTCATACGCCAAACAACACATTAATCTTCCACAAACCCCCGAAATCTTTAAAGGATTAAGAGCTAAGGATTGTTCCTTTGCCATCTTTACAGAAATCGAATAAATCTCCGGAAGAAAAATATGACAACAAACCTCCCTTCCACATATCCCTAATGCTCCTAAATATTTTACCTCATCTCTAACTCCAACTTGATGAAGTTCAACACGAGTCTTATAATGGCTTGCCAAATCTTTAACTAATTCTCTAAAATCTACTCTTTCTTCAGAGGCAAAATGAAAGGTAATTTTACTGTAATCAAAGGTAATTTCACAGGCTAAAATTTTCATAGAAAGGTTTAGTTTATCAGCTTTCTCTTGAACAAATTTAACTGCCTCTTTTTCTTCTTCTCTATATTTTTTAATTTTTTCTAAATCCTCTTTATTTGCTTTTCTAATGATGGGTTTTAAAGGGGTAGTTGGCTTAAAATTAGATGGAGCTAAAAAAGGAGAAATTACCACTATTCCCACTTCTATTCCATGAACAGTTTTCACAATTACCCAATCTCCCCTTTTTAGATTTAATTTCTCTACAGAAAAATAGTATATTTTAAAACTTCTTAATCTTACTCCTGCTATATATAATGCTTCACTCATACAGATACACCTACCTTAAAAAATAGAGTTTCCAAAGTTAAAAGTAAATTTGCATTATTTCTGATAGATTTCATTGCATATTGAGTTTCTCTAAAATTCTTTATTATTTTATCCAAAGAAAATTCTTGAGACTTCCTTATAATCTCCCTCATGAAATCCTTTTGAGTTATGTATTCTTCTTTTTCATATATTTTCCAGAAAAAGAGATCTCTCCACCAAAACAATAATATCTCTAATAATGATAAAATATAATCTACTTTCTTATCTTCCACTAAAAATTCAACCAAATCAAAAATTTGCCCTATATTTTCCCTTTTTAAAAGAGATAGTTCCTTCAAAAATTCTTCTCTCTTTTTCCAATTTCCCTCTTCTAACCAAAAATAACCCTTTCCAGGACTCCCTTGAGAAAGGAATATTATTATTTCTTTTTTCTCGTTAGGTACATCCTTAAAGATTATTTTTAATTCCTCTTCATTTAAGTAGTTAAAGTTTATAACTTGACTTCGAGATATTATTGTAGGAAGCAACATTTCTGGACGCCAAGCAATTAAAATAAAAATAGTATAAGGGGGAGGTTCCTCTAAAGATTTCAAAAGAGCATTTGCAGCTTCATTTCTCAATTGATGCGTTGAATCTAAGATAATTATTTTCCATTTACTTTGAAGGGGTTTCCAATAAATTTCTTTTTTTATCTCTCTAACTTGTTGAATTTTAAACCACATGCCTTCAGGTTCATAATAAAGAAGATCAGGAAAAGTCATATTTTTTATTTCTTTACAATTTAAACACTCCCCACATCCTTCCTTGGGAAGTACTGGACAATTTAAGGCTTGAGTAAAGGAAAGAGCAGTTAACTTTTTTCCTACTCCTTCAGGACCAACAAAAAGATAAGTATGAAAAATCTTTTCTTCCTTTAGAGTTCTTCTTAATGTTTCAATAGCTTGTTTCTGTCCTATAATATCTTTAAATGCCATCTAAATCTTTTCAAAATGAAATACATCTAAAATAATAACCACTGCTCCTCCCACCCTAACCTTTACAGGCATTGGAACACTCCTTAATAACTCCACCGAAGGAAGGGGAGGAATAATAATCTTCTCTCTTTCTTTGCAATTTTCTCTTAAGACAGTCAATACCTCTTCCAATCTTTCTTCTTCTACTACTGTAAGAAGAGTGATACTTGCTTCTTGTAGAAATCCACCTTTGCTCTTAAAAAAAGTTAATGGTAAATTTTTTTCCACAAAAATTTCTCTTATTTTTTTCCAATCTTGCTCCTGAATAATTGCCAAAATTAATTTCATAATCTCACCTTCTTAAGTTTTTTAAGATAACTTTCAAAATTTCTCTATGAATCTCCTCTACTAAAAGTTCTCCAGAAACAACAAAGATTCTTTCTTTTTCTTCTTCTGCAATCTTCAAATATCCTTCCCTAACTTTATAATAAAAATCTAAACTTTCTTTTTCAATCCTATCAAGAATTTTCTTTCTTATAAAAATTTTTTCAGGCACTATATCCAAAAGTATAGTAATATCAGGCTTTAATCCAAAGGTCACTAACTCGTTTAACTCTTTTAACTTTTTAATAGGAAGATTTCTTCCATATCCTTGATATGCAATGGTAGAATCTATATATCTCTCGCAAATTACTACATATTCTTCTTTAAGTTTTTCTTTAATAACTAAAGAATTCTCAGCTCTTGAAGAAAGATATAATAAGGCTTCAGCCCAAGGATGAATATTAATATTGAAATTCAAGAGAATATTTCTTATATTTTCACCTAAAATTGTTCCTCCTGGCTCCCTTGTTAAATAAACCTTATAATTTTCTTTTTCCAAGAAATCCTTAAGAAGCTTAGCCTGTGTAGTTTTTCCACAGCCGTCCAGTCCCTCAAAGGTAATAAAAATACTCTCCATTTATTCATACCTAATATGGAAATATCTTAACCTTTCTGTTTGGCTCACTCCCTATACTTTCAGAACGTAAGCCATATTCCTGAATCAATTGATGTTGTAATCTTCTTAAATAAGCTGGCTGAGGAGATAATTCATAGGGTTCTTCATGGGTTAATACATACTCTATTCCTTCTTGGGCTTCTCTTAATGCTTTTTCTTCTTCATTGCTTCTTAAAGTTCCCAATTTAAAATGTTCGGCTAAAAATCTCTCCATTTGTGTCACAGTATTACTTCTCAATATAGAGAGAATCATACTTTTTCTTTCTGCTTCATTTATTAAGTCCTTTGCCCTTTTTTGATGTGCTTTTAGAAGTAGCAAACAATTTGCATCGGCAAAATTTCTAACGACATATGCAGGAACTCCTAAACTTCTAATCGCTTTCTCTAATTTATTCCTACTTATTCCATAAGGGAAAATTTTTAAAATGTCAGGTTTCTTTTGCGAAGATGAAGAATCTTTTTCTTCCTCTTGAATTGTTGAAGAAGGAACAAATATTTTTTCAACTCTACCCTCAGGAGTTCTAATCCTAATTTCAGGAGGAATAATATATCCCCTTAACATATTATCTATAGTCTTTGCTACATCATGATGAATAGCCAATCTATCTCTCTCCTGTATCTCAATAACTATATCAAAGGTTGGGGGAGATTTTCTCTCTAAGACTGTTTTTTGAGTGCCTCTTCTCTTTGCCTCTTCATCACTCAGAGTTACCACCTGAATACCCCCTACTAAGTCCGATAAAGTTGGATTTAAAAGGAGGTTTTGAAGAGTTATTCCATGAGCTGTCCCTATTAACTGCACTCCTCTCTCCGCAATAGTTCTTGCTGCCTTTGCTTCCAATTCTGTCCCAATTTCATCAATTACTATGACTTCAGGCATATGATTCTCCACTGCTTCAATCATGACATCATGCTGTTTTGTTGGGTTTGGGACCTGCATTCTTCTTGCTCTACCAATAGCTGGGTGAGGTATATCTCCGTCTCCTCCTATCTCATTAGAAGTATCAATAATAATTACTCTTTTGTTAAGCTCATCTGCTAAAACCCTTGCAGTTTCCCTCAACAAAGTGGTCTTCCCTACTCCAGGTTTTCCTAAAAGAAGTATATTCTTACCTTTTTCAATTACATCCCTTATAATATCTACAGTACCTAAAACTGCTCTCCCAACCCTACATGTTAGACCAATAACTCTCCCATGCCTATTTTCAATTGCAGAGATTCTGTGAAGGGTTCTTTCAATTCCTGCTCTTTTATCTCCACTAAACTCTCCTACCCTTGAAAGAACATAATTAATATCTTCCTCTGCTGCATATCTTCCATAAAAAATTATGTTTTTTTTATAAAAACGAGCTTCTATCTCTCTGCCTAAATCTATCACTACTTCAATAAGATCTTTTATATCTTCATCTTCTTCTAATCTTTTTCTAATATCTTCAGGCAAAATTTCTAATAATTTATCCAGATCATCTAAAATTTCTTGCCTCATATTCCTATCCTTTTCCTATATCCTATAACAAATAATCCCCCATGATCCTGGTCCAATATGGGATAAAATTGTACAACTAAAAGGAATAAGATAATATTCCTTAACATTGAACTTTTCATAAATTTCCTTTTCAACATCCTTTAATTCCTCTGCATTATCAGAGTACGCTATAGCAATTTTTACAGGAAGATCTCCAATTCTTTCTTTCAAGATCTCTAAAATTCTATCTTTTACTTTTTGTTTTGTTCTCACCCTCTCTACAGGCTCTATAACTCCATTTCTTAATTCTAAAATAGGCTTTATTTGTAAAATACTTCCCATCCAAGCCTGAGCTGCACCAATTCTTCCACCTTTATAAAGATATTCTAAGGTATCTACAGTAAACAATGCTTCATTATTTTTTTTCATTTTTTCTATTATATCAAAAATTTCATCTAAGTTCTTCCCTTCTTCAATTGCTTTTCCAATTTCTATTACCATATATCCCAAAGCAAACTCTGTTACAAGGGAATCTATTATATAAATTTTTTCAGAAAAAGGGAGCATAGATTTTGCGATATTTGCAGAACCAATGGTTCCACTTAACTTTGATGATATATGTATTGAAATTATAGCATCTGCATTCTCTAAATCTTTATATACATTATAAAAATCTTCTACAGAAGGTTGAGATGTTTTTGGAAAAATATTAGTTTTTCTAATCTTTTCAAAAAATTGAGAAGGATTTATATCCACACCATCGCTATAAACTTCGTCTTCAAAAACTACTTTAAGAGGTACCACCACTACATTATATTTTTTAACTAAATTTTCAGGTAAAGCAGCAGTACTATCAGTAACAATCTTAATCATTTTTTACCTCCTAAGTTTAAAATTTTTAAGTTGTAATTTCACCCTCAACTGTAGCTTCTGCTTCTATCTCACCCCTTTGAGGAGCAAGAATTGATAGAACTACTTCATTTAAGGGTGTTAAAATCTTTACTTTCTCAGAGACTTTTATATCTCTCACCAATATTGAATCTCCAATATCTAAATTGGAAATGTCAACCTCTATATGATTTGGAATATCCACAGGCAAAGCTCTTATATAGATCTCACTAATACCATGCTGAAGAACCCCACCTTTTTTAATCCCCATAGCATCACCAACTAATAATATTGGTATATGAGTGTCTACTATCTCGTCCATTCTTACCGCATGAAAGTCAGCATGAATAATAGAATCAGTTAATGGATCAATTTGAAAATCTTGTAAAAGAGCATTTTCAACTTTTGATTCTTCCCCATCTTCAATATTAATTTTAAGAATATAGGCCTCTATTTCATATTTCCCTTTTTTAAATAGCTTTTGGAACTCTTTTCTATCTATAACTAAAGGTATACTTTCTTCTAAATAATGTCCATATAATACAGCAGGTATCTTCCCTTCTTTTCTATATTTTTTTGCCCACCCCTTCCCAACTTCTCTTCTACATGCTTTTATCTCAAGTATCTCCATTTTAGTAACCTCCCTTTACTTATTAATCAAATAATGAACTTAAAGAATCATTATTTGATATTCTTTTTATAGCCTCTCCTAATAAACTTCCTACAGATAGAATCTTAAGTTTAGGAACAATTTTAGATTCATCAATAGGAAGGGTATTTGTAACAACTAATTCCTTAAGCTCAGATTTTTGTAACTTTTCTGGGGCATTATTTGTAAGAATCCCATGAGTAACAGCAGAATATATATCCCGTGCGCCTTTTTCTTTTAGAAGTCTTGCTGCAGAAAATAAAGTATTCCCAGTAGTTATAATATCATCACAGATAATTACATCTTTATTTTTTATATCTCCAATTATTTCCTCAACCTCTGCCATCTCAGGTGCAGGCCTTCTTTTATATATTATAGCTAATGGCGTATGTAATCTATTAGCCAAGGCTTTTGCTCGAGCAACACCACCTATATCCGGGGAAATTACCACAGGATTTTTAAGATCCATATCTTGAAAGTACCTTGTAAATAGAGGTAATGCAGATAAGTTATCTAAAGGAATATCAAAAAAACCTTGAATTTGGCCTGCATGAAGATCCATAGTTACAACTCTATTTGCTCCTGCAACAGTCAACAAGTTTGCTACAAGTTTTGCAGTTATTGGTTCCCTTGATTTTGTTTTTCTATCCTGGCGAGCATAAGCAAAATAAGGAATAACTGCAGTAACAGCTTCTGCAGATGCTCTTTTAAGGGCATCGATTATAATTAATAATTCCATAAAATATTCATTTACAGAATTACTTAAGGACTGGATAACGTAAACTTCTGCGCCTCGAACACTTTTAACAATTCTTGCATAAATCTCACCATCAGAAAATCTTCTTATTTCTATTTCTCCTAATTCCACATCTAAATATTCAGCAACTTCCTTTGCTAACGTAAGATTGGATGTTCCACTATACAAAGCTAAAACCTTTTGAGTCATTTCTTAATCTCCTTTAAGTTTTAATTTTGAAGAAATAAAAGAAAAAGCACCAATCTCTATATTATCCCCAATATAATAATCTTCTATAATAACATTAGAAGAAATTTTTACCCCTTTTCCTACAAAACTCTTCCCCCAAATTATAGTATTTGGATAAATAATTACGTCTTTATTTAAAATGACATCTTTCCCTATAAAAGTTAAATTTGGGGATATAAAGGAAATCCCTTCTTCCATCCATTTTTTATTTATTTTTTCCTGAATAATCCCTTGAAGATTAGCTAACTCTATTTGATTATTTACCCCCATAACCTCATAAGGATCTGTTATCAAAACCTCGATTTTTTCTCTTTTATTTAATAACAAAGATATGGTATCTGTAAGGTATAATTCCCTTTGAACATTATTATTAGATAAATAAGGTAAAACTTTTTTTAGTTTCTTCCACTTAAAAACATATATAGAAGTATTGATTTCCTTAATCTTTTTTTCCTCTTCAGTCGCATCTTTATCTTCTACAATTTTTAAAATTCTCCCATTAGAATCTCTTATTATCCTTCCATATCCTTGAGGATTTTCAATAAATGTTGTAAGTAGAGTACAAGCATTATTATTTACTTCGTGAGTTTCACACAACAATTTTAAAGTCTCCTTTTTAATCAAAGGAACATCTCCAGGTAAAATTATAATATTTCCATCGAATTCTTTTAAAAAAGGTATTAACTGTTTCACTGCATCGCCAGTTCCCAATGGCTTCTCTTGAATAATCAAATGGTCTCTGTATTCCCCATACAAAATCTTATACAGTGTAGGACTTACCACTAAAAAGTACCTTTCTACAATTTCTGACACTAAATCTATTAAATAATACATAATAGAGCGATCCAAAAGAGGATGGAGAACTTTGGGGCGCTCTGTTTTCATTCTTTTCCCTTGTCCTGCTGATAATATAGCTGCTATCCAGTTCTTCATAAAACATTAGAAAAATTGGCTGGGGAGGCTGGATTCGAACCAGCGAATGGCGGATCCAAAGTCCGCTGCCTTACCAGCTTGGCTACTCCCCAGTCCACACTCAATTATAGCTTATAGTGAAAAACTGGTCAATAAATGGTAAAATATTCTTACTATGAAGAAAAATAAGTTTAACAAAAAAGTAATAATAGCTAAAATATATAGAATTAAAGAAAGACTAAAAAAAGAAATTTTATCCGTAACACTTTTAATCTTTATTATAATAAATAGCATTATCTTTAGCATAGATTTTTTTGTAACTCCTCCATTAAGTTTAGGTACGATCTCTCCTAAAAATATTGAAGCCCCAAGATCCATTGTTTATATCGATAAAGAAGAGACAAATAGATTGAGAAATCTTCTTTTATCCCAATTTAAACCAGTTTATAAAATTGATCAGAATATTACTATAAATGTATTAAGAAAATTAGAAGAAATATTAAAAAATTCCTATGGAATCAGTGAAAAATCTCAAAAATATTTATCTTCTATTCCTCCTTTAAAGATAAACACCATTATAGTTAGAGCTGAAGTTTGGCTGTCTGATATATATTCAAAGGGTATCTCTAATGATAACTTAGAAGCAAGAAGAAATGAGTTTGCAAGTTTCTTAAAAAGGGAATTTAACTTTCCTTCTTATCTATCTGAGGAACTCTCAAATATCCTTATTGAAGCTAATATATACATAGATGATAAGGAGACAGAATTAAAAAAACAAGAACTATTAAAATCAATAAAACCTGTAGAAAAGCTTATCTCAAAGGGAGATATAATAGTAAAGAGGGGAGAAATAATTGATGAAGAAAAATACAAGATATTAGATACTCTTGGTCTTACTACTTCTTTTAACAATATCGTAAGATTTATAAGCTTAATATGTCTTGTTATCTTATTTCAAATTTCCCAAAGAGTTTTTTATTTTAAACTTAATGTAAATTCAGAACTGAATATTTTCATTTTATCACAAGTACTTTTTTCCTTAGGTTTATTTCTGATTAAAATTTTTTCCATAATTTCTCCTTATTTATCTCCTTTACCTTCAATTTTCTTCTTATCCCTACCTATATTAAATATACCCTACTCTATCCTCATGAATTCCCAACTTTCCATTCTCTTTGGTTTAATTAATAATTCTTTTCTATTCCTTATAATCTCTATTTTTAACTTTTTGGTTATTGCATATTTTCTAAGGGAAATTGAGGATAGATCAAAATTTATAAAGACTGCTTTTTATTTATTTGTCACTAACTTACTTTTGATAATTCTTTTCAATTTCCTTTTAGGAGATCATATTATTGAAATTACTGAAATTCTTGGGATTTTTATAAATCCCTTTTTATCTACAATCTTAGCCCTTGGAATTTTGCCCTTTTTAGAGAATATTTTTAGGATTGCAACTCCATTAAGACTACTGGAACTTTCTAATCCAAATTATCCTCTTCTACATAAACTATTTTTGGAAGCTCCTGGAACCTACTATCATAGCTTAATTGTGGGCAATATTGCAGAAAGAGCAGCAGAAGCCTCTAATGCTAATATCTATCTCGTAAGAGTTGCATCTCTTTATCATGATATTGGTAAAATAAAAAGACCTCAATATTTCATAGAAAATCTAATGCCTGGACAAATTAATCCCCATAATTCTCTTAATCCCTATATAAGTGCCCTTATAATTAAAAATCACACAAATGATGGTGCACAAATTGCAAATGAGTATAAATTTCCTAAATCAATAATAGATATAATAGAACAGCATCATGGAACGAGTCTTATCACATATTTTTATTATAAACAGAAAGAAATATCTAACTCTTTAATTCCTGAAGGGGATTTTAGATATTTAGGTCCAAAACCTAAATCCAAAGAGGCAGCAATAGTTATGCTGGCAGACAGCATTGAAGCTGCAACAAGATCTTTAAACAATCCCTCCTCTGAAACAATAGAAAAAATTGTTAGAAGAATAATAAATGAAAAGATCACTGATGGTCAATTAGAAAATACTAATCTGACATTAGAAGAGTTAGAGAAGATTTCTCAGATTTTTATAAAAACTCTTTTAAGCATGAGACACCCCCGAATACCTTACCCACAGGAGGTAAAGTTTTCAAAAAACAAAAAGGAGGCTTTCTGGCGATGACCTACTCTCCCACCCCGTTACCAGGATAGTACCAT
>CAZTGC010000007.1:79704-128504 GCA_964612975.1 uncultured Dictyoglomota bacterium | reverse complement strand
TTCCACATGTCTTGTTTTATTTATGACATGGGAGACGGTACTCACAGATACCCCCACTAATCTTGCTACATCTCTCATCGTTGGGGGCTTTATATTTTTTTTCATTTTTATACTCTCACCTCCTAACCTTAGTTTCACTTTGTTATATTCATTAAAAAATAAGTTTTTCCAATTGTAAAGACCTTAATTTATGGTATAATATTAAAAACTGTAATATTATGAAAATCACGGTTAACATAATTTCCGAGGCTTTAGCTTGGGATGTTAAAGGGCAAGGGGTATATACTGCAAGCTTGTCCCTTGCAGAAGCTTTAAAAAGAAAAGAAGAGTTAGAAGTAAGTATAAATGGTAGAGGATTACACGATATCGCCCATCTTCATACCCCAGGCCCATATGCGGTAAGCAAAGGAATGCTCTCAGGAAAAAGATTAGTAATCTCTGCCCATATTATACCAGCATCTTTAATCGGAAGTCTTGTTTTAGTAGATATTTGGCTTCCATTTTTTGTAAAATATTTGAAATATTACTACAATTTAGCAGATTGTGTGATAGCTGTTTCTCCTAAGGTCAAAGAAGAGTTAGAGAACCTTGGAGTAAAAGCTCCTATTTATTTTGTACCAAATCCTGTAAATTTAGAAAGATTTTTTCCTTCTTGGGAGAAAAGTAAAAAAATAAGAGAAAGATTGGGTATTTCTATGTCAGATTTTGTGGCGGTAGGAGCAGGACAAATACAACCAAGAAAAGGTATTGATGTATTTATAGAAACTGCCCAAAAATTACCTGATATAAAATTTGTGTGGGTAGGAGGACAACCCTTTTCTGTTTTTACTGCAGGATTTATGGAACTCCAAGAAAAGATCAAAAATGCCCCATCCAATATAATTTTCACAGGAATTGTCCCTTATGAAGAAATGACTGATTATTACAATTTAGGAGATGTATTTTTCTTTCCATCTTATCAGGAGAATCTTCCTATGGCAGTTTTAGAATCGGCATCTTGCGGACTTCCCCTTCTTTTGAGGGATATACCCGAATATAAAGAGCCCTTTGGGGGTTTCTTTATCCCTGCAAAAACTAATGAAGATTTTTTGATATACTTATTAAAATTAAAAAACGATAAAAATTTTTATATAGAATACCAGAGCAAAGCCCTTCAGTTAGCCCAAAATTATAGTTTGGATAATGTAGGAGATAAAATGTTAGAGATATATAGAGAAACTTTAAAAAATCCTCCAAGATACAAAAGAGATTGGATAAACCTAGAAAAGATGAGAAAAGAAGGGAGAAGAATCTGGAAATATTTGGGATATCCTAACATTAAAAGAAGAAGAGAAAGTGTAAAATGGGAAGAATAAGAGTTAACCTTGTCTTCAAGCCAGGCATTTCCTCTGCTCGTAGAAAGGGTGGTGGAGATCAGACTGCATGTTTTATGTTATATTCTGCTCTTAAAAGAAGAGGAGATATAGAGATATTCTTGAATGGAAACTCAAAGGATGAACCCTTTGATATAATACATCTTCATTCCATTGGAGATATCCTTTTCAGATATGCTAAAAAAGAATATCAAGATAGAATCATATTTACCGCTCATATAATTCCAGATACCATGATAGGAAGTACAATATTAGCAGAAAAATGGAAAGGAGTATTTACTCAATATCTTCTCCTTTTCTATAATCAAGCAAGGGTTGTTATAGCAGTATCTCCATTAGAGGCAGAAAAATTGAAGAAGATGGGTGTAAAATCTGAAATTGTAGTTATTCCCAATGGGATAGATATGAGGAAGTTTAAAAGGGATGAAGAATTAAGAATTAAGGCAAGAAGAGAGTATAAAATAAAAGAAGAGGAAATTGTTTTTCTTTCTGTAGGGCATCTTATAAAAAGGAAGGGATTTGATACCTTTGTAAAGATTGCGGAAAAATTTCCCCAACATAAATTTGTATGGGTAGGAGATATTCCCTTTTCTTTTCTTAGTGAAGGTTTTGCAGAAGCAAAAAAAATAAAGGAAAATCCACCAGAGAACTTAATTCTTCCTGGAGGAATGCCCCATGAAGAACTTCCAAAATTTTATAATATGTCTGATGTATTCTTCTTTCCATCTCGTCAGGAAAATTTTAGTGTAGCAATTTTAGAAGCGGCATCTTGTGGACTTCCTCTTCTTTTAAGGGATATACCTGAATATAAGGAGCCTCTCTTTGACTCATATATTGAAGGGGACGAAGAAAGTTTTGAGGAAAAAATAAAACTTCTTATAGAAAATAGAGAATTAAGAGAAGAATATTCAAAAAGAGCTTTAGAACTTGCGAAGAAATATGATATAGATAAGATTGCAGAGGAAACTGTTAAGTTATATAGGAGAATATTAGAAGGTTAATGAAAATAGCCTTCTTTACCGTTAATTATCTTCCAAATACTGGTGGTGCAGCAATATCCGTAGAAACATATAGAAAGGCATTAGAAGAATTGGGAAATGAAGTTTATGTATTTGCTCCTCATTATCCTCCTTGGTTTCCTCCTTATGATGATTTTGATAAAAGAGTTTTTAGATATCCTGCTCTTTTTATAAGAAAAGTAAGTATTCATCCTATACCTCTTCCCTTTAACTTTCTTATAGAAAATTTTTTTAAAAATCAAAATTTTGATATTATCCATACCCATCATCCTTATGTTATTGGAAAAACAGCTTTAAAGTTAGCAAGAAAATACAAAATTCCTATCGTCTTCACATATCACACTCTATATCATAAATATGTTCACTATATCCCTCTTGCTCCTCAAAAAGTAAAGGAAAAATTAGCAATAATTACAAGCATAAATTTTTCAAATAAAGTAGATTTGGTAATAGTACCCTCTCCTGAGATAAAAGAGATGATTAAAAAATTTGGAACAAAAACAAGAATAGAAATTTTACCCACAGGTCTTGATTTAACCTTATGGAAAGAGAAAAACAAAGAAGAATTTTTGTTAGATAAACCTTGGAAGGATAAAAAAATTCTTCTTTATGCAGGGAGATTAGCAAAGGAAAAGAATATTGATTTTCTTCTCAAATCCTTAGCCCCTTTACTTAGAAGAAGAGATGACACTGTTCTTCTTATTGTTGGAAATAGTGATGAAAGAAAAAATCTTGAAGAGTTAAAAGATAAACTTCTTCTAAGGGATAAGGTTTTCTTTCTTGGATGGTTCCCGAGAGAAGAACTTATAAATTTTTATTCTTCTGCTCATATATTTGTATTTCCTTCGATAACTGAAACTCAGGGGCTGGTTACCTTAGAAGCTATGGCTGGAGGATGTGCTGTGGTTGCCGTTGACGCTTCAGGCTCAAAAAGTCTTATTTCCGATGGTATTGAGGGATTCCTAACTCCTTTAGATCCTCAAATTTTCTCCCAAAAGGTAGAGCTTCTTCTTGATAGTCCTGAGCTTCTTAATAAAATGAAAACAAATGCAAAATTAAAGGCCCAGAAGTTTTCTGTAGATAAATTAGCAAGGAAATTACAAGATTTGTATAGAGAAATAGCAAAAAAAAGAGAAAAATAAAGAAAAACTATGGAAAACTATAAAAATTTGGCCTTAAACAAAACTTTTTAATTTTATCCTCCATTGAAGTTAAAAAGTGATTTATATAATATTTACTTTGGTTTAGCACTCAATTAATATGATTGCTAACAAAATTTAAAGAAAGGAGGTAATAACTGTGAAGCTAAAACCTATTGGTGATCGTGTTGTGGTTAAGGTATTGGAGCAAGAAGAAAAAACGAAGGGAGGAATTGTATTACCAGATACTGCTAAAGAAAAACCCCAACAGGGTAAAGTGGTTGCCGTAGGAACAGGGAGAATTTTAGATAATGGCCAAAAGGTTCCTCTTGAGATTAAAGAGGGAGATACTGTAATTTTTGCTAAATATGCAGGCACCGAAGTTAAGATTGAAGGGGAAGAATATTTGATTCTCAGTGAAAGAGATGTTTTGGCTGTAGTCGAAAAATAATATAAAGAAGGAGGGAGATAGAAGATGGCAGCTAAAATTATAAGTTTAAATATGGAAGCACGAACAGCCTTAATTAAAGGGTTAGACACTGTTGCAGATACCGTAAAAATAACCTTAGGACCAAGAGGAAGAAATGTTGTACTTGAGAAAAAATTCGGAGCACCAGTTATAACCAATGATGGAGTAACAATTGCCAAGGAAATCGACCTTGAAGATCCCTTTGAGAATATGGGGGCACAACTTGTTAAAGAAGTTGCATCTAAAACCAACGATGTAGCCGGAGATGGAACAACTACAGCAACAGTTTTGGCTCAAGCATTGGTTCATGAGGGATTAAAAAGTGTTGTTGCAGGAGCAAATCCAATGTATGTAAAGAGAGGCATTGAAAAAGCTGTGGAAGCTGTGGTGGAAGAGTTAAAAAAGATTGCAAGACCTGTTGAAACAAAAGAAGATATTGCCCATGTAGCAGCAATATCTGCAAATAATGATGAAGGAATTGGACAACTAATTGCTGATGCTATGGATAAGGTAGGAAAGGATGGGGTAATAACTGTAGAGGAATCTCAAGGTATTGGAACAACCCTCGAGGTTGTGGAAGGAATGCAATTTGATAGGGGTTATATATCTCCATACATGATTACTGATGCAGAAAGAATGGAAGCAGTTTTGGAAGAACCATATATCCTTATAACAGACAGAAAAATCAGTGCTATAAATGACATTATCCCAATTTTAGAGAAGGTGGTACAAACAGGAAAATCCTTAGTAATCATAGCAGAGGATGTTGAGGGAGAGGCATTAGCTACTCTTGTAGTAAACAAACTTCGTGGAGTGCTCCAATCACTTGCAGTAAAGGCACCTGGATTTGGTGATAGAAGAAAGGCAATGCTTCAGGATATAGCTATTCTTACTGGTGGAGAATTTATATCAGAAGAAACAGGAATTAAATTAGAGAATGTAACCCTCAATATGCTTGGTAGGGCAGAAAAGCTAAGAGCAAACAAAGATAAAACAACAATTGTTGGAGGCAAAGGAAATAGAAAAGATATTGAGGCAAGAATTGCTCAAATTAGGAAACAATTAGAAGAGACCGATTCAGAATTTGATAGAGAGAAACTTCAAGAGAGACTTGCAAAATTAGCAGGAGGAGTTGCAGTGATTAAAGCAGGAGCAGCAACAGAAGTTGAATTAAAGGAAAAGAAACATAGAATAGAGGATGCTCTTTCTGCTACAAAGGCTGCAGTAGAGGAAGGAATTGTACCTGGTGGTGGAGTGGCATTAATTAGAGCAATAAAGGCTTTAGATAACGTTAAATTAAACAATGAAGATGAGAAGATTGGAGTAGATATAGTAAGAAAAATTTTAGACGTACCTTTAAAGTTAATAGCAAACAATGCTGGTAAAGAGGGATCAATTATTGCGGAAAAGGTTAAAGAAATGGAAGGCCCAGTTGGATATGATGCAGCAAGGGATAAATATGTAAATATGTTCGAGGCTGGAATCGTAGATCCATGTAAAGTAACAAGATCAGCCCTTCAGAATGCTGCAAGCATTGCTGCTTTAGTATTAACTACTGAGGGTCTTGTCGCTGAGAAACCTGAAAAAGAGAAACACACTCCTCCCCCACCTCCTGAGTATTAGTACCAAAAATCAAAAGCCCCAAGGAAAAACCTTGGGGCTTATTTTTAACTGGTGGCCCTACGGGGATTCGAACCCCGGTTTTTGGGTTGAGAACCCAACGTCCTAGTCCTCTAGACGATAGGGCCAATTATTTGGCTGGGGAGGATGGATTCGAACCATCCCTACCTGATCCAGAGTCAGGCGTCCTACCCGCTAGACGACTCCCCAAATTTTCTTATTTAATAATAATAAATTTATAAGATTTGTCAAGGTTTCCACATTATTATCCATATTAGGACAAACTATTAATATGCTATAATTTAATTTGAGGTGATAAAATGATTGAGGTGATAAAATGAAAAAATTATTAGTTCTTCTTATGTTTTTTATTTTAAGTCTTTCCTTTGCAGATACAGATTTAATTGTCTATTCTAAAAATTTTGCCCTTGTTTCCTTAGAAAAGAATGTAAATTTAAAGCAAGGTATAAATTACATTCCCTTAGATGAAATTCCTGGAGATCTTTCCCCTTATTCCCTTTATATTATTCCCCAGAGAGGAAGTGTCATAAAGGAGGTTATCTATCCCAATTGGGCTATATGGGTTTATTCTAAAAAAGATATAGAAGAAATTTTAAAGGTATTTTACTTTCTTCCTGACATATCTTGGAATTGTGAGCATTTTATATTAGTAGATGAAAAATCGGTTATTAATTTTAATAGCAGAATGATTATTCAAAATAATTCTAATAATAATTTTAGAAATATAAAATTATCTCTTCTTGCTGGTGAACCTCAGGTTATAGAGCCTATACCCACAAGGGCTCTTTTAAAGGCAGAAATTGCAGAAGAAGTCTCTTCTGAGGAATTTATCGAAAGCAAAGGAGAGTACAAAATCTTTTCCTATAAGGAACCTGTAAATATTCCTGCTAAACAATATAAGATATTACCATGGCTTGATAATAAGGATGTAATTTCCCAAAAAAATTATTTTTATGATTTTCAAAGAAATGTAAGTGGGGTATTTATTGAATGGCAATTTGAGAATTCAAAGAGTAAAGGTTTGGGAATTCCTATTCCTGCAGGCAAAATCAGAATATTTTTAAAGGATACAGATAGAATCATATTCTTAGGTGAATCTTTTTTAAAAGATATAGCTGAAGGTGAAAAATTCTCCATAATTCAGGGAATAGCCTTTGATATAAAAGGAGAAAGAAAAATATTAGAAAGTAAGGAATATATAGAAGCTAAAAATCTTGTTAGAGAAAGAAAGATACAAATAAAAATAAGAAATTCCAAGAAGGAAAAGATTAAAGTAGAAGTAAGAGAATATTTAGAAGGAGATTGGCAAATTATTTCCTCCTCAATACCCTATGAAAGGATTGATGCCCACAGAGTAAAATTTATTTTAGAAGTTGGTCCCAATGAGGAAAAAATTCTAAATTATTTTTACAAAACAAAGCTTCCAAAATAAAATTTATTTAAAGGGATAGAGCCTTTCATCTGTATAATTAACTTTATTATTAATTATTTCTAAAGAAAAATCATAAATATCTTTTATATGATACCCAAACCAAGAATTATAAAATCCAAAGGGATCAAGATGAAAGGCTCCCATTCCTGATTTATTTGCCCCATAAACATCAATCATCATAAAATCTCCCACATAGATAGCATCATCAGGAGATAATCGTAGGTTGTTTAATGCATACTGGAAAAATCTCTGATCTGGCTTTTCTATCCCAATAATTCCAGAATCAAAAATCTTTTCAAAAAAATTTTTTATTCCAGTAAACTTAATTTGTTCTTCTACTGTTCCATCTGAATTTGAAATAACAGATAAAAAGAACCCTTCTTCTTTTAAGTTTTTCAATCCTCTAATTATCTTTGAAATTGTATAGGTCCAAAGATAACCATTCTTTACCTTTCTCTTTGTCTCTATTATTATTTTCTCTGCATCTTTTTTATTTATTAAAAACCTCTCTAAGGTATATTCAATACTCTTATGGATCTCCTCTTTATATAAAGAATGATCTTCCTTTAAAAGATTATCCAAGTTAAAATTTACATAAGAAAATTCCTTTAATAAATTTTCTGGATCTAAAGAATATCCAAACTTAAAAGCAACTTCAGAAATTATTTCAAAATTAGGGAAAATTATGGTTCCCCCAGCGTCCAAAAGAATATAGGGTTTCTTCATAACCTTCTCCTTTCTCTAAGTTTTTTAATCATGATATAATTAAGTCATTATTATAAAGAAGTTATTAATTTTTATTTTATTCCTTATTCTTTCCTTCAATTTTATCATCTCCTACGAGATGATAAATAGAGTTACTTTGGTATTTTGTGGGGATGTTTTTCTCCAGAAACAAATTCTTAATTCCTATTATGATCCAAAAAGTAAAAAATATATCTTTCCTGAAGAAATATTCGAAGATATAAAAGAGGAAATAAAAGGAGATTTATCCTGCGTAGTACTGGATACCGTTATTGCAGGGAATATTTTCAAACCCTCAAGCTATCCTCTATACAATGCTCCCGTTGAAATTTTAGATATTCTTAAGAAAGTAGGCTTTAGTTTGATTATCACTGCAAATAATCATTGTTTAGATAAAGGAGAAAGGGGAATTATAGGGTCCATTAAAAATATTAAAAAGAAGAATCTATTTTATCTTGGAACAAATCTGTCTAATAATCCCGAAGAAAGAGTTTTTATTTTTGAGAAAGATGGAATAAAATTGGGAATCTTAGCTTATACATATGGAACTAATGGGATATACTTACCAAAGGAAAAGGAATATATGGTGAATTACATAAATTCTGAAAAAATTATAAAGGATATAACTTTTTTAAAAAGTAAAGGTGTCAACTTTATAATTCTCTATCTTCATTGGGGAGAGGAATATAGAGAAAAACCTACAGATTATCAAAAACTCTTAGCCCAAAAATTAATTAATTTAGGGGTAGATTTTATTTGGGGAAGCCATCCCCATTGTGTTGGAATTATTGAGAAGATTAGTGACAAATATTGTTTCTATTCCTTAGGGAATTTTCTTGCAGACCAATATGGACTTAATATCTCCAAAACAAAGTTTGGCTTGATATTAAGAATTGTTCTTTTTAAAATTATAGAAAAAATAGATTATAAAATTCAGGTAATTCCAATATTTATATATAGAAGGATAGAAGGAGGAAAATATAAATACAAAATCATTAAAGCAGATAACATTTATGGTTATAGAGATATTAAGAAAGAGGATCTTTTATATTATGAGGATCTAAAAAGATTATTGAGGATTAAACCATGAGAAAGAGAAAAAGAACTTTATCTCAAATTCTGGCTTTAGTCTTTATGAATTCCTATTATTTAGCCCCTTTTGGAAAATACATTCCCTTACCAATATTTAATTGCTACTCATGTCCCTTAGCAAGTTTTGCATGTCCCATTGGAACCTTCCAGCATTTTTTGATAATAAGACAATTTCCCTTTCTTCTCTTAGGGATTTTATTTATTTCAGGTATTCTCTTGGGAAGATATTTTTGTGGATGGTTTTGTCCCTTTGGTACTTTACAGGACTGGCTTTTTAAGATAAAAACTTTTAAACTAAATGTTAGTAATAGATTTAGTAATCCTATAAGATGGTTAATTTTTATTAGTTTAGTAATTATTATTCCATATCTAAGTTTAGAACCTTGGTTCTGCAAATTATGTCCTGCAGGAACCTTAGAGGCAGGGATTCCCCAGATTCTTCTTAAACCCCAATTAAGAAATTTAATTGGACTTTTTTTTGCCATAAAAATCATTATCCTAATAGTATTTTTAATATCCAGTATTCTTATCTCAAGATCCTTCTGTAGATTTGTATGCCCCTTAGGAACTATTTTATCTATCTTTAATAAAATCTCCTTTTATCATTTGGAGATTGACCCTACATGTTCCCAATGTGGGGTATGTAGAAATAAATGTCCTGTGAATATTGAGGTTTATAAAAACCCAAATTCTCCAAGTTGTATAAGATGTTTAGAATGTTTTGAGTGCGGAAAGATTCATGAAAAGTTTTCAGTCTAAAGGAGTAAAGAGATGAAACTCACTTTTTTAGGAGCTGTAGGGGAAGTTACTGGATCCAATTATCTTCTTGAAAATGATAGAAAATATCTCATTGATTGTGGTATTTTTCAAGGAAAATCTGAAACAGAAAATTTTAATCCCTTTCCCTTTGATCCCTCCCAAATATCTGCGATATTCCTGACCCATGCCCATTTAGATCACTCAGGAAGAATACCTAAATTAATCAAGGATGGTTTTAAAGGGAAAATATATTCAGTTCTTCCCACCATTGAACTTTGTGAAGTATTATGGATGGATACTGTGAAATTGATGAAGGAAGAGGTGGAAAGGATAAATAGAAAGAACCAAAGATCAGGGAAACCCTTGATAGAACCACTATATACAGAAAAAGAAGTGGAAATTGCCATGAAAATCTTTGAGCCTGTTCCTTACGATGAAATTATAGATTTAAAGGATATAAAGGTAAGATTTAGAGACTCTGCCCATATTTTAGGATCAAGTTCCTTGGAAATTTGGGGAAATAATACAAAAATTGTATTTTCAGGAGATTTGGGACAATGGGAAAGTGTAATGGAGGGAACTCCAGCATTAATTGAACAGGCAGATTATGTGGTTATAGAATCTACTTATGGAGATAGGTTACATAAATCCTTGGAGGAAACAAGAGAAGAATTTAGAAAGGTAATTGAAGAGGTTATAAAAGAAAAAGGTAAAATCCTCATTCCTTCATTTGTTGTAGACAGAGCCCAAAGGATTATCTATGAGCTGATGCTACTGGAAAAGAGATGCATTATTCCAAGGAATTTTCCAATATTTTTTGATAGCCCCATGGGTAAAAAGATAACGGAAATTTATAAAAAATATAGTAGTCTTCTTTCTCAGGAACTTCAAAAATATTTTTTAGAATTAGAAGATCCATTTTCCTTACCAAATTTAAACTACATTTCCTCAGTTGAAGAATCAAAAAGCATCAACAATATAGAAACAGGAATAATCATAGCAGGAAGTGGAATGTGTACTGGTGGAAGAATTCTTCATCACATAAAGCACAATATTTGGAAGGAAAATACCCATATGATCTTTGTAGGATATCAAGCCCAAGGAACCCTTGGGAGAAGTATTGTAGATAGAGTTAAAAGGATCCATGTCATGGGAGAAGAACTTACAGTAAATGCAAAGATCCACACTATAAATGGATTTTCTGCTCATGGAGACCAAAGGGATTTATTAAGTTGGGCAGAATCTTTTCAAACTAATCCTTTATTTATAATAACTCATGGTGAACCTAAATCGGCAGAAGCCTTATCTTTTTTACTTAAGAGTAGAGGATATGAAACTCTGATGCCTTCCCTGGGACAAAGCATAGATCTAAATAAAAAAGAGATCTATCCAGGAAAAGAAAGTCCTAAAAATGAGTGGCAAGAACTCATAAAGGATTTAGAAAATCATATATCTTTAATAAAATCTCAGCTTATAAGTCCTCCCTCTAAGGAAAGTTTAGATTTATTAAAGGCAACTTTAATTCTTCTTAGGAATATAAAAGAGATAACGGATGATTAAAAGAATCTTAATATTAATATTATTTCTTTTTTTACTTTTCTCGAAGATAGATTCTCAGAATATCGGAGAGTATGCTTTATATATTGTAAGAAATTTAAGCAATGAAAATTTTAGGGGAAGACAAGCAGGAACTTTAGAAAATGAAAAGGCTTTAAATTTCATAAGGGAAGAACTCTTAAATATGGAAATACCTTATTCCCATATTTATATTCAAAAATTCCTCATAGACCTTTATACTATAGAGGAAATTCCAAAACTTCAGCTTTATCTTAATAAGAAAATTTTATGGGAGGGGATTTATAGAAGGGATTTTAGAGATATATTTACAGGATCTTCTGAAGTTTTAGAAAAAATTAATTTTGTTGGTTATGGATTAAATTTTAATGATTATAAAGATAGCAATGGGAAAATAAGTATAGCTCAATTGGGTTATGAGAACCCTAAGGATAAGTTTTTAGATAGGATAGATTATAGGGTTAATTTAGCTTATATGAATTCTTCCTTAGCCCTTTTTCTAATTACTGATAAATCCAAGGAATATATTGTCCTTCAGAAATCTTTATTTTTGAATAACTATCCTATACCTGTTATTTTTTTATCGATGAAATCATGGGAAGATATTAAGAAATATTATAGGAGAGATCATAAGGTTGAATTAAAGTATAAGATAAAGTATAGATTAGAAAAGAAAAATACCTCAAATTTACATTTATTAATTCCAGGAAAGGAAAATAAATACATTATTTTAAGTGCCCATATAGATCATGTGGGAGAAGATCCTGATAAGAATTTTTTTCCTGGTGCTAATGATAACGCTTCTGGTGTAGGTGTATTGATGGAGATTATTAAGATAATAAGAGAAAGAAATATTTTACCAAAATATAATTTGATATTTTCCTTTTTTAATGGAGAAGAGTGTGGTTTGAAAGGGTCAGATTATTATATCAAAAATCCTTTATTTCCTTTAGATAAAACTCTATTAAATATTAATCTTGACTGTGTAGGGAGAGGAGAATATATTTACTTAGCCTACAATTACATAGCAGAAGATTATTTAAAAAAGTTAAGAGAAATTAATAAAAAATTAATTCCAATAGGAGAACATCATCTCTTAACTCAATCGGATCAATATAGCTTTGTAAAATTGGAAATACCTGCAATATTTATAACAAGAGCAAAGGAGGATTTAACTATGCCAGATCTTCATCAAAGAACAGATACTTATAATAGAATATCTTCTCAAAGTTTAGGTGAAGTGATAGACTTGTTAATAAAATTTATATATTAAAGAAAGGAGCCTATAGTTATGAGAAGAATTAATATATTGGATTTATTTATAGTTGCAATAATAATCTTAGCGATAGTGGGATTTTTTTTAGTCAGATCAGGGAAAACACCTATCGCAGAAATTAGAGGAGAAGAGAAGGAGATAGAAATAGACTTTATAATAAGAAATTTACCCCTTTTAGATTATAATTTTATAGTTCCAGGAGAAAAGGCATTTATAAAAATTAAAAATCAACCTTTTGCTTGGGTAGTAGTAAAGAATATCAAAATATATGAGAAAAAGAGTGTAATTCCCGACTTTAAGGGAGGCTTTAAAACCATCGATGATATAAACAACCCATTTAATGTGGACTGTCTTATTACCTTTACAGCAAAGGGATATGTAACTCCTGATTCCATAGTTTTAGGTACAAAAGTAAAAGTGGGAATGCCAATTACGATTGAAAGTTATAAGGCAGATATTACAGGAGTTATATCTGCAATAAGGGTGAAGGAAAAATGAAAACTCTTGAGTCCCTTTGGCAAGAAAGTCTAACATTTAAAATCTTAGATAATATTGAAGCAAAAATTAAAAAATTTTTTAAATCTATTGTATCTTCCTCTTTAATATTTCCCTGGTTAGAATTTATTTTAGAACATTATTTATACATTTTTCTATTTTTACTTCCCTTTTTATCCACTGGGAAAATTGCCATTTTAATTTTTATTGCCTTTATCTTATGGATATTAATCACCTTGTTATCCCCTGAAAGGAGGTTTTTTAAAAACTTAGACAAGTTTTCCCTTCTATTTTTTATTCTTTTAGGAATAAACATTTATGCTACAAGTTTTTCTCCCTATTTTGTCTCCGCTGTAAAAGGACTAGGAAAATTCTTAGTCTATCTTTCAATTTTCTTTATATTTAGAGATATTTTTGAAGATACATATAAACAGAAAAAAGCTATTCTCTCTCTTCTTTTATCTACTTTTATTCTTTCAATATATTGTGTATATCAGTGGATTATCAAGGTTCCACCATTGGCAGGATGGGAAGATCCAGAATTAATTGCAGAGGGAGTAACAAGAGTATACGGTACCCTTTTAAATCCAAATCTTTTAGGTGGATATTTAATTTCAGTTTTTCCCTTTCTTTTCTCTGCGCTATTCTTTTATCCTTATTTTAAATCCTTTATATTTTTAACAATACTTATCTCGGCTCTTTCCATAATTTGGACCTATTCCAGGGGAGCATACTTAGGATTCTTAGCATCTCTTATAATTTTATTTTATGGAATTTCCTTATATTTTTGGCAAAGAGATAAAAAGATAAGGAAAAAACTTATTGTTTTATATTTAATCATCACTCTTTTAGGGATGGCTACAATATTATCATCAAACTATCTTAGGAAAAGGATCTTTTCTACGTTTACCCTTTGGGGACATACTTCCAATATTACAAGAGTTATGATCTGGAAAAGTTCCTTTAAAATGTCTAAAGACTTCTTCTTAACGGGAATTGGATTGGGAAACGATGTTTTTCGCCAAGTATATGCCTTTTATATGGAGCCTAAATATACCGCTCTTGCTTCTTACAACTTATTCTTGGAATTGGCTATAGAAGGAAGTATCTTCTCCTTAATAATATTTTTGATAATGATCTATATTTTAATCAAAACTTTTATCACAAGTTTTGCAAGTTTGGATTTTACAAAAAAGGTAATTGGTATCTCATCTTTATCTTCTATAATTGCACCATTATTTCATGGTCTTGTAGATACTATATGGTATAGACCATACCCTCAAATAATATTTTGGCTTGCCTGTTCTTTTCTTCTAAATTTAAATAAGGATAAAAAAGAAAAAAAGGTTCTTGCCTTTAACTTAGGAGGATTAGGGGATCAAGTATTATTTTTGCCAGCAACTCAAGCCCTAAAGGAAAAATTTGGAAAAGTAAAAATTATAACAGAATCAAGGGGAAAGGAAATTCTAAAAATAGCAGGATACGAAGTTGAGGAGTTTAATCCAAAAAACAGATTAAGCTTATTGGAAACTTTCAAGCTATTAACTAAATTAAGAAATGAAAAATACGATATCTCTGTTTCTTCTGGAAAATCACCTTTTATTCCTATATTTATGTATCTAACAGGAGCGAAGGAAAGAGCAGGATATAGAGAAAATCCATTGAGCCTTCTATATACCCATAAAGCATCACTAAAACGAGATGAATATATGGGGAAAGTTCACTATAGATTAGTAAAAGGCCTTGGAATTGAGAAAGAGTTTTCCCTTCCCAAAATTATCCCCTCTGAGGAAATGAATAAAGTATTAGAAAAAGAGTTAAATAAATTGGGATTAAAACCCTTTGATTTTATTCTTATTCATCCTGGAATTAGTAAGATGAGCATAAAAAGGGGTATTGATAGAAGATGGGAAAAGGAAAAATGGAGGGAACTCTGTATTAAATTAAAAAGAGAAAATATTCCTTTTATAATAACTATTGGACCTGACGAAGAAGAATTTGGGAACTCTTTAAAAAACCTACTTTCCAACGAAATATTTATAGCTCCAAAATCTCTTCAGGAATTTCTTTCTCTCATATATTTCTCCAAAGTCATGGTTTGCTTAGATTCTGCACCATTACATTTGGGAGTTATTCTAAATAAACCTTTAGTTGCCCTATTTGGGCCCACTAATCCAAAGGAACTTGTTCCTGAAAATAATATCTTTCAAGTCGTAAAAACTGATCTTCCCTGCCAACCTTGTCTTTGGGAGAAAAGAAAAAAGGTATGTGATACTTTAGATTGTATGAGGAATCTCTCTGTAGATAAAGTCTGGGAAAAAATTAGATTATTTATATAACTCTAATATTCTTTCGATAATTTTCGTTGTAGAAAATTCTTTAAGAAGAGGGAAAATATAGATCTTTCCACCATAACTTTCCACAATCTTTGCTTCAGGAAGTTTATCTATCTTATAGTCTCCTCCCTTTACATGAATATCCGGTTTTAATTCTGCAATCAAATTTTCAGGGGTATTTTCATCGAAAAGAATTACATAATCCACCATCTCTAACGAGGAAATTATCCTTAAACGTGATTCTTCATTGAGAATTATTTTCTTCTCACCCTTAATATTCTTTACAGAGTTATCACTATTTATTCCTACAATAAGAATATCTCCTGAACCCTTTGCCCTTTCTAAAATCTCAATATGCCCAGGGTGAAGAATCTCAAAACATCCATTGGTAAAAACAATAATCTTTCCTTCTCTTTTCAATTTCTCTACAATCTTCTTAAGTTCTTCTTTATTCTTTATTTTTCTTAAAGAATACCCATCCATCTCTAATGTTTAAGCTTTCAGGAATTATTGAAACAAGCTCCTCAGGGCTTACTGTAGCAGTTCCTAATTTTTTTACTGTTATACTAGCAGAAAAATTGGATAAAATAGCAGACTCCAATAAGTTTCCTCCCCCTGCCAATGCCAAAGAGAGGGTTGCCACTACAGTATCCCCAGCACCAGTAACATCTCTTACCTGAGAAGAGAGGGTAGGGATAAAAATCTGAGAGTTATGTTCAAAGAGAAACATTCCCTTCTCTCCTCGGGTAATTAAAACTCCCTCCCCCTCAGTGATGTCCCATAATTTTTTAGCACAGGTAATTAAGTCAAAATTCTCTTCCATATTAATAGCAATTTGTGCTTCCCTTTCATTTGGAGTAATAATACTTGCTCCTTTATATTTTCTGTAATCTCTTCCCTTTGGATCTACTATTACCTTTTTTCCTCTACTCTTCACTAAATTTATAACTTCAGAGGTCAGCTTAGGGGTTAATACTCCCTTTGCATAATCTGATAGGATAAATATATCTATTTCTCTAATATCTTCTTCTATATTCTGAAAAACTATTTCCTCTATTTCTTCAGATATAAAATCTTTTACCTCTTTGTCAATTCTTACCACCTGCTGATTTAAAGCAATAACTCTTGTTTTTCGAGTTGTGGATCTATTTTTATCCATATAAAGTTTACTATTAATCCCTTTTTCTCGAAGAAGATTAATTATATTTTCCCCTCCCCTGTCTTTTCCAATTACTCCAAAAAGTATAGGTTCTCCCAAAAGACTCTTTATGTTATTTGCTACATTACTTGCTCCACCTAAAAGAGAATACTCCTCTTCTACCTCTACTATGGGAACTGGTGCTTCGGGAGATATTCTTGATACCTTTCCTATTATATACTCATCTAACATTATATCCCCTAAGATTCCTACTCTCTTCCCCTTCCAAGCATCTACAATTCTTAAAAGATGTTTATTATTCATCTTTTCTCTCCATTAAAAGAATCCACTCTGCACCTTCCAAAAGATCTTTGGCATAAAAATCAGGTACAACCTCAGAAAAGGTCTTTCCAATTAGAATAGTTTTACATCCTGCTCTTTTTCCAGCTAAAACATCTGATTCTTTATCACCAATAAAGTAAGACTTACTTAAATCAATATTCCAATCCCTTTGAGCTTGAATAAGCATCCCAATATTAGGCTTTCTACATTCACCTTCTAAATAGGGACAATAATAAAAATCATCAATATATACTCCATCCTTTGCCAAAGCTAAGTGAAGATAATTATTAAATCTTTCTACATCCTTCTCAGTATAATATCCCCTCTCCACGCCCGATTGATTTGTTACAACAATCAATAAAAAATTCTTTTGAAGAAGTCTTAATCCCTCAACAACTTTTGGTAATATCACTAAATCTTCTATTCTATATATATATCCCTTATCTTCATTTATAGTTCCATCCCTATCAAGAAAGACTGCTTTCTTTTTTGAATTGAATAAATAGTCTTCAACTAGATCACATATAATATGGCCAATAGTCATATGAGCTTCTTGAATATGAGGAGTTATATGAAAGGGAATTGTTAAATTAATATCAGAAATTTTTGCCATTTCCCCTCCATCTTTTCCAGAAAGAGAAATTACTATAGCACCTAATTCCTTAGATTTTTTCAAGGCTCTTATCACATTTGGGGAACTTCCAGAGGTGCTTATTCCTATAACTACATCCTTCTCCTGAACTAAAGATTCAATCTGTCTCTCAAAGACCATATCATACCCATAATCATTAGATATTGCAGTAATAATTGATGAATTAGTGGTTAGAGCAATAGCAGGAAGAGATTTCCTTTCCTTCAAAAATTTTCCCACTAACTCCCCTGCAATATGTTGTGCATCCGCTGCACTTCCACCATTTCCCAAAAGGATAACCTTCCTATTATTTTCATAAGCAGAAATAATAGCTCTTGCAGATTTTTCTATCTCCTCTATAAGCTTTTCTTCTACAAGCTCTATAACCCTTTTATGTTCCCTTAATCTTGCTTTTATTCTATCCTTCATATTAAATCACCTTTAGAAAACTACAATAGAATTATATCATAGGTCTTAAAATTTAAACTGAAGGGAAATATGGCAAAGAGACCATAAATAAAACTTTTTTCAAATTTCTACAAGATCTCCAAAGATTTTTATTTATATAGTTGACGTATTAAAAAGAGAAAGTTATTCTAATAAGGTAAAGAAAGAATATTTAAAAATATGAGGAAAATTTATTAAATGATGAGAAAAAATATAGGTGAAAAGATATTTAAAAATTTGACTCTTTTATCTAGCCTTCTAATTATCTTGATGGTGGGAGCTATATTCTGTGAACTATTAATTGCCAGTATCCCAAGCATTATTAGATTTGGTTGGAGATTTTTAATAGAGACCACTTGGGACCCAGTAGCAGAGTACTTTAGTGCCTTACCATCCATATACGGAACTATAGTAACATCTCTTATTGCCCTTATTTTAGGATTCCCCATAAGTATTGGTATTGCCATATTCATTTCGGAAATTTGTCCCTATTATTTAAAACAACCCTTATCTTTTATAATTGAGCTTTTAGGAGCAATTCCCAGTATAATATATGGTATGTGGGGACTTTTTACTTTAGCCCCAATAATACAACTTAAAATTGGTCCCCTTTTAAACAAATATCTTGGCTTTCTTCCCTTTTTTCAAGGTTATTCCATGGGAGTAGGATTCTTAACAGCGGGTATTGTATTGGCTATTATGATTATTCCAACCATATCTTCAATATCAAGGGAGATCATTGCTGCAGTTCCTAAGGAACAAAGAGAAGGCGCTTTAGCCCTTGGGATGACCCAATGGGAAATGATATGGAAAGTAGTATTAGGAAATGCAAAATCAGGAATCCTTGCAGGAGGAATCTTAGGGTTAGGAAGAGCTTTAGGAGAAACTATGGCGGTAACAATGGTTGTTGGAAATTCTCCTAAAATCTCCTTATCTCTTTTTAGTCCTGGATATACCATTTCAAGCACCATTGCTAACGAGTTTACAGAAGCCGTGGGGAAATTACATTTATCTTCCCTTGTAGAATTAGCGCTAATTCTTTTCTTCATAACTTTCTTTACCATTGCCTTAACCCGATATTTTATTATAAAAAGGATGGAAAAGAGATGAATTATAAGAGAAGAAAAATATATTCTGAAATAATGTTGAGTTTATGTGTTTTCTCCTTTATCTTAGGAGCTTCCTTTCTTTTTTGGATCTTGGGGGATTTATTTATAAAGGGATTATCTTATCTTAACCTAAACTTATTTCTAGAACTCCCAAAACCGCCAGGAATTCCAGGAGGAGGTGTTGCTAACGCAATAGTAGGAACACTTTTATTGGCAATAATTGCAGGAATTATTGGGATTCCCATTGGGGTTTTATCAGGAGTTTATATTGTAGAATATGGAAATAATAGACTGGCATGGTGGACAAGATTTATATGTGAAGTATCAAGTGGAATTCCAACAATCATAATTGGAGTTTTTGTATATATATTAATAGTAATTCCAATGAAGAGATTTTCTGCATTGGCGGGTGGAATAGCCTTAAGTATTATTATGATTCCTATTATTACAAAGGCCACTGAGGAATCTCTAAAAATGGTCCCAAATTCTGTAAGAGAAGCGAGCTATGCCTTAGGAGCTCCAAAATGGAGGGCTATTATTAAGGTGGTTCTTCCTTCGGGAAGTAGTGGAATAGTTACAGGAATTATGTCTGCCTTTGCGAGAATTATGGGAGAAACTGCCCCTCTTTTATTTACCTCCCTTAATAGTTCCTTTTGGAGTCTTAGATTAGATCAACCCATTGCCAGCTTAACTGTAACCATATATAATTATGCAACATCTCCCTATAAAGAGTGGAAAAATATTGCTTGGGCATCCTCTTTTCTTTTAGCTATAATTGTGTTATTATTAAATATATTAGCTAGATATTATGCGAGAAGAAAAACATATTCTTGAAGAAGAAAAAAATTTAGAAAAATTAAGAACAGAAAATCTAAACGCCTGGTTTGGCGCTGATCAGGTTTTAAAGAATATAAATATATCCATAAAGAAAAACACATTAACCGCAATTATTGGGCCATCAGGATGTGGAAAAACCACCTTACTTAGGTGTTTCAATAGACTCCATGAATTAACGCCCGGAGCAAGAATTGAGGGAAAAATATTTTTAGAAGATTTGAATATTTATGATAACAATATAGATCCTGTTTTAATCAGAAGAAGAATTGGAATGGTATTTCAAAGACCTAATCTCTTCTACAACATGGATGTATACAAAAATGTAATCTCAGGATATATTTTGAACAAAAGAAAAATTTCAAAAGAAGAATCAGACAATATTGTAGAAAAAAGCTTAAGACTTGCAGGCATATGGGATGAAATAAAAAATAGATTAAAATATCAGCCATCAGAATTATCTGGAGGTCAACAACAAAGAGTATGTATTGCAAGAGCTTTAGCTGTGGAACCAGAAATTTTATTAATGGATGAGCCAACCTCTGCCTTAGATCCTATCTCCACATATGTAATTGAAGATACCATAAAAACCCTAAAAGATTATGTTACCATAATAATAGTAACTCATAATATGCAACAAGCAGCAAGAATTTCTGATGAGATTGTTTTCATGTATCTGGGAGAAGTTATTGAAGTTGGAAAAACTTCTGAAGTTTTTACCAAGCCTAAAAAGAAACTCACAGGAGATTATATTACTGGAAGATTTGGATAATTAGTTATGAAGTTCCTTTAATTCTCCCGTTTCCATATAATAAATTCTTTCTGCGACATTAGTTACATGATCAGCAATCCTTTCCAAATATCTTGCTATCATTAGAAGTTTTATTCCCTGAGGAGCAGTCTGGGGAACATTTTCAATATCTTCAACAATTTCATCATATATTCTACGATAAGAATGATCTATTTCTTCATCCTCTTCCACAACTTTTAAAATAAACTCTACATCCCTATTGATGAAGGCTTCTAAAGAACCATTTATTATTTTTTCTACTAGTTTAAACATTTGAATAAGCTCAGGATTAATAAAAAGAGCAGAGCTTTTTATGAGATCTATAGAAAACTTTGCAATATCTACGCAATAATCCCCCATCCTTTCAATATCATTTATTATCTTCATTGCAGAAGCTATTACTCTTAAATCATGGGCCATTGGCTGTTGAAGAGCAAGCAATTTTAAGCATCGATCTTCGATATCCCAATTATATCTATCCACTATATCATCCATATCAATAACTTCTTTAGCTAATTTTTCATCTCTCTCCAAAAGAGCTTTTATACTACTACATAGCATATCCCTTACTACCTTCCCCATCTCCTGAAGATCTCTTTCTAATCTTTTAAGATCCTCTACAAAACTTTGTCTCACAAAAAATATCCTCCTAAAAGTTTTGTAAAATTATAACAGTTTATAGAGGATGATTTCAATAATATAATTATTTTTTAGTTTAAACTCTAAAAATGATGATATAATGTTATTCCTAAAGGCAAGCCCCACATAATTCCTTTGGAAGACCTTTCCTTTTAGTAACAAAATGTGGCTGTAGATGACTTTTTATGTAAAAATTATCCTATGTATGTTCAATATGGAGTTGACATTCCCATTAAACTTATTATAGGAAACACAATATTATGTGGAAGGGGAAATAATTCTCCTATATATATTGGGGATTCTGTAGATCTCTTAGCAGAGTTTAATCTTTTTTATCTTCCAAAATCTGAATACGTACTTGAATATAAAGGATACGATATTAGCGCTTATGAAAAATAAATCTAATATAGAAGATCTACTAAAGAATATTGGAAATAAATTTGATGTTTTTAAAAAATTCTATCAAATCTTTTTTATGTTTATAAAAAATTATAAGAAAATTTCCTAAATAAAAGAAAAGAAGATGTGTCTCTCCTCTATATGCTTTAAAAATAACATAAAAAAGAAGCACTAAATATCCAATAAATACTCGAAAGGCATCTTCTCCTACTGTTGTATTCTTTGGTTTAATTATAGTGAATAAAGTAAAAACAGATCCTAAAAGTGTAGGAGCCTCCCATTTTGTAAGGACTGACCATGCCCCAAAAGAAACCGCAACAGCTTTTCCTCCTTTAAATTTAAGCATAGGAGAGAAAGAATGACCTAAAACTCCTGCTAAAACAGCAAGAGTAATTATATACTTATCCTCCACAATTCCAAGATTTATAAAAATAGATATGGGAATTACTCCCTTAAGATAATCCAGGACTAAAGCTAAAACTCCCCATCTCCATCCAGCAATTCTCCAAAGATTTGAAGCTCCAGGATTTCCATCTCTAACTTTTGAAAGATCTATATTTAGCAGTTTTGCAATAATATATGAATACATGATAGATCCAGATACAAACTGTAAAACTATAGCCAATATATTAATCCACATGAATTTTTCTCTCCTTCCAAATAACAGTTCTCACGAAAAAGGATCTAAAAATTGAATACAAAAATAAAAATAAAAAGAAAATAAAATGAGTTGGATATAAAAGAGCATCATAAAGTTTGTAATCTCCCAAATCTCTAGAAATTATATAAAACTGAATGACAAATAAAATATAAAAAACATTTAAGAGGGTTTCTCTAAAGTAAAAAATACCTCCATATATCCCATAAAAATAAAAAAAAATTAACAAAAAATTTAAAAAATTTATAGAAAAAGCACCCTTTGCCATATTTTTAGTAAAACCTCTAAATAAATCTAAAAATCCATTATACATCCTAAATTTTAGATAATCCTTACCAAGAAAATTATTTACAGAAATACCCTTTTCTATACATCTTTTAGCTAAGGCTAAATCTTCAACAATTTTACCCTTTACTTCCTTGTGTCCCCCTACCATCTCATAGTCACCTCGAGAAATGAGAAAACATGGACCAAAGGCACCCTCTTTTCTGCTTAACACGAACATAGAAAAAATCGAAGCTAAGTTGAAAGCAAAATTCAAATGTTCATAAAATTTTTCAAATCTCTGGTAGGGCCAACAGGATATTAATCCTTTGTATAAATCATAATTTGAAATCATCACCTCTATAAAATCTTCCTTAGGTTCTACATCTGCATCTAAAAATAACAACAATTCCCCCGTGGATTTTAAATATCCATTCCATAATGCCCAATTCTTACCTGTCCATCCCTCGGGAGGATCTTCCTCCAACCTTATTATTTTAATTCCATAACTTCTTGCCACCTCACTTGTTTTATCCTTCGAATTGTCGTCTACTACTATGATCTCATAGGGTTTATAAGTTTGATTTTGAAGATGGGAAAGAAGCTTCCCTATATTATTTTCTTCATTCCTAGCAGGAATTATTATGGAAACTCTATAAAAATTGTTAGAATTTTTTAGTTTTTTAAGGAAATTTAACCTCTTATAAAAAATAAAGCCTAATATCCAAGCAATTAAAAAAGAAAAATATCTCAACATAAGAATTATTTTAAATTAAATTTCATTAAAAATGAATACAGGGGTAAGATGTGCCTTACCCCCGTGAAGAAAAAAACTTCTAATTTATCTCTAACTTTTTATGGCAGAGCCACCAATCAAAGCACTCAATCTCGCCTTTCTTTGCAGATTCAAGTCTTGCCTTAGCAGTATTAACATCCTTTGCAGGTGGCATAATTACATGATCTTTTCCTACCACCTCACTATCTGGCCAATGAGCAGGAAGAGCTACACCATATTTATCAGAGATTTGTAGTGCTTCCAATGCTCTCAATATCTCATCCATATTTCTTCCCACTTCTTGGGGATAGTAAAGTATCAATCTAATTATTCCCTTATCATCTACTACAAATACTGCTCTTACAGTATTTGTCCCCTTTCCAGGATGAATTAAGCCAATTTTTTCAGATACTCTTCCCAAGTCGTCAGCTATAATCGGAAATTCGATCTCAACTCCTAATTTTTCCTTTATCCATTCAACCCATTTAATGTGGCTAAATACCTGGTCAATACTGAGACCAATTAGTTCTGTATTTAGTGCCTTAAATTTTTCATATCTTTTCTGAAAAGCCACAAATTCTGTGGTACATACAGGAGTATAGTCTGCAGGATGACTAAAAAGTACAAACCATTTTCCCTTATAGTCATCAGGTAGTTTTTTCACTCCATGAGTTGTTAAAACCTCCATTTTAGGAAAAGGCTCTCCAAGTAGTGGTAATCCTTTTCTTTCTAAATTTTCCATAATTACACCTCCCAATTCAAAATTATAATTATTCTTATTAAGAAGAATAACATAAATGAAAAATTTTTGCAAGTAGAATTTTAAAAAGAGAAATTTATTATATTCACCAATTTTCTATGATCCCCTATATAAACTCTTTTATTATTTTATCAAATATCTCTTTAGAATCTTTTACCTTTTTATATAATGGGATTCCCTCAAGTTGAGGTAATGATTCTTCAAAAGTCTTTCTTTCTTTTTTATAAATAACCCCAATAGGAATTTTATCTCCCCACTCTAAAGACTTTTCAAAAGCCCTATTAATGTCCCATGGATCATAATCCCTAGGAAGTTTATAAATTCTCTCAGAATACCACCCAAAGGTATTCATCTTATTAAAGGTTACACAGGGTTGTAAAATATCAAGAAGGGCAAATCCCTTGTGTAGTATAGCGAGTTTCATCATTTCCACAAGATGATCTGGATCTCCTGAAAAGGAGCGAGCTACAAAAGAAGCCCCACTTGCTATTGCGAGAGCCGATGGATTTATAGGAGGATAGATTACTCCCAAGGGGTTCAACTTAGTTTTCATACCCACATCGCTTGTAGGAGAAGCTTGTCCTTTAGTCAAACCATAAATCTGATTATTATGCACAAAGACCTTTATATTTACATTTCTTCTTGCATTATGAATGAGATGATTTCCACCCTCCCCATAGGTATTTCCATCTCCTGATTCACAGATTACAACAAGATCTTTATTTGCTATCTTAGCTCCTACTGCAACAGGAATATCTCTCCCATGAAGGCCATTAAAAAGGTTGCATTTGAAGTAATGAGGAGCTTTAGCAGCCTGACCAATTCCAGATACCATTAGTACTTTATGAGGAGGTATATCTAACTCTGCAAGTGCCCTTTTTATACAATTTAAAATAGACCAATTTCCACAACCAGGACACCAAGCAGGAATTTGATTATTATTAAACTCCTCTAAGTTTATCCCATTTCTCTTTTACCTCCTTGATTATACTATCAACATAAAATGGTCTCCCATCAAATTTAGTTATAAATTTATCCACGTTAATAGAAGTTTCCTTTCTTATTAAACTTGCCAATTGTCCTTGATAATTTTGCTCTATGGTGTAAAGTTTTTTCTTTTTGAAATTTTGTAAACTCTTGGTAGGTAAAGGATAAACATCTGAAAAATGCAGATGTCCAATTTTATATCTCTCATGAACCAAGTTTTCAACAGCTTCCTTGATAACACCATAAGTAGAACCCCACCCTATAAGAACAACCTCGGCATCGTCAACTCCATAATAAACAGGTTCTTCCATCTCTTGAGATAAAAGGATTAATTTTTTCATTCTCTTCTCAACCATTTTTTCTCTTATCTCTAAATTTTCAGTCAAATGTCCTTCTTCATCATGTTCATCACTATCAGTAATAACTAAACCCTCGGATTCTCCAGGAATAGCAAAGGGAGAGATTCCATCTTGTGTTATTTTATGTCTAAGGTAATTCTTGTCGCCTTTAATCCTATAGGACTTTATCCCAAAATAAGGAGATAACTCATCTATAACCGCTTTAGAGTCAACAAGATATTGATCTGATAATATAATTGCCGGAATTTGATATTTCTCGGAAAGCTCAAAGGCTCTTATAGTCTTGTAAAAAGCATCCCTTTGATCTCTTGGTGCAGTAACATATCTGGGAAACTCACCATGTCCAGCATGTATGACGAAATTTAGATCTCCTTGTTCCGTTCTTGTAGGAAGTCCTGTGGCAGGACCAGGACGTTGTCCTATGTGAATAACTAAAGGAGTCTCTGTCATCCCTGCAAGACTTAATCCTTCAACCATAAGAGCAAAACCTCCACCAGAGGTGGTCACCATAGATCTTGCTCCTGCAAAAAAGCCTCCTATTGCCATATTTACAGCAGCTATTTCATCTTCAGCTTGCTCCACTACTATGTCATACTCTAATTCATGTTCTGCTAAAAAATTCATAACAGAGGTTCCTGGAGTCATAGGATAAGAAGCAAGAAACTTACATCCTGAAAAAATAGCCCCAAATCCTATAGCCTCCCCTCCACTTAAAAAAACTTTAGTCTTCTTATCTCTCTTAGGAAAATCTTTACATTTTTTGCCTGAACTTATCCCAAAGGAATATCCTGCCTTCATTGCTTTTATATTTTTATCCACATCCTCTGGCTTAAAATAATGAGATATAATTCTTCCCATCTCTTCCTCATCTCCATTAGTAAGCCCTAGTAGAATTCCACAAACTACAGTATTCTCTACTATTTTGGTTTTTGCTACCTCTAAAGCTATTTTTCTTAACGGTACCTTAAAAATATTATAGTAAAAGTCTGTTTTTATTTCTTCATCACATATAATGTATCCGTCTTCTTTTACTTCCCTTCTATGAAGTTCTATAGTTTCATTGTTTAATGCTATCAATATGTCTATATAGGGGTCATCTATTCCCAATATAGGTTTTTCTGATACTCTTATTAAACTAAAATTATGCCCACCTCTAATTCTTGATTGATAATCCTCAACAGTATAGACATAATATCCAACCCGATAAAAGTACTTAGATAGGATATAAGATATGCTTTGAATTCCCTGACCTGCCTCTCCTCCTATAAGAATTTTACATTCCAAATTTTTCACCCCTTTTTTTAATTATTATAACTTATATCCTTTTTATCTTTTCCAAAGTCTTTTAAAAATATCATCAAAAACAGATGGAATTTTTTAATTACAATTTATTGCCTCCTTATTGAAAATCTTTCCAAATCTTATATACTTCCCACCTTCTACTTTCCATTCACTTCCAATAGGCCAAAACCCAAATCCCATAGTACTTACTTGAATTTTTGAATTTCATAAATATTTTCTCATCCTAAACACCATAAAATTTTAAATTTTTTAATTATTTTAAAACTAAAAATAAAAAAAAACAAGTCACATCTAATTCCTACATTTAATCTTTTTTCTATTGACATTCTTCTGAATATATATTATCTTATATATGGATTTCATACTAAAAAGGTAGGTGATTATATGAATAAGATATTAATAGTGGGAGCCGGCCTTGTGGGCACATCTTTTGCTTATAGTCTTATACAAAAAGGAATAGTGGAGGAAATTGTTCTTTATGATATTGATGAGAAAAGAGCCTTGGGAGAAGCTTTGGATTTAGCTCATGGTATCTATTTTACAAAACCTTTGGAGATAAGAGCAGGAAGTTTAGAGGATGCAAAAAATTCAGATATAGTAGTTATCACTGCTGGAGCCAAACAAAAGCCAGGAGAATCAAGAATTCAACTTTTGGATAGAAATATAAATATCTTTAAAAATCTAATACCTGAAATTGTAAATACAGGATTTAATGGAATATTTTTAGTAGTCACAAATCCTGTTGATATTTTAACTTATTTTACCTACAAATTTTCTAATTTTCCAAGAAATAAGATTATAGGTTCCGGTACTGTACTTGATAGTTCCAGATTTGCTTATCTTCTTTCTAAACATTGCAACGTAGATCCCAGATCTATAAATGCTTACATCATTGGGGAACATGGAGATACAGCTGTGGCTGCATGGAGCCTCACCCATATTGGAGGTATTCCTATCTCGGACTTTTGCCCTATTTGTGGCAAAAAATGCTTTGAAGAAGAAGTAAAAGAAAAAATTTTAAGAGAGGTAAGGGAAGCTGCTTATAAAATTATTGAATACAAAGGAGCTACACATTATGCTATAGGTCTTGCTTTAGTTCACTTAGTAGAGGCTATCGTGAGAGATGAGAAAAAAGTATTACCTGTATCTTCTGTACATCCTAACATTTATGGGTTGAAGAATGTACCATTAAGTCTTCCTTCCATTGTAGGAAGTAATGGGGTAGAAAAGGTTTTAAATGTAAGATTGACTAAAAAGGAAAAACAAGATCTTCTTAAGTCTATAAAAACTATAAAGGATATAGTTGATTCCTTTGAGGCCATTTCCATCTCCTAAGTATTTTATCTAAAAAGTTAAATATTAACCACATCAACCGTGGGAGAAATATACAGTTTTTTATTTATTATCAGTTAAATAAAATTTTTGTTATAATCTTAAATAACCTTATTAAAAGGGGATGGCAAATATAACTGAGAAAGAGAAAAATCTATTAATAAAGTAAAAAAATCCCCTGATTACACCTCTCTACAAAATTCTTATAATCAGTGTCTATTTTAGTAATAAGTATGCTTAAGATTACATAACTAAAAGAGATAAATAGTAGATGACTAATTCACATAGTCAGTATGGAAAAATTATGATAATCTAAAATAAAGGGAGGTGTTTAAATTGAAAAATTATGGATGGCTCTTAAAGGATATTAAAAATCTTGAACTCATTGAGCTCCCATATCCTGAGCTAAAAGAAGACCAAATATTATTAGAAGTATTATATACAGGAATATGTGGTTCTGATCTTCATGCCTATTTTGGAGAACATCCCTTTGTAAAGCCGGGCATTATTTTAGGACATGAATTTGTAGGAAAAGTTATAGAGAAGGGGAAAAATGTGTTTAACTTTGAAATAGGAGATTTTGTAGTTGTAGAACCGAGTTTAACCTGTGAAAAATGCTACAACTGTACCCATGGAAGATATAACATTTGTAAAGAATTAGATGTAGTAGGGTGTATAAAAACCAATGGAGGATTTCAAAAGTATATAAGTATCCCTTATTATAAAGCATATGGAATAAATGATATTCCTTTAAAAAGAGCAATCCTCACAGAACCCCTCGCAGTAGCTGTCCATGGAATAAGAAGATCTTCTTTTAAATTAGGTGATGAAGTGCTTATTATAGGAAGTGGTCCTATAGGACTCCTTACTACTATAGTTTTATATCTTTCAAATCCTAAAAAAATTGTATTAGTAGAACCCTTAGAGAAAAGATTAAATCTTGCAAAAGATCTATGTCCTGAGATTAACACTGTTAAACCAAAGGATTTAAAGAACAATTTATTCTCTCAGGAAGGACCTGATATAACCTTTGAATGTGTAGGTATGGATGAAACTATAAATATGGCTATTGAATTCGCAAGAAAAGGATCTGAGATAATTCTCTTAGGAGTTCCCCAGGAGATTTCAAAGGCAAAACTTATCTATATACAAGATAGGGAACTTAGTTTAAGGGGTTCTCTTATGTATACAAGAGATGACTATTTAATAGCTTTAGATCTCTTAAGAAAAAATCAGGTAAATTACGAGAAGTTAATAACCCACACTTATCCTTTTAGTAAGGTAGCTGAAGCCTTTGAAAGTATACTAAATAACAAAGAAGAATACTTTAAAGTAATAATTGATATTCAAAGGGATTAAGAACTTTAATTTATTATAGAGGAGGTACAAACCTATGAATCCTATTGAAATCATTATGATAGGTGCGGGAAATAGAGGCTACGAAGCCTACGGAAAAATAATTTTGAAAAGACCTGATATAAAGATGGTAGCCGTTGCAGAACCAAATGATATTAAAAGAGAGAGATTTTCAAAAGAGCATAAAATACCTCCTGATAGACAATTTAAAACTTGGGAAGAGGTTTTTGTAAAAGAGAAATTTGCCCATGGTGTAATAATTGCTACCATGGACAGAATGCATATAGAACCTGCTATATCTGCCATTAAAAAAGGTTATAAAATTCTCTTAGAAAAACCTATCGGCGTAAGTATAGAAGAAATAAAAGAGTTATACAAAATAGCAAAGGAATACAATGCAAGTATAACTGTTGCTCATGTATTGAGATATACTGCTTTTTTTAGAAAATTAAAAGAGCTTCTTCAAAAGAAGGTTATTGGAGAACTTATTGGAATAAATTTAGTTGAAAATATTGGATTCTTCCATTTTGCCCACAGCTTTGTTAGAGGAAACTGGAGAAATTCTAATACTTCTGCTCCATCCATATTGGCAAAAAGCTGTCATGATTTAGATATACTGACTTTTTTAACAAATGAAAAATCCCAATACCTCTCATCCTTTGGAGAATTAAGATATTTTAAAAAAGAAAATGCTCCGGAAGGAGCAAAGGAAAGATGTCTTGATTGTGATTTGGATTGTCCTTATGATGCTAAAAAAATATACCTTATTGATTATAATGGATGGCCTGTATCGGTAATTTCAGAAGATCTCTCGTTAGAGGGAAGGTTAAAAGCTTTAAGAGAAAATCCTTATGGTAGATGTGTTTATTATTCAGACAATAATGTGGTAGATCATCAAACAGTCTCAATAAGGTTCAAAAATGGAGTATATGCCTCTTTCATAATGACAGCCTTCACTAACAAGATAACTAGAAAAATATATTTGTATGGTTCTCATGGAGAAATTTATGGAGACTTAGATGAGAAGAAAATAGTAATTCAAAGCTTTGATAGAGGAGAAGAAATAATTAACCTAAATTTACCTTTCAGAGATTTAGTAGGACATGCAGGAGGAGATGAGGGAATAGTAGATGAATTTGTAAGATTAATGAAGGGAGAGATTAAAGAAACTTCATCTAATATAGAAGAAGCCATAGAAAGTCACCTTATGGCCTTTTCAGCTGAAGAAGCAAGATTAAATAATAAAGTATTAAATATGGATGAAGTAAGAGAGAAATTTTACAACTAATATTCCAATTTTTAGTTTATAAGGGATATCGAAGTCCTCAGAGAATTCTAGCTTAAATTTGCCTAATTCTTTCTCAAGTTACGTTAAATACCTATCCTACTTCTTCAAGGATTTTTTGAGATCCCATCCTAAAGTCCATATCTTAATATTAATACTTTCTTTTCCTTTTCCTAGAAGGTATTTCCATAAGATCTTTTACTATGACAGAAAATTCTGTACATTCTCTCTCCCTCCTTAAATAAAACCATGAAATCTATCAAACAATACTGATTCTTGAAAAATTTAAAGTAATTTTTGATCTAAATCTTTAAAATCCTTAAAATCATACTCCATAGCTCTTATTAGTAGATCTATCCATTCTTCCAGAATAAACTTAAGCTTCATTTTCTAGAACAATAGGAGCTTCTTTATTCTTCCCTATCATCAATTTCACATTTACAAATTCTATAGAAAGACTTTTCCCTTTCTCTGTTAACACAATCTTAGGACCCTCAAAAATATTATCCCCTTTATTCCTCGTTTATTTAATACATTTAAAATCTTCAAATTCTCTGTCTACTCCATGTTGATACGCATACTCAAGAGCTTCAATTTGTTTATTCTTCAAAAGATCTTTATAATATCCGCCCTTATTCTGCAGAGCTTCTACCCTTTCTATAACATCCATCGCTATACTAAATCTATCAATTTGATTCAGTATAGCAAGTTGCATTGGAGTAGTTATACCACCTCTTCCCTCTAGGAAGGGTGTTAAATATCCTGCATCTATTCCTATTTTTCTATTTTCTCTATATCCTCTTACGTGAATATTTTTGTGATTTGTTCTTCTATAAGTAAGTCTATGAATAAGCCAGGGATAACCATGGAAGTTAAATATAACAGGTTTATCCTTTGTAAAGTAGGAGTCAAATTCTTTATCGGTAAGTCCATCAGGGTGCTCTATATTAGGAGTTAAAGTAAAGAGATTTACTACATTTACAAATCTTATCCTGAGTTCAGGGAAAAGTCCCTTTAGTATCTGCACTGCACATATAGCCTCTTTAGTGGGTATATCTCCACAGCTTGCTATTACAACATCGGGATCTTCCTGAGGATAATTACTTGCAAAATCCCATATACCTATTCCTTTCATGGCATGTTTAAAGGCTTCTTCTATAGTTAAGTATTGAGGATGCTTTTGTTTATCTATAACAATAATGTTTATGCGATTAGTAGTCTGGAAACAATGCCAAAAAGTACAGACAAGAGTATTAGCATCAGGGGGAAAATATACCCTTACTACATTGGGCCACTTATCCACAATCGAAGTAATAAATCCTGGATCCTGATGGGTAAATCCATTATGATCCTGCCTCCATACTACTGAAGTAAGAAGCAGATTAAGAGAGGAAATAGGTGCTCGCCAAGGCACATCTGAAGAAATATCAAGCCATTTACCAAATTGATTTACCATAGAGGAAATAATAGGAGCAAATCCCTCATAGGTATTTAAAAGACCATGTCTTCCTGTAAGAAGATATCCTTCAAGCCATCCCTCTATGGTATGCTCCGAGAGAATTTCCATGGTTCTACCAAAGGGTGTAAGGAAGCCTTCATCTTCATCTTCAGGAAGAATATCTGCCATCCAGGCCTTTCCAAATTCAAATACTGCATCAATCCTATTGGATTTTGTTTCATCAGGACCAAATACTCTAAAATTGTCAGGATTTAACTTAATAATCTCTTTTAAAAAGATTCCAAGGGGTCTTGTGTTTTCTGCTAAAGTTTTTATTGACTCTTTAGCTTCTACAGCAAATTTTCTAATATCAGGAAGCTTTAACTCTTTTCTTAAAATTCCACCATTAGCATGAGGAGTAGCACTCATTCTCTTATTACCTTTAGGAGCTAATTCTTTAAGATCATCTCTCAATTTTCCATCTACTGTAAATAATTTTTGAGGCTCATAACTTTTTAACCACTCTTCTAAAACCTTTAAAGTCTCTGGATTTTCCTTGGCATCAGCAAAGGGCACCTGATGAGCTCTCCAATAACCCTCTATATATTGATTTCCCACTTTCCTTGGAGCAGTCCATCCCTTAGGGATTCTTAAGATAATCATAGGCCAGAAGGGCCTAAAGGGTTTATTCTGAGATCTTGCAGTATCCCAGATATTAAGTACTTTCTCAACACAAACATCCATTATAGATGCCATCTTTTCATGGATCTCTAAAGACCCTTCTCCCTCTATAATGAAGGGTTCATATCCGTAGCCTTTAAATAAAGATATGAGTTCATCATTACTTATTCTTGAAAAAATAGTAGGATTGTTAATTTTATATCCATTCAAAAGAAGTATAGGAAGTACAGCTCCATCCCTTACAGGATTTAAAAATTTGTTGGAATGCCAGGATGTGGCAAGGGAGCCTGTTTCCGCCTCTCCATCTCCCACTACCGTAATAGCTATAAGATCTTTGTTGTCAAATACAGCCCCATAAGCATGAGAAAGAGCATACCCCAATTCTCCACCTTCTTGAATAGATCCTGGAAGTTCTGGGGTACAATGGCTTCCAAGTCCCCCTGGGAAAGAAAAGGCCTTAAAAAGATTTTTCATTCCTTCTTCATCTTGACTGAATTGAGAATAGAGCTCACTTATAGTACCTTCTAAATATGCTGGTGCAACCACCCCAGGTGCACCATGTCCTGGCCCTGCTATAAATATGCAGTTCAAATCATACTTATTTATTACCCTATTACCATGCACATATACAAAGGAAAGTCCAGGGCTTGCTCCCCAATGTCCAAGAAGCCTCTCCTTAATATGCTCTGGCTTAAGAGGCTCTCTTAAGAGAGGATTATCCCATAAATAGATCATACCAACAGAAAGATAGCAACAAGCTCTCCAATACTCATTTAATTTATCAATCATTTAATCACCCCTTTTTAAAAAATTTTTTAGTGAGGGCCACCGCCATCACTACATCCTCTGTCTCCACCTTAGGAGGAAGAACTGAGAAAAGACTACAATACTTGAAAAGAGCAGGAAGACTTAAATCCCAATATCCACCCCATACCTTCCAGTAAAATTCAGCTACATCTTCATACACCTTATCAAAGGAAGTATAAAGAGAAATTTTAAAAATTTTTCTCATGTTACCTTCTTTAGAGCAACTTTTTTACCCTTTTAATTATATCACCTTAAAATTAAAATAAGTTTAATAAGAAAGACCATAACCATAAGGAAAAGTAAATTTATTTTTATTTTCAGTATACCAAGTAAAGGATAATTTTCCCTTAGGTTTAAAATCTCCGAAAAGTATATCCGTTACTCCCTCTCCTTCTGTTCCAGGAAGCCATGCACAAAGAACACCGTAGGTTTTATCAAGATACTCTTCTATCTCTACAGGCCTTCCCACTAAAAGAATTAATATGATAGGTTTTCTTTCTTTAAAAATACTTTGAAGAATTAAATAATCAGAGTGTTCTATTTCAGGTTTAAAAGTATCTCCCTTAAACTCTGCATAAGGTCTCTCTCCTACCACTGCCACAATCACATCAGCATCCTTAGGTATATTCTCTCCATAAGGAGAAAAAGTAACCTTTGTGTTCTTACTCACCCTCCTTTTAATAGCCTCTAAAATAGTAGTACCCAAGGTGATATTTCCCTTTTGGCCCTGCCATGAGATAGTCCATCCTCCGCATTGAGATCCTATATCATTAGCCTTTGACCCAACCACAAATATATGCTTTAAATTTTTAGAGAGAGGAAGAATTTTATTCTTATTCTGTAAAACCACAACACTTTCCCTTACAGCTTTTCTTGCTATCTCTCTGTGCTCCTTTGAACCTATCTTATTAATTAGCTCTCTATTAGCATAGGGATTTTCGAATATCCCCAAAAGAAACTTAACCTTTAATATCCTTCTTACCGCATCATCAATACGAGATATAGAAATCTTCCCTTTTTGTACACAAGATCTCAAAGTATTTATAAATCTTATATAGTCATCAGGTACCATTACCATATCTATTCCTGCATTTATACTCATAGTTACCTGATCTTCGTAACTTCCTGGAAGTTGTTCTATAGCCTTCCAGTCAGAAACTAAAAATCCGTCAAATCTAAGCTCTTTTTTTAATACATCCCTCAGAAGATATTTATTAGCATGCATCTTTACTCCATTCCAACTGGAAAAGGAAACCATTATGGATTTGGCCCCATTTTTTATGGCAAAAATATAGGGTTTCAAATGTATATCCCTTAATTCCTTCTCAGAGATCCTTGTATCTCCTTGATCTAAAAGTCTATTTATACCTGTGCCAAATTTTGTTCCTCCATCCCCTACAAAATGCTTAGGACAAGCTAATATGCTACCCTTGTTTCTTAAAGATCCTCCTTGAAAACCTCTTATTACAGCAGATCCCAAAAGAGCAACCAAATCGGAATTTTCTGAAAAGCTTTCATAGGTTCTTCCCCACCTTATATCTTGGACTACTGCAACACAAGGAGCAAAACTCCAACGTATTCCCACTGCAGAAGTCTCTATAGCTGTTATTCTTGCACATTCTTCTATTAACTTCTCATTTCTTGTACATCCCAGTCCAATATTGTGGGGAAAAACTACTGCAGAGTAAACCTTCCCATTTCCATGTACTGCATCTATACCGTAAAGAATAGGAATTTTTAATCTTGTCTGAAGGGCATAATATTGGAACCTGTCTACATAATCAGCCCAGTTTTTAGGGATAGGATTTGAAGGCCCCGCGTCTCCTCCACTTAATACAGATCCAATAAAATATCTTTTCACATCTTCCGGATCTTTCAAATAAGAGCTATCAACTTGAGTCATCTGCCCTATTTTCTCCTCAAGAGTCATCTGAGACAACAGTCTCTCTACTTTTTCTTCTATGGATTCTTCTGAGGAAAAGGTAAAGACTATACCTAAAAGGAGTATTATTAAAAATGACAAAAATTTTTTAATCATAATATTCCCCCTCATAAACTAAACTCTTCTTCCACCCTTTCCTTTATCTTTTTTCCAAGGTCTTTTCAAAAACCTCATCAAAAACAGAAGAAATTTTTTTAATTACAATTTATCACCTCTTCCTTTGACTTTCCTAAATATTTTCTCATTTAAAACCCCCTAAAATTTTACGCCCGTCATTGCAATACCCCTTATAACATATTTTTGAGCTATTAAGAAAACAATCAATATAGGTAGAACTACAAGGGTAGAACCTGCAAGAATTGTTCCAATATTTTCTCCGTATTGGCCTGCTATTATAGAGACTGCTACTGGTAAAGTATACATTCTTTCATCAGTAGCTACAATAAGAGGCCATAAAAAAGAATTCCAAGCTCCTATAAAGGCAAATACAAAAGAAGTAACAAGAAAAGGAGTAGACAAAGGTAAAATTATTTTAAAATATATGAGTAATTCATTAGCACCGTCAATTTTGGCAGATTCTATAATTTCATCGGGAATTCCCTTTATAAATTGTCTCCAGAAGAATATACTTCCTGCTCCAACAAGTCCAGGAATGATAATCCCTCTATAAGTGTTTAGTATGTTAAGAAATCTTACCACTAAATAAGTAGGTATTAAAGTCATTTGTCCAGGAATCATCATAGTCCCAAGAATTAAAAGCATTAAAAGTTCTCTTCCTTTAAACCTGAATTTAGAAAAGGCATAACCAGCCATAGAATTAAGCAAAATAGAGAGAGGAGGAGTAATAAGACTAATTATTATCGTATTCAGAAGAGGTCTTCCAAAGTTTACTCCCCTAAAAAGATCCATATAATTTTTCAGGGTAATTTCAGAAGGAATAAATTTGGGAGGAATGGTATATATTTCTTGGGGAGTTTTAAAAGAGGTAGAGATCATCCAGAAAAATGGTGTTGCTGTTACAATAGATGCCAGGATCAAAAAACCATGTACAAGAATTTGCTGTAAAATGCCTACTTTTCTTTTTTTCAATTTTTATCACCTCTATTCTTGATATATTCTCGATTTCATTTGAATATAGGTCAAGCCAAAAATCATTAAAAATAGGATTGAGGCGACTGAAGAAGCATATCCAAACTCAAAAGCTCTAAATCCCTTTTGATAAAGATACAAGACTATAGATAAAGTAGAATTAAGAGGACCTCCTCCTGTAAGCATATATGGCTCTTCAAAAAGTTGAAGATATCCAATACCTAACATAACCGAGACAAAAAGAAGAACAGGTTTTAAACCTGGTAAAGTTATATAAAAAAATTGTTGCCATCTATTAGCTCCATCTATTTCTGCAGCCTCATATAATTCTTCAGGAATTCCTTGAAGTCCTGCAATAAAAAGAAGCATATTAGGACCTATAGCTTTCCAGACCACAAGAGCCACCACTGCAAACATTGCCAACCTTGTATCCGAAAGCCATTCCTGAGGAGGAATACCAAAAAAACTTAAGAACCAATTTAGAAGCCCGTACTTAGGATTTAATATCCACGACCAAACCACAGCAACAGCTATAGTACTTGTTACCGATGGAAGATAGATAAGTAAACGAAAGAAGTTTTTAAAATAAGTCTCTCTTCTATTTAGCAAAAAGGCAAAAAGCAGAGAAAAAAATATAGTAGTAGGATAGGCTAATAAAAAGGCATAAAAAGTATTAAAAATAGCTCTCCAAAAAAGATCATCATGAAGAACTTCTATAAAATTTTGAAACCATAAAATATTAGTCTTACTCCAATCCATAAAGGAATAAGCATTAAAATCTGTTATGCTTAAGAAAAGAGATGTCATCACAGGAAGAACTGTGAAAATTAAGATAAGAAGAAGAGATGGTCCAATAAATAAAAATACTTCCCAAACAGTGTTTTTCATAAATATACCCCCTAAGGAGAAAGCCCAGTGGGAAAATCCACTGGGCTTTTCCTAAATTACTTTTTCAAAATTTTTCTCAAGTCCTCATATAGAAGCTCCACAGTCTCTTTTACATCCTTCTTTCCAAGACATACCTCCTCTACTCTTCTTCCTAAAGCAGTCTCAATCTTATCCCATTCTGGAATTATAGATGTTGATTTTGCGTCCAATAATTGTTCTCCAAATACCCTTGTAAAGGGATCTTCTGAAAGCCCTTTATCTTTCCAAACTTCCTTTAATGCAGGAAGAGATCTTAATATCTTGTACCATTCCAACTGATTTTCAGGCTTTGACATAAATTCTATAAACTTCCAGGCAGAATCTTTGCTTTTAGAAGTGGTAAATATTATCCAGTTAGATCCTCCTACAAAAGAAGTTCTTGTTTTCTTCTTAGGCATTAAAGCTACTGCCCATTTTCCTGTAATTTTGGGAACTTGTTCTTTTATCATAGAAATCATCCATGGCCCTGAGAAAAATACAGGAAGAAGTCCTGACTCAAAATCTACAAATACATTAGCTCCACCTTTTGCTACAAGATTTTCCCTATAAAATCTTGAATAGAATTCAAGGGCTTCCACAAATTCAGGATTTTTGACAAGGATATTTTTATTTTTATCAATAACATCTCCTCCATTTTGCCAAACAAAGGGTAAGAAATTAGCAGCTTCTGTAGGACTCAATCCTAATCCACATTTTCCAATTCCATATTTTTGAGATAGTTTCTTAATAGCATCATATAACTCATCCCATGTAGCAGGTGCCTTATCATATCCCACTTCTTTTAACATATCAATTCTATAATATACAACCCTTACATCTACATACCATGGAACTCCATATATTTTTCCCTCATAAACTACTGTCTCCCAAGAAGCAGAGAAAAATTTATCAGGTTTTACTATATTAGATTTAGCAATATATTTACTAAGCTCTTCGAAAGCACCCATAGCAGAAAATGGTGCCATCCATGTAGTTCCCATCATTGCCATATCAGGAAGTTGCCTTCCTGCAATTCCCGTTAGAATTTTACTAAAAGCAGCAGTCCAAGGGAGTGCTTGTACTTCTACCTTTGTTCCAGTTTCCTTTTCAAACTTTTCTGCTATTATTCCCAAATTTTTTGCCTCTTCCCCCATAGCCCAAATTTTTATATTTTTTACTTGAGAGGGAGATAAAGAAGTGAGAATCAGTAAAATCACAAGAATTAAAATTAAACTTTTTTTCATTCTTTTAACACCTCCTAATTAACGAGGGTAGGAAAAACCTACCCCCGCTTTTTATTTCAATTCTAAAGTTGCCCAATTTTCAGGACGTGCCCAAATATCTCCAAGAGGTACCCAAGAAAGCATATTTTCCCTTATATAAGCTCCAACAGCTGCATCTTTTTTATTAGAATTATGAATAGTATGGCAAAAACCAATTTTTAAACCTTCTTTAGGGGTTAATCCTAAATATTTAAAGGGAATTGCTACTTCTATATCATATCCATAATCTGTTCTTTTTGAAGCTACTTTAACCTCTGGCGCCACTTCTTTAATATTTCCTGGTTTTGCATCTTCATGTCTTACTGCTTGAACATTACCTCCTGTATCAAAGGGAAGGACTGCAAGTTTAAATACTCCTTCTTGGGAGCCTGCTACTTTAGGATTAATGTAAAATTCTATAGAATCCGTTCTATAGAATCCTCCAATATCATTAGGAGCTATATTTATAACCACATACTCATCATATACCTTAGCATAGAGATATAGATACTTTTCATCCCATAATGCATAGAATTTACTATGAAGAATTTGAGTCTTCTTATCTATTTTAGTAAATCCTGGAACATTCATCTCTTCAGTGACTTCATTCTCCTGAGCCTTACTCCACACATCTTCAAAAATACCATCAATATTAATAAGAGTTTTAGTTTTAAAAGATACTGCTACCCTTTGTAATGCCTCTAAAACTCTCTTCTCATATTCTTTTTGATACCATGGAGTTATTGAATATTCTGCTCGTCTGTATTTAAATCCTATCTTTCTCATAGCTCGCTGTATATATTTATTTTTCATAAAATACTTCCAGACCATTCCTGTCCTATAATTTTCTATCATGAGTAGTATTGTTCCTTGATCTATTCCTACATATTCTTTAGAAAACCAGTTTTCATCTACATTAAATCCACTTACAAATCCATATTTGCCCCAGATTAGTGGACCATATTTACTTAACATTCCTTTTATAGCCTTCATAGCAAGATCTGGTACAAAGGGGAGAGAGCCTATAGAAGCATAGGGAGCTATAGTTCCATCATGATTTCCTTCCGAAGCTCCATAAGCTCTATATCCTCCTGGTCCATCACAAGCAGAAAGTCCCCAAATATCCTCATCATAAGTTTTATATTCACCCTTTCTTAGAAAGGTAAACATCCAATTGTATCTTGCAGCAGCTGCAGCATTATTAAAGTAATTTGCATATTTATCTTCCTTATTCTTAAAGTCTATCCAAATGTTGGGATATTGGTATACAAAGAGCACCTCATTGGGATAGGAAATGTATGTTTCATTTATAGGTCTTGTAATTTCATCCCAAGAAGAAGCAGGAATTGGATAAGTAGGGGATCCTATAGCAAGAATATAAGCAAGAATACCTTCATCAAAGGTATCTCCCCATCTTCCACCAAGGAATCCTGCCTCTGGTTTCCATCCCATGGAAAGCTTCTTTCCTCCTGCAAGCATCCATTGCCAATTAACTTCTCTATATATCTTATCTGCTAAATTTTCTATCTCTGTTCCTTTAAAATACTCTCCAACAAATATTACTCCTGCAAGAAGAAGAGCAGTATCTATAGAGGAAAGCTCACAATTCCATACTCTTTTTCCTGTCCTCATATCTACGAAATGGTAGAAGAATCCATTTTTACCTTCTACTTTTACTTCTGCAAAACTCTTTAGAGTAGTTAAAACTCTCTTATAACCTTCGGTCTTTGTAATCCATCCCCTTTCTATAGCAATAGGAATAGAGGTTAAACCAAAACCCACTGCTGCAATACTTGATGGAGAATCAGCGGTACTTCTGTCTTTTATTAAGCCGTTATCTGGATTTGCTTCATCCCAGAAATACCTAAAGGTTCTCTTTTGTATCTCATCTAAGAGGGCATTATCACTAAGATCAAGTAATCTTGCAACTTCTGCCTTTATAGCTGGATCCGCTCTTTCAAGAAGTTCCTCAAGAATAAGTCTCTTACCAGTAACTTTCATGTAAAGACCATCAATATAGAAAGGTTCTTGGAGAGGAATCTTATTTCTATCTTTATCAAATCCTGCAAAGGCAAGATAAACTATATATTTCCCACCTGGATCTAGCCTTATCATTTCTCCTGCCAGTTCAAAGGTTATAGCATTCCAACCATCAGTAGGTTTTGTCCTTGAGAATACCCCTCCTACCCACCTCCATTCTTTAGTTACATCGGCCATTCCCAGGAAGAACATCTCAGGTTTATGTTTCATTTCTGGAGGTATATATACGTTCATAGTAATTCTGTTTCCTTTATTCCATGCCTCAATTTTTTCCTTTGGTATTGGCATTGCTACCTTCGTTTCATCACTCTTTCCACTGGGGATAACCCTCATAGAAGCTTCCCCTTGAATTACAAATTCTTTATTAACCTCAAAAATTGCTCCAGTTCTATCATTATCAAAGGCTTTTATTTCCTCTTCAGAATCCATACTCCATATATAGTTGAACTCTTCTGTGGTAAAAACATATAGACCATCCAAATAGAAGGATTCTTGAAGAGGAATCTTATTTCTATCTTTATCAAATCCTGCAAAGGCAAGATAGATTTTGTATTTTCCATTTTCTTTGAGTTTTCTCATATTTTCTGTAAGAACAAACTCTACATCGTTCCATCCATCAGAAGCTTTAGTATTCGAAAACACTCCATCAATCCATTGCCAGTCTGAAGTTAAATCTGCCATACCCATAAAGAACATTTCAGGTTTAACTTTCATCTTTGGTGGAAGGTATACCTTCATGACAACTTTATCCGACTGGTTCCATACTTCGATCATATCCTTTGGTATCCAAAGAGCTACCTTAGTTTCTAAACTCTTTCCACTAGGAATTACCATCACAGAACCTATTCCATTAGCTACGTACACATCACTTAATTCAAAGATCGCTCCAGTATTGTCATTATCAAAGGCCTTTATTTCGGATAAAGTATCCATACCCCATATATAAACTTTCTTTGGTTCCCCAAGACTTTCTATAACTATTTTATCTATATAGAAGGGATCCTTTACAGGAACCTTTCTACCATCCCTTTCTTGGATAAAGGCAAAGTAAAGTATATACTTACCATCTTTTTTAACCTCTCTCATCTTGGAAGAAAGTTTAAAATCAACAATATTCCATCCATTTTTGACCTTTGCTTCTGAGAATACTCCATCAACCCACTGCCAATCGGAGGTTACATCAGCCATTCCAAGAAAGAATTTATTGGGTTTTGTTTCCACATCACCCTTTATGTACACAGAGATTTTTAAAATTTCCTTTTCTGCCCATTTTGAAAGGATGTTTCCAGATATTTGAAATGCCATTTTTGTTTCATCAGTTCTTCCTGAAGGTATAACCTTAACAGAATATTTTCCTGATGTTACATATTCTGTAGCTAATTCAAACTTTGCTCCAGTATTGTCATCACTTAGTCCTTTAATTTCATCCATGTAATTTACTACTTCATAAGAGAAAGTAAGAGAGAAAAGGAGAAAAAGAGAGACTAAAATACCTAAAATCTTCTTCATACTAAAACCTCCCCTTTTATATATTTAAAAAAGAGAAAATTTTTAATTTTTCTCACCCCCTTTAAATATAAACCTCTACTTTCACCACCTTTTTATCACCTTGATAATTAACAAGATCTCCTTTAGCTTTTTCTCCTTCTACAAATATTTCAAACCCTCCTTTTTTCTTAATATGAATCTCATAAATCTTTCCTCTAAATAACCTTTTTATCTTTACCTCTTCCCAATCCTCAGGAATATTAGGAGAAATTTTTAAACCATCCCAAGTGGGAATAATTCCCAAAATTCCTTCTAGGGCACAAATAAAATACCAGGTAGCAGAACCTGTATACCAACTCCATCCACCCCTTCCAAAATATTTCGAGTCAGGACCATCTACATTACCACAGGTTACATAAGGTTCCACTTTATAAAGATCAGGATCCATTCCTCTATAAATAGGCATAAAACTTTTGTAGATTTTATAAGCTTCATGGTCCTTCATTTTACAAGAAGCCAAAACTGCCCAACATCCCGCATGAGTATAAAGTCCTCCATTTTCTCTTACTCCAGGAGCATACCTAGTAAGATAGCCTATTTCTGGATCTGGAGAAGTATAAGCAGGATATAGAAGTAAAGGTCCATATTCTCTATAAAGATATTTTTTAGCCGATTCGTAGGCTAATTTCTTCCTTTCTTCAGAGGTAGAATCTTCAAGAATAGCCCAAGTTTGAGCATTTAAAAAAATTTTACCCTCTTTACAACTACTACTTCCTACAGGTTCTCCATTATCTTTAAAAGCTCTTATAAACCACTCTCCATCCCAACCATATTTATTTATTGCTTCTTTAAGCTCTTCTGCCCTTTTTAAGTAATAACCTTTCCTCTCATAGTCTTCTTCCTTCTCACATATTTTGACAAAATTCTTTAATATTCCATGGAGAAAATGACCAAGCCATATACTTTCACCTTTTCCTTGGGTTCCAATAGCATTCATTCCATCATTCCAATCTCCATCCCCTATAAGAGGGAGACCTCTCTCACTAAATTTTGTCAAACTCAAATCTATAGCCTTACAACAATGTTCATATAAGGTACCTTCTCCTTCATCTAAATAAGGTATTTTTTCTTTAAGGGAATTCCAATCATTAGTATTTTTTAAATATCTAATAACCAAGTAGGGAAGCCATAACCTATTATCAGAGATCTCATTTACATGTCCTATTTCACTTATAGGATGCCACCAATGATATACATATCCGTTAGAAAACTGATGGCTTGCATGAAGTCTAATTTGTTTTAGAGTTTTTTCAGGATCTAAGTACAAAAATATTTGACTATCCTGAAGTTGATCTCTAAAACCATAGGCCCCTCCTAATTGATAATAGGCAGTTCTTGCCCAAAGCCTTCCCGAAATTGCTTGATATTTAAGCCAATAATTATTCATTATATTAAAAGCAGGATCAGGAGTTTCCACAAGGGATTTCGAAAGGAGCTCATTCCATCTTTCCCTTATATCCTCTAAGGCTTTCTCTACTTTTTCCTTGGAGTTGTATTTTTCTATTATTTTATCTATGGATTCATTAGAATCATTTTTTATAGCCCCTAAAGCAAAAATAAGAATCTTTTCTTCAGAAGGATTAAGGGTAAGATTTACCTTCAAAGATGCAATATCATCTTCCCATTTACCAAAGGTGTTTGTTAATTTACCTTCAATAAGAGCTTTTGGAAATTTTAAATCCCCATAGAGTCCAATAAATTCCTCTTTGGATCCCTCTGCTTCACTAACAGAAAGGTTTACCCAATGAAAAGCTGTATATTCCCAATCCCTATTCCAATGTTGTCCCTTTTTATTGGGAATTTCCCAAAGTCTCTTTTTAGAAAATATATAATTCCCATCTTTATTAAAATATGTTTCTATAAAAGTTTTATGGAATTCTCTATGCCAATCAGGAGCTCCTCCTAAATTCCATTCTAAATATGTAAATAGCGATATATTTCTAATTTGAGAGGATTCATTTTTAACTTTCAAAAGCCAGATTTCAACTGGATCTTCTAAAGGCACAAATAGGGTTAATTCTGTTTTTATCCCGTAGTATTCTGTATTAAATATAGAATAACCAATACCATGAATAAGTTCAAAATCCTCATAATCTTTACATACTGGTTTCCAAGGAATGGACCAAAAATCTCCATCCTCATTATCCCTTATATAAATATATTTTCCCCAATCATCTCTTATTAAATCCTGATTCCATCGAGTTATTCTATTTAAAGAAGCATGAGTCCTAAAACTATAAGAAGATCCCGTACTCGAGACCACTACCCCATAATCACCATTGGATATCACATTTGTCCAGGGTCTTGGAGTTTTTGGAGTCTTAATAACATATTCTCTTCCATCATTTTTAAAATAACTATATTTTGTTTCAAAGAATCTCTCCATTTTTTCTCTCCTTTCTTAACCGGTTAAGTTTTAAACAATAATCCACATTAAATTAAAAACTATAAAGAAATTTCTAAATCTTTCTACAAGATTTTCTTTCAATTAATTGAGTTTTTAAAAGATACTTTTTTTGTTCTAAATTTTCTCCTGAAAGGAGTCTCAAAAGAATTTTAGCAGACATTTCTCCTAATTGATAAATAGGTTGCATTATTGTATTAAGAGGTGGATTGCTTAGTGCACTTGCTTCTATATTGTCAAAACCCATAATTGATATATCTTCTGGAACTTTCAGTCCCTCCTCCTTTAAAGCCTTTATAGCACCAAAGGCCATATGGTCGTTTGCAGAAAAAATAGCTGTAAACTCTTCCGAAACCCTCAAAAACTCTTTTACAGCTCTATATCCCCCTTCTCTTGTAAAATCCCCCCTTAAAACCAGTTTCTCATTAAAGGGAAGATTATATTTTTCTAAGGCTTTTAAATAACCTCTAAACCTAAACTCACTATCCCATGCCTCTTTTGATCCATGAATAAAGACAATCTTTTTATGTCCTAAGGATATGAGATATTCTGTCGCCTTAAATCCTCCCTCTTCATTATCTACTGCAAGAGAGTAAATTTTATCATCCCCATAAGGATAACCTATAAAAACACAGGGAATTTTTAGATCAATTATTTTATCTATAAAGTCCTTTTCAAGATGATATACCATAACTATAGCTCCCTCCACAAAACCAGTATTTAGAAAATCAAAAACCTCTTGCTCCTTTTCAGGGTTTGCATGAGTACTATAAAGATTTAAAAAATATCCATTTTTACTTAAAGTTATTTCAACTCCTTTAATAATTTTCGCGTAAAACACATCACTTATATCAGGTATCACAAGAGCTATAAAATTTGTTTTTTTTCCTGCTAAAGCTTGAGCTAATTTATTAGGTCTGTATCCATACTCTTCTATAACTCTTAAAACCCTATCTCTAACTTCTTCGCTTACTCCTTGTTTATTGTTTAACACATATGAAACAGCCCCCTTAGAGACACCAGCAAGTTTAGCGATATCATTAATTGTAAGTCTGTTTTTAAGCTTCTTCATATTAACTTAACCGTTTAAGTTATTCTATTTCAGATTTTATATTGAAAAAATAAAACTGTCAAGGGGAATTTAATTTATGATATAATTAATTCAAGATTTTATCTTTTGGGAGAAGCAAATTATAACATTATTTATTACAAGTTTTTTGGTGGGATTCTCTGGGGCTTCTACTCCTGGGCCTTTAATGACTTTAGTCTTGACAAAAAGTAGTATAGGTGGTTGGAAGAAAGCTTTAGAGATTATTTCGGGGCATGCAATTTTAGAAGGGGTTCTTTTAATCTCACTTCTTTTAGGTTTTCAGCCAATATTAAAAACTCCTATTTTTATTAAAGCCCTTAGTTTCATAGGAAGTATATTTTTAATCTATATGGGAATAAGCCTTCTTTTAGATATTGCTAAAAACAGGATTTCTATTTTAAAGAATTCTTTAGACCCTCCCACCCAAATTTATAACTTTAATCCTTCTTTAATTCTTACAGGAGCATTAACCTCTCTTGCAAATCCTTATTGGCTTCTTTGGTGGCTCACTATTGGAGTTTCCTTTATAGCTCAGGCAAAAAACTATTTTGTAATTGGAATTCTAAGTTTTTATATGGGACATATTTTATCAGATTATGTTTGGTATATATTTATAGGACTTATTGGGCAAAGTCTTTCTCTTCCCTTTTGGAGAAAAGTATATAAATATATTTTATACTTTTCCTCAGTTTTTCTTTTAATTTTTGGGATCTATTTTATGAGCTATATCTTTAGAGAAATTCCCATGTAAGAATTTTCCAAATAGATTCTTCCTATCTAATTTTTTATTAAATTTGTAATGATATATTCTGAAATGGTTATGGAAGGATTATTTCGGGCTTTAAGAAGTCGAAACTTTCGATTGTTTTTTAGTGGACAAGCAATATCACTAATTGGAACTTGGATGCAACAAACTGCCATGAGCTGGTTAGTCTATCGTATTTCAAATTCCACAATAGTTTTAGGTACAACTGCTTTCTTAAGCCAAATTCCTAATCTTGTTATATCTCCTTTTACAGGTGTATTTTTAGATAGATTTAGCAAACATAGGATTTTGATCCTTACTCAATTTCTATTATTATTTCAAGCCTTTATACTCTCAATTTTAACTCTCTCTAATAGAATAGAGATCTATCAAATTTTATTATTAAGTCTTTTCCTTGGAATAGTAAATTCTATAGATGCACCAACCCGACAATCTTTTGTTATAGAAATGGTAGAAAGAAAAGAAGATTTAGTAAATGCTATCGCCCTAAATTCTCTTTTGTTTAATAGTGCAAGATTAATTGGTCCGATGATAAGTGGTATTTTAGTTGCCATAATGGGAGAGGGAATATGTTTTTTAATTAACGCAATAACATATTTTGCTGTAATTTTTGTATTGCTTTTAATGAGGCTAAATAATGCAAAACCTGTAAAATCTCAAAATAGTATTTTGCAAGATTTTAAAGAGGGCTTTTATTATTCTTTTAATTCAATTGTAGTAAAAAATGTATTAATATTTATTTTTATCTCCAGTCTTATATCTTCATCCTATAGTGTACTTATGCCCATTTTCGCCTCAGAAATTCTTAGGGGAGGTTCTGAAACCTTAGGATTTCTTATGAGTGGTGTAGGGTGTGGGGCTTTAATTGGAGCCTTATACCTTGCGGGAAGAAAAAGTATAAAGGGTATTGAAAATATTATTGTTTATGCATTATGTTCTGCTGGTTTCGGACTCATTCTTTTCTCCTTCTCAAGAAATATAATTTTCTCTATCTTTACTTTGGTTATGGTAGGTATGAGTTTTATGTTAAATGCAGTTTGTAGTAATACTTTAGTCCAAAGTATTATAGATGATCATGTAAGGGGAAGAGTTGTGAGTTTTTATGTGACATTTTTTATGGGTGCCATGCCTATTGGTAGCTATATTGGGGGATTAGCTGGAAAATTATTAGGACCATCAAACACTGTTTTATTAGGAGGAATAGTTTGCATTATAAGTTCTTTAATATATTATTTAAGATTACCTGATCTAAAAGAGAAAATATATTCTAAGATAAAGATTGCAAATTCTTAGCAAAAAGTGATGGTATATCCTCCCCTATACCTATTAAATGTACTTCCTCAAAAGTATGGAATTCTTTTTTTATAAAATCAATTATTGTTTCTACAATTATCTTTGTCCCTAAATCCTGAGGAAAGCCAAAAATTCCACAACTTATTGCAGGAATACTTAAACTTTTAATATTTTTCTCGACTGCAAGCTTTAATGTGCCTTTGACTGCCCTTTTAAGTTTATTATACTCATCTCCCTCTCCCCATCTGGGACCTATAGTATGAATGACATATCTTGCCTTTAGATTTCCACCAGAAGTAATAGTTGCTTCGCCTGTAGGGAGAGGTCCATGCTTTTGAATATACTCATCACTTTCCCTTTGGATAATTTCCCCTCCAACTCTTACTATAGCTCCCGCAACTCCTCCACCATGTTTTAAATAATTATTAGCAGGATTGACTATTGCTTCTGTATCTTCTTGGGTAATATCACCTTTTATAACTTTTATTTTTACGCCAAGAATCTCCTTTTCAAATATGACTTCCATTTATTTTCACCTCCTAATAAGGAGTATAACTATCCTTATATTTTACTCCATTATCTAAGTGGTATCTTATCATTTCTTTCGGAATAAGACAACTGAATAGATCCCATGGCACTTCTTACTTGAAATTGGTTAAAAAATTTAATATATAATATATAAAATTGTGCAATATTTGTATAAATTATTAGCATGTTGCAATAAAATTTTGATGGAAAATAAATTCTTTATTGGGAGGTGAGAAGATAAATTTTCTA
>CAZTGC010000007.1:0-79604 GCA_964612975.1 uncultured Dictyoglomota bacterium | reverse complement strand
ATTTTCTAAAATTTTTGCAAAGGAGAATTAATAACATGAAAAAATTTTCTATATTATTTTTACTTTTCATTTTTTTGTTTTTAGGTTTCATTCAAGGAGAAAAATCCTCTTCACAAGCTAATCCAATGGTAGTAAAAACCTTAGGTACCTTTGAGAATTCCGTTATATATCAAGCTCCCTCTCCATGGTATCTTGTAGTACAGGGGACTGCAGAAATAGAAGAATATGGTGCTAGAGATGGAGTATTTTATATAAAAATTAATAATCCCGGAAATGATTTTTGGCATATTCAATTTGGACAACATACACCAATAAAGAAAGGGGTCTCTTATAAACTTCTCTTTGATGCAAAATCTGACAAAGAAAGGGATATCCAAGTGAGGGTTATTCAAGATCAGACTTGGAAAATTGTAGTGAAGAGTATCTTCAATTTAATTCCTGAAAAGAGAACCTATACTTGGGAATTTACTCCTTCTGAGGAAGCTCAAATAATAGTTTTTGATTTTGGGAAAATAAGTGATAAAAGTATTGCTACCACCATTTATCTTGATAACGTAATTTTAGAAGAGTATTAATGTATAGAAGGGGGAATTATCCCCCTTCTTGTTTTTGTTTTTCATAGAGTATATTATTAAGAAATGCCACAAAGTCGTGGCTATTTTTATTAATGGTGAGGAAAAAAAATGAAAAAAGGATATCCTATTTTAGAGATTAACTTATCTGCTATTTATCAAAATGCAACTATAATTATAGAAAAGGCAAAAGGAAAAGGTATATTTATTGATGGTGTTACAAAGGTTACCTTAGGTGATCCTAAGATTGCAGAGGTTTTAATAAAAGCAGGAGCAAGGGGAATATCTGATTCTAGGATTGAAAATATCAAAAGAATGAAAAAACTTAAAACAGAATTTACATTTATAAGGCTTCCTTCTTTTTCAGAAATTAAAGATATTGTAAATTATCTAGATATAAGTCTCCATTCTGAGTTGAATATTTTGAGGGAATTAAATGATTTTGCCAAAAAACTGAGAAAAAAACATAAAGTAATAATTATGATTGAAATGGGAGATTTAAGAGAGGGTATATGGGACAAAAAAGAATTAGAAAAAGTAATAAAGGAGGTTTTAAATATGAAAAATATTGAGCTTGTGGGGATTGGTACAAATTTTACTTGCTTTGGTGGAGTTATACCAACACAAGAGAAATTAATAGAATTTTCAGAGCTTACTGATAATTTAGAGAGAAAATTTTCTATAAATTTTTTGCTAATTTCAGGGGGAAATTCTAGCAGTATTCCTTTACTTTTTAAAGGAGAGATACCTAAGAAAATAAATCACTTAAGAATTGGTGAGGCAATTATGTTGGGAAGGGATACAGCACATAGAGATCCCATACCCGGAGGTAGAAGGGATACATTTAGGATATTAGCAGAAATTATAGAGCTAAAAGAGAAGCCCTCTATTCCTTGGGGAATAATCAAAGAAGATGCTTTTGGACATAAACCTACTTTTAAAGATAAGGGGATAAGAAGAAGAGCTTTATTGAATATAGGAAGACAGGATATAGATCCTAAAGGATTATTTCCTGAATTTCCAGATATAGAAATTTTAGGGGCAAACTCCGATTATTTAGTAGTTGATTTGGGAGAACATACAGAAATTAAGTTGGGAGATGTTATAGGATTTTATCCCAATTATTCTTCTCTTCTTCAGGCTTTTACATCACCCTTTGTAAAAAAGATATATAAGGAGGAGTTAAATTCATGAGAAGAAAGATTATTATAATGGGGGCTGGAGGAAGAGATTTTCATAATTTCAATGTCTTGTTTAAAGATAATCCCCTTTATGAAGTAATTGCTTTTACTGCCTCTCAAATTCCTGGTATTGAAAATAGAGTATATCCACCTGAACTTGCAGGAATTTTATATCCCAATGGGATTCCTATTCTTTCTGAAGAAGATCTTCCTGAACTTATAAGAGAATATAAAGTAGACGAGGTTGTCTTCTCATATAGTGATGTATCTTATTTATATGTAATGCAAAAAGCAAGTTTATTACTCTCTCTTGGAGCAGACTTTAAATTACTAGGCACAGAAACGATGTTAAAGAGTGATAAACCTGTAGTAAGCGTATGTGCAGTGAGAACTGGAGCTGGAAAAAGTCAGACCACAAGATATGTTGTAAGGGTATTAAGGGATATGGAATTAAAAACTATTGTGGTAAGACATCCTATGCCTTATGGTAATCTTAAAAATCAAAGAATACAAAGATTTGAAAATTTCAGAGACTTAACTATTCATAATTGTACTATAGAGGAAAGAGAAGAATATGAACCCCTTTTAAGAGAAGGAGCTATTGTATATGCTGGTATAGATTACAAGGAAATTTTGAAAGAGGTATCAAAAGAGGCTGATATTATCGTATGGGATGGAGGAAATAATGACTTTCCTTTCTTTAAACCAGATTTATTTATTACAGTTGTAGATCCTTATAGAGCTGGTCATGAGATCTCTTATTTTCCAGGAGAAGTGAATATCTATTTAGCAGATATTATTGTGATAAATAAAGTAGATACTGCTCCTAAAGAAAATATTGATAGAATTATTGAAAATATAAAGGAAAGAAATAAAAAAACAAAAATTGTTTATGCAAGTTCTCCTATAAAAGCTGATATGGAAGAAGATTTAAAAGGGAAAAGGATACTTGTAATAGAAGACGGCCCAACAGTTACCCATGGGGAAATGCCCTTTGGAGCAGGCTATATATATGCAAAAAATATGCAGGCAGAAATTATTGATCCAAGGCCCTTTGCTATAGGATCTATAAAACTTGCCTATAAAAAATATCCTCATTTAGAAAGGGTCTTACCTGCTTTAGGATATAATAAAGATCAACTCAATGAATTAGAGGAAACAATTAAAAAGATTCCTTGTGATTATATAATAATAGGTACACCAATAGATTTAAGATCTATTATCAAATTTCCTCAGAGAGCTTTTAGAGTATATTATGAATACAAAGATGAAGGATCTCCCACTTTAAAAGAGTTAATAGAAAATTGGATAAAAAAAGTCTAAGTTCATATCCTATTTACTGGAAATTTTTATAAATTAAATTATGATGTAATAATGCCTACAGAAGTGCAAAGGAATTTAATAAAAAATTAAAAGTAGATTTAAAACTTACAGAGAAAGAAAATATTAATTTGTCCTGGAGGAAGATAATATCTCCCTCCAGAAAAAAATATTTATTTTAGTTTTTCCTTTAACCACATAATGGATCTTTTTCCAAAAATCTCATGCCCTCCTTCAAAAAATTCCCATTGAATATTTTCAGGAAATCCCAAGAAATTATAAACTTCTTTTATCCTCTCAAGAGAAAATTTTGTGGCAAAGATAGGAAAAATATCATCAAAGATTCCCTGCTCAATAAAAAGATATCTTGGTGCAATTAAAGATGCTATATCATACATCTCAGCGTAATTTAAGATTCCAGGTACATAATTACACTCACAATGGGTGATTGATAAAATACTATCTTTAAAAGTATTCAAATAGCCACTGATAACTGTTACTTTTATTCTATCATCTAACGCTGAAGCAAAAAGAGAAGTAGTTCCTCCTCCTGAAATTCCCATTATTCCTATAGAATCTTTTTTAACTTCTTTTCTTTTCTGCAAGTAATCAACTGATCTCATCAAATCCCATACCCTCATTCCTAAAAGAGTTTTTCCAAGCATTAATGCCCAAAAGGCTAACTTTCTACAGGATGATTTATCTTTAGCTTTATTTATATCTTCTTCTATTCTTCTTTCTCCAAATCCCATTTGTTCTATAGCAAAGGTAATAAATCCTTCTCTAACAAGAGTTAAAGCAAAATCCTTTTGATAACCTGAAGGAATAGTTCTTTCTGTTCCATCAGGGTTTATTCCCACTATATCATCCTTTCCTAATCCATGTCCAGGAACAGCAATAACTCCAGGTCTTGGAAAATCAAGATTCTTGGGTACAAGAAGATATCCAACAACTTTTATATTTTCACAAGAATCAAAAACAATTTTTTCTCTAATATATTCACCAAAATCCTTTTTCTCTAAAATCTTAGTATTTATCTCTACTTTTTCAGGAAATCCTCCAAGAAGTTCTACAATTTTCCTCCTTAATTTTTCCTTCCAATCCTTCCATTCCTCTTTTGATGTAGCATTAAAGCTATATATTTTTTTCCTCTCGTAAAGTTTCTCAAAATATTTGAGAGGATCAAAATCTTGCATAAAAATTCCTTATTTTCTTGCAATTTCCACAAGAAGAGGTAAAAGGTCTTTCCCCTTTATTCTCCCAAGTTTTCCCTTAGCACAGGAACTTTCACCAAAATATTCGCTTCCATCCCATTGATGTCCTGAAGTTACGATCATTAATGGAACAGGATCTTCTGAGTGAGCCTTCAAAGAACAAGGAGTTGAGTGATCTGCAGTAACTGCAACCACTACTTTTGAAAAATCAAGATATGGAAGCAAATTGGAAAAGAACTCTGCATCTATCTTTTCAATACTATCTTTCTTTCCATCCACGAGTCCATCATGGCCAGGAACATCAGGTCCTTTTAAGTGAGCATAAACCCCATCAAATTCTTTTAGTGCTTCAAGAACTTTATCTGCCCAAAGTTTATAATTGGTGGAATCTTCAATAGGGACTTCCTTCATTCCTGTAAGAAGTGCTATTCCTCTTTCCACTGGCATCTCCACAATACTTCCAAAGGAAAGTCCATAAAGTTCTTTTAGAGTAGGAATTTTAGGTAAAGAATCTCCTGCATCTCTAAGAAGAATAATATTTGCTGGTTTTTTACCCTCTTCCCTTCTCCTCTTGTTTATCTCTGAGTTTTTTAAAATCTCAAAGGCTTTCATTACAAACTCATTGGTTAATCTTGCTGATTCTTCTGCTTCAAGGGATTCATCTAAAGGGATACATTTTTGAACTTCCACAGGAGGATTTGAGATAGCAATACTATATGGTCCATGTCTCTTATAACCTGGGTCTATATTTTCTACATTTGCAGATAACTTTCCATCTTTTTTTCTAATAACCAATACTCCTCTATGTCCCACTGTTGCCTTAAAAATAAAATCTGCTCCTTCTAATTTAACTTTACTATTAACTTCTTCCGCAAGAGCCTTTGCCTCTTCTGTGGTTAAGTTCCTTCCAGCTCTTCTATCTAAAATCTTTAAGGTGTCCTCATCAACAGTAGCAAAATTTGCTCTCCAAGCAAGATCTCCATCCCTTACCTTAATATCTGAACCATGGGCCTCTAAGGGGCCCCTTCCTGTATAATACTTATCTACATCATAACCCAAAATACTTAATACTGCTGCGTCAGATTCAGGCGCAATTCCTTCAGAAATGGGATCCATTAATCCCAATTGCCCCTTTTTTGCTAAACTATCCATATAAGGAGTATAAGCAGCCTCAAGAGTTGTCTTATAATCTAAACTTGCCTCCGGTCTTCCACCAAGTCCATCTAAAACAATATAAAGAATTTTCTTCATTAACATCCTCCTTTCTCATATTCTACCTATAGGCATTAAGTATAATGGAGATTCATTTTTTTGTAAATTAAGAACTCTTTTAGCATTATCATCATAAAAGGCTCCCACTGTAACTGTTCCAAGATTTAAAGATACACACTGGAGATAGACATTTTGAGCGCAATGTCCTGCTTCCATATATACATATCTTATTCCCCTTTCTCCATATTTTATTGTAGTTCTCTCAAAAATTGCAGAAATGGCAATAACTACTGGGGCATTTCTTATCCATTCTTGTCTTAAAGCAGAAATATATAAATCATTCCTTTTATCTCCCTTTAATGTTAAGATTATTTCATGATTTTCTGGTCTATATTTATAAACTCCTGGCTCTAAATCTTTTACCTTTCCTACAACCAAGTAAATTTCTAAAGGATAAAGGGCACCAGCAGAAGGGGCAGTTCTAAATCCTACTCTTTTATCTGTGATCCCTTGAGCTGCCCATAAAATTTGAGATATCTCAGAAATACTTAATGGTTCATCTTTATAACTTCTAATGGATCTTCTTTTTAATAATGCTTCTTCTATAGATATATTACTTTTATATCTTGGCTCTGGAAGCTTTATTATTCTATTCTCTCCTTCTACTATACTAAGCAACCCTAAAATAATTAAAAGAATTGTCAAAATTTTCATTTTTCCACCTCCCTTTTCTTAAATTATACCATCTGATTTTTCTGATATAATCTTGGTATGAGAGAAGAAACTAAAATGTTTTTAGAAAGATTAAAAAAAGAATTAAATCCTGAACAAGAAAAGGTAGTATTAGAAGGAGATGGACCCTGTTTAGTTTTAGCAGGTCCCGGGTCTGGAAAAACAAGAACCATTGTGTATAGAGTTGCATATCTTTTAGCAAGAGGTGAAGAGCCATCCCATATTATGCTTCTTACCTTTACTAATCACGCAGCAAGGGAGATGTTAAATAGAGTTGTAAATCTTGTTCAGAGAAATCCAAAAGTGATTGGAGGAACCTTTCACCATGTGGGAAATAAATTTTTAAGGAAATATATAAGAGAATTTGGAATAGACGAGAATTATAACATATTGGATAGAGATGATGGGAGGGAACTTATAAAAGATTGTGTTGAAGAAATAGAAAAGGACTTAAATAGCGAGATTTTACAAGAAATTTTTAGCTATAAAGTAAATACTGGTAAAGATTGGGAAGAGGTTATTCGGGAAAAGGCTTCTCCTTTTATTGAGAATTTAGAACTTATAAAAGAGATTTACAAAATGTATGAGTCCACCAAGAGAAAATTAAATGTAATGGATTACGATGATCTGCTTTGGCTCTGGTATAGATTATTATTAGAAAAAGAAAGAATAAGAGAAATTTTAGATGAACAATTCTTATGGATTCTTGTAGACGAATATCAAGATACAAATTGGCTTCAAGGAGAAATAGTAAGACTTCTTAGAAAAAATAACAAAAATATTTTAGTAGTAGGCGATGATGCTCAAAGTATTTATTCCTTTAGAGGGGCCACCCTCGAAAATATGTTAAAATTTCCCCAGATATTTGAAAATACAAAAATCTTTCATTTAATTAGTAATTATAGAAGTACTCCTGAAATTATAAATCTTGCAAATGAAATAATAAAAAACAATAAAAATCAATATAGAAAGGAGTTAAAGGCCATTCCAAGATCTGGATCAAAGCCTAAATTAGTATGGGCATATGATGAGAAAGAAGAGGCAAAATTTATAGCAGAAGCTATAAAGGAGATCCACAAAGAAGGAATCCCTTATAAAAATATAGGAGTTCTCTTTAGATCAAATTATCAATCTATGTCTCTTCAAATGGAATTAACAAGAAAAGGTATCCCCTTTGAGGTAAGAGGAGGATTAAGATTTTTTGAACAGGCGCATATAAAGGACATGTTATCTCTTCTCAAGGTATTATATAATCCTATGGATCAGATATCATCCCAAAGATTTTTTAGGTTATTTTCAGGAATCGGAAGAACATATAGTAAAAGATTATCTGAGTTTCTTTATGAGGGTAAATCTTTAGAAAGAATATTTACAATGCCTATGAAGGGAAGAACTTTGGATGGGGTTAGAGAGATAAAAGGAATATGGGATGGATTAAAAAATATTCCTTGGGAGAGAGATATTGCTGGAACATTGTCCTTTTTCTTTAAAAATTATTATTTAGATTATCTTAAAAGACACTATTTAGATTATTATGAAAGATCCAAGGATATTGAACAATTGATCCTCTTAGCAGAGAGATATGATAATTTAGAGAATTTTTTAAGTGAGTTGTCTTTATATACCTATACGGGAGAAAGAATTATTGAAGAGGAAGAAGATAAAAATGTTTTAGTTCTCTCCACTATACACCAAGCAAAGGGCTTGGAGTGGGAATTTGTCTTTATAATGAGGTTGGTACAAGGAGAATTTCCTAATCATAGAAGTTTAGAAAGGGGCTTAGAGGAAGAAAGGAGACTTTTTTATGTTGCAACTACAAGGGCAAAAAGGGAACTTTTTTTAACTACAATTATTACCCATTCTAATATAAACTTCTCTTCCTTTTCTAAGCCTTCTATTTTTATAGAAGAAATTGATAGAAAAAAACTATTGGAAGAGTGGGTAGTAAAGGACATCTATCCAACTACATATTCTTAAGAAGTTCGTTTGTTTGTTCAGCGTATATGAAGTCAATTACTTCTACCTCTACATTTTTTACTCCTTCTATCTCCTTTAATGATTTTTTTATTGATAAAGCAAGTTGTACTCCTAAGGGACAAAAAGGAGTTGTAGGTCTGAAAACAACTTTTACATATCCATCTTCCTTCACTTCTAAATTCTCAATTGTGTTTAGTGAAACAAGATCTAATCCTACCTCTGGATCAATAACTTCTCTTAATTTGTTTTCCACTTTTTCCTTTAAATTCATACCATTCACCTCGTAATTTTTTATAGTATTTTATCACACTGACTTAAGATTTTGTAGTAAAATATATTTAAAAAATTGTAAGGAAAGAAGGAAAATGAAAAAAATTTTAATTGTTGATGATGAACCTAATGTAAGAAATCTGGTGGTGGACACTTTAAATTATTTAGGAAATTATATACTCTTGGAAGCAGGAACAGGGAAAGAAGTTTTAGATTTAGTAAGAAAAGAGAAACCTGATTTAGTAATTTTAGATATTATGCTTCCAGATATTGATGGATATACTATTTGTGAACAGATAAAGGAAAATCCTAATCTTAATACCTTGGTTTTAATATTATCGGCTCGATCCAGTGAATTGGATCAAAAAATTGGATTTGGAATGGGCGCAGACGACTATTTGACAAAACCCTTCACTTTAAAAGAATTAATAGAAAAGGTCCAAAATCTTTTGGGAAAGAATTCATGAGAAGTACAGAAGAAAATATAAAAAGGGAAAAAATTATATCCCTTCTAAGGGCAATCTTTTTAATAACTTCCCTTATTCTCATAAAGTTTGATTTTATTCCCACCTTCTACCCTAAATTATTTGACCTTCTTCTCATAGTTTATTCTATATATATTTTGTTTACAACCTTTTTTCCGGTTTATTCCTATTCCTTTGTATATAGTCATCAGGTTTTTTCTGCCATTGATACTATACTTATTGCATCCTTAGTATATATTACAGGAGGAATAACAAGCAACTTATATCTTTTTCTTCTTTTCCCAATAATATCATCATCTCTAAGATATGATTTTAAAACATCAATAACTTCTTCTATTCTCGTAACTCTAATCTTTTTATATTTTGGAATTGTTCAAAAGGAAGAATTTGTGTTAAGTTCTGTATTATTTAGGGTAAGCGAACTGGGAGGACTTTCTATTGTTTTAGCTTTATTTTTAAATTATGTAGCAAAAGAAACCTTAAAATTACAATTAAAAATAAAGGAATCAGAAACTTTTTATAAAATAATTCAGATTATAAATTCATCTTTGGATTTTGACGAAATTCTCTTTTCAATATTAGATTCCGCAATAAAACTTTTGGATGCAGATGGAGGAACGATATTTATAAAGGATAAGGAAACAGGGGAGCTAATATTTAAAAAGGTTAAAGGAGAAAAAGCAAAGGATTTAGTGGGAAAAAGGCTTAAAAAAGGTGATGGAATTGCAGGATGGGTTGTAGAGAAGGGTGATGGAATTGTTATAGAAAATGCTTCTCAGGATAAAAGATTCTCTCCATATTTTGACGAAATTACTGGCTTTAAAACAGGCTCTATTGTTTGTGCTCCTCTAAGGATTGATGATGAAATAATTGGTGCCTTAGAGATGGTTAATAATATTAAAAAGAAACCCTTTACAAAATACGAACTGGAGTTAACTATAAATTTTGCTAATGAGGCATCAATTGCCTTAAATAAAGCTATTTTATATAATGCAGTAAACACTGAAAAAGAAAGAATGCAAAGAATACTCGAAAATATCGCAGATGGTCTTGTTATTTTAGATAGCAAAAAGAATCTTAAAATGATAAATCCCATTGCCCAAAATATCTTTTCCATCACTTCCCAAGACTTAGAAAAAAATTGTAAAGAAACCTTGAAATGTAAGGACTTAAAGGGAAATATTCTTTGTATAAACTGTCCCCTTGATAGACTATTTAATCAACAACTTCCCTATTTACAATATGAAATGAAAGTATATTCACAAAATATGAAAGAGGTAATATTAGGTTGTAATTTATCAGCATTGTGGGATGACTCAAAAATATTAGACTATATCTTAGCTGTAAGGGATATAAGTCTTTCTAAGGAATTAGATAAGCTAAAATCTGAATTTGTTGCTAATGTATCCCATGAATTAAAAACTCCTCTCACTGCTATAAAGGGTTATAGTGAACTTCTACTCACTCAAAAAATAGAAGAAGAAAGAGCTAAAAATTATCTAAAAATTATAAATCAAGAGACAGAAAGATTAACAAAACTTATTAACGATCTATTAGATTTATCAAGATTAGAAGCAGGAAGATTAGAGATAAAAAGGGAGCTTGTAGATATCAAGAATATAATAAAGGAAAGGGCATTATTTTTCCAAGCTCAAACCACAAAACATAGTTTTATATTTTCTTTTCCTGCATATCCCATATTAATATCAGGAGATCAGGACAGATTAACCCAAGTATTTCATAACCTTATTGATAATGCAGTAAAATATTCCCCAAAGGGAGGAAATATTACTTTATCTATCCAAGATAAAATAAAAGTTGTAATAATTGAAGTATCGGATCAGGGTGAAGGAATCTCCCCAGAACATCTTCCCTATATTTTTGATAGATTTTATCAAGCAGACAGTTCTTTAATTAAAAGAAAAAGTGGAACAGGTTTAGGTCTTTCCATAGTTAAAAATATTGTTGAAGCCCATAAGGGAACGATAAATGTCAAAAGTAAATTAGAGGAAGGGACTACTTTTATCCTTGAATTTCCAAGAGATTTTCCATTAACTGATCCCCTTACAAGGACTATATTTATTCCATATTTCTTCCCTTTAGTTTGGCAATCTATAAATAAATCAGGAGAAAAGGAAACTCCATTTATTTTAGGAGATATAGCGTATGAATTTTCAGATAATACTTTGAGTTTAAAGGACAAAGATGTTGTAAGACAAAAATTAGCTCAACTTTTAAAAAGATTTATAAGACCAACAACGGACATCTTAGCCCATGGGGTAGGACACTTTTATTTATATGTTGTGGATTATGATCTATTGAAAATACAAATATTTATCCAAAGACTTTCTCAAGCTCTTATTGCCTTTTCAAGATTAGAATCAAGTATAAAACTGAAAAGCAAATTACTACAATTTCCTAACACCCCCCTCCCTGAGATAAAAGCCTTTCTATCTCAAAGTTTTTATGAATTACCCCAAGAAGAGATACTATAATTAGGAGCTTCCCTTGTGATTATCACGTCATGGGGATGACTTTCTCTAAGTCCTGCATTGGTAATTTTTATAAATTTTGTTTTTGTTCTCAATTCTTCTAAATCTCTTACGCCACAATATCCCATTCCTGCTTTAAGTCCTCCTACCAATTGGAATAATACCTCTGATACTGGTCCCCTATAAGGCACCCTTCCCTCTATTCCTTCGGGAACTATTTTATCTGATCCCTCTTGAAAGTATCTATCACCACTTCCCTCTTTCATTGCCGAAAGAGATCCCATACCTCTATAAACCTTAAAACTTCTTCCCTGATATATCTCTATTTCTCCAGGACTTTCTTCGGTTCCTGCAAGAAGACTTCCTATCATGACTGCATGGGCACCTGATGCTAAAGCTTTTACAATATCTCCAGAATATTTTATGCCCCCATCAGCAACAATAGGAATATTATATTTCCTTGCTGCCCTTGCACAATCTAAAATTGCAGTAAGTTGTGGTACCCCAACTCCTGCTATAACCCTTGTGGTACATATTGCACCAGGACCAATTCCCACCTTTACTACATCGGCTCCAGCCTCAATTAAAGCCTTTGTCCCATCATAAGTTGCCACATTCCCTGCAATTATAACAACATTCCCTTTACATATTTTCTTTAACTCTTTCAATGTTTCTAAAACCCTTTTTGAATGGCCATGAGCAGTATCAACAACAATAACATCTACCTCTACTTCTAATAATACCTTTGCCCTTTCAATTGCTTCTTGTCCAACCCCTATTGCTGCCCCTACTAATAGCCTTCCCCTTTGATCCTTAGCAGAATTTGGATATTGTTTCATCTTTTGAATATCCTTTATGGTTATTAATCCCTTTAGATGAAAATTCTTATCTACAATAGGTAATTTCTCTATTTTATATTTCTGTAATATATCCTTTGCTGAATCTATAGTAATTCCAACTTCAGCTACTATAAGATTTTCCTTTGTCATAACCTCTGAAACTTTTTTATTCATATCGGTCTCAAACCTAAGATCACGATTTGTAATTATCCCTGCAAGTTTTCCATTATCTTCTATAACAGGAAGGCCTGAAATATGATATTTCTCCATTAAAGAAAGAGCCTCTCCAACAGTTTGATGGGGATAAAGATAAATGGGATCTGTTATCATCCCATGTTCTGATCTCTTTACCTTATCTACCTCTTCTGCCTGTTTTAGAATAGACAAATTTCTATGGATTATTCCTAACCCTCCTTCTCTTGCCATAGCTATAGCCATTCTCGCCTCTGTCACAGTATCCATAGCAGCACTTAAAATAGGAATATTCAGGTGAATTTTCTCAGTGAGATAAGTACTTACAGAAATTTCCCTTGGCACAACTTCACTATAAGATGGAACTAATAAAACGTCATCAAAGGTTAGAGCTTCTCCTAAAAATCTATCTTGCATAAATTTTTACCTCCTATTTCAAGTATTTTTCTATTATTTCATCAGAAATTTCATTATTTTCTGATATAATTTTATAAATTTTACCACTATTTCTCCATTTCCTTTCTTGAGTTTTAAAGTCTACCTCTATTAATCCAAATCTTTGAGAGAATCCTTCTGCCCATTCAAAGTTATCCAGAAGAGACCAGTGGAGATAACCTAAAACTTTTACCCCTTCTTGAATCGCTCTATGAAGTTCTATAAGATGGGAGAGTAAATATTTAGGTCTTTTTTCATCCTTTGCATCAGAAATTCCATTCTCTGTTATTATTATAGGTTTCCCTATCATTTCCCAAAATCTTTTTACCACTCTATAAAATCCCTCAGGATAGATCTCCCATCCAAAATCACTCTTCTCTACTTTTTCAGGAACATAAAGTTTTACAAAAAATGGAAATGCCTTAATATCAAATCCCACATATAATCTTGTATAGTAATTAATTCCTAAATAATCAATAGTATCCTTTGCATAAGGAATATCCTCTTTTTTAAAAGGAGCCGAGAATCTTCCAGTAAGGATTGTCTCTAAAAATATTAAATTATATAATCTATCCAAAAAATTCTGTATTTTTTTATCAAAAAAAGAGGAGGAATTTATTGGATCAAATATCATAAAATTATAAGCAATACTAACCATTGCATTGGGTATTACTTCATGAATAATCTCATATGCTCTTGCATGTGCCTTTACCATATTATTAAGTACAGTTATCATTTTTGATAGACTTTTTTCTTGCGGAGGAAACATCCTCATAAGATAACTAACAAAGGCATAGGCATTGGGCTCATTAATAGTTATCCAGTATCTCACCAAATCTTTATATTCTTTTACAATCCTTTCCACATATTTTGAAAAATAATCAATAGTTTTCTTGTTTAACCATCCACCCTCTCGCGCTATCCAAATAGGATTAGTAAAATGATGTAATGTAACAAAGGGTTCTATATCCTTCTCCCTCAAAGACAATAACATTTTTTTATAATGCTCTATAGAGGGGCCATCAAATATTCCTAAGCCTGGCTCAATTCTACTCCACTCTATAGAAAAGCGAAAGGCATTATTCTTCATTTCCTTAATAATTTCAAAATCCTCCTCATATTTATTCCAGTGATCACAAGCATTTCCTGAAATCTCTTTATTTTTTACCTTTCCCTGAATCTCAAATTCCCACCAATCGTTATTAGTATTATTTCCCTCAACCTGATGAGAAGATACTGCAGTTCCCCAGAAGAAACCATCAGGAAAAGCATATCTAATCATAAACTTTTCCTCCTTTTATTTTTAATAATTTCCCTCATAACCACATATCCAATTCAACGTATTATACCTTTCAACTATTATATATGAGATTATTAAATATTCATCTAAGGTGATGTCTCTGAAAGGCTTCCCCAAAATAGGGAAATCTCCATCAATAGGTTTTGGAAGATATCCATTCAAATATGCTTTTTCAGTAACAGAACTTATTATATCTTTAAGATTTATCTTTTCAGAAATACCCTCATTCCTCTTTTCCATGTCAAAAACTTGTAATCTCCAAAACCAATATTCTGCGATATTTCTTTCTCTCTTTATTTCCTCCTCAGATCTTAACTCTACTCTTTCTAAGAAGTATTCCTTTGATCTAAATAGAGTAAGATTTTCAATAAGTTTTTCTGGAACAAAAAGGTTATCGTAGGGAGGAATCTGGGGAGTTAGAGATAAAGCCCAAAGAAGAGTTCCAAGAGATTCATTCTTCCATATAGATTTAATAATCTCTATGTTATCCCACTTTCCCAAGGGTTTTGAGAAAGACTCTAATTCTTCAGAAGTTAAATAATTTAACAAATCTTCCTTTTTCATCCATGAATATAGTAGTTCCACCAACTCATTAGCAGATTTTAAAAAATCTTTATTTTCCTGATTTCTCACAGAAATATCTAATTCCCCTCTAACAATATAACCCCCAAGGGAAAGACATCTTAAAGTGATGGTATTTTTTTCCATTTTTTTTAAATCTCCTAATGATATTTCCTATATATTAGCCTTCCCTAAATTTTATTTCAAGGGTATAATACAAATATGAAGACTAAAGTGGTTATTATTGCAGGTGGAAGTGGGAAAAGACTGTGGCCTATTAGTACTGAAAATAAACCAAAACCCTTTTTAAATCTCTTTAATGAGAAAAATCTCATAAAGGACACCTACGAGCGAGCAAAAAGAATCTCCAAGGACATATATATGGTAGTAAATATAAAACATAAAAAATATGTTAAAAATTTACCTTCAGAAAAAATTTATGAAAGTATTGGGAAAAATACTGCACCTGCTATAGCTCTTGCCTCTCTCTTTCTTGATGATGAAGATATAATGGTGGTTTTGCCTGCTGATCATATAATTCCAGAGACTGATAAATTTGAAAGGTTTATTAGAAAGGCTATATATTTTGCAAATAAGAATAATGCTCTTATAACCCTTGGATTAAAACCTAAATATCCCGAGACAGGGTATGGATATATTGAATTAGGAGAAAAAGTTGAAGAAGGAATTTATAAAGTGACTCTTTTCCATGAAAAACCTGATAGTCAAAAGGCAATAGAATATATTAAAAAAGGAAATTTTCTTTGGAATTCGGGAATTTTTGTATGGAAAAATAAGACAATTAAATCTGCATTTCTAAAGTTTCTTCCTGAGGATTATATGAAAATAAGTATCTTAAAAGAAAATATAGGAAAAGATTCCTTTGAGGAAAAAATTGAAGAAGTATATAAAAATATAAAGAGCTCATCAATTGACAAAGGAATATTAGAAAAAGCAGAAAACATGTATGTAATTCCCTCTGATTTTCAATGGAGTGATATAGGAAGCTGGGAGTCATTATATAATATATTCCCAAAGGATGAGATGGGAAATCATATTACAGGAAATGTAAAAACAATTGATGTAAAAGATTCCCTTATTTTAAATTATTCTAATAAAGAAACCATAGTCATAGATGAGGAAAATATTATAATTGCAATAACTAAGGATAAAATATTAATATCAAAGAAGGGCTCTTCTTCGAAGGTTAAAAATATTATTTAGGAGGATAAAATGCGAAGAATTCCTATTGCATTACAACTTTATTCTGTGAGAAAAGAATGTGAGAGAGATTTTGAGGGAACAATTAAAAAGATCTCTGAGATGGGATACGAAGGAGTAGAGTTTGCAGGATATTATGGCAAATCTGCAAAGGAACTTAAAGAAGTCTTAGATGGACATGGTTTAAAAGTTGCAGGAACTCATATTCCTATAAATACGTTAATGAAGGATGAGTTTGAAAAAACAGTAGAATTTAACTCTATTTTAGAAAACAATTATTTAATTATTCCCTCTCTCCCCAAGGAATATATTGAAGATAAAAAGGGATGGTTAGAAACAATTGAGATGATAAACGAGATCTCAGAAAAGTTAAAATCTTATCGTATGTTTGTGGGTTACCATAATCATTCTATAGAATTTCAAAAGATAAATGGCGAAATCTTTTGGGATTTCTTTTTTGATAATGTGAATGAAAATGTTATTATGCAGTTGGATACAGGAAACGCCATGAATGGAGGAGCAGATCCCATAGAGATTTTAAGAAAATATTCAAAGAGAGCAAAAACTATTCATTTAAAGGAATATCCACTTTCTTCAAGGGCAATTGGAGAGGGAATAATAAATTGGAAAGAAATTTTTAATATATGTGAAAATACAGGAGAAACAGAATGGTATATAGTAGAATATGAGAACCCTAATTTACCATCTTTAGAAAGCGTTAAATTATGTTTAGAAAATCTTAAAAAAATGGGAAAGTAGGAGATTTCTCCCCTACTCCTTAGTTTTTGTTTCTTGCAAGTTTGACGGGTAAAATTCAAAAAAGCGGGTTCAAAATATCCTGAACCTGTTTTTTATTATAAGAAATCTCAGTATACTAAAAAGAAAATATATGTTGTCTTGGTGGAGTTGATAACCTAGAGCCAAGTAATTTAGTAGATAATATTATTTAGGTGCACCAAGTTTTCTTTCATAAAAGCCGTTACCTTTATCCTCCTCGTTTTTTAAGAGATAGATATGGCCTTTAGACAACATGAACCAGTCAAGCAAATCCTCCAGCAATTTTTTCAAGACAGGGTGAGAGGGGTCTTCGGCAGAACAATATTGATTCAACACTTTTTCAACCGCTGTATTTTTGACTGTTTTATAATAAGAAGTATTTTTTCATCTATAATTACCAGCCTCCTTTGTGATTTTTTATATATCAGGCACAATTTTATTTTAATACCCAAAACCCATCGTTATCCTTTGCAGTTCAACCAATGGAAGAAATGGGTGAATCTGTAGCAAGATTGCTATTGAAGAGATTAAAAGGTAATAAAGCTGATTTCCCCTTTGTATAGAAAGTTAAACACGAGAGTTTCAATAAAGGAGTTATTGTCTTTTTGGATATTGATAGATAGATGTTTGAGTGATATATTAATTTACAGTTAACTGCAAAAAGATCTGTATTAGTTAAAAATGAAACGTTTATCGAGAAGTTGTTTGCTTTAAAAAAGAAAAAGGATACTTTTGACTAAGGTTTTGTAAAAACAGTAATTTGTTCTTTCAACTTTGTAAATATCCAACAGTTATATGAGATTGTATCTGCTGCTCTGGGACTTAAGAGTTCCTTGGTTTCAACGATTTCTCAAAGAACTGTGTTAAAATATGGTCTTGAGAGAATGTTTAACTTAGCAAAATCAAAAGTTAAAAAGCTAAATATTCCCTTTGTTATTCATTTAGACCATGCAAAGGATATCAAAAAAGCGTTTTAGTTGTTTAAAACTCCAGAGAAGGTAAAAGGGAAAGTGATCATGCTGAGCTGAAAAAATTACATGAGGAGGAATATAAAATGGTAAAGAATTTTAACTACTATCAGCCTACCAGAACAATTTTGGGGATGGGCAAAGGTGCAAAGCTAGCAATAAAAGAAGAAGTAAATAAAGAACCTATAGAGAAAGCACTGCCTATAATAGGAGTTCCAACAACAGCGGAAATGGGCATGCATGCATCAAGAGTTTCTGTATTAAAAAATACAAAAGAAAAAAGCATTTAGATTTGGCATGTTTTCAAATTGCCCCTAATATTGTTGGATTAGATGAATATTTAAGATGGTACGAAAAAGCTAATGTAGAACCTATGTTTACCATTAACCTTGGAACAGGGAATATTAAAGAGGCAATGCACCTGGCAGAGTATTATAGATACATGGTAGATTATATATCCGTCCATTATTACCATAAAGCTCCCGAAGGAGATATCAAAAACTACTTAAAAGCTTCTTCGGTTATTGAAGAACATCCTAAAACAATAATTTCAAATTGTGATTATGTGCAAGCTAAGATTGGTGCTCCAAAAAAAGTTTATATATCTGGAGATGAGTATGGATTTGCATTTGGAAAACAACAAGAAATAACATTTGGATGTAGAGGTTGGAAAGATGCAAGCAAGGTGTTTATGCAGTTTAGACCAAGAGAGCATATTTTTGTAAAAAATGATTCAGAAAAGTTTGTGCATTTTAAACATACATCATTCCCAATATTAGAAACCCTTGGTAATAATTCTATTTTACTTGCTTTGCTTCGTTATGTTGATCGAGTAAAAATTGCATGTATGACAGGGGAGTTAGGCAAAGCAATTGCATTTGATGGAAGATATGTATGGAAAAATGCTTTATATTATTCTTACTATCAACTGAACAAATTTGCTAAGAATGGGACTTCTCTTTTGCCAGTTGTAGAAGACCCCACATTTAATACTGTTCAATGTTCCTTTAATGATTTTAATCATTGCCACTCATATAAAAATGTGGGATCAATTGAAGCTGCTACCGTATATCGTGAAGATAATAAAAAAACAGACATATTTATGATAAATCGTGACATTGAAAGAGATAAGGCTAAAATATGCAAGTAAAATTTAAATAAATAATGGGAGGATCTTAATGTTAAGAAGAGTAATTACTGAAAATGGAATTGTAGAGGGTTTACCAGCAGCTGACCCAAGAATAACTGTTTTTAAAGGGATTCCCTTTGCAGCATCTCCAGTTGGTAAGTTAAGATGGAGACCGCCTCAACCATGTAAAAACTGGGATGGTGCACTCAAGGCATATATTTTTGCACCAATTTCAATTCAAGCAACACCAGGTTTAGATCCTAATAACATATACACAAAAGAATGGCATGTTGATCCAGATATACCAATGAGCGAAGATTGTTTATATCTGAATGTATGGACACCAGCTAAATATCCAAATGAAAAGCTACCTGTAATGATTTGGTTTTTTGGTGGAGGATTACAAGTTGGATATACTTCAGAAATGGAGTTTGATGGTGAAAGAATAGCAAGAAGAGGGATAGTATTTGTAAGTGTAAACTATAGGTTAAATATTTTTGGCTTTTTTGCGCATCCACAAATTTCAGAAGAAAATAAAGATGGTCCAAAAGCTAATTTTGGATTAATGGATCAATTAGCAGGAATACAATGGGTGAAGCGTAATATATCTGCGTTCGGTGGAGATCCAGATAATATCACCATATTTGGACAATCTGCGGGTGGAGGATGTGTCACAGCACATGTAACTTCCCCTATAAGTAAAGGGTTGTTTCAGAAAGCTATCATTCAAAGTGGAGGAGGCTTTGCACCACGTTTTAATCAAGGGTATCCGGACTTAAAAGATGCCGAAAAAATGGGAGAGGAATTTATAAAATTTTTAGGAGTAAGTAGTTTAGATGAGGCAAGAGAAATAGATGCAAAAGTTTTATTTAAAAAAGCAGAAGAGTTTGGACATAGATGGGGATTTGTAAAAGATGGGTATTATATAGTTAATGATCCTGTAAAGCTGATAGTTAAAGGTGATTGGCATAAGATACCTTTAATTATGGGGCACACAGCTAATGAGTTCATAGAAACTCCTAATGTTAGAACATTGGAAGATTTTAAAGAATATGCTTATAATAAGTTTGAAGAAGATGCAGAAGAATTTATAAAAATCTGTTGTAGAGATACTAAAGATATTGAAGAAACTAAGAAAAGAGCTTCAATAAATATGTTTGAAATAGGCAATCTTATGTGGTGTGAACATAATGCCAAAAGAAATGATGCAACCGTTTACTGTTATTGCTTTGATCCTGAAATGCCGGGGGATGATGCAGGAGCCTTTCATTCATCAGAATTATGGTTTGTATTTGAAACATTAGCAAAGTGTTGGAGACCTTTTTTAGGCAAGCATTATGACCTTGCACGAATGATGTGCAATTATTGGACAAACTTTGCAAAAAAAGGTGACCCTAATGGGCTTGATGCTGATGGCACTCCTATGCCTAAGTGGCGACCTTATACGAGTGAAGAACCATTTATAATGTTGTTTGGAGACAAGCCATGTAAGGATCCAAACAGACCAACAGAACTCATGAAATTTATGATAAAATATCTTTTTAAAAAGTTGGTGTTCGATTAAAGTACTAAACTAAATAAATGGGGTGATATTAATGTCAAAATTTGATGATTTATCAGCACTTTTGAATAGTTTTGTACGTGGTGGGTTACCAGGTTGTGCTTGTGCTATTGCAAAAAATGGAGAAGTTTTATGGGAAGGATATTTTGGCTATGCAGATTTAGAAAAAAAAGTACCGATGAATGAGAGTAATGTTTTTAAGTTGGCATCTATGACTAAAATAATAATTTGCACAGCTGCTCTAATGTTATATGAGAGAGGAAAGTTTTTACTAAGTGATCCAGTTTATGAATATATTCCTGAATATAAAGAGACATATGTTTTTGCAAAAGATAGCAAAGGTAATTTACAAGTAGAAACAGCAAAAAATCCAATACTTATAAAACATGCATTCACGATGACAATGGGTTTACCGTATCCATTTATGGATAGTCCCACAGCAATTGAAATGAGAAAGGTAAGGTCAGAATTAATAAAAAAGTATGGAAAGTATGATATAGTTACAGAAGCAAAAGCAATGGCAAAGGTACCTTTAGCATTTGAACCAGGAACAAGATGGCTTTATGGATATGGTCATGATATAGTCGCAGCTTTGATACAAATAATCTCTGGAAAAAAAGTAGGTGAATTCTTACGTGAGGAAATCTTCGAACCTTTAGGAATGAAGGATACGGGGTATCATTATTTTGGAGATATCGAAGAAAGAATGGTTTGTTGTTATAAGAAAAATGAGGATGGAACTTTTGAAAAAGTTAAAGGAATGTTAGATGAGTTCCATCAACCAGATTCAATTTATGAAGCGGGCGGAGCAGGACTTTTTTCTACAGTGAGAGATTATTTAAAATTTTCTCAAATGCTTGCTAACGGAGGCGTTTATAAGGGACAAAGAATAATTGGCAGAAAAACAATAGATTTAATGAGGACAAATCAATTGAATAAAAAACAATTATTAGATTTCAACAAAAATAATATATATTTATCTGGATATGGATATGGCTTGGGTGTAAGGACTCTTATTAGTATTGCAGAAGGGAACTTTAATGCCTCTATTGGTGAATTTGGATGGACAGGTGCACTTGGAACTTATGTTTCAATCGATCCAAGTGAAGGTTTTTCAGTAGTATATATGCATCAGATGATTCCAAATATGGAGCAGTATTATCATCTTAGAGTGAGAAGTATTGCATATGGTTGTTTATAAGCCACTTTTGTAAATAAAGGTTCAGGGAGGATATGGGTTCTGAAACTGCCAGTGGGAGCTCTTGGGACAGAGATTTCCAGGTTGCCCATAGGTGTGCTAAGTTTTCTATTATAAAAGCCTTTACCTTCGCCTCAGATTTGAAAGTTAAAATAACCCGCCATCCATGCGGGTTATTTTAAGGTGTCAAATTTGTGTTAAAAGAATGGGAAAGTAGGGGATTTCTCCCCTACTCCTTAATTTTTGTTTCTGGAATTAATGCTTGAAGAAGCTCAATCCTCCATCTTTTGTTTAATGCGTCATAAATTCCAAAGCTTGAGCAAAATTCCCAATAGGTCCATGCTATTCCTCTATTTTCAGCAGATCTTGCTACAAAGGATGTCCATCTTACCCTCGATTCCATATCTGCCTTTGAATATACTCCAAATTCTCCCATATGTAATGGTGGATTCCCATTTCTTTTAGCCCACTCTAACACCATATCTAACTCCCTTTCTACTGCTTTCTTTTCCTGTTCTGTTCCTTGCCATTTAACTCCTACAGGTGGAGATGGATTTACCCATTCTGCCCCTTGATGAGTAAAATTAAAAGGGTTATAGTAATGAAAAGTCACTATTATATTTTTATCATCTTGAGGTATCTTTAACTCATTCAACTTATACAGATTATTCCAATCTGTAGGACCTACAATGATTTTTCTTGTAGGATTTGTTTTTCTTATTATCTTTATTGCCTCCCTCAGATATTCATTCCAAAGATTACTCCTTAAATTCATACATGGCTCATTTAATAATTCAAAGTACAAAATCTCAGGATAATTTTTATAATGTTCTGAAATTTGTTCCCATAACTTTAAAAATCTCTCTTTATGTTTTTCTGGATCCTGCATTATTTCATCATAATGATGTATATTTATAATTATATAAAAATTATTCTTTAAAGCTTCTGAAATTACATGATCCACCCTTTTAAATATAAAAGGAGATATTCTATAAGGTGGGTTATATTCTGCGTAAGCATTCCATCTTATAGGTATTCTCACATGATCAAATCCTGCATTTTTTATTAAAGAAAAATATTCATCCTTAATTACAACTCCCCATTGTCCTTCAAAGGGTGCTTCCAAAGCATTCCCGAGATTTACACCTCTTAAAATAGGCAATTTATTATCCATTCCAGAAGTCCTCCCAATAAAAAGAATCCCAAGTATCAAGGAAAGAATTAATAATATTTTCATTTTTCTTTCCTCCCTATACTAAATGACATGAAACAAAATGTTCTGGCGAAACTTCTCTAAAAATAGGCTCTTCCCTCCTACATATATCCATAACATATTCACAGCGGGATTGGAATCTGCATCCCAACGGAAGATCTACAGGTGATGGAATTTCTCCTTTAAGAGCTGAGAACCTCCTTTGGTGCCCTCCATTTTTTGGCATCTTAGGAACCGATGCAAGAAGGGCTCTGGTATATGGATGTAATGGATTCCCATAGAGCTCCTCCTTTGGAGCTAATTCTACAAAAGCCCCCAAATACATAACTGAAACCTTATCTGATAAATATTTTACTACTGCCAAATCATGGGAAATAAATAAGTAAGATAACTTAAGTTGTCTCTTTAATTCATAGAGAAGAGAGATAATCTGCGCTCCTATGGAAACATCAAGAGAAGAGACTGGTTCGTCACATACGATAAACTTCGGATTTAATGCTAAAGCTCTTGCAATTCCAACTCTTTGCTGTTGTCCCCCTGAAAACTCATGGGGAAATGAATTTATAAACTCTCTTCCAATTCCTACAATGTCAAGAAGCTCCATAACTGCACTTTTTCTTTGCTCCTTTGTTCCTATATCATGAATAATCAATGGATCTTCTATTGCTTGACCTATGGTCATCTGAGGGTTTAAAGAGGCAAGGGGATCTTGGAATATTATCTGCATAAACATTCTTACCTGTCTTAAATCATCACCCTTTAATTTTCTTATATCAATACTATCAAATATAATCTCCCCATGATCAGGCTCAAGAAGTCTAAGGACAGTCCTTCCAAGGGTTGATTTTCCAGAACCACTTTCCCCTACAAGTCCTAAGGTCTCTCCTGGATTTATGGAAAAGGAGACATTATCTACTGCTTTTAAAACCTTTCTTCTCCTTGGGAAATATTTCTTTAGATTTCTTACTAATAGAAGTTCAGGCATTCAACTTTCCTCCCTTCACCAGGTAACATGCAACTTTATGTTTATCCTCTATTTCACTTAATTCTGGCTCTTTTTCTTTACATATTTCTTGAACATAGGGACATCTTGGATGAAATCTGCAACCTGATGGTAGATTTATAAGATTTGGTGGGTTTCCAGGAATAGGTCTCAATGACCCTTCCTTTTTTTCCACATCTAAAGTAGAACTCAAAAGGCCTTGAGAATATGGATGTAATGGATTTTTAATAAAATTCTCCATGGAGCTATATTCTACAATTTTTCCTGCATACATAACTATAATAGTATCACAAAAGTTCATAGCAAGAGTTATGTCATGGGTTATAAATATTATACTCATATCAAGCTTCTCCTTCATCTCCAACATAAGATTCAAAATTTGAGCTCTTATGGTAACATCAAGAGCAGTTGTTGGCTCATCTGCGATCACAAGTTTTGGGTTGCAGGTCAATGCCATGGCTATCATTACCCTTTGTCTCATACCCCCTGAAAACTGGAAGGGATAATCTAAAAATCTCGTCTTATATTCTGGTATTCCCACAATCCTTAGTAACTCTATAGCTCTATCCCTTGCATCTTTATCAGACAACAATCTATGCCAAATTAAAGGTTCCATAACCTGCATTCCTATTCTCATGATGGGATTTAAACTGGTCATAGGATCTTGAAAAATTATTGAAATATCTTTACCTCTTATTTCTCTTAATTCTTCCTTAGAAAGTTTCAATAAATCTTTTCCATCAAAAATTGCTTCCCCTCCTTCTATTCTTCCATTTCTTCTGATAAGTCCTAAAAGAGAAAGAACAGAGACTGTTTTCCCTGAACCACTTTCCCCTACAATTCCTAATATCTCCCCATAATCCAAATTATAACTTATACCATCAACAGCCTTAATCACACCTTCACTTCTATAAAAATATGTTTTTAAATTATTTACCCTTAATAGTTCTGCCATAGCCTTATACCTCACTCCTTGGATTTAGTGCATCTCTTAAACCATCACCCACATATGTAAAAGCAAGAAGAGTAAGAGCAAAAGTTAAAACTGGAAATATTACCATGTGAGGGAATGCCATAATATAACCTACTCCTGCTCCAAGCATATTACCCCAAGAAGGCATAGGTGGTCTTACACCCATTCCTATAAGAGCTAAACCACTTTCTATCCATATACCATTAGGTATACCAAAGGCTAAACTAACAATAATAGGTCCCAACATATTAGGTAATACATATTTCCTAATAATATAGCCTTCTTTTGCTCCAAGAGCTCTCGCTGCCTCAACAAAATCTGCATGTTTAAGGTACATTACCATTCCCCTTACAAGCCTTGCCATTCCTGCCCAACCAGTAACTCCTACCGCTACAAGTATTGTAAACAAACCCCTTCCCATAACCGTTACTAAAATAACATTGAATAAAAAGGTTGGAAATGCATACATTATATCGGTTATTCTCATAAGAATCGTATCTACCATTCCTCCGCGGAAACCTGCAATTGCCCCAATAATTATCCCTATTATAAGTACTACTATTTGAGAACCAAACCCTACCAAAAGGGCATTTCTCATGGCATATAAATTTCTGCTGAACATATCTCTTCCTAAATCATCAGTACCCCACCAAAATTTTGCACTTGGCTTTTCAAAGGTGTGAGCATAATGGGGTTCATCATAGGAATAAGGTGCTATCCATGGAGTAAATATAGAGATAATAATTATTGCAATTATGTAAAATAAACCAACAACTGCCATCTTATTTTTCTTAAATCTCCCCCATGCAGCTGACCAGTAACTTGTCCCTTTTCTCTTTTGGGTTAAAGCCACTTCCATTTGTTTCAAAACCTCCTTAAATAACTCTTATTCATACTTAATCCTTGGATCTAAGAAAGCATAAATTATATCCACCAATAAGTTCATTAACATCACTGACAAAGAGAGAATAAAAGTAGATGTAACAAGTAAAGGATAATCCCTCATAGATGCAGCATTAACAAAAAGCTGTCCAAGTCCCGGCACTCGGAATAGATTTTCAATCCATACTGTCCCTGTAAATAAAAAAGCAAGCTGAGGTCCAATTATAGTTACGATAGGAATAAGTGAGTTTCTTAAGGCATGTCTAATAATTACTGCTCTATCAGTACCACCCTTTGCATAAGCAGTTCTTATATAATCCTGATTTAAAATATCAAGTAGACTTGACCTCATAAATCTTGCAATAACCGCCATAGGACCTAATGCTACACAAATTACAGGCATAATCATCTGTTTCGGGGTTTCCCAACCCGATGTAGGAAGAACTCTAAAATACACACTAAATATAAGAACCATTATAACACCAATAGTATAAGCAGGGATAATGCTTCCAATCATAGAGAAGAACATAGTAATGTAGTCTGTCCTAGTATTTCTCCTTAGGGCAGCAATAACTCCAAGGGGAATTCCTAGAAGAACAGCTAACAGCATTGAAAGAATTGCTAATGTAAAGGTAACAGGAAATCTTCTTGCTATTTGTATTTCTATGGTTTCATTAGGATTTGAAAAGGAAGGTCCAAATTTGAATCTAAAGGCATCTTTTAGATAATTTATAATCTGCTTCCATAAGGGTACATGTAAGCCATATTTCTCTTCGAATCCTTTTATCAACACTTGAAGCTGTTCAGGGGTTAGAGTAGCTATCCTTCCACCACTCGCCTGAAATTGCGAAATATTGAAAAATTCACCCGGTGCAAACCACATAAGAATATACGTAATGATTATGACTACTATAATAGATACTAAAATTGTAAAAAGCCTACGTAATATGTATTTTATTAATCCCATCTTCTACCTCCTTTACTAATTAAAAAGGGGGGAAAGGGAAGCCCTTTCCCCCTTTTTATCAAAGGTTAATCTTTAAGATTCAAATACTTGAAGTTGAAGAATCCAGGACCCCAAGAGAATTTATAGAGCATTAACCCTTCAAGCTTTGGATTCTTGACCCATTGTGCTTTTGCTAAGTAAACAGGGACCATATAGTATCTATCTTGCATTAATTGTAAGGCATAGTGGGCAATCTTTATAGCTTCAGTAAATGGTCTATTAAGTGTTTTATATCTCCATCTATAAGCTTGTTTACTTTGAGGAGATAGATTATTGTACCATAACTGGAATCCTTCGTTATCTGTTAGAACTCTTCCTGCAAGTCTCCAATAACTGGTCTTTTCTGCACTAGTTTTTGCATCTTTCCACTTATCATAGAGCTCATCAAACTGTTCATACCACAATGGAGGTCTTGTTAAATCTTCAACCCATAATTTTTCTGGTTCATTATCTATAATCTTCTTAAATCCTGCATAAAGAGTATTCCTCTTTTCAATAAGTGGTTTCCAGTCTGCTTCAGTCAAGCCACCATCTTTTCTAAGCCATGCATCAAATTCTTGATAAAGCTCATGACGTTTCTTTCTTTCAGAAGTTGGGAAATCATAAAACCAAACAGTATGGTCGGAGTTCTTCATCAATGCTCCAATATCTAAGCAATTCATTGGAGCACCTATTACAGTAAATCCTGCCTTAGAATCTGGAGAGAAATTAGGCCATACATAAGAGCCCCAGTATAATCCTCCCTCAATATTCTCAATTATCACATTAACACCAAGATTTTTCTTCCACTGATCAACTATAAACTCTGCTACAGGATCTCCACCACCAGTTATATAGAACACTAAGGTCTTTAATCCTCTTCCACCAGGATATCCCGCCTCTGCAAGAAGTTGTTGTGCTTTCTTTACATCAAAGGGTATTTCTTTCATCTTATCGCCAATTGGGTTTCCACTTGGCCAATATTTAGCAAGGGGTAATGCTCTTCCTCCTAATACATCCTTACAGAGCTTCTCTCTATCTATTGCCATAGCAAGTGCTTGTCTTAATTTTATGTTATCCATTATAGGATCAAATCCACGAGACCATTGAATTCCATTCCAGAAAGCATCCATTACATCCTCATGGAACTCTTTTGAAAGTTTTGGATCAGCAAGTACAAATCTATATTCTGCAACACTGCCTATCATTGCTGCATCAAGTTCTCCTGCCATATATTGTTGTAATCCAAGTCCACCAAACTTAAGTACTATCCTATCTACGTTTCCTCTTTCACCTACATAGTTGGGGTTCTTAACAAGAACCATGTCTTTTCCAGGAGTCCATGATACTGGAATATATGGTCCATTACAAACTATTCTTCCAGGTCTCCACCAGTTAACAGAATCTGCCTCAACAGATTTTCTATGAATTGGCACACCCTGAGACACACATAGCCATTCTTTAAGATCATATCTTGGCTGAGAAAGCCTAATTTCTAAGGTATAATCATCAAGGGCCTTTACCCCAAGTTTATCTTCAGAAAGAGCTCCACTTTTTACTGCCCAGAAATTCTCAACAAACTGATGGGGTCCAGCCCATGCTGGAAGATCTGGAATCTTTGGACTTGCATAATATTTGAATGACCATTCAAAATCTTTTGCAGTTACAGGATCCCCGTTAGACCATTTCTTATCTCTTCTTAACCTAAAAGTCCATACTTTATAATCTTTAGAAATTTTAACACTTTCTGCAATAACTGGTATAACCTTAACTCCGCCTAAACCTTTGGGATCTGGTGCATATCCATAGAGTCCTTCAAAAATTGTTCCCTGTGCTAAAATATGTTGAGCTTGCCAGTAATATGGAACTAACGCAGGCACATCCCAAAATGGCAAACTTACTACTCTTTCCTTTTGCCCACTAACTATTCCTGAGAGAAGAAGAAGGGAAAATAAAACAAATAAAATTAAAAATCTTTTTTTATACATTACTTACCCTCCTTGATGTTTAAAATTTTGAAAATTACATTTTAAAAGAAAGTTTTTTAAAATTTATCACCTCCCTTTACAAGAATACCTTAAGAGGGAGTTCCATTGGTAGTATTATTTTTACTAGAATATCTTCGCGACCCTGTATTTTATTTATTAACATTTCCAAAGTTGAAGAATAAAATAAAGCTCTGTATATCCTTGAAGGATAGAGTCTCAATTTTTCAGCAATTTTTTAACTATTCCCTGCAACCATATCCCTCACTTGCCCAATTTTGCCATTATTATATATTTACCCTTTTTTTTTGTCAATATCTGATCTGTAATCGTTTTTCAAATCCTTTCAATATAAAAACTACCTTTCTTCCCTGCTCATCTTCGATCTATTAAACTCGAAAAAATTAATAATCCCAAATTTATGAAACTTATCATCCAATAAATTAATTATATAATCATTCTCTTTTATCTCTGCACTAAGTAAATAACTAAAAGATAAAAGAGTCGTTATTTTGCAGAAATTCATTTTCACATACTTTTGTTAATATCCCAAAAAGGGCAATACAAATTCTTGTTTTTTAAATATATCAAGAATGATAGAATATACTAGTTCTAAGAGCAAGAAAGAGGAGAAGAAAAAAAATGGAATTTTTAGTTTTTCCTACTCCAGAAGATATTAGGAGGGACATAATTAAAGGATATTTTAAAAAAGCTGAAAGGGAAATAAAAGAAAGATTAAGGCAAAATATCCCACAAGATATGATTAAAAAACTTCTTTTTGAGCTCTATCGAATGCAGATTTTGAAGTCTACTTATAGAATTAATGAAAAAGAAGCATTTAAAATACTTAAGAGAAAGCTTAATGGATTAACAATTCAGGAATTTTGTGAGTTAACCCAGAAAGGTATTTTAGATTGGATGTATATCGATGGAGTACCTTTCTATGAAAGTCGTTTTGATAGTAATTTATTCTTTAATTATCAAGAATTTAAAGAAAGGCGGAAGGTTACGGAAGATTTAAAGTTAAATAAAAAAAGGAGAAAATTAATTGATAATAGATTATCAGAATTAATAAAGAAACAAAAAACCAAATCATATCAAGTTAGAGCTAAAATATCCATAAAAAGAACAAAACCCAATAATAGTAATATTAATGTATGGTTACCCTTCCCAAAAGAAGAGTTTCAGCAATTATAAGTGAGATTACTTTCCTCAAGTCATGAACCACTAATTGCACCAAATGAGATTGGGCAGAAAACAGTTTGTATGCAGGGAAATGGATACAGAAGAATTTTATATTGAGTTCTCCTATAAAATCCATGAATGGATAGGTATACAAAAACTTTATACCCAAAAAACATCAGGAGAGGATCTTTCTGAAAAACCACCTCATATAGTCTTTACTCCCTATCTTTATAACTTGATAGATATTATCTTTAATGGTGAGGATTTAAGAAATCTTGAGGATATTACTAAAGCAAGAAGAATATATGATTTTATAACATTTAATGTAAATTATTCCTATGTCTTACCCTATGTTATATATGATAATATTTCTGAATATGTTGCTACAGTTTTTAAGGGTGATTGTGGCTTTCAAGCACTTTTATTCATAACCCTATGTAGAATGGTAGGTATACCTGCTAAGTGGCAATCAGGATGGAGTATCACTCCTATTTCTGCTTCACCCCATGATTGGGCTTTGATATATCTTGAAGATTATGGTTGGGTGCCTGTAGATTTATCCTTTGGGGGTGCAAGAAGAGATAATGAAGATCTAAGATTATTTTATTTTACGAATCTTGATGGATTTAGAATGTTTTCAAACACTGAATTTCAATCTGACTTTTACCCCAAAAAGATATCCTGGCGCCTTGATCCATATGATAATCAAATTGGAGAAATGGAAATTATTGAAAAACAAGAAGACAATTATATAATTGACACTAAGAGTAAAATTGAAGTGATAGAATTTACAACTATTTAAGGGGGAATGAAAAGTATGGCGAAGATTAAGTCAGTTAAATTTAAACTTAACACTTTTGAATATGTTAAGCCCTTTCATATTGCCAATAATATAGCCTACGATACACAAAATATTGAAATTATTATTGAGCTTGAAAATGGAATCCAAGGTTTTGGAGAGGCTTCTCCTTCTTTTAGAGTAAATGGAGAGAGGATTGAAGCTCTTATGGCTCTTGAAAGGGTAGTACAGGATATGATAGTGGGAATGGATGTAAGAGAGTATAGGAGAATATTTGAAAAAACAGAGTCTTTAAAATTTGCCAGTAGTATAAAAGCTGGAGTTCAGTATGCTGTGTTAGATGCTTTTGGAGAGGAAATAGGTGTGCCTGTTTATCAAATTCTTGGTGGAGCAAAAAGAGAAATTGAAACAGATTATACCATTAGTATAGGTTCCATTGAAGAAAGAGTTGAAGAGACCAAAAATATTATCGCCCGTGGACATAGGGTGATAAAAATAAAGGTAGGAGAGAATTTAGAAGAAGATATTCAAGGAATGATGGCAATTTACGATGTTAGTAAGGGTTGTAGATATATAGTTGATGCTAATACAGGCTATACTCCTAAGGAAGCAGTAAATTTTGCTAAAGAAGTTTATAAGTTAGGTATTGATATTTCTGTTTTCGAACAACCTGTAGCTATGACGGATATTGAAGGATTGAAATATGTTAGATGGAATTCTCCTTTTCCAGTAGCTGCCGATGAGAGTGCAAGAACAAAATATGATGTTTTCAGATTAATAAAGGAAGAGGCAGTGGATTATATTAATATAAAACTTATGAAATCGGGAATAAGTGATGCTCTCGCTATAGTAGAAATTGTGAAAACAGCAAATTTAAGATTGATGATTGGATGTATGGGAGAATCAAGCCTTGGAGTAAATCAAAGTGTACATTTTGCCCTCGGAATAGGAGCCTTTGATTTTCATGATCTTGACACTCCTCTTATGTTAAAAGAGCCAGAATTTCGAGGTAAGTATAAGGTGGAAGGGCCAGTTTATAAAGTATAGTTTTTATAAATAAATCATCTTCATTGTCATTCCACCATCTACTATAAAGTTTGCTCCAGTAATAAAGCCTGCCTCATCAGAAATCAGGTAAAGTACTAAGCTTGCTATATCTTCGGGTTTTCCTACTCTTCCTACAGGATGTTGTTTGTGATCTAATTCTGTAAGCTCAGGAGGTTTTCTTATTGATTTTTTCTTCCACTCTGAAACCTCTATCCAGCCGGGACTTATACAGTTTACTCTAATTTCAGGACCAAGACTTATGGCAAGGTTGTGGCTCAAAGCATAGATTCCTCCCTTTGAGGCAGAATAAGCTTCGGTATTGGGCTCAGACATAAAAGCTCTGGTAGAAGCTATATTTATTATTACACCATTTTCCCTTTTCAAATAAGGATAAGCATATTTGGAACATAAAAAGGCTCCTGTTAAATTCACTCCAATTACTTTATTCCACTCCTCAATAGTTAGCTCTAAAATGTGCTTATTTATTCCAATTCCTGCATTATTAATAAGATAATTTATCCTTCCAAAAACTCTTACTGTTTCCTCCACCATATTCTTTACATTTTCTTCTTTTGAAACATCGGTCTTTATAAACCTTATATCTCCTAAAGAGGAATATTCTTCTTCTGTCTCTTTTCCTGCTTCCTCATCAATTTCTGCTATAACAACTTTAATATTATTTTCTAATAATTTCTTGGCAATAGCTTTTCCAATCCCTTGTCCTCCCCCTGTAATGATTGCAACCTTTTTATCCATTTATTATTTCCTCCTTTTTAGATTAAAAATTTAATCCAAAGCTAAATCAAGAAACATCATAATAGCAAACCCCAAAAGGGCTCCAATTGTAGGAAAGTCTGTTTCTCCTGATCTTTGAGCCTCTGGTATAAGCTCTTCTACAACTACATATATCATTGCCCCCGCTGCAAAAGATAAAGCATATGGAAGTATCTGTCTTGCAATAAGCACTACTACAGCTCCTATTACTCCTGCTATAGGCTCTATAATACCCGATAGCTGTCCAAAGAAGAAACTTTTAAAAGGAGATAGGCCTTCTCTTCTTAAGGGCATGGAAACTGCAAGACCCTCAGGAAAATTTTGAAGTCCCATACCTATAGCAAGGGCAATAGCAGATGCAAGAGAAGTATATTCATTCCCTAATTTTCCAGCTCCAAAAGCAACACCTACCGCTAATCCTTCAGGTATATTGTGAAGAGTTATAGCAAGAATTAATAAAGTGGTTCTTCGCCATGTGGTTACTATTCCCTCTTTACTCTCCTCAGGGAAATTTATATGGAGATGAGGAAGAAGTTTATCTATAATATAGAGAGTTAAACCTCCCAATAAAAAACCTATAACTACTGGAAACCAAAAGGGTAAAGAAGAATTACTTTTTGCCAATTCTATAGCAGGTGAAATTAAAGAAAAGTAACTCGCAGAGATCATCACTCCACTTGCAAATCCCAACATGCTATCCAAAATTTTCCTATTTATTTCCTTTGTAAGAAAGACCCCTGCAGAACCAAGAGCGGTAAATCCCCAAGTAAACAAAGTAGCAAATAATGCTTGAGTCATAGGAGAAAGATTTCTAAAAAATTCCATTTTTCTCCTCCTAAAATCTATTTAACCTTCAAAAATTTCCTCATAGTATTATAAAAGTTTTATATCTTGAAGTTCAATCCCCAATCTAAATTATGTAAAAATTTTTCTTCATATGGATATTGACAAAAAACAAAAGAAATTATATTATTAAAATTACAATATTTAGAAAGAATTTTTGTTTTTGTAAAAAATTTTCATAGATAGAGGATATATTCAAATATGATTAAAATTTATAAATTGTGAAAATTTTATACAAAAAATGAAGGAGTCTAATGTATTAGAAAGTATAAGAGAAAAAAAGGTAAATCTTCGAGCCTCTGAGGAGAAAGTTGCAAATTATATTTTGACCCATTGGCAAGAGGTCCTCCATCTTCCTATAACAGAGTTTGCAGAAAGGGTTGGAGTAAGCGAGGCCACTGTGGTAAGGATGTGTAAAAAAATGGGATTTAGAGGATTCCAAGAATTGAAAATAACCCTTGCCATGGAAAAAATTCAACCTGTAAAAACAGTGCACCAGGCAGTTCAAGAAGGAGATGATTTAGAAACTATTTTAAAAAAGGTCTTTTCTGCAAATATTAGAGCCATGGAGGCTACCTTGAATATTCTTTCTATAAAGGAATTGGAAAGGGCAATATCTGCTATTTTTTCTGCAAGACAACTTCAAATATATGGGGTTGGGGGTTCTGGACCTGTAGCCCTAGATGCCCAACATAAATTTATGAAAACAGGAATTCCAACAGTAGCCTATATAGATAGCCATATGCAGGCTATGTCTGCAAGTATATTGGAACCTAATGACGTGGTAATAGGAATATCTGCTTCAGGAAGTAGTAAGGACATAATTGATGCCCTTACCTTAGCAAAGAAAAGAGGAGCAATCACCATTGGTATAACCCATTATGCCAAAACTCCCATGGACAAAGTATTGGATATAAAACTTTCTGTATCCTCAGAAGAAACTTTTTATAGAACTGAAAGCACCTCTGCTCGTATAGCTCAACTATCCATTATTGATGCCCTCTATATAGGAGTTGCACTAAGAAGATTAGATGAAACCATTGAGAATTTAAAACTTACCAGGGAAGCTATAGTCCCTAAGAGATTTTAAGAAAGGAGATATTAGTACATGCCTATTAAAGTATTAATAACTCCAAGAACCTTTGAGACGAGAGGAAAAATATATATAGAAAGATTAGAAATGGAAGGATATGAAGTAATTCTCAATCCATATAGAAGAGTATTAAGGGAGGATGAACTTATAAAACTTATTAGAGATGTTGATGGAATCATTGTGGGGATAGATCCTTTAACCTCAAAGGTCTTAGAGAATACAGAAAGATTAAAGGTTATCTCAAAATATGGAGTAGGAGTTGACAATATTGACCTTGAGACCACAAAAAAGTTGGGGATTATAGTTACAAATACCCCCTTTGCAAATACTAATGCAGTAGCAGAATTGACTATAGGATTGATTTTCTCTATTTTAAGGGGAATTTCTTTATCCGATAGAAAATCTCGGGAGGGATCATGGGAAAGATTTATAGGTTATGAATTATATGGGAAAACCCTTGGAGTTATTGGAACAGGAAATATTGGAAAAAGAGTTGTAAAACTTTTAAAGGGTTTTGATTTAAGAATAATTTGTTATGATCTTTTTCCCGATTATTCTTGGGCAGAAAGGGAAGGAGTTTTATATGTTCCCTTGGAAGAACTTTTGAAGAATTCTGATATTATAACCCTTCATATTCCTTTAACTAAGGATACTTATCATTTAATTTCCGAGAGGGAAATTAATATGATGAAGGATTCTACAATTATCATTAATACCTCAAGGGGGGGAATTATAGATGAAACTGCATTGTATAAGGCATTAAAGGGAAAAAGAATCCTTGGGGCAGGATTAGATGTTCTTGAGGAAGAGCCCCCTAAAAATTCGCCTTTATTTGATTTAGAAAATGTTGTTATAACTTCTCATACTGGAGCCCATACCGAAGAAGCCATTAAGAAAATGGCAGAAATATCTGTAGAAAATCTTATCTTGGTATTAAAGGGAGAAGAACCTAAATTTATAGTATCTTCAAGGAGGTAAAAATGGGAAGGGAAAAAACCTTAGAAAAAATTATTGATTGTGGAGTTGTAGCAGTGATTAGAGTAGATAGTTCCGAGGAACTATTAAACATTGCAAAATCCTTAAAAGAGGGTGGAGTAATCGGGATTGAGCTTACAATGACCACACCTAATGCTCTTAACATGCTTCCAGAAATATCAAAGAATATGGGAAGGGATATAGTTTTAGGAGTTGGGACTGTGCTTGATCCAGAAACTGCAAGACTTGCCATATTAGCGGGTGCAGAATTCATTGTATCTCCTGTTTTAAAACCTGAAATTATAAAAATTTGTCATAGATATGATAAAGTTGTAATCCCTGGGGCATATACCCCTACAGAAATTCTTACAGCATGGGAAGAAGGTGGAGATGTAATAAAGATTTTCCCTGCATCTTCTTTAGGTCCCCAATTTATAAAGGATATTCATGGACCTATGCCCCATATTAGGCTTTCTCCAACAGGTGGGGTTAGTCTTGAAAATGTAGGGGAATTCATTAAAGCAGGTGCCTGCTTTGTGGGGGTAGGAGGAAACTTGGTGGATAAAAAACTGGTATCTGAAAAAAGATGGGATCTATTATCAGAAAGAGCTCAAAAATTTATAGAGGAGGTGAAAAGGGAAAGAGAAAATTAAAAACTTAAATGAATTTTGAGATTAATAATGAAAAAATTTCTTAAAATGGAGGAAATGCAATGGAAAAGTTTAGAAAAATTTCTTTAATTATCCTTTCTTTTTCAATGCTAATATTATTAGCTATACCATTATCTGCTCAGACTCCAAAATTTGTACTAAAATTCAACCATGTGCTATCCCCATTAGATCCCTATCATGAAGGATTCTTAAAGTGGGCAAAGGCAGTAGAGGAAAGAACAAAAGGTGGACTTAAGATTGAGGTATATCACAGTGCACAGCTGGGTGTAGAGGAAGATATATTGGAACAAATCAGAAAAGGAGCTAATATAGGTCAAAATACTGATTCTGCAAGAATGGGAATGTATGTTCCCAGTATTGGAATAATGAACTGTCCTTATTTTGTAGATTCTCCTGAAGAGGTACAAAAACTAAAGAAGATGCCTACTGTCCACAATTGGCTAAAAACCTTAGAAGAAAAATATGGATTTAAGGTTCTCTCCTTTGTCTGGATACAAGGATTTAGACATTTTATGACCAACAAACCAATAAAAAATCCTGAGGATTTAAAGGGACTTCGTATTAGAACTCCTGGAGCTCCTGTCTGGCAAGAATCCATCCGTGCCCTTGGAGCTACCCCTGTAGCTATTGCCTTTGGTGATATATATCCTGCCCTTCAGCAGAAAGCAGTAGATGGAGTAGAGCTTGTATATAACAATATACCAGGAATGAGATTATACGAAGTACTAAAATATGTGAATGAGACAGGCCATATTTTATTAATAAACTTTGAAGTGGTTAGTGCAAAATGGTTTAGAAGTTTACCTTTAACTTATCAAAAGATTCTTGAGGAAGAATGTGACAAGGCAGGGATAGAGACAACAAAAACTGTATTTGCAAGAGAAGAGGAAGTTAAAAAGATGATCCAAGAAAGGGGAATGATTATAGTACCAAAGAAAGATATAGATATAGCAGCATTCAAGAAGGTAGGAGAAAGGGCCTACGAAGTTTTAAAGATTAAAGAGGCAAAGGATAAGGTTTGGAAAGAACTTAGAAAGAAGTAAACTTTATCCTTAGGGATCGGATCTTTTTATAAGGTCCGATCCCTTTATTTTTTTATGGATGAGGTGAAAGGATATGAGAAAAATCTATGATTTTCTTGGTAAGTTTGAGATCTTCTTAGCCCAAATCTTTTTAGTCTCTATTGCAATTTTAGTTTTTACTGCAGGGGTTTCAAGAACCCTAAAAAATCCAATAAGATGGGCAAATCCATTGGCAAGTTTCCTTTTTGCATGGACTGCATTCTTAGCAACAGATGTAGCCTTTAGAAGAGATAAGCTAATGACCATTGATTTTTTTGTAAAAAAATTTCCAGAGAAAGTTCAGGCAATTATAAGAATAATAAATTATATAATTATCGCTGGATTTTTGATTTTTCTTATTAGATTTGGAATAGAAGCTGCTTATGATATGAGATTTAGAACCTATGAAGGTATTTATGGATTCAGTTATTCTTGGGTTACTATTAGCCTTCCCTTTGGATCCCTTCTTATCCTCTTTACTGCTATTTATAAGATAATAGATGAGATAAAATCCTTAAAAAGGAGGCAATAAACATGTTAATAGTTGTAATAGCATTCTTGGTGTTTATGATCTTAGGAATGCCTGTTGTTTTTGCTATTGCTATATCAGGACTTTTATTCTTCTTCCAGCATCCCTTGGAAATTCCCTTAACAACACCAGTTCAATTACCCTTATCTCAAACCTTGAATTTTACCCTCTTAGCAATTCCATTATTTATTCTTGCGGGAAATATGATGAATCATTCTGGGATAACTAAGAGATTAATTAACCTTTCAACAGTACTTGTGGGACATTTAAGGGGAGGATTAGCACAAGTCACCTGTGTCCTTTCTGCTCTTATGGGAGGTGTATCTGGATCTGCCATTGCTGATGCAGCAATGGAAGCACGTATGTTGGGGCCAGAGATGATTAAAAGAGGACTCCCTAAGGGGTATGCAGCAGGATCTTTAGTTTTTTCTTCCTTAGAGGTTCCAACAATTCCTCCAAGTATTGGTCTTATACTATTTGGAACTATTGCTCAAGTATCTATTGGAAGGCTTTTTGCAGGAGGAATAGTACCAGGACTTCTAATAATGACCTATCTCATGATTACTGTTGCAATAACTGCAAGGATAAGAAAATTTCCCCCTCAAAGGGAAAAAAGGGCATCCTTTAAAGAGTTAATATATGCGTCCTATAGCGGTATCTGGGCAATTCTTTTCCCTTTAATATTGCTGGTGGGATTAAGGGGAGGATATTTTACTCCATCGGAGGTCGGAGCCCTTTGTGTAGTTTATGCTGTTATAATAGGGACTTTAATATATGGAGATTTAAATTTTAAAAACTTTTTAGAAGCATTAAGGGGTTCAACTATTGATATTGGCGCCACTATGTCTCTAATAGCCTTTTCCTCTATATTTTCCTATGGGATAGTATGGGAAAGAATTCCAGAAATTATATCTAATTTTATTCTTGGTATTACAAATAATCCATATGTTTTCCTTCTTATATTAATTGCTCTTATATTAATTGCTGGTTTCTTTATTGATGCAACGGTTCTTATTCTTATGCTTACATCGATATTTTTCCCCATTGCATTAAAATTAGGAATTGATCCTGTACATTTTGGATTAGTTTTTGTTATTATTTGTGCTATAGGAAACTTCACCCCTCCAGTAGGTGCTGCAATGTATGCGGTATGTTCTATTTTGGATGTATCTATTGGAGAATTTATAAGGGAATCTTGGCCTTTTTTAATAGCAGTAATTTTAGCAGTAATAACTATTATCTTTTTCCCAGATTTAGTATTATTTATTCCTAATTTAATCTTTGGGAAATAAAGAAGGGAGGAAATAAATATGAATTTTAAAAACAAAGTAGTTCTAATTACTGGAGCAGGATCTGGAATTGGAAGAAAAACTGCAATTATGTTTACAGAAAGGGGAGCAAAGGTTGGAGTAAATGACATATCTGAAGAAGGGGGAAAGGAAACTGTAGAGATAATAAAAAGTCAAGGAGGAGAGGCTGTTTTCATCTTAGGGGATATATCTATCCCTTCTGAGGCAGAAAAAATTATAAAAGAAATTGTTAATGCTTATGGAAGGCTTGATATTCTTGTCAATAATGCAGGTATTGTCTTAGTTGGGAAAGTTGAAAACACCTCAGAAGAGGATTTTGAAAAAACCATGAGAATAAATGTAAAAGGTCCATTTTTACTATCAAAGTATGCAGTTCAACAAATGAAAAAACAAGGAGGAGGAGTTATAGTAAATGTATCTTCAGAGGCAGGCTTAAAAGGAATTCCCGATAGATTTGCATATAGTGTATCAAAGGGAGCTCTCATTTCCCTTACAAAATCCATAGCTATAGATTATGCAAAGGAAAATATAAGGGCAAATTGTGTTTGTCCTGGAACTACATATACCCAGGGACTTGCAGAAAGATTAAAGAAATTATCAAATCCTGATGAAGTTTTAAAACAAATGGCAGAAAGAAGACCCTTAGGAAGATTAGGAAGAGAAGAAGAGATTGCCTTTGCAATACTTTTTGCTGCTTGTGACGAGGCAGCATATATGACGGGAAGCATAATTAATATAGATGGGGGAGCTTTATTATAAATGTAAAGTCTATTATAATATATCTCGATGGGAAAAATTAATTTATCTTTTGTTATACCTCTAAGGGATGAAGAGGGAACATTAGAAGAATTATATGAGGGAATTTTAAAAAATGTTCCCTCTAATTTTTCCTTTGAGATAATTTTTATTGATGATGGAAGCTCTGACAATTCCTATGAAGTTTTAAAAGGGATTCATGAGAGGGATAAAAGAGTTAAATTAATTAGGTTTAGAAGAAACTTTGGGAAATCATCTGCCTTACTCGCAGGGTTTAATAGAGCAAAGGGAGATATTATTATTACCATGGATGCGGACTTACAGGACGATCCTAAGGAAATTCCTAAATTTATTGAAAAAATAAAAGAGGGATATGACTTAGTATCAGGTTGGAAGAAGAAAAGAAAAGATCCCATAACAAAAACATTACCATCCAAAATTTTTAATAAATTAGCAAGTATCCTTACTGGAGTTAAAATTCATGATTTTAATTGTGGATATAAAGCATATAGAAGAGAGGTGGTGGAAAATTTAGAAATTTATGGAGAATTGTATAGATATATTCCTGCCTTAGCAAATAGTAAGGGATTTAAAATTACAGAAATTCCAGTAGAACACCATGAAAGAAAATATGGAAGATCAAAATATGGCTGGAAAAGAATAATTAAGGGATTTTTAGATTTAATAACAGTCGTTTTCTTAACAAGATTTTTGAAAAGACCTATGCATCTTTTTGGAGGTATTGGAATATTATTTTTAATCACTGGATTTATTATAAATCTATCCTTAGTTTTATATAAACTTTTGACAGGGGCATTGATTGGGACAAGACCTTTATTGACCTTTGGAGTCCTCCTTATGATTATGGGAGTCCAATTTTTATCCATAGGACTTATAGGCGAAATGCTAAGTAATTTAACCCATGAAAGGAAAAGAGAATATTTAATTGCCGAGGAAGTAGGATTTGAATAATGTTTATCTAAGAAAAATCCTCTCTGAAATTCCAAGATTATTGGGGCTTTTAGACAAAAATCTATCAAGTCCTACCCTTGGTTGTTTTGATAGAAATTATTGGCATTATAATATTGTAGCTTTTCCCTGTGCAAGATTTCAGGAAGCTGTCCTTACCCTAACCCTTCTTTATAATTTAAAGGAACCAGAAAATATATTTTTTAAAGATGCAACAATTCTCTCCTTCATAAATGCAGGAATAGATTTTTGGTGTAAAATCCAAAGGAGTAATGGATCCTTTGACGAATGGTATCCCCATGAGCATAGTTTTGTTGCAACTGCTTTTTCCTCTTATGCTATCTCCGAATCCTTTCTTTTATTAAAGGAAAAAATAGAAAATTTTAGTAAAGGGATAAAGCATCTAAAAAAAGCGGGGGATTTTCTTTTTACCAATAATGACTTTACTGCATGTAATCAAGTAGCAGGGAGTATCATTGCCCTTTATAATATTTATCTTTTAACTTCTGAAGAGAAGTATAAAAGGGGAGCTTTATCAAAGTTGATAAAACTAAAAAAGATACAAAAAGAAGAGGGTTGGTTTCCGGAATACCAAGGTCCAGATATGGGATATCTTTCTCTAACTATAGATTATCTTTGCAAGTATTATGAAAAAACAAAAGATCAAGAGGCAAAAAGCATGATAGATAGAGCATTAAGTTTTTTAGTTTTCTTCTCTCATCCTGATCTTTCCTTTGGTGGAGAGTATGGCTCAAGAAATACAAAATACATTATTCCATCGGGAATAGAGTTCTCTGCAAGATGGAATGACTCAGCAAAAAGAATCCTTTCTTCTTTGAGAAGGGCAACTCTTGCGGAAAAAAGTATAAGCCCCTCTAATTTAGATGATAGATACCTTGCATATATGGGGTATACATATATTCAAGCTCATGAAAATTTTTATAAAGGAGAATTAATAGATCCCATTTATGAAGAAGAATTCTCAAAGACTTTTCCAGAGAGTGGAATATTTATAGAAAGTAATAGAAATTTTTACATAATAGGGAATTTAAAGAAACAGGGAACAATAAGAATCGATTTTAAAAATACTTTAAAATCCATGAGAGATAGTGGACCAATTGTTTACATTGAGAGAAAAAGATATGCTCCCTTTTTAAATCCTAAGCTTAAAATATTATTCAATGAGGGGTATCATGTAGAAGGAACTCTTCTTAAGATTCCCTTTAAGTATATGACTCCAACAAAAACTTTAATGTTAAATTTATTTCAAACTACCCTTGGAAGAAATAAATTTCTTGGTTTCCTTGTCAAAAAAGTTTTGAGAGGCATGCTAATATCTTATAAAAAAGGGGGACCAGTTAACTTTAAAAGGAAGGTTATTATCGAAAAGGATAGGGTGATAATAGAAGATGAGATAAATTCTCCTTTTAAAATTGACAAAATAATAATTGGAACGGAAAATCCATATATTTTTATCCCTTCCTCAAGATATTTTCAAATTCAAGATTTAAATAATTATTTTCATATACTAAAGGTTAATAGAAATTCAGTGAGAATAAGGAGAGAATATGATGCAGAAGGGAAAGAGAAACTTAATTATTAATGTCATAAAATTATTAATAACCCTTTTTGTGTTTTATTTTATATTTAAAAAGCTACCAGGACAGGAACTTTTTCAAGCTTTAACTTCTGTAAATATAAAATTTTTAATACTAGCAGTCCTTTTTGGTTTTTTATTTACCTTCTTTAAAATTTTAAAATGGCATCTCCTTTTAAAGGATTTAATTATTGAAAATTCCTTTTTAAAATCTATTGATAGTTATTTTATTGGAATGTCCATAGGACTTATAACTCCAGGAAGACTGGGAGAGATTGCAAGAATTGGAAATATTAATAAAGAAAAGAGAATTGAAGGATTAAGTTTGGTAATTCTGGATAAGATCTTTGATCTTTTGGTGGTACTAATTCTTGCCCTCTGGGGATTTTTCTTCTTTTTTGGAATACATATATCAATTATATTAGGAATTCTAATAATTCTTTCTGTAATTCTTATTTTTAATCCAAGGATTTTAGAAAAATTCTCCCAAATATATCCCTTTAAAAAATTCCCAAGACTTATAGAAGGAATCCTAAATTTAAAAAGAAGGACTCTTTTATTAAATTTCCTTCTTTCTTTTCTATCCTATTTTTTAGTACTAATAGAGGTATATCTTCTTGCTAATTCCTTTGAAAAATTCTCATTTTTTCCTACATTTATCTGTTACCCAATAGTTATGCTGGTAAACCTTGTCCCCATAACCATTGGAGGATTAGGGATTAGAGAGGGAACTGCAATACTCCTTCTTGGAAAATTCTCTCTTTCTCCTGCTGCAGCCTTTAATAGTGCTTTTTTATTATTCTTAATAAATACTGCTCTTCCTGCCATCATTGGGTTAGCTATTCTTAATAAGGACCTTAAGAATAGTAAAATTGTTCTTTTTATTATAACTTTATTAGGAGCTCTCTTAAGGATATATAAAATTTCAGAAAGAAGTATTTGGCTTGATGAAGCAATAACTGCCCAGGTATCTCAGATGGAAATAACGGGAATTATACTAAATAGATCCCAGACGGGAATTCATCCTCCTTTATATTTTATAATTATGTATTTTTGGACAAAGTTATTTGGAGATTCTGAACTTGCTTTAAGATCCTTGTCCTTTATCTTTGGTACCCTTAGTATTCCATTATTATATAAATTTGTAAACAAGATCTATGATAAAACAACTGCTTTAATATCCTCTCTTCTTTTTTCCTTATCTCCCTTCTTAATATATTTCTCCCAAGAAGCCCGAATGTACCCTCTATTTACCTTTTTAGCCCTTATTTCCCTAAATTTCACTTATGATCTGATAAATAAAGAATTTAGCCGAAAAAATCTCATAAAAATTTTGATGGTAAATTCTATTCTATTATATACTCATGTCTTCTCAAGCCTATTAATATTAGCAGAAAATATCTTTGTTTTTATAACCCAAAGAAAGAATTTTAAAAACTTGAAAAATTGGTTTATTTTTCAGTTTATAAATCTTATAGTATTCTCTCCCTGGATTTATGTTATTTTGACAAGAAACACACCAGAAGTATATCAAGGGGCTCAAAAACTTTCTATTTTTACAGTTCTTGTCTCCTTTTATCAAATTTTCCTTGGATTTGCGAGGAGTACTATTGATAAATGGAACTTAAGTATTTTTTTACTACCTTTCTTCTTAGTTCTTTCCTTATTTGGAATCCTTCCTCCATATAAAGAAAAAAGGGGATTTTTATTAAATATATTATACTTTTTTATTCCCTTTCTTTCTCTAATAGTAATTTCAATGTTTGGAAAAAGTTTTTATAGTAGTAGATATTTATCTGCCTTTGTTCCGGGCCTTTTAATTTTATCGTCCCGGGGAATTAAAAAACTTAAATTCTCTCCCTTAATTATCCTCTTAGTATTTTTTTTAATTAGCTTATATTCTATATTAGATCTATCCTATTATCTCCGCATGAAAACCCTTAACCGTCCCTGGAGGGATATAGTAAGCTTTATTCATAAAAACTCCGATTCTTCTCATAAAGTTTTGATAACAGAAGCTTATTATTATAGGCCCTTTGAATATTATAATAGAGGAAATCTATCCTATATTCCTTTAAATCCTAATTTTTTTAATGGTAAAGAACTAAATAAGGAATTGTCAGATACAAAAAGATTTTGGTTAATATTAAGCGATTATAATGATAGGACTCTAAAAATAAAAAATTGGTTGGATAATAATTTTAAAAACAAAGAAATCTTTAAGTTCTACAAAGTTTATGTTTATTTATACGAGAACTAAAATACGAGTACTACCTTATAGAGAAGATAAAAATTTGAATTCTGTTATTGAAAAAGTTAAAATAAATAAAAAAATTATGAGGAGAAAAATATGAGTAATAATCCTCAAGAATCAAAGGAGAGATTTTTAATTATTACTGCTGATGACTTTGGAATGTGTCATTCTGTTAATCTTGCTATTTTCAGACTCTTAGAGGAAGGAGCCATCTCATCTACTACAATTATGACTCCATGTCCTTGGGCAAAAGAGGCTGGGGAATTTTGTAAAACTCATCCTAACTTTGATGTAGGAGTTCATTTAACCTTTAACAGTGAATGGAAAACTTACAAGTGGGGACCTGTAACAAGGAATAAATTTTTAGAATCCTTAGTAGATAGGGATGGTTATTTTTTTGAGACTTCTGAAGAACTTGAAAGAAATGCAAAAATGGAAGATGTAGAAGAGGAAATCAGAAATCAAATCAAGCTTGCCCTCAAATTGGGAGTAAGACCTACCCATCTTGATAGTCATATAGGAAGTTTATATGGATTCCACGGAAAAACCTTTATCCCATTGGTTTTTCAATTTTGTAAAGAATATAATCTCCCCTTTAGATTACCTAAAAAGCTTCCGCCAGAGATGATTCCTCAATTATCTCAAAATTTAATAGAGCTTCATATAAAAATCTTAGATATGGCAAGGGAAATTGGAATTCCATTGATCGATTATATTATACCATATCCTTACGAACTTCCTAATTGTCCAAACTATCTCTCCTTTAAAAATATGATTATTGGTTTAATAAGAAAACTTAAACCTGGAATATCAGAGATTATTATCCATCCTTCCATAGAAAGTGATGAAATAAAGGCTATAAATCCCACCTGGGAAAAGAGGGTATGGGAGTATTTGGTCTTCAAAGATGAAGAGGTAAAAAGGGTAATAAGGGAAGAGGGAATAAAAATAATTTCTTGGAGAGATCTAAAATCATGATCTTCCTTTAATTTTTTAACCTCTTACCTCCTTTGGAATTAAATCTCCAATTTTTCCATTCCCATGACCGATAGTTCATAAGGTTTAATGGTTACTATAAATTCCTTGAGTATGTCAATAGCCTCTTTCCCCTTAATATGGGAAACTGATGAGATCATTTAAGTAATATTATAGAAATTAATCCGGTTATAATGGTGATGGTAACAAAAACTGAGGCAAATTTTGTGTTTAAGTTTCTTTCATTAGAATAAACAATAGCAACTAAAGGAGCAGGAAGTAGAGCTCCTATTGAGATTATCTTTGATATTAGATTATTACTTAAATTAGAGAGAACAATACCGATAAACATTCCCGGCAGAATTCTCAAGGGTAGTCCCAAGAGGATAGCTTTTAATTCCTGAGGATTTAAATTAAAGTCTAGAAAATAACCCAAGGTAAAAAGAGCAAGAATACTATTAGGCATTGCCAGCTGGGAGACTAATTCGTTAACAATAAAGGGAAGTCTTATTTTGGTTAGATTAAATAAGATAGATATAAAGTAAATATCTAATGGGAAAAAGGTTATAACTTTTTTAAGGATTTCTTTAAAATTTATCTTATCATTAAAGGCTATTAAAGAAACAGCATAAGCTAACCCAAAAACTAAAAGAGAATTTCCAATGTCGAACATTGCCATCATTAAAACTCCTTGATCCCCATAAAGAGATTGCATAAAGGGATAGGCAAAAAACCCAACGTTATATCCACAAAGGGCTATGAGTAATGACCACTTAGTTTTTGCCTCAATATAGATCCCCTTTAAAAGAAAATAGGAAAATAAGAAAACTATAGTCCCTATTAATATTGCAGAGATGGGAAGAATGACAAGATTAAGATTTACGGAAGATTTTATAAATACATTAAATATGGTAGCAGGAAGGGTAATGTATAGTACGAATTTACTTATAACACTTCCTGTATTCTCAGGTAAAATTCTTAAACTTTTAACAAGAAAGCCCAATAAAATAACCAATATATTAATCAGAATCTTGTCCAACATTGTATTATTATATGCATAATGGGAAAATTATACAATTTTTTATTTAGAAGTATATCAATAATAAGGGGAGGACTCTTTAGTCCTCCCTAGATTTTTAAAACAATTTTATTGTTTTTGCAAATTGCAATTTAAGCAGTAGCAATTTTGAAAATTTCTAAATCTTCCTAATTTTCCTACATTATATTCTCTGGGATTTAACCAGTTTAATATCTCTTTACCATCAACACTTACTTTTACTGCTTTAAATATCTTGGTTACTGGAGATTCAAATCCCTCTACTTCTATTTTGCTTCCCATCTTTAACTCTTTAATCTGAAGCCAAATAGGTCCTAAGATCACTTGTTTTTCTCCCGATGTAGTTTTTATCGTTACTGTTAATGCTGGTGTATTCTCTATCTTTGATACAGTACCCACTATTTTGGTAAGATTTACTTTACTTGGTAAATATGGGCCCCACTTAGGACCAAAGGCATAGGATAGAGAAAGGACACCAAGGATAATTAAACTTAAAATCACCAATCCTTTGAAATTCATTTTACTGTACCTCCTCTTTTTATTTTTTTCCTCAGGTTTCCCTGAGTTTGATTATGATTTTAGAGGGACAAACTTAAATAGAAATTAGATTTTCCTTAAAATTTGCTTAAAAAGATAATCTCTGTAAACTTGGTAGGATTTATTCAGAAGTATGATAGAATAGATATTTAGAGCAATTAGTATATTAAGGGACAATCCTGAGAAAAGGGTTGTTATAATAGTATTTTTCCTAAAGGGGGATAGTCTAGTAAGAAAGATGAGGATTAGGAGGTTTTTATGAAAGGTTTAAGAATAATAGTTCCTAAAGAAAGAGAAATTACTTTTGAGGAATTTGAAATTGAGGAGAATAAAATTAAAGAAGATGAAGCTTTAGTAGAAAATATTTATACAATGATAAGTCCTGGAACTGAGCTCTCTATATACACAGGGATAGATCCTGAGGTTTATATTCCTACATCTTGGTGTCATTACCCTTTTAAGCCTGGATATATTGGTGTTGGAAGGGTTATTAGAATAGGTAAAGAGGTTAGGGATTTAAAAGAGGGAGATATTATTTATTACTTTTCCCATCATACTTCTCATTCAGTAATAAAGGCAGGAAATACTGTTGATAAAAGCTTCTTTGTTAAAGTCCCATTGGAAATAGATTTAAAATTAATCCCAATAACAAGATTTGGAACTATTGCCCTTACTTCTTTAAGAGTTTCTAATTTTAATTCAGGAGATAGAGTTTTAATAGTAGGTTTAGGAATAATAGGAAATTTAGCTGCTCAAATTTTCAAAACTGCAGGAGGAAAAGTAATAGGTGTAGATCTATCAAAAGGAAGAATTGAAATAGCAAAAAAGGTTGGTATTGAGGAAATAATAAATCCATCAGAAGTAAATATGAAAGAAAAAATAATGGAGATTACTAATCATGAGGGAGTTGATATCGCTGTTGATGTGATTGGAGATTCGAAGATTATTATTGAGATTTCAGAGTTTGTGAGGGATATGGGAGAAATAATCTTACTTGGTACTCCAAGAAAAAGTTATGAGACTGATATTACGCCTTTATTAAGAGCCGTCCATTTAAGATGGATAACCTTAAAAGGTGCTTTGGAATGGTGTTTTCCTTTATATAAATGTGTAGGGAATAAATTTTCTTATGAGAAGAACTCTTTATATATTCTTGATCTAATAAGAGAAGGGAAATTAATAGTGGATAATTTAATAACTCATATTATAAAACCTCAAGATTTTAAAGATGCCTATGAAGGGCTTCTTAATAAAAAAGATGAATATTTGGGGGTTTTGATAGACTGGAATAGGTAGTATATTAATTTGGCTTTATAAAATTATAAATTCTTTCGACGCCTTCAACTATCTTTTCAAAATTTAAATTATCATTCATAATCATCTCCCTTATCTGATCGCCAATGGACGAGTTAGAGAAAGCTTTAAGGAGCAAGGATATAAATCTTTGCCCCAAAAATTTATCAAGAATAAAAATCTTGAGACCTTTTATATTTACAAATTAAGATTATGAAATTATAATTTTATTAATATACATTATTTTTGCACAATATTAAATGGGGGTTTGAAAATGAATAAAGTTGCAATAGTAAGGACAAGAGAAGATATTTATGAATCCGTGGGAAAAGCCTTAGATTTTATCGGAGGAATTGAGAGATTTGTTAAAAGGGGAGATACTGTTTTAATAAAACCTAATGCTTTTATTAGTAGAGAAGAAAAAGGATTTGTAGCAGATACAGAAGTGGTGCTCTATTTAGCAAAACTATGTAAGGAGCAAGGGGCAAAGAAGGTATACATAGGAGAAAGAACCCCAGTAGTCTTTAAATGGTACCCAAAGGAGAAGATCCATTTTGCTGAAGTTATTTGTTTAGATGATGTTCCCCAAAACCTGAAACTTATTCCCAATGCAAGGATTATTAAAACTGCAGTGCCTATACCAAGAATTGTTGAAGAATGCGACGTTTTTATAAATGTTCCTGGATTAAGATTTCATGCATTATCACTCCTTTCAAATGGTATGAAAAATATGATGGGTATAATGCCAAAGGAAACCACTCATATTATTCACATTTCTGGATTAGAGGACGCAATTGTAGATCTAAATAATTTTAGAAGGAGTGATCTTATAGTTTCCACAGCAATACATACATTGGTGGGTAATTTTCCTGTAGGAGGGTATGGAATTGAGAGCAATACCTTAATTGTTGGAGACAATGTAGTTGCTGTAGATGCAGTTTCTGCTAAGATATTAAAACTTGAACCAAGGGGAATAAGATATTTATTATTAGCAAATAAAATAGGGCTTGGTCCCATAGATTTATCTGAAATAGAAATATTAGGAGAATCAATAGAATCCTTAGAATGGAGAGAAAAGATTGAAAAACCAATTATAGACTATACTCCATATAAAGAGAGAATAAATATAATTGATCCTTCTAATTCCTGTATTTGTTGCAAAAGAGCTTTTGCCTGCGGCCTTTCTGATATACTTGAGAAGGACAAAGATCTAAACCTTAAGTATATTACTGCTGTAATAGGACCTGTTGAAAATTTAGATAAATATGAACTTACGGAGGAAATTATCTTATTTGGAAATTGCACCTTCCCATATAGGGACAGGGGAATTTATGTCCAAGGATGTCCCCCAAGAGCAAATATGGCAAAACAAGCAGTAAAGGATCTTACAAATAAATAATTTTTCCTTCATCTGCTGATTGTCGGGCCTTCAATGCAATCTCAGTAATATAGAAGGAATCTTCAGCACTTACCATACACTTTCCCTCTCCCATTATCTCTTTAACAAAATCTAAGAATATATTTCCCTCTGGAAGAAGAGGCAACTCTTCCCATTTATTTTCTTTATTTATAAGAAAAACCTTGTTCCATATAATTTCAATTATTCCATCGGTACCAACTACTCTAAGACGATCATCATCATGGGATAAGGCAGATTCAGGACGAAGATAATCAATACTTAATGAAGCAAAAATTTCATCCTCAAGGGTGAATTGGCAAAGGGCTGTTTCTTCTAAATCCCCATGATTTCTATTATATTTTCTGGAATGAAGAGCATATACTGATTTAAATCTTCTTCCACTAAACCAATAGATCCAATCTATAGCGTGGATTCCCACCCAAGGAATAGTACCTCCAAAGGACTCTCTATGTTTATAAAATTCATCACGATTTCCCAGTTTATAGGATTTTTGAGTATTTATTAGGCGTATTTCCCCGATAGCTCCCTCTTTAACCTTTTCCCATGCAGTTAAAAACCAAGGTTTGTATCTTATTCCAAACATGGCACAAAATTTTTTATTAGATGAATAATAAACTTTTTTAAGTCTCTGAAGATCTTTAAGATCTGTTGCCACAGGTTTTTCAGAAAAAACATTTATACCCATCTTTAAAGAATCTATGTTAACCTTTGCAAGATCACCAAAATGGCAGGCAGAAACCGAAATATCAGGATTTAACTTTTCAAACATCTCTAAGTAATTATCAAAAACTTGAATTTCCTCCTTATTATCAAGCATATTGAGGACTTTATCTATTTTTTCCTCTTTAGAACCTGGTGCAATTCCAACAATCCTACAATTCTTAGCCTTCTTAACTCCAGAAATAACATAATTTATATGTCCCGAAGCTCCTATAATACATATCCTCATCTCTTCCTCATATTCTTAACTTAGTTCTTTTATTATTTCATTCCAAAGCCATACCGTTAATGGGTCAGCAAAATCTCTAAAGGATAATGTAGTTATTAAAATTTTACCATTTTCGTAAGGAATTTCTAAGAGATATCCTCCTAAAAGAGAGATCCACCCATATATGGCTCCTGCTAAGATATTTTCAGAATCTTTTGAATTGATTCCGATTATCAATTTTTCAGGAATAAGATAATAAAAAGAAAAATCCCATGGATTAGGAAGAGGAAGTTCTGAGAAAAAACTTCTTCTTCTATTAAAATTAAAGTTATTTATCCAATCCCCATGATACATATCCTTTTTTCTTGAAACAATCTGCCAATTTTTCTCCTCCTTTAAAAATCCTAATGAATACTCATCAGAGACTAAAATTAACAAATTCCCACCCTTTTTTAGAAAATCTCGATCCTCTTCGGAAAGGTGATTTTTTATTTTTAAATTATCTTTTTCTTTTTTAATTTCCTCCTTAGGGAAAATGTAGAAATCATAAAAATTTTTCCCGATAACTCTTTCATTTTTATCTTTTAAGTATAAAATAAGACGTTTTTTAGTTATGGAATTTACTTCTGGAAATTCTAATAAAAACTCTCCTAAACTCTGCCATTGGTTTAATTTTAAATTTTCTAAGTTTTTTTCAAATATATTTTCTGAATCCTCAAATTTTACCAAAACCTTAGAAGGTGAATTTAAATATCCTTCTAAGGAAATAATTGTTTTTTCACCACTATACCAATTGGGTTTATATGATGATAAAGCTATAAAGTTTATGTTGTTTAACCATTTCAAATCTTTATGAAAAATTTTAGGCTCTCCCCAAGGAGTGAGAAGCCCATTAGATTCCCAAAATACATCAGTAAGTTCTGTAATTATATATCCTTTTATGGAAGAATATTTTCTTATAACTTCTATCTCATACTTTAAAGATAAAAATTCATGTCTTTGAGTTTCTTCTATAAAGTTCTCAAAGGTTCCAAAAGGATCATTTAATTTCCAAGCATGAAATCTTTCTCGTATATTCCAAGGAGGAGAAGATTCCATATGTTTTGGAATATGAAAGGTAAAGTTTTCTGGAATATTATAAAGTCCCCAATTTCCAAATTCTGAAATTACAAGAGGTTTTATTTCTTTTTCTGCGTCTCCATAGGGACTATAGGTCCAGAAGTCTCTTTTAGAGAATCCCTTTATATAATCTTCCCATTTTTTGCTATGATCTGGAATAGAAGTATAAAAATGAAAATCCTCTAAATCGGTTTTAATATGAAAATTAGGAATACAAGGAGAATTATCTATAACAAGTCTTGTAGGATCAAATTCTTTCACAAATTTGTACATTTTCTTTAACCATTCTCTATTTTCTCTTATATTTAAATCTATTCCCCAGCTTTCATTTATAATTCCCCAAATTATTACCGAGGGATGATTAAAATCCCTTTCTATCATTCCTATTAAGGTTTGTTCTGCTCTTTTCTTTGCTTCTTCTGTTAAATTCTCCCAATAGGGAAGTTCCTCCCAAATTAATATTCCCATGTGATCTGCCCAATAGAGATATTCGGGTAATGGAACTTTTACATGGGTTCTTAAAAGATTTAGACCTATTTCCTTTGCCCTTTGAAATCTCTTTCTTATCTCTTCAGAAGAGTTAGGGATATATATCTTTTCTGGATAAAAATCCTGATCTAAGGCTCCAAATATATAAATAGGCTTATTATTTAAATATATTTCCCCATCCTTTACCTCAATTTTTCTCATTCCAAATTCAGTTTTGTAAATATCCCTTAACGTATCTCCTTTATATATTTCTAATTCTAAATTATAAAGATTTGGATTATCTATGTCCCAAAGAATTATTTCAGGGAAGAAAAAGTCAACTATTGTTTTTTCAGAATTAACCTTAATTTCTTTAAAAAATATTCTTCCTTTAGGATCTATAATTTTAAAATTTAAATTGCAATCTTCTTTTAATTCCTTTAGATAAATTTCAATCTTAGCTTTTTTCTCATCTATATTAGGAAACATCTTAACTTTTTCTACATATGGTGTTTCTACCTTTTCCAAATATACCTTTTGCCATATTCCGCTTATATTCCCATACCAAAGATCATGAGCCTTTCCGTGAGGAATCTCATCTTGAGAGAAATTGGAAAATTTCCTTTTATCTGTATTTGAATCCATAACCTTAACTAAAAGTTCGTTCTCTCCATGTTTTATAAAATCATTAATTAAAAAATGAAAAGGCAAAAATCCACCCTCATTACTTCCAACAAATTTCCCATTTATCCATATTTCAGAATAGTAATCTACAGCAGAAAATCTTAAGAAAACTTTACTTTTTAACCAGTTATCAGGTATATTAAAGTTTTTTTTATAATAAAAAGTTCCATAATAATTCTTAAGTTCGGAAAATTCAGCCTGAATAATAGAGGAAACATGGATTTTTCTCTTATTTTTTTCATTTTCTACCCAAAAATCCCATAACCCTTCCAAAGACAAAAATTCTCTACCCAAGAGAGTAAAACCTCCTTCCTTTCTTACTCTAAATGTTAGGTTTATTTAATTTTTAAATAACTAAAGTAATCAAAATCAAAAATAGATCCGCCAATAGAATAAGGAGAATATGCTGTAATTCCTATTTTTATTATATCAAAGTCATTCCTTACTTGTTTTTCCAAGAGTATCCAACTTTCCTTTTCATCAAATTTATAATAGGCGTACCATTTTTCTCCATCGGTTCTTAATTTAAGATAATATACCTTTTTATTGGTAATATTTTCTAAAGTAAATTTCTCATACTTGTCATTATTCTTTTTTACCAATTCTAATATTATTCTCCCTTTTTTCTTTGTCCTAATAAATTCCAAATAGTGGCTATAATTATCAAAAACTATTAATCCTGCTCTATCTTGCTCTTCCTCAGATATAACCTCAATTTTAGTAGAAAATTCAAATTTTTTATCCAAAGTATATTGGGTAAAAATATTAGATATATCGAGAGGAGAAGAAAGTATGGAAAAGACATCGGACATTATAGTCTTTATTCTCAAAAATCCCCTTCTTTCCAAGAGGGAATAGTCAAATTGCCCTGTAATATTCCATTTTGAAAAATCTAAATCCTTTGAAGAAAAGTCATCAGAAGATGCCCTTTGGGGCTTAGGAACACCAGAAGGAAAAGGTTGAGGAGTATTTGTAGGTCCTATGACTTTTACCTTTTCATCAGGAGTAAAAACTAATCTATCAATAGCTAATTGCCTAAGATGAGTTCCTTCCTTCTTCATTTGAGTATGATAAATAATAAAATATTCCCTTCCATCAGGAGTTTTTACCACACTATTATGTCCTGGTCCTGAAACGTATTCTGTCTTTCTTAAAATAGGGTTTTCTGAAGCTTTTATAAAGGGACCTAAAGGAGAATTAGAAACTGCATATCCAACAGAATATTCTGGACTTGCGAAAAAGTTTGCTGAATAAAAAAGGTAATATTTTTTATTATATTTAACAACGAAAGGTCCTTCATTCCATTTGGAGTTTCTCTCCCATAATTGAGTAGGAGATGTCAAAAATATTGGTTCTCCTATGGTACTTAGAAGATTTTCAGATAATCTAACTACATATATATCACTAGTAGGATTTTCTGAAACATCCCTTGAAAAATATAGATAAATTTTTCCATCATCATCCACAAAGGGATGAGCGTCTATTGTTGCATATCCAAAATCAAAAAGCGGAGCTTTTAGATCTTTAAAAGGACCTAAAGGAGAATTAGAGACTGCAAGACATATTCTTAAAGTTTTTTTCTCTTTTATATATCCTCGAGCACTGTAAAATAGATAGAATTTACCATTCTTATATAATACCTCTGGAGCCCAAAAGGAATCTTTTCCCCAAGAATTCTCGTTACTTTCATATACCCATCCTCTGTATATCCAGTCTACTAAGTTGTTAGATTCCCATACCTCAAATCCTCCTTGAGGACCTGCTCCCCTCTCTGAGGTTGCATATAGATAATATTTTCCTTTATAAAATAAAATAAAGGGATCTGCTACTTTATAAACATTTAAAGGATTTTTATATCTTAATTTTCCATCCTCACTAAACACTAAGATCACTCCTAAAAGAAAGATTATTGTTAATAACAAAAATTTCTTCATGGAATTACCTCCTTATTTTCCTCCCAATCCCGACATAGCTATACCACGAATATAATATCTCTGAAGAAAAATAAAAAGAACCAAAGCGGGAAATGCAGTTAGAAAGGCTCCTGCCATCATAGTTCCATAAAAATGGATATATCTTCCCTGAAGAGTAAGCATTCCTACAGGAAGAGTTCTTTTTTCAGGAGAAGAGAGACAAATAAGAGCCCAAAGGTAATCATTCCAATTAGATAAAAAATTCATAAACCCTAAGGTTAAAAGGGCAGGTTTAGATAAGGGAATTATGATCTTCCATAGAATATACAATTTATTTGCCCCATCTATTTTTGCAGATTCATCCAATTCATAGGGAATCGTCAAAAAATATTGTCTTAACATAAATATTCCCCAGACACTTGCTAAACCAGGAAAGATAATGGATTTCAAATCATCAACCCAACCTAAAGCATCTATGGTTAAATAGTTTGGAATCAGATATATTATACCTGGGATAGTCATAAAGCTTACTAAAAACCAAAAATATTTATCTCTTCCTGGGAATTTCATCCTTGAAAAAGCATATGCAGCCAGGGTAGAGACTATTAATCCTAACGTACTGTATGAAAAAGCTGCTATAAAACTATTTCTAAACCATAAAAACACAGGGGTATCTATGGGATTTTTCAAAATTTTCCAGTAATTCTCCCATACAGGAGGAATAGGAGTCCATCTCACAGGCCAAGCTATTGTTTCATGTTCAGGTTTTAAAGAAGTTATAAACATCCAATATATAGGAAAAATCCAGATAATAGCAAGAAGAACTAATATCATATAAAAAACAATATTTAAAAATTTTTTTCTAAGCTTATAATCCATTATTTTACCCTCCTCTCACTCGCTTCGGGTGAAAAAGCGAACCTGTAAGAAGGTTATAATTATCATTATCAAGGCTGTTAAATATGCCATGGCTGAGGCAGATCCCATTCTTAAGTTTGTTCCAAACCCCTCATTATAAATATGTAGCATAACTGTAACAGTGCTTCTTCCAGGACCTCCACCAGTCATAAGTTGGGGTTGTCCAAAAAGATTGAAAGAAGCTATTATTGTAGTTATAAAGATAAATAGAGCAATAGGTTTTAAAGAAGGCAAAGTAATAAATCTAAAACTTTGCCACCATCCAGCCCCATCAATCTTTGCAGCTTCATAGAGTTCTTCTGGAATATTTTGAAGTCCAATTATAAAATATACCATATTCCAACCTACAGTCCACCATACTGTGGCTACAACTATAGAAATCCATGCACCAGGTTGTTGAGTTAGCCAAGGTATATTTTTAATCTTGAAAAGAGAGTAGAGTATGTAGTTTAAAAGACCAGATTCATAATTAAAAATCCATCTCCAAATAACAGCAACAACAGAAACAGTCATAGCAGTAGGAAGAAAAAATATAGTTCTAAAAAAACCTTTCCCTTTTTTTGCAGAACTTACTAATAGAGCAAGAATAAGTGCAATTCCCACTAAAAATGGCACACTATAAAAAACAAATTGAATAGTGTTCCAGAGAGCTTCCCAATAGTATTGAGCAGGTACATTTCTAACGAAAAAAAGATCTAAATAATTTTTAAATCCCACAAATTTTCTTTCCCCACTTAAAACATCCCACTTATGAAGACTAATCCAAATTCCCTTAAAAACAGGATAAAAGGCGAAAATAGAAAAGAATATTGCGTGGGGAAGAAGATATAAATAAGGAGTTAATAAACCTTCATCCCCAAATAGTTTCCTTTTCATTTTTATTGTTCCTCCTTAAAAATAAAAAAGCAGTGGGGAGGTTTCCCCACTGCTTAAAATTTAAATTACTCAGAAGCCAAAATCTTATTTGCAAGCTCCACTGCATCATCCATTGCCCTCTTTGGATCCTTCTTGAAGGTTAGAGCAAAATTTAGGGCATCCCAAATGGGGCCTGTAGCTTCACCATATTTAGGGAATAATGGTGGAAATACAACGTAAGGAGGAATTTCTTGACCGAGTTTCCCAATGTATGGTATCTTCTTAAAATCGCTACTTCTCAATACTGATAATCTTGCAGGTAATTGGCCAGCCTTTGCCCATTCTAAACTTTTTCTGCTTACCCACCCTATAAAGGTTTTAGCTGCAGATAGCTTAGCAGGATCTGGAGTCCTTTGTCTAAATACTACAAAATTATGAGATCCTGCCCAGTTTGCTAAAGTTTTTGTTCCCAATTGAGGAACTCTTCCTGCCCCAAATTCTAATCCTGGCTGTTCTTGATATGTTGTTAGCATCCATATACCATTAAATTCCATAGCACAAGTCCCTCTTTTGAAAGCGTCCACATCTGCATCTACTGCTACATTTTCAGGAGAAACTTTATGAACTTTTACTAAATCAACTAAAAATTGTAATGCATCCACTCCTTCAGAAAAGTTGAACAATGCCTTCTTATTATCAGGAGTAAATAGTGTTCCACCATTACCAAAGAAAATGGAGTACCAGATCATGAAGTTAGGCCAACCAACAGGAATCATTGTTCCCCATTGATCTATCTTGCCATCTCCATCTTTATCTTTTGTAAGTTTTTTCGCAAATTCAATAAATTCTGCTCTATTCTTTGGTGGTTTCTCGGGATCTAAGCCTGCTTCTCTAAAGAGCTTTTTATTCCAGTAAAAAACTAAAGGATGTACATCTAAGGGTATGGCATATCTTTTACCCTCATATACTCCTGCTCTCCATACAGCTGGAATAAAATCTTTTTCTGAAAGTTTTAATTCTGCTGCTAAATCATCTAATGGAATGATTACTCCTCTTGGTACATAAGCAGAAATTTGATCTAAATGCATAATTCCTACATCTGGTGGTTTTCCTGCTGCAACTGCTGCTACCACTTTTGTATAATAATCTCCCCACGGCATAATAGACATTTTAACTTCGATTCTTCCTGAATAGGTTTTATTAAATTCATCCACAAGATTTTGCATGTATCTTCCATCGGGTCCTGTGAATCCATTCCAAAATGTTATTTCCACCTTCTTTTGAGCAATTCCTGGTCCTATTAACAAGCTTAATACTAAGAAAGAAACTAAAATTAAAGAAATCTTCTTAAACATTTTCTATTACCCCCTAAAATTTTTATTTAGGAATAAAGGAAAAAACTTTGAAAGCTTTAATCACCTCCTTTCAAATAATAAGAAGACCTAATTTTTGGTAGGCAAAATCCATAGCAAGTTTTCCTGCTCCCGTCATTCCTGCTTCGTTTCCTAAAAAAGCGAAGACAATTTTTACTGCCTCTGCTGGCATTGAAAACACCCTTTCCTTTAAAGTTTCTCTAAGAGAATTCATAATTAATTCTCCTGCCTGCATAACTCCACCACCTAAAATTAAAAGTTCGGGATTAAAAAGATTTATTAAGTTAGCTATTCCAATTCCTAAATAATGTCCCGTGTCTTTTAAAATTTCTAAAGCTAAAGGATCTCCTGACCATCCAGCTCGAGAGACAATTTCTCCTGTAATCTTCTCTAATTTTCCCTTTACTAAATCATATATTAGGGTTTTTCTTCCTTTTTCTATTAATTCTCTTGCCCTTCTTGCTATTGCAGGGCCTGATGCAATAGCTTCAAGACACCCACTATTTCCACAGCTACATCTTGGTCCATCATCTAAAATAGTTGTATGTCCAATTTCTCCTGCTCCCTCACTTACTCCTTTATATAGTTTCCCATCAATAATAATTCCTGCTCCTATTCCTGTTCCTACATACATACAAACTAAGTTATCAACACCCTTCCCTGCCCCAAAAAATTTCTCTCCTAAGGTGGCACATCTTACATCGTTCTCTATAAGAACAGGAATTTTAATCTTTTGGTATATAAGTTCTCTAATAGAAACATTGTGCCATCCAAGATTAGGTGAAAATTTTGAAATTCCATTTTTTGTATCCACAAGTCCAGGAACTCCAATTCCTATAGTTAAAACTTTTTCCCTTGGGACATCTGCTAAGATAATTATTTTTTCTATAGCTTCTACAATTCTATTTATCACTGCATCTTTTCCTTCATGAGGTAATGTAGGAATCTTTAATTTATGTATAGGTTGAAGGCTAAAGTCCATAAGAAGAGTAGAGATATATGTCATTCCAAGATTTATTCCAATCACATAACCTGCATGGGGATATATCTCTAAAAATACTGGGGGTCTTCCTCCTGTAGAATTTGCAGTTCCTGTTTCCAATATGAATGATTGTCTTTTCAGTTCTTCTGTGATTATTGTGACCAAGGCAGGAGAAAGATTCGTTTTTTCTGCGATTTCTTTACGAGATATAGGGGCAAACTTTGCTATAGTTTGAAAAACAATCGCTTTATTACTCTTTCTTAATACCTTCTGATTAGCCATAAATTCTTATTAATTTAAATTTTAAATTAAGTTTTCCTTATATTATCTTTAATATAAAATTGCATTAAATTAAATTTTCCCAATCTTACTTTTGTATAAGTATTTTCATAAAATATCTAAGTTAGCTTAAGCTTAATTTAAATTCTAAAAAAAGTTTAAGATAATTTTAACTTTTTGTCAAGATCATTTTTTTGATTAAACTCGAATAGGTATAGAGATACCTATCATATCTAAACGCAAGTTTGACACCCTAAAATTTAAAAACCCGCATGGCTAGCGGGTTATCTTAATTTTCAGACCTAAGGCGTAGGCGCTAGGTCTACTTTACTGTACCGAATATCCTTGGTGGAATTTTTAGCCCTAAAGCTTTATATCCTATCTTAGCTTTCCCTTTTAAGTTTGTCCTTACTATTACTTTGCCTTCATCTTCTATATTTATCTCTACTGCCTTTACCTTACTTATATCTCTCATTACTTCACTGTATCTAGCTTCTTCATCTATCTCTTTTATCTTCTTACTTAATAGTACCTTCATCTGTAATGCTATAAAACATACAAATATATGCCCTCTTATCCTCCTCTCTACATAGTGATATATTGGCCCTACTTCTAATTCATTCTTTAAAATTTCCCAAAGGAAGTAGATCATTTATAATATTAACTACTAAATCTCTAGTCTCTGGGTTATAAACTCTACCAAGACAAAAGATATCTCTCCCTCTAGTAGACGAGATTTCTTACTCTAGTAGTTTCTAACTAATATAGGTATGTTCTGATTGAACCATCTTTATTTTTAAACCTTTTAACTCGAGGGAAAAATACTCATAGCAATAAAATAATGACATATTTAAATCTAGATATCAATAGTTTATAAATTAGCGTAGCACCAGGAAAATTTTTAAAAATGATAGGATCATATAATAAAAAAGCGGGTTCTAAATATCCTGAACCCGCTTTTTTGAACTTTACCTGTCAAACTTGCGTAAAGAATAGAAGAGTATAGTAAAGAGTTTCTTCCCCCTATATCTAAAAAATCATTCAGCAATTAAAAGGACATTATCTACTGCTCCCACAAAATCCCAGCCACTTCCACCTATTCTTATTTCTTTTAAATATGGGTGAGATAAAATATTTTCTGCAATTTGAGGATCCTGCATTAAATCTATTTCAAAGTGATAGAAATCTCCACTATCAATTTCTGTTACATTATTTTCTGGATAATTTATAGTGCTCCCTTTTAATACAAAACATTTTTTATAAACATATTCTTCATTATCTTGATCCAAAAATACTAATTCAACATTTGCAGGATACTCCCCTCCTACCCAGCCATCGGAATCTAACTCCTGAAGGGAAATTAAAATATCAAAGGAAAGTTTTAGACTACTTTTCCCAGTAATATCATAATTTCCCAAAGATTGTTTAATTCCAATATATCCACCATCTCCTTCGGAATTTCTTCTTGCCCACATAAAATAATCTATAAATATTTTTGCTTCATATTCATTGAAATCCTTTATATTTATTAATACTATTTCCCATGGAGAAAGATCTCCACTTTTAAAATCCCCATTCTGAATTAAATTTAAACTTTCAATCTCTTCTTCTAAAACCTCTTCCTCTAATATTAATTCTTCAGATTCTTCTTGAGCTAAAGTAAAGCTAAAGATTAACAATATAAAAAGAAAAAGGAGCACAATTTTAAAATACTTCATTCTAAACCCTCCTTAATTGTTTTCCTAGGTTAAATATATCCCCTTTCATCCAGAGAATATTTTTAACCTTAAATAAATAATATACCTAAGTAAATTTTAAAAAAGTGATTTACATCACATTTGTAAAGGAGATTCATAATTTTCTCAAATATGATAAAATATAAGTAAGAAGGAATTTACAAATGGCCATATCAAAAGAAGAGTTATATCCTATAATAAGAGAGTTTATACTTCAGGAATTGGAAGAAAGACTTCCTCTCCATAAGGAAATTGTGGATCTAAAATCCGCAGTTGAGAGATTAGCTCTTTCCCAAAATCAAACGGAAAAAAGAGTAGAAGAACTTATTCAGGCTCAGAAGAGGACAGAAGAGGAATTAAAAGCTCTTACTGAAGCTCAAAGAAGAACTGAAGAGGAAATTAGAGAATTAACTTTAGTAGTAAAGAATATGCAGAAACAATTAAATGGGATAACAAAAGAGTTAGGAGGCTTATCCCATAGTATTGGCTTTCAACTTGAAGATAGGGCTTATAGATCTCTACCTCATCTTTTAAAAAGAGATTTTGGAATTGAGGTAAAAGAAAAACTTATTAGAAAGTTTATAAAGAATAAAAAGGTAGAGACAATGGAAATAAATATTTTAGGATAAGGGAGAAAGAGATGGGAAAGAGATATTTATAGTGGGAGAAGCAAAAGCAAATCTCTCCCTAAGACACATTATTGATTTTATCAATAGATTAAAGGATATTAGAGAAATAATATCAGAAGAGATATTTCCTATTATTGTTACCCATATGACAGAACCAGAGATAGAGGAATTTGCAAAGAGTAAGGGAATAGCAATATATTATTCTTATGATTTTGAACCTATTTATTAATAATTATCTTTTGTCTCCTATACTAACATCTATCTTTATTGGGGAGATATAAATTTTTCCCTTGTGGAAACTATAAAGGCTGGGTAGAATTTATAAAAAAAATTAAAAATAATATCTTAAGGAGGAATTTTTTATGGAGAAATTTGATGTAATATTTTTGGGTGCAGGATCGGGAGGATACGTAGGAGCCATAAGAGCTGCAGACCTTGGGAAAAAGGTGTGTATTATTGAAGAAAGAGATCTCGGAGGAACTTGTTTAAATAGAGGCTGTATTCCTACAAAGGCACTTCTTAAAAGTGCAGAGGTTTTTCATACAGTAAAAGAAGCAAAAACCTTTGGGATAAAGATTGACTCCTCTGGATATGATATAAATGGAGTATTTGATTGGAAGGATAATGTAGTTAAAAAGCTTGTTTCAGGGGTGGAATATCTTCTTAAATCAAGGAAGGTTGTGATTAAAAAGGGAAGAGGAAAGATAGTTGATAATGAAACAATAGAGATAGAAACCCCTCAAGGCAAGGAAGGAGTTCAAGGGGAAAACATTGTAATTGCAACAGGTTCTGAGCCTGCTATTATTCCCACCTTCAATATTGATGGAGAGAATGTGCTAACCTCTGATGATGCCTTAAGATTAAGAGAAATACCTAAGGATATAGTTATTATCGGAGCAGGGGCAATTGGAATTGAATTTGCAACTTTTTACAGCACCTTTGGGACTAAAGTAACAATAGTGGAGATGATGCCACAGGTGGTTCCGACTCTTAAGGACAAGAAAGTAGCAACTTATCTACAGAGAATTCTCAATAAAAAGGGTATTGATGTAAAGATAAGAGCGAAAATAGAGAATGTGGAGATTAAAAATGGAAAGGTTTATTCTACTCTTTCCACAGGAGAAGTTCTTGAGAGCGAGAAAGTACTTGTTTCCATAGGAAGGAAGTTGAATTCAGATAATATTGGACTTGAAAATGTAGGGATAAAAACGGACAATGGAAGAATTGTAGTAGATGAGTATTTAAGGACAAATGTTGAGAATATATACGCCATAGGAGATGTTATTGGAGGACTTCTCCTAGCTCATAAGGCAATGAAAGAGGGAGAAGTGGTATCAGAGACTATAGCAGGAGAGAATAAGAAGATGGATTATAGGGTAGTTCCTTGGACTATATTTTCCTCTCCAGAGATTGCAGCCTGTGGTTTCACGGAAGAAGAAGCAAAGGAACAGGGTATAGAAGTGGTTACAGGAGAATTTCCCTTTACTGCTAATGGAAAGGCGGTATCTATGAATGCAATGGACGGGTTTGTAAAAGTTGTGGCAAGAAAGGAAGATAAGGTGATTATAGGGTCACAGATTGTAGGACCTGAAGCATCAGTTATGATTGCAGAGCTTACTCTTGCCATTCAACATAATCTTAAGTTAGATGATGTAGCAGAAACAATTCATACCCATCCTACCTTACCCGAGGCAATAATGGAAGCGGTAAAGGTACCATTAGGTAGTGTGGCTCATATTGTGGTAAGAAAATAAAACTTGATATGAAGGACTGCATCTATAAGATAAGTACAATAATAAAGAAAGAGCTCTTCTTTTTAAAAATAATTGCAGGTCAGCCAAAATTAAAACCATATTTCCTCAAAATAAATCTACCCCAAAATATATTTCTATACATGATTATACCTTAAACATAATGATCTATACAATTTTCCAAGGATACTTTTCTCTTCTTCACTATCGTATCTCTTCTATAATTTTGAAGAAGATCGAATTCTTGACCAAGTAGAATAATGGTTATAAAATTAATGCCAAAATTAATCAAGACTCTTTTATTTTTTTCACAGGGGGTTAGAATTAAATGCCTAGTTTAAAAGATGTGGCAAAGAAAGCAGGAGTTAGTCCTACAACAGTATCGAGAATTTTGAATAATAGAGGTTATATAAGCGAAGAAACAAGAAAAAAAGTTTACAAGGCTATGGAAGAGCTAAATTACCAACCTAATGAAATCGCAAGAGCCTTGTTTAAAAAAAGATCTTATTTCTTAGGACTTATAATTCCAGACATATCTCATCCATTTTTTGCAGAAATCACGAAATACATAGAATATTATGCCTCTCTAAGAGGTTATAAAATCTTTCTTTGCAACTCATATTTAGACGGAAAAAAAGAAAAGGATTACATCAAAATGTTAAAAAGACATCAAGTTGATGGAATTATCATGGGTAGCCATACCCTTAATGTAGAAGACTATAAAAGTGTAAACTTACCTATCGTCGCATTAGACCGATATATTTCCGATGATATACCTTGTATCACATCAGATAATTTTTCTGGAGCTGTAATAGCAACTAATCTATTAACAGAAAAAGGATGTAAATACTTAGCTCACATCAGCGGTCCCTTAGAACTTAACACACCAGCCAATGACAGATATTATGGTTTTTTGAAAGTGGTTAAGGAAAGAAATATTGAATATGTTGTGGTGGAAACAAAGCTTAACAAATTTGAAATAGAAGAGTATGAAAGAATTATTATAGACCTTTTTGAAAAGCACCCTTATATAGATGGAATCTTTGCAAGCAGTGATATGATTGCAGCAACTGCCATAAAAGTTGCTGATTATTTCAAAAAACGTGTGCCTAAAGACTTAAAAGTAATAGGTTTTGATGACATAAATATTGCATCTCTATTTAGACCATCCATCACTACCATAAGACAAGATAAGGATAAGATGGCTCGAAAACTAATTGAGGTATTAATAGACAAAATTGAGAGCAAGGAAGTAGAAAGCAAATACACGTTTCCAATTTCCTTAATTGAGAGAGAGTCTACTTAAAATAACTGTAAATTTTAAAGATTTAAATCCCACTTTTTTAAATTCACTCTGCACATGCCTTCAGAACTTATACTCAACTTATCATATCTCTCTACAGGGTATACACGATTAGTTAAGACTTTTTCTCCTTTATTTATAAAAATCTCTATAGAAGATTTATCTAGCAAAAATCTTATATTTACTTTATTTTCAACAGGAGATATATCTACATTCTGAATTTCATTCTTAAACACTAAGTCGCTTACGATAAGTATAAATTTGTTGGAATCACTATCATATAGAATTTTTATACTATTACTTGTTGGAGTCTCAGAAAAAACATTCATCTCGAATTTTGCTTTTGTTATTAAAAACAAATCCACTTCAAAATCAATACACTCGGAGCCCAAATTTAAGTATATGGTCTCATTATTTATAACTCTATCAATAGAAATCTTATCTTTTCTATAGTTTTTTATCTCACTAACAGGTTCCATTATTAGCCTGTTATTTCTTAAGGAGATCTCCCTTGGCAATGTAAGGGCTCCAGCCCAATTATGCCCCTCTTGAGTAGGGAAGGGGCAATTCCAATTATCCATCCATGCAATCATTAACCTACGACCTCTTTCATCCATGGTAGTCTGAGGTGCATAAAAGTATTTACCCCAGTCTAACTTTTCACAACTATCAATACTAAATAACCCACTTTTAAAATCTATCTTCCCCACACAATAAAATGTTTCACTTTTTATAACTTTACTTTCTTCCTTTTGCTGTAAAGAAAAAATTAAAATATCTTTTTCTCCAAACTCAAACAAATCAGGACATTCCCAAATATCGCCTTCTACAATACCATCATTCTTCACAATTGTATTAACATATTCCCATTTTAATAAATCTAACGACTTATAAAAAAGAATTTGTCCTTTTCCTTCTTTGCTTTGGGATGCAATAACAGCATAATAGAAATCTCCCTTTTGGAAAACTTTAGGATCTCGAAAATCTCTTTTACTTGCCTCTTCAGGAATATTACCCGTATCTATAACTGGATTTTTGACATACTTTTCAAAGCTTATTCCATCTTTTGAATATGCAATACATTGTGTTTGACGATAACTACCTATACCATCCTCAATATGCCCAGTATACATTAGGTAGAGTTTCTCATCTTTTTCAATAGCACTTCCAGAAAAACATCCATTTCTATCATATTCTTCATCAGGTGCTAAAGCTATAGGTAAATGTTCCCATTTAACTAAATCCTTACTTACTGCATGCCCCCAATAGGTAGATCTCCAAAAGGGTTCAAAAGGATTATATTGAAAAAAACAATGATATAATCCATTAAAAAATATAAAACCATTCGGATCATTTATCCAACCATATTCACCCATTAAGTGGAATTTTAGTCTGTATCTATTGTTGACCTTAATCCTGTTTTGAGAGATATAATGTATTGCCCGTTTTAGTAGTGCAGAATTTTTCATTATTTATCTTATTGCGCCTCTTATAATACCAGCAATAATATATTTCTGCATAAACAAAGATACAATAATAATAGGAAATATGGTTAGCATCAATGCAGCCATTGCTAGTCCATAATTAGATGTGAATGTTCCGTAAAAGTAGAAGGTCGACAATTGTAAAGTTCTTTTTTCAGCTGAAATTAAAATTAAACTCGGCAGTAAAAAGTCATTCCATATCCAAAGAGCATCTAATATTACAATGGTTATTGTCACAGGCTTTAATAAGGGAAATACAATCTTCCAAAATGTTTGAAAGATTGATGCTCCATCTACAAGGGCTGCTTCCTCTAATTCAAAGGGTATACTCTTTATAAATCCATGATATACAAATACTGCAAAAGCAGTGCCAAAACCTAAATACATATATATCAAAGTCCACATATTGTTTAACATGTTTACAGAACCATAGATTTTAACAAGAGGTATCATAATTGACTGAAAAGGAATTATCATAGATGCAACCATAATTCCAAATAATATCTTATTAATAGGCCACTTTTTTCTCTCAAATATATAAGCAGTCATAGAGGAGAAAATTACAATTATAACAATGCTAAAGATTGTTATCACAAGAGTATTAAAGAAACTTTTAAAATACCTCATTCTCTGAACAGCTTCCCAATAATTACCAATTCGAAATTCCTTTGGTAATGTCAGAGGGTTTAAAATAACTTCACCAGTTTTTTTGAAAGAATTGGTTACAACAATAGCAAAAGGAAAAATATATAAAGAAGCAATAGTTAAAATTACCAGATATTTAAATGTAGTAAAAATTCTCTTTTTTACCCATGGAGTTATTCTCATCATAATTCCACCTCTGTTTTTTTACTTAAATAAACTTGAATGAGAGTAATAATTGCTACAGTAATGAATAATAAAAAAGCTTTTGCTTGTCCTATCCCATAGTTCTGCGACAAAAAGGCCTCATTATAGATATGCATAGCTACAAGTTCCGTACTTTTAAAAGGTCCTCCCTTTGTCAACGCTAAGTTAAGATCATAAACCATAAAACTTCTCTGAAGGGATAAAAACAAACAAACAGTGAATGAAGGAGCCATTAAAGGTAATATTACTCTTGTTAACATCGTCAACTTTCCTGCACCATCAATAGTTGCTGACTCTATTAAATCTTGGGGTATTCCCACAAAACCCGCTATATATATCATCATCATATATCCTGAATATTGCCATACTGTTACAATTACTAAAGCCCAAAAAGCCTTTTCAGGTGTAGCCAACCAGGATTCAGAAAATATACCTATCCCTAATTGCTGTCCTAAATAGGGTAAAGCATTATGGAATATAAATTGCCAGATGAATCCTAATATAATACCCCCTATTAAATTAGGAGTAAAAAAAATAGTTCTAAATAGACCTTGTCCTTTTATTCCACTAGTCAACAAATAAGCTAAAAAGAATGCTATTAAGTTTGTAAACAAAACCGTGAAAAATGCGTATTTTAAAGTTAGTAAAAATGAACTTTTAAATACCTCATCTTTGATCAGATTAAGATAATTTAAAAACCCTATAAACTCATACTTATTGTGGATTCCATCCCAATTAGTAAAAGTAAGAGAAATACCGTAAAGAAAAGGTAGTATTACTATTGCTAAGAAGGCTAGAGTTGAAATTCCAGCAAATAGGCTAAAAATTTTAAACTTTGAAGACCATTTATTCACTTGACCCTTTCCTCCTCTTTAAAAATATCGACTTAAAAATAGGGGCTGTCTAAGCAATTCTCTTAGACAACCCCTAACTGAAAACCCTTATTTACTTGATTACTATTTTGCCTTTGCCCAATAATTCATAATCTCAGTCAATAATTGTTTACGGTTAATTCTACCTGCTAAATATTTCTGCATATGTGCTCCAACAATAGGCCAATGATCAGAGGGTAGGATGGCATATGGTATCTTAAAGGTCTTTCCTGCTCTAGCAAATTCTACAATGGATTTTGCAAGAGGATCATCTGGTGTAATCGTTATGTTACTAAATGGAGCAATTATATTTAAACCATGAACCCAATTCTTTTGTCCATTACCATTGTATACAAACCAATTTAAAAGGGTTTTAGCTGCCTCCTGTTGTTCATTGGAATTATTCTTTACATCAACACAGAGCATTTTTGTTGGTAATGCTACTATAGCTCCATTAAAGAAATTATTAGGATCATTATTCAGTGGCACAGGAATGAACCCATAAGCTTTATTGTTTGGATTTATCTCTTCTATTAATGGCCATGCCCAATTACCCATGAACCAAAATGCTACCTTACCTTGGGCTAAAAGCTGTGCACCTTGTTCATAAGTTCCTGCTAATGGTGAATTTTTCAAGTAGTTATATCTTCTAAGCATATCAAATGTATCTAATAAATCATTAATAACTTTATTATTTGTCAAATCTACTTTTTTCCCTGCCTTTAAATCAATTACAAACTTCTTAGCTGCTTCGTAATCTCTTGATTGAGCAGCATAAGCAATTGTTAAAAAGTGCGCCCCTAATGACCAATCTAAAGGTGAGATCACAATTGGGCTTATACCTTTTGGACGTAATCTCCCAAATAATTTTTCTAGATCATTTCTTGTCTTTATAGTTTTTGGATCAAACTTTCCTATTGCTTTTTCTATCACTTGTTTGTTATAAATAAGCCCATATCCTTCTAGAGCAAATGGAAAAGCATATACTTTTCCATCAAAAGTTACATCATCTAATGCCCCTTTAAGGGCATCCTTTGTCCATTTTTCACCTGATAAATCTAGAAAATTGTTCTTAAACTTTTCCACATCATTTGGGTCAATCATTGCAATTGTTGGAGCATTACCAGATGCATACATAGTTGAAAGTTTCTCGAAAGGTGATTGACCTGCTCCAACTGGAATTAGCTCTACTGTAATATTGGGGAAATCCTTAGAAAAATTCTTAAATACTTCTTCCAATTGAGGGTTTATTTCTCCTTTTGTGCTCATGAATGTAATCTTTACTTGTGAAGAACTTGCTAATACGCCACTACCCAAATTAATTAGGAAAAGCATCAAAGAAATCACAATCAATAATTTGGGGAATTTCATTTGAAACACCTCCTTTTAATTTTTATTCGGTTTTATTATATATTGCTTTTACTCATATGTCAACCGGTTGACATAAATCAAATTATAAAAGGGTATAGTCTAAGATTCATCATGATTCCTTACATCCTTGTATGTGATATACACTTTTGAATTCTTTACTGTTTATAGATTTTAGATGAAGTACTAAAAGTTCTTCTCTGTTTTTATTTACTTTAGAAATGCAGTAATGAGATCAAATAGAATTGAATCTTCTTTTCATATTTCCTTATACAACATACTTAATGTTATTAAGGTCTCAAGTTGGGTGAAAACATAAAAACTCATATTTTCAAAATCTCCTATCCCCTTTTTATTTTCAAATCTTTGGATTAGTTTAAAAGTTTTTAGAGCCTCTTTTTTGTTATTCATTTTTATATATAACCTGCTAATTAAAGAATAGATAGAAGGATCCTCGTTGTTAGTTAATCCTTTTCCTTCTAAATCGTAATATAAATATATTTTAGCATTTTTATGTAATTCTATATTAAAAAAGTTGAGAAAATTTTCAATTTTTTTCTTATTCTCCATACTCAGAGCGATAAAAATCTGCTCAATAATATTAATATTTTCTATAAAGATATATTTTTGTGTGAAGTAATCATATTCCTTTGGGAAAAAGGGGGAAGAGATTTTAGGGTAATTTTCTAAAATATTTTTTGCCGAGAGATAATATCTTTTAAATTCAGGAAAATAGAAAGAAACTTTTTTAATTTTACCTAAATCTAAATAAAATAAAGAGATTTTGAGTATTTGTTTTTTTGAATTTCCATCGTAGGCATCCACAAGATATTCTCTAAAAGTGTTATACTTTAAAATTCCATCTAAAATTATTTTAGCCTCTTTGAGGTATTTTTCTCTTTTAAAGTTTTCATAAGCTAATAGCAAGGAATGAAGGATTCTTAAAGAGTCTATAAGAGCAGTTGCATTATCAGGTTTCAATACTTTTCTATTTATTCTCCAGTATAAATATCCCTCATCAGAAAGAAAATATTTTTTTATATTCCTCATTAAAAGATCAAAGATTTTTTCCTCTCTATATTGCAAGGTATATTCCATCAGCTCTCCATAGGATTCCAATAGGGAGTAATCAAAGGGCTTATTATTCTTTATCTCTGATATAATAAACCCTCTTTTATCTATAAATTTTTCTCTTAAGAATTCTAAAAGATTTTTTTCTCTTTCTGATACTTTATTTTCTAATTCTATTAAATATTTTTTAAGTTTTAAACTATAAAAATAGTCTTCAATATCTCTGATAAAAATTGTTGGGATTACTATTATTAGAACTAGTAGGATAAATTTTCTCATCTACCAATTATTTTAAAAGTTATGGGATAGTTTAATTTATTAAATTCAGGAATTTTAATTTTCAAGCCTTTTTCATCCCTTTCAAATTTTAATTCTCCTTTTAATCCTAACATTTCTATTTTTACAATTTCCCTTTGATAAAGGGTAAGGTCTGAACTTAGAGATTTCATAATTATTTCCTCTCCTTCTGGTTTATTCATCAATAGAGCATAAAGGATATCTCCCTTTGTGGTAAATCTAAAATCTTTTCCTGTATAGGTTATCTCTTTTTCGCTAAAGGAGCCACTATTTCCTTTTGTAGGTCCTTCTCCATAGATTTTCCAGGGTCTTGTTCCGTATATAGCCTCTCCGTTTATAAAAAGCCAATCTCCAATCTCAAGAAGAGTTTTTGAGGCAGGTTCTGGTATTATTCCATCGGATTTTGGCCCAATATTTAAAAGGAGATTTCCATTTTTGCTTACAATATCTACAAGTTCCCATATTAATTCCTTTGATGATTTATATATATCATTTTCAATGTATCCCCAGGAAAGACGAGAGATGGATGTATCAGTTTGCCAGTATATGGGGTCAATATCTGCCAGTTTTCCTCTTTCCACATCAAATACTGCACACTCTCTTGGTACTGCCTTTAGTTTATAATTTATCACTACTCCCTTTTGCCACTCATGGGCTCTGTTATAGTAGTAGGAAAAGAATCTTTTTAAATAGGGTTCAAAGGCAGGTTGTTCAATCCACCAATCAAAATATATAAGTTGAGGCTGGTATTTATCTACAATTTCCATAAGACGTAGGAGCCAATCTTCCAGAAATTCTTCTGTAGGCTGCATGATGTCGGGTTGAGCAGGACCATAAAGGTCAGAATACTCCTTTTCTCTTACATCGGAGTCAAATCCCATTCCTTCATCAAAAAACCACCAATGTTCAGCCCTATGATAGGATATTCCAAAGGTTAAATAGTTTTCTTTTACAGCTTTTGCTAAATCTCCAATAATATCTCTTTTTGGTCCTACTTTACCTGCAGACCATCTTGTAAAACTACAGTCATACATAGCAAATCCGTCATGGTGTTCTGCTACTGGCACCACATATTTTGCACCAGCCTTTTTAAATAAGTCTGCCCATTCATAGGGATCAAATTTCTCAGCCTTAAAGAAGGGTATGAAATCTTTATATCCAAACTTTTTATGATCCCCATAGGTTTTTATGTGGTGTTCATACTCTGGTGTTCCCTTTATGTACATGTTTCTCGGATACCATTCGTTTCCAAAGGCAGGAACTGAATAAACTCCAAAATGAATAAATATACCAAATTTGGCATCTTTATACCATTCTGGGATTTTATAGTTTTTCAATGACTTCCATGAAGGTTCAAAGGGTCCCTCGGGTATTCTTACTCTCATGATACTTCCTCCTTTTTTGTTTTCTCCTTATAATATGATACAATAAAAAGGGAATAAATTTAATTTTTATTTCTCTAAAAAGAATAGGGAAAAAATAAAAGGGAGATGTAAAGTGTGAAACAAAAATTCCCAAAATGGTTGCCTTATGCGGTGGTAGGATTAGTTTTAGTTATAATCTTAGTTATTATTTTCTCCACAACGGCTAAGAGACCAGTAGAAGAAACCACAGCCTCAAGAGAGGCCCCTGCCGCTACAGCTCCTGAACCTACACCCGAGGAGGTAGCTAAGACTCCTGACGAAGAAGCTTACGATAAAGCACGGAATCTATATTACGAAGGAAAATATAAAGAGGCTATAGAGGCATACCGAAAACTTATAAAAGATTATCCAAAAAGTGAATATGCTGATGATGCTCAGTACGAAATAGCTATGTGCTATGAATTTTTGGAAGAATATAAAAAGGCAATTGAGGAGTACGAAAAATTGATTAAAAACTATACTAATAGCGAATATGTAGATGGAGCAAAATCAAGTATTGAGTATTTAAAAGAGTATGCTAAATAAAAGGAGCAAAAGGAGGAAAGATAATCTTCAATCCTCTTTATTTGACTCTAAAAATATAATTCTAAGTTGCAAACTTTATTCTTTTAATAAAAATAGAGAAGTCCTTGATTTAAAAGCTACAGTCGAGAATCGGGCTCTTTCTCAAAACCGAAAATAAAAATAGAATAGAAGAAATCATCTTAACTTTAATAGCTTAGTCTCATGTAATAATATTAAAAAATACCAATTAAAGTAATCAAGCAAACAACTACTGGGGGTTTTTACTTTATGATAGCTGGTACACTACTATAATCTCGCTAGCTTGTGTCAATATGAGACAAGAAATTCCCAAAACCTAATCCCTCGGAGCACAAGACTAATAAGAGGCTAGAGGCTGATCAAGTAATAAAACTTTGTGAGGGAGATGGAATTAATTCACAAAGAAGCGAATTTGGAAAGATAGGGAAAGAATTATTAAGGGATTACCCGAAGGTGAATTAAAAAAGGTTTATGTCTAAGGTTTAAAGTTGAAAAGAAAGAATTAGGAAGAGAAGCATAAGGTGTCCTGAAGAAGGTTTGACTGAGTTTATAGGCTTAGGTGAGAAGTACAAAGACATATTACTTCCCCATGGGATAATAGACTTTAGTAAAAATCTGAATGATTATATTGTTCTTACAAAAGAGAAAAAAATAAAGAGTTAGGGATAAATGCTTTTTATATGATTTAATAAAGGAATTGTGAGTTATACTTAATCAATTTTCTTAAGGAGGAGGCGCAATTATGAATTAGAAAATCGGTATGGGTATTTAATATATGATTTGTGACCACCTTTTGAAAAAAGCCTCTTTTTTAATATTCTTCTATCTAAGCCTTAGTTGATAGATTTTATCGTTTCTTCCATAACTCATTCAGTGTATAATTTATCTTTATACCTATTTGCTTCATATGTTATACTTAAGCCTATGAGGGTTCTTGTGGTAGAGGATGATAAAAAGATTGCTCATCTTTTAGAGTTGGAATTTTCCCATGAGGGGTATGAGGTGAAAGTAGTTCATGATGGTTATGATGCCCTCATAGAGGTTGAGAGTTTTAATCCTAATATAGTTTTATTAGATATATTACTTCCCAGTTTATCAGGTAAAGAGATAGCCAAAAGACTCAGGGAGAGATATCCTAATTTAGGTATTATTATGCTTACTGCTTTAGGAGATGTGAAGGACAAGGTAGAAGCTTTTGACTTAGGAGCTGATGATTATGTGGTAAAGCCCTTTAGTATAGAGGAGTTACTAGCAAGAGTAAAGGTAGTTTCGAGGAGAAAGGAAAGAAGAGAAGAAATAATAAGTAAATATGGGATGGAGCTTTTTGTAGATCAGCATAGGGTTTTTGTAGACAATAAAGAAATAGAGCTTTCCAAAACAGAGTTTTCTCTATTATATTTTCTTATGAGAAATGCAGGAATTGTTCTTTCCAAGGAGAAAATCTTATCTTCTTTATGGGGAGATTATGATGAAGAGAGAGAAAATTTAGTAGAAGTTTATATCAATTATTTGAGGAGAAAATTAGGAGAGAAGGGGAAATATATTAAAACCATAAGAGGAATAGGTTATTCCTTTAGAGAAGATTAATTATGAAGATTGCTTGGAAAATCACCTTAATTTATACTTTCATCTTTGTATTTGTGATATCTATTCTTTCTTCTTTTCTTTACATTAATACCCGTGCTGTAATGATAGATGAGCATAAGAAAGATCTATATAAGAGTTTATTGGGGCTTGGAATGGGTCGAGGATTTATGATGGGAAGGATGATGGGAGGAAGAATGTTATCCTTTTATATTTTAGAAGATAGAAATATTATTCAGGATCCCTTTAACTTAGGGAGAGTAGAAAAAGAGGGAATATACAAAACTTCAGATAGAACTTTTGTATTGATTGTCAAAAGGGATAACTATCTTATAGGTAAGGATGTAACCTCTACCATATTAGCCTTAGACAGGTTAAGAAGAACAGTTTTTTATATATCTCTTTTAGCTATTATTCCCTCTATGATGATAGGGTATTTTTTATCTCAAAGGATGCTTTTTCCTATACGTAGAATAATTAAATATGCGCAAAAAGTGAACCTAAAAGAGACAAATATGATAGAACTTCCTCTTGCAAAGGATGAATTGTGGGAACTTGCAAACACATTAAATCTGCTTTTTGAAAGGATAGAGAGGGCGTATAAAAGGGAAGAGGAATTTTCTTCGGATATATCCCATGAGTTGAAGACTCCATTGACCTCTATTTTAGGTTATATAAAAATGTTAAAAAGGTGGGGAAAGGATAATAAAGAGGTGTTAGAGGAGTCTTTAGATATATTGGAAAGTACTACCTTATCTATGATAAATATGGTGGATACTTTACTTGAACTTTCAAGGACTCCTGAGGGTATCGTTAAAGAGGAATTTAATATTAAGGATTTTTTAGAGGAATTAGTAGAAAAATATAGAAAATTATATTCAGGATTTAAGTTTGGGGTGTATTGGGAAGGAAAGGAAAGGTTAGTATCTTTTAAAAAGATATTAGAGATGACTATGGGGATTCTTGTGGATAATGCTGTTAAAAACTCTTTGGAAAGAAAGGAGATAGAGATAGGTTATATAGAAAATAAATTTTTTGTTAGGGATTATGGGAAAGGGATTCCCAAAGAAGAGACTCCTAAGATTTTTGAGAGGTTCTATAAACTAGATAAATCAAGAAGTAGTAAAGGATATGGTTTAGGTCTTTCTCTTGCTAAAAAGTTTGCGGAAAGTATTGGTTTTGATATTATAGTAGAAAGTAAAGAAGGGAAGGGAAGCATCTTTTATATTAAGGAAGAATAGGAAAATTTAAATCTGATCTACAGCTTCCCCCTTTAGCTCCAGTACATTCATAGTAATTAAACTTTTTTCCACCCTGATTTTTCGAGATCTTTAATCCTTTGTTCCTCATCTCCCAAGATTATTACAAAGTGATTTCCAATGGGATTTTTTAAGAAAGAAGTATCATCAATTTCAACTGTAATTTGAGTTCTACACATATTTTCTTCAAAGGGTTTTTTAATTAAATTTCCTTTAAAAACTTTAAATTTTTTGTTTTTTCCAAGTCTTAGAATAGTAATTTCATCAGAATTTATATAACCTTCTATTCCCACACTACTTTGAGTTTCAAAGTGGGTATTAAGGTTAAAGTACTCAGGAATGTTTATTGCTATGGTACAATGAGCAAAGGTATAATTATCTCCTTCAATTTTTGCTAAATTTGCCATAAAAGGAGTTTTTCCCGTTAATTTATAGGCAAAAAGCATTGTAGTTAGAGCCTCCATATCCCCCTCACAACTTGATATAATTCCCTCAGAGTTTAGTAGAGATAAGGCAAGACATCCTGTGATCTTTAAATCAATAGCTAAGTCAAAGCATCTTATAGTGAGAGCATAGAGATCATAATTCTTAATTATCTTTTTTAAGGAATTATAAATCTTTGTAGCTTTTGTTAATTCTTCCTTTGAAACTTTTTTCTCCTTAGATATATTCCATATTTTTTCAGAGAGAGAAATATCTTCCTTTAGATTTTCCTCTACCTCCTTAAGGGAAATATCTAAAGGTATTAAATCAAAATCCTTTAATATTTCATAATCTCCACTTTTTATTAACCAATCGCTTGGTTTTCCAATAATTCCAATCTTTTTCCCTTTTAGTTCATCTAATACCTTTAAGATTTCCATTACCCTTTCATTAGGATTAGGAATTAATATAGATTTTATTCCCTTTTCTATAGCATAGGCTTGTACTTCTAAACTTGCAGCAAGGCCATTAGCAGTTCCAAAGGGAATAATATAAACTCCATCTTTTAAATATTTTTTAGCCTCCTCCTCAGTTCCTCCTGTAAGAAGTATTATTAACTCAGGATCATTTGATTCTTCTAATTTTATATATTTTCCAAGATAATCTTTTGCCTCTTTTATTTTCTCCTCTATTTTATAAGCAATGGGACTAAGTAAAAACTTTACCTTCATTTTCCTTCTCCTTTGAATAATTTTAAATACTCTGCCATTTGTCTTCCAAGCATTCTACAAGCTTTTTGCTCAGCCTCCTTTGGATATCCTACAGATACTGCTCCATAATGGGCAGTAACTCCTGGTGCAGAGTAATCAGGAAGTCCAAATACTAAATATCCATAGTTCATTAATATTGTTATAATGGAATATAAGGCTGTTTCATTTCCTCCGCCTAATCCCCCCGATGAGGAAAAGGCTGTTCCAATTTTCCCCTTTACTTTTCCCCAGGCAACCCCTGTAGATTCATCAAAAAACCTTTTTAACTTCCAAGTGAGAGTTCCACAGTAAGTGGGAGAGCCTACAATAATTCCATCATAATTTAGAAGATCTTCAGGAATTGCTTCATCCACATGTTTTATTGCCACCTCTACATCTTCCACCTCTCTTACTCCCTTTGCCACTTCTTCCGCCATTTTTTTTGTATTTCCAGTAACACTATCATAAATTATAAGTACCTTAGGAATAGCTCATTCCTCCCTTCTTATATATTTTCTAAACATAAACAAAATTAATATGAAAATTTAATAAAATTTTAACCTATTTTTATCTTTGTTTAACAATTATATTTTAAAATAAAATCTGGAAAAAGAGAAAAGAGGAGGTGAAAAATAAGAAAAATTTGCTTCCAGATTCCTTTTTCAAATTTTTTAAGGGAGGGTATAAAATGCTAAAGAAAATCATTTTAATTTTAAGTTTGATTTTAATTCCAACCTTTGCTCAAGTTTCCCTTACTGGTGCAGGTGCTACTTTCCCATATCCTTTATATTCTCGATGGTTCTACGATTTTGAAAAGGAAACAGGAATAAAAATAAATTACCAAGCAATTGGAAGTGGAGCAGGTATTCAACAGATAAGAGCAGGAACAGTAGATTTTGGAGCTACAGATGCTCCTCTTACAGGAAAAGATCAAGAAGAATCAGGATTAATAATGATTCCCACTGTAGCAGGAGCTGTAGTTATAATCTATAATCTCCCCGAAATAGGGAAGGGCTTAAAATTAACAAGGGAGTTAATTGTAGATATTTATCTTGGAAAGGTAAAAAAGTGGAACGATCTCAAGATAGTAGCAATAAATAAGGACTTAAAGCTTCCTGATCTTCCTATAGTAGTAGTAAGAAGATCTGATGCTAGTGGAACTACCGCAATATTTACCGAGTTCCTAAGTAAAGTAAGCCAAGAATGGAAGGGAAAGGTAGGATCAGGAACTTCTGTTAATTGGCCTGTGGGAATTGGAGCAAGAGGAAATGCAGGAGTTGCAGGCTATGTTCAGAATACACTAGGAGCAATAGGTTATGTGGAATTAGCATATGCGGAACAGAATAATTTACCCTATGCCCAAGTTAGAAATAAATTAAACAACTATGTTTACCCATCAATAAACTCAGTAAAATCTGCAGCAAGTCTTTACAAGATTCCCGATGATTTTTGTATATATATAGTGGATGGACCAGGAAGAGAAAGTTATCCTATAGCAGGATATACCTACATAGTTATAAGAAAGGAACAGAAAGATTTAGAGAAAGCAAAAGCTTTGATAAGTTTTATAAAATGGGCATATGAAAAGGGAGATAAATCAGCAGAAGAATTACTCTATGTTCCCTTGCCTGATAAGGTAAAGAAAGAAGCTTTAAAGAAACTTAAAAATTTAACATATATGGGGAAGCCTGTTATGTAATTATTTTTTAGAAAAGAAAGCTTCTTTTCACTTTTCTTCTTAAGAGAAAGAGCTCCTGCGTACGGGGGAGCTCTTTCTCTTTATTATGGAATAGAGAGGTCAAGAAATTATTTCTAAAAAATTTCCTGATCCCTACAATTTTATTAACAATAGCACTATAACCTCATATATATTTCTCTTATTAGTTTTCTTTAGTTATATTTGATAGATAATAATATGGTCAATTTTCATTCCTTGCTTTTTAGTTACTTTTTCTGATTTACTTATTATTTATAAGAAACTCAGCTGTTAAATGGTCTGTTATTAAAATATTTACAAGTTTACCCCTTAATGCTCCCCGTATTGCTTTATGTTTCCTTTCATCTCCAGCTATACCTATAACTCTACCTACTTTTCTCAACTGATCTATACTTATCCCTATCACCCTATCATCTAATTCTGTTTTAACAGGCTTACCTTTTTCATCAAAAAAATGAAGACATATTTCCCCAACTGCTCCATTTTCTTTTAAAAGATTCAGCTCTTCTTTTTTAAAAATATTACCGATTTTTTGTAATAATTGAGATGGTTGTAGAGCACCTATCCCTGTGATAACAAGGGTTAATTCATTAAATTTAGAGATTGTCTCTTTTATAATGGGATCATTAAGAAGAATATCTTTTGCCTTTGAAGAAGAAACTAATGCAGGAGCAGGAAGTAAAAAAATCTTTCCATTGAGTATCTCAGATAATCTTTTAGTTAATTGAAGTGCGTGTATTTCTATAGAAGGATCCCCTACACCTCCGAGAATCTGTACAACCTCGCAATTAGTAGGGTAATTAAAAGGAGCCATACAGACAATTGTATGATATAAAACTTCACTTAGGCATGCTATTCCAATAACATCATCCTTTTTAATCTCAGTCTCAAGATAGAAAGATGCAGCTTGAGCAATATTTTGTATGGTTTGATTTTCGTTTTGTTTAACCCCTCTCGTCACAACTACATCTTTCAATTCATATATTTCTTTCAATTTCTCTTCAAGATAAAGATAATTTTCTATAGGTTTCCTTACGATTATTCTTACTATACCTAAATCTTGGGCTAATTTTAATAATCTTGAAACCTTAGCTTGTGAAATACCAAGCTGTTTTGCAATATCGGTTTGAGACATATTTCTCTCGTAATACAAAACAGCTATTTTTGTTGCTAAATTTTTCACATCTTTTTCATATTTTACATT
>CAZTGC010000006.1:0-154549 GCA_964612975.1 uncultured Dictyoglomota bacterium | reverse complement strand
TATGAAATTATACTTAGCACTATCAATTTTATCTGGATCATTCAAAAATTTTTCTTTATCAGTTTTGCCTAAGGCTTCTAAACGGCTTATGGCTTTTCTAGTCTCAAAGATCAATTTAGAGATTTTGTCTTTATTATAGCGGAGCATTTTTAATCTCTTTTAAGTATTCATCTATTAAATGTTGATAATCAAAATACTTTCTGAAAATTAAACTCTCAAAATCTGACCTTAAGAGGCTGTCTCTTTCTATAATAACAATTTTACCTTTCAAAATATTATATATAAATCCAAGGGGCGCTTTGTTTATAACTCTTACATCAAAGGATTTTTGAATTTTATCTTCTAAAATTCTTTCTAATTCAAATTCTAAATCTAAAGCCTTATCCATATCAAAATCAGAAATATAAATCCCTATATCTATATCTTTGTAATTGTTAGAATTAACAAAGGAACCAAATATGTAGGCAAATAATATATTTTCTTTCTTTACTAATTCACTTTTTATTTCCTCAATAATTTTCTCTCTCATTAAATAGATTACATCATGATAATATTTCCTTTCTGGTAGCTAATTGGAGGCAATTTAAAAAAGGAGGTCTCTTTACTTTAGATTTCTACTTCCTGGTTTTATTAAGGGTATTCCCTTTTTACATAGGGGACAATCTTCGGGATTATAGGTATCCAATTTAAGTTGTATTAAAGAATATAAATCTTTATCAAAGATTGTCCTTCCATCACTTCTATCTACAATACATGCGTAGGCGCAAATTTCTCCTCCTAAATCTTTAACAAGTTTTGCCACTTCAAGGGCAGATCCTCCAGTGGTTATTACATCTTCACAAATTAGTATTTTTTCGCCCGGAGAAATAGAGAATCCTCTTCTTAGGGTCATTTTTCCCTCTTCCCTTTCTGCAAAGATTCCCCTTACCTTTAAAACTCGAGCTAATTCATAGGCAATAATTACTCCTCCTAATGCGGGTCCTATTACAGTCTCTATTTTTAAGTTTTTGGGAATTTTTTCTGCTATTTCCCTTGCAATTTTTTCGGCGATATCAGGATATTGAAGAATAAGGGCACATTGAAGATAATTTGGGCTGTGAAGTCCCGAAGATAATAAGAAATGTCCTTCTAAAAAGGCATTCTTTTCCTGAAAAACTTTTAACCAATCCATATGAAAAAATTATATCATAAACTGAGGAATATAGTATAAAATAAAATTATGGATTTTCCAAGGGAAGGAAAATGTAAAATATGTGGTAAAAAATCTATCCTAATTTCCTCCTTTTTAGGAGTATGTAGGGATTGTATTTTAAATAGGTTTGCTGAGGTTTTACCGATTATTGGGTCTTCCCATAAAAAAGCAAGAAATTATTTTGAACTTTTTTATCCTGCTGAATCAAATAGGCCCTATTGTGATCTATGTATTCATAACTGTTCCCTTGATTCTGAAAAAAGTTTTTGTGGGCTTATAGAAGATAGGAAAAGATGGGCAGGAAGCTCAGAAAAGGGTCTCTTGGAGTGGTATTACGATCCTCTTCCTACAAATTGTGTTGCAACCTTTATTTGTCCTGAAAAGGATCATTATGGTTATAAAAACTTAGCAGTTTTTTATGCTACTTGCAATTTTAATTGTCTTTTTTGCCAAAATTGGCACTATCATAATTATTTAAAGAAAAAAACTCCCATTTATTCTGTAAAGGATTTAATTGAAAAAATAGATAATAAAACCTCTTGTATATGCTTCTTTGGAGGGGATCCTACCCCTCAAATTGCTCATGCCTTAGCTTTAGCTAAAAAAGTTAAAAATAGAGTAAGAATATGTTGGGAAACTAATGGCTCTATGAATTCTAAAATCTTAAAGGAAATGTTCTATATTTCCGTTGAGAGTGGAGGGATAGTAAAATTTGACTTGAAGGCTTTTGAAGAGAGAACTCATATTGCATTAACAGGAGTTTCTAATAGAAAAACTTTGGAAAATTTCCAATGGGCAGGTGAGGAAAGTAGAAAAATTAAAGATAGAATAGTTTTAGTTGCAAGCACTTTGCTTGTTCCAGGATATATAAATGAGGAAGAGGTAGAGAAAATTGTAGAATTTATTTCAAAAATTAATTCCAATATACCCTATTCCCTTCTTGGATTTTCACCTAACTTTTTCTTTGATAATCTTCCCACTACTTCAAAGACCCATGCGGAAAGTTGCTTTGAGATTGCAAAGGAGAAAGGGTTAAAATATGTAAATATAGGTAATGTATTTTTGCTTTCTAATTACTATTAATTTTTAATAAGGGAGGAAAAGAAAATGATTTTGTGGGATAACCCTATTGATGTTAGTCTCCTAATTCATGAAGATATGATATTTTGGCCCTCGGATCCAAAATTTGTTTTGGAGAGAGTTTCCGAAATTTCTAAGGGTAATAATGCGAATCTTTCAAAGGTATCTATGGGGCTTCATACAGGAACCCATATTGACACTCCCTATCACTTTTTAGGAGAGGGAAAGACCTTAGAAGAAATTGATATTTCAAGATTTTATGGGATTGTAAAGGTGTTTGAGATAAGAAGTGAAGAAAAGATTCTATTAAAGGATATTGAAAATTTAAATATAGAAAGGAATGATATAATTTTGTTTAAGACTAAAAACTCTCTTCTTCTCCAAGAAAAAACATTTCATGAGAATTATGTGGGTCTTTCCTTGGAGGTGGCGGAATATTTAGGGAATAAAGAGATAAAAGCGGTTGGAATTGATTACTTATCCATTGGACCTAAAGGAGAAGAGGGGAGAAGGGTTCATAAGGCTTTACTTAGTAAGGAAATAGGAATAATTGAGGGTTTAGATCTTAATAATGTTTCTTCTGGTAAATATTTTTTCATTGCCTTGCCCTTAAAGATTAAGGGAGGAGAAGGATCACCAGTAAGAGCCTTACTTTTTCCTATAAAGGAATAATATAAAGGGGTTTTACCTATGAAGGTAGCAGTAGTTCATGATTGGTTAGTTAATATAGGTGGGGCAGAAAAGGTCTTAGAATCAATTTTAGAGATCTTTCCTAATGCTCATTTATATATTTTAATATACTCAGAAAAGGTTTTGGAGGGATTTTCAAAGAAGCCAAAAAAAATTTTTACTTCATTTTTGCAAAAAATTCCTAAAATTGAGATATTATATCCAAAATTATTATTTCTTATGCCCTACGCTATAGAGCAATTTGATCTTTCAGACTATGACTTAGTAATATCCAGTAGTCATTATGTGGCAAAGGGAGTATTGACAAAGTCTTATCAAAAACATGTTTGCTATTGTCATACTCCCGTAAGATATGCTTGGGATTTATACTTTCCATATATTAAGGATCATGGATATTATCATGGTTTTAAGGGAATTTTAGCAAGATCATTATTACATTACATAAGAATATGGGATGTTATTAGTTCCAATAGAGTGGATTATTTTATTGCTAATTCCGAAAATGTTTCGAAAAGAATATGGAAGATATATAGAAGAGAAGCAAAGGTAATTTATCCTCCTGTGGATCTCTCAAAATGTAGGCCATTGGATATTAGAGAAAAGAAAGATTTCTTTGTAACAGTCTCCCGATTAGTTCCCTATAAGAAAGTAGATTTAATAGTTAAAACTTTTAATAAACTTCATCTTCCATTAATTGTTATTGGGAGTGGAGAAGAAGAAAAAAAACTAAGAAAAATGGCAAAGGATAATGTAAAGATATTGGGATGGCAATCTGATTATCAGGTTTACAATTATATGGCAGAGGCTCAGGGATTGATTTTCTCTGCAGAAGAGGATTTTGGGATTGTTCCTGTGGAGGCTCAGGCTTGTGGAACTCCAGTTATTGCTTATAGGAGAGGTGGGGTTTTGGAAAGTGTGATAGAAGGAAAGACAGGAATGTTTTTTGAGGAGCAGAAGGAAGAGAGTCTTAGTAATGCAATACTAAAATTTTTAGAGCTGAAGGAGAAGTTTAACACAGAGGAAATTGTTGATAATGCAAAAAGATTTTCCAAAGAAAGATTTATAAATGAATTTTCAGATTTTATCTCTAAAATAATGTGATTTATATCACTGACAATAAAAAAAATTTTAGAGAAAATATTTATAGGATTTATCATAAAAAGAGAGGAGTGCTATTGATGAGGTTAGAGGGAAATTTAGATAGGATAGAATTTTTATCCCTTATTAATTTTTTATCTTTACAAAAAAGAACAGGAATATTTTTAATAAAGAATAACGATTATAAATCTGGAAAAGTTTTTCTTAAGGCTGGAGATGTAATAGATGTGGAATATTTAGGAGAAAGAGGAAATTCAGCTTTTTTTAAATTAATCACTCTTCCTGAAATAGATTTTGTCTTTACCGAAACCTCTGTAAAAATAGAGAGGAAAATAAATTTATCTATCGAGAATTTAATCCTTGAGGCTATAAAGAAGATCGATGAAGAAAAAGAATTGTATCTTCCTTCTTTATTAGAGACTTTTTAATTCTCTATTGATTCCCATCTAAATTTGTGATAATAATACTCAAGATAATCTAATCAATTAAAAACTTTTTTTAAGAGGGTTTCTATGAAAAGGTTTTTATTATTTTTAGTTATAATTACTTTATTTTTTTCTCCTATTTGGAGTTGGAGTGGAAAAACTCACCAAAGAATAGTAGAGGATGCATTAAATTACATCCCCCGAGAATTTCAAAGACGAATTATGCCTTATAAAAATGAAATTCTTGAAGGAAGTGTAGCACCAGATAGAGTTTATAGAGATTTTCAGAACCATATATATGATTTTAGAACAAGAAAGGGAGGGGGAATTGAAAAGGTTAGGGAAAAATATTATCAAATTATTTCCCTAATAAGGGAAAAGAAACCTTGGAGATTAATTGCCTTTGAGCTGGGAGTTTTATCACACTATATATCGGATTTAAATCAACCTTTACATACATCATCAAGCTATGAAGAAAAGGAATTTCACAGTAAATATGAAAAGGATGCGGAACAAATTGTTCTAAGAAAGGTTAAAGCTTTAAATTTTATTTCAAAACCAGCCTATCACATATTTAATAGTGCAAAGGTTGCTCACTCCTTTTATTATGATATTGAAAAAGCTTATAATAGTAAAAATGGATGGAGATCTGTTTATAGTTTAACTCAAAAGCAAATAGATAAATCAGTAGAGGATGTAGCAAATTACTGGTATAGTATCTGGATAAGAGCCAATAGAATTCCAACCTTAGAGGATTTATGGAATGACTTTCTTGACTTTTTATTTCTTTTTATAAATAAAATTTTTGCAGTTGAGGTGAGATAATGAGAATAGCAATTATTGGTGGCACAGGAGTTTATGATCCAAAATTTTTAGAAAATCCTGAAGAAGTAATTGTCCCAACCCCTTATGGAGATGCTAAAATCATAAAGGGAATTTATTGGGGAGAGGAGGTAGGATTTTGGGCAAGACATGGTGTAAAGCATTCGGTACCTCCTCATAAAATCAATTATAAAGCAAATATGTGGGCATTAAAAAGTTTAGGGGTAGAGAGGATAATGGCTACAACAGCAGTAGGTAGTTTAAAAATGAATTTAGCTCCGGGAGATTTAGTTTTATTAGATCAATTTATTGACTTTACTAAGGGAAGAGATTATACATTTTATGATGGAAGAGATGGAAAGGTAATCCACATAGATTTTTCTGAACCCTATTGCCCAGAACTTAGAAGCATCTTGATAGAAGAAGCAAAGAACTTAGGAATTAAACTTCATCCATATGGGACTTATATTTGTACCGAGGGTCCGAGATTTGAAACTCCTGCGGAAATAAGAATGTTTACTAATTTTGGAGATGTGGTAGGAATGACTAATGTTCCTGAAGTTGTTTTAGCAAGGGAGCTAGAACTGTGTTATGTTAATGTTTCTCTTGTTACTAATTATGCTGCAGGAATATCTAAAACTCCTTTAAGTCATCAGGAGGTACTTTCTGCTATGGCAGAAAACATAGAGAAAGTTAGAAATCTTTTTTCTTCAGTAATACCCAAAATACCAAAGGAAAGAAGTTGTCCTTGCAAATCTGCATTGGGGGAATATAGGGGAGAATAATAAAAAATGAAGATTTTAGAGTGGAAAAATAATTCCCTTTTTATCTTAGATCAGACAAAATTACCTTGGAAGGAAGAGTGGATTCAGTGTCAGAAATATCAACAGGTGATTGATGCTATCAAGAAATTAAAAGTAAGGGGTGCTCCTGCTATAGGTGTTGCAGCTGGATATGGTGTGGCTTTGGCAGCAATTAAATATACAGGATATAATCTTCCTGGGTATATTAATGGGGTTATCAGTGAATTTGCATTATCTCGCCCTACTGCTGTAAATTTATTTATGGTTTTAAGAAGACAGGGAAAGATTGTTTTAAAAAATAAACAAAAGTCTTCTGTGGAACTTAAATTAATGCTTCTTGAAGAGGCCCAAAGGATAGAGGAGGAGGAGAGAGAAAGATCCTATGCTATAGCTAATTATGGTGTAGATTTGATACCTGATAAGGCAAATATTCTCACCCATTGTAATACTGGAAGTTTAGCTATTATTGGTTTAGGAACTGCCCTGGGAATAATAAAGGAAGCTTGGTATAGAAGAAGAAATATAAATATGATTTATTTTACAGAAACAAGACCTTTACTACAAGGAAGTAGACTTACAGGATGGGAACTTAATCGGGAGAATATTCCTTCTACTCTTATAACTGATAATATGGTGGGATATCTGATGTCAGAAAAGAATATTGATTTAGTCTTAGTTGGGGCAGATAGAATTGCTTTAAATGGGGATACTGCAAATAAAATTGGAACTTATACCTTAGCTGTTTTAGCAAAGTATCACAATATTCCGTTTTATGTAGCAGCTCCCCTTTCATCCTTTGATTTTCAATTGGAAAATGGGAATAATATTGTCATAGAGGAAAGAGATCCAGAGGAAGTGCTTTCTATTGCAGGAAAAAGAATTGCTCCCGATGGGATTAATGCAATAAATCCTGCCTTTGATATCACTCCTAATGAATTGATAACCGCAATAATTACTGAGAAGGGAATAATATTTCCTCCTTTTGAGGAAAATATAGAGAAGATAAGGAGGGTAATGGAGAATGAAGATTCTAATTAAAAAAGTTTCTTTGTTAAAGGATAATGAGATTATTCCAGATATTAATATACTCATCAAAGATGATATTATCAATTACATTGGAAAGGAAATTCCAAGGGAATATGATTATGAGATTGATGGGAAAGAGAAATTAGCAATGCCAGGTTTGGTGAATGCCCATACTCATTTAGCAATGACTCTATTTAGAGGTTTTGCTGATGATTTACCTTTAATGGAATGGCTGGAAACAAAAATTTGGCCCCATGAAGCAAAATTGAGAGAAGAAGATGTATATTGGGGGAGTCTATTGGGTGCTTTGGAGATGATTAAAGGAGGAACTATTGCCTTTGCAGATATGTATTTTTTTATGGATAAGGTAGCTGAAGTGGTTGAGGAAAGTGGTCTTAGGGGAAATCTTTCCTGGGGAATGATTGCAACCCTTGGAGATGAGGACAGAAGATTAGAAAACAGTTTAAAATTTGCTGAAAGATGGCATAACTCTTGTAATGGAAGAATATTGGTAAGTCTTGCTCCCCATGCTCCTTATACTTGTCCTCCAAGTTTTTTAGAAAAGGTGATTGACAAGGCAATCCAATACAATTTGAGTATTCATACTCATCTTTCTGAAACAGAGGAAGAGGTTAAAGAGATAAAAGAGAAGTATGGAGAAACCCCTGTGAGATTAATGGATAAAATTGGACTTTTTAATGTCTCTATAATCTCTGCCCATTGTATTTTTGTTGATTCAGAGGAGATAGAAATTTTAGCGAGAAAAAAAGTAGGAGTTGTTCATAATCCCCAAAGTAATCTAAAACTTGCATCGGGAATTGCTCCTATTAATGAAATGGTAAATAAAGGGGTAAAAGTTGGACTTGGAACTGATGGTCCATCGAGTAATAATAATTTAGATATGTGGGAGGAAGTTAGACTCTCTGCTATTCTACACAAGGGTTATAAAAAGGATCCCACTGCTATCCCTGCTTCCTTAGCTTTAGAAATGGCCACAAAAGTGGGAATGGAAATCCTTGGATGGGGAAATTCAGGGGTTATAGAGATTGGTAAAAGGGCAGATTTGATTTTAGTTGATTTGAAAAAACCTCATTTTTTCCCAAGATTTAATCTGATTTCCCACTTGGTTTATAGTGCCAACTCTTCCGATGTGGATACTGTTATTGTTGATGGAAGGATTCTTATGGAAAAAAGAGAAGTGAAAACCTTAGATGAGGAAAGAATTCTTTATGAGACGGAAAAAAGAGCTTTCTTATTAGTAGAAAGAGAATAGGAGGAAGTAAATTATGACTATACCTTGGATATATATTGAAGACATACCTAAAATAAAGGAAGAGGAGATAGAAATAAGGGGTTGGCTTACTAATAAGAGATCCGGTGGAAAGATTGTTTTTTTAATAATAAGGGATGGTACAGGATTTATTCAGGGAATTGCAGATCTAAATAATTTTACCCAAGAAGAGTTAGAGAAAATAGAGAAAATTCCTTTAGAATCGTCAATTATTGTTCAAGGTAAAGTAAGAGAAGAACCTCGAGCTCCAACAGGATGGGAGATTCATTTAAGTAAAGTAGAAGTTGTCTTTATATCTCAAGAATATCCTATTCAGAAAAAGGAGCATTCCATAGAATTTTTAATGGAACATAGACATCTTTGGATCAGATCCAGAAAACAGCAAGCAATATTACGAATTAGAAATGAAATAATAAAAGCAATTAGAGATTTTTTAGATGAGAGGGGTTTTGTCTTAGTGGATGCTCCAATTTTAACTCCATCCTCTTGTGAAGGGACAACGACTCTTTTTGAATTAGATTACTTTGATCTTGGAAAAGCATATTTATCTCAAAGTGGACAGCTCTATATGGAAGCAGCCTGTATGGCATTGGGAAAGGTTTATTGTTTTGGTCCTGCTTTTCGAGCAGAGAAATCAAAAACAAGGAGACATTTAACGGAATTTTGGATGGTGGAGCCAGAAATGGCCTATTGGAATTGGCAGGATAATATGAGACTTCAGGAAGAACTGGTAAGTTATGTTGTTCAAAGGGTTTTAGAAAGAAGAAGAAGGGAGCTTGAAATTCTTGAAAGAGATATAAAACCCTTAGAGGGGATTCTTCCCCCATTTCCTAGGATTACTTATAAAGAAGCTGTTGAATTACTAAACAGAAAAGGAATTCCCTTTCAATATGGAGATGACTTTGGTGGAGATGAAGAGACAATAATATCTCAAGAGTTTGATAAACCAGTTTTTATTCATCATTATCCTGCTAAGATAAAACCATTTTATATGCAACCAGATCCTGAAAATCCGGAGTTGGTTCTCAATGATGATCTCTTGGCTCCAGAAGGGTACGGAGAAATAATTGGAGGAAGTCAAAGAATTCATGATTTAAATCTTTTAGAAGAAAAAATAAAGGAAGATAATTTACCCCGGGAAGCTCTTGAGTGGTACATCGATTTAAGAAGATATGGCTCTATTCCCCATTCAGGATTTGGACTTGGAATAGAGAGGACTACTGCTTGGATTTGTGGATTAAAACATGTGAGGGAAGCGATACCTTTCCCAAGACAAATTTATAGAATATATCCATAAATTATTTTAATTCTTATTAAATTCTTGATTTTTTACCTATATTATTTTAAACTATTAAGGTTTTTAAATATGCATGAGTGGGCATTGGCTGAAGCAGTTGTAAGTTCTGTTATAAAGGAAGCTCAGAGTAAAAATCTGAGAAAAATAGATTTCCTCTCTATAAAGGTAGGAGAAATACAACAAATTGATTTAGAGGTTTTTGATTTTGCTTTAAAGGAATTATCTAAGGATACAATCCTTGATGGTGTAAAAATAAAATATGAAGATTATCCTGCTATTTTATTTTGTAATCTTTGTAATAACAAGTGGAGCTATAGAGAAAGTTTTGATAAATTAGGAGATGAAGAGAAAGAGGCTATACACTTTATTCCAGAAACAATTCATGTTTATATTCGATGTCCCAAATGTGGAAGTGTAGATTTTGAGATTAAAGAAGGAAGAGGGGTATGGATTGAGGAAATATTATGAATCTAATTGATCCCAGAATTTATGTTATTAATGAAAGGATAAGAAATATAAAAAGAATATGGGCAATTAGTAGTGGAAAGGGAGGTGTTGGGAAGAGTACTTTATCCACTTTTATCTCTCTTATCCTAAATAAAAAGGGTTATAGGGTAGGACTTTTAGATTTAGATTTTTATGGCCCCTCCTCTCATATTATATTAGGTTTGAAAGATTCAAGGCCTGAAGAAGAATATGGAATAAAACCCATAAATGTTGATGGAATAGAATTTATGTCCATCATATATTTTACTGAGAATAAATCCTTAGTAATGAGGGGAAAAGATGTTTCAGCAGCTCTTATAGAGATTTTAACTATAACCCGTTGGAATAATTTAGATTTTTTAATCATTGATATGCCCCCTGGAATGGGGGAGATCTTGTTAGATACGATAAGATTTGTGCCAAGTTTGGAGTTTTTGATTGTTTCTAACTCCTCAATAATATCTATGGAGACTGTGGAAAAATTAGCAAGATTTTTAAAAGATCAAAATTTTTTAATATTAGGGCTTATTGAAAATATGAAATTTTCTTCTTCAGATATCATCAAAAATAAATGTAATGAGCTTGAAATTAAATACTTAGGGGAAATTCCCTTCTGTCCAGAATTGGAGGATTCTTATGGGAATCTTCAAGGTCTTTTAAACTCTAAAATTTCTAAAGAACTTGATAATATTCTTTCCTTTCTTACATGAATAAAATTTTAAAAAGAGAGGGTGAACCATGGAAAAAATCAAAATTAAAGTTAATGGTAATGAGTTGGAAGTATCTCCAGATAAAACAGTTCTTCAGGTATTGAAGGAATTAGGAATTCATGTGCCTGTGCTCTGCCATTACGAGCCTCTTATGCCTCAAGGATCTTGTAGAATTTGCGTAGTAGAAGATAGAGGGGTATTAAAGACTGCTTGTACAACTCCTGTGGAACCTAATATGGACATAAAAACTGATACGCCAAATGTTATAAGTTCAAGAAAGTTAGTACTACAATTACTCTTTTCCGAAAGAAACCATTATTGCATGTATTGTGAAGTAACAGGAGAGTGTGAGCTACAGGATTTGGGCTATGAATTTGGTTTAGATCATTTTGAATTCCCCACTTATGAGAAAAAATTTCCTGTAGATAATTCCCATGATTTCATAATTATAGATCATAATCGCTGTGTACTTTGTAGAAGATGTGTAAGGGCTTGTTCAGAGATTGCTGGACATTATGTTCTTGGAGAAAAGGAAAGAGGAATTGATACTATGATTATTGCTGATATGAATCTGCCTCTTGGAAGTTCCTCTTGTGTATCCTGTGGTTTATGTGCCCAAGTATGTCCCACAGGAACAATTATAGATAAAAGATCCTCTTATCTTGGAAGAGAATTGCAATCAGATATGATTTATTCCAATTGTGATTTATGTCCTGTGGGGTGTGGATTAGAGATCTATAAGAAGAAGGGAGCTAATTTTATAATAAAGATATATGGAGACTGGAATTCCGATGTTTCCTATGGTGTGCTCTGTAAAGTTGGAAGATTCTTGTCTTTATATGATAACAAAGAGAGGGTAAAGGGAATAAAATTAAAAGACGAATTTGGATATAAAAGGCTTTATGAAGATGATCTATTATTCCTAATAAAGTCTAAATTAAATAATGCAATAGCATATGTAGATGGTTCCCTTTTTAATGAAGAATTGGACCTTATAAAAGAATTATTTAAAGATAAAGTTTACTCTATATATCCTACGGAATCACCTATTCCTACAAATATTAATTTAAAAGACTTAGATAATGGAAGTTTCTTTGTGGTTCTTGGGGTGGATTTGAATAGGGAATATGTTACTGTAGGATCCTTTGTTAAAAGAAATGTCATAGGTAAGAAGGCAAAGCTTATGGTTGTTGATAAGGAATTTAATAGTCTTGCAAAGATCGCAGATTATGTGTTTAACATAAAGGATCTCAGTTTGGCTTTGGATATATTGAAGAAGGAAAAAGAAGTTATTATTATTTATAAATCCCTTTCAAGAGATGAAGGTAAAATATTAGAATCTCTATCTAATGCCAAATTCCTATATCTTCCTTTAGAAACTAATACTATAGGATTACAAAAACTTGGAATTAAGCATGATAAAGTATCAGCAGAGAATGTTTTTATATTTGGTAGAAATTTAGAGGGTATAAGAGATTTACCAATAGAAAATTCATTTACCTTGATATTTACCCCCTATGAAAATAATAAACCCTATAAAGGAGATGTAATTGTAGGTATAACTGATGGTTTTGAAAGAGAAGGGACCTTCTATAATTTAGAAGGTAAAAAACTGAGGAAGGAAAAGGTTTTAAAAGCAACTTATGATGTAATTGATTTAAAAACTTTTCTTTCTTATGCCTTGGCCAAAACTGAAAAAGTATCTTAACTTGAGAGGTGGAAAAATATGGGAAAGATAAAGGTTGCCTCAATTTGGTGTGAAGGATGTTCAGGATGCCATATGTCCTTTCTTGATATGGATGAAAGATTGGTGGAACTTATCAATAAAGGATTAGAGATAAATGCTACTCCAATTTCAGACTTAAAGATTCCTGATGAAGATACAGATGTAGGTATTATAGAGGGAGCAGTTGCAACTGATCACCACGAAGAAGAGGTAAGGATGATGAGAGAAAGATGCAAATTTATTGTGGCTCTTGGAGATTGTGCAGTTTTTGGTGGCATTCCTACTATGAGAAATTATTTCTCAAAAGAGGAATTATTGGAAAGGGGATATATTACTACTGAAAGTACTGTGGAGGGTAAAATTCCAACCTCGGAAGAGATTGGAAAGCATTTACCAAAAACGAAAGCTGTTAATGAGGTAATAAAAGTAGATTTTTATATTCCCGGATGTCCTCCTTCTGCTGACGTAATCTACTATGTTTTAAGGGAAGTATTAGAAGGTAGAGTACCTAGATTAGAAGGCGAACTTCTTAAGTATGAGTAAGGGGTGAGAGTTATGGAAAAGAAGATTACTATAAGTCCAGTTACAAGAATAGAAGGACATGCAAGGGTAACTATACATTTAGATGATAATGGAAAAGTAGAAAAAGCTTTCTTTCATGTGGACCAATTTAGGGGATTTGAAAAGTTTTCTGAAGGAAGACATTTTTCAGAGATGCCTGTTATTACAGAAAGGATATGTGGAATCTGTCCCATAAGCCATCATCTTGCATCTGCAAAGGCCTGTGATGAAATTATTGGGGTAGAAATACCAAGGCCAGCAAAGCTCTTGAGGGAACTTGTTCATATGGGTCAAATTATACAGTCCCATTCAATGCACTTTTTTGAACTGGCAGGTCCAGATTTACTTTTAGGTTGGGATGCAGACCCAAGGGTTAGAAATGTCGTAGGTCTTATCCAAGAAAATCCTGAATTAGCCTTAAAAGCTGTAAAACTTAGAAAGTTTGGTCAAAGGATTATTGAGCTTGTGGCAGGAAGAAGAATACACCCCTCTTTTGCAATAGCAGGTGGAGTAAATAGTGCTCTATCTCCTTCTGCGAGGGATGAAATTCTAAAGGATATTGATGAAATGATATCCTACATTCAAGAGGGAATTAAACTTGCAGAAGAATTTATAGAAAAGAATAAAGAAGAATGTGAAAAATTTGCATCTTTTTCCACAGGATATTTAGGTCTCGTAAAGGATGAGGGATCTTTGGAACTTTATGATGGAAAGTTAAGATTTATAGATAAAGATGGGAATATAGTGAAGGAGTTTAGGTCTCAATATTACTTGAGATATATAGGTGAAAGGGTTGAGGATTGGAGCTACTTAAAATTCCCATACTATAAACCCTTTGGATATCAGGAAGGAGTTTATAGGGTGGGTCCTTTGGCAAGATTAAATGTAGCAGACAAGATAAGTACCCCCCTTGCCAATGATGAATTTAGAAAGTTTAAACTTATTAGAAACGGAAAACCTGTAGAAGGTTCTCTTTATTATCATTATGCAAGATTAATTGAAACAATTTATGCATTAGAAAGAACAAGAGAAATCTTAGAAGATCTAGAAGTCATGAGCCAAGATGTGCTGAGACTCGGTGAGGTAAAGAATGAGGAAGGTATTGGCATAGTCGAAGCACCAAGGGGGATTCTGATTCATCATTATTGGGTGGATGAAAAGGGAACAATAGAAAAGGTAAATTTAATAGTTTCTACGGGTCATAATAATTGGGCAATGAGTAAAGCAGTAGAACAGATAGCAAAGGCTTATATAGATGGTAAAAACTTGAAGGAAGGTATGTTAAATAGAGTAGAAGGAGCTATAAGATGTTATGATCCATGTCTTTCCTGTTCCACTCATGCTATAGGTAAAATGCCATTAATTATAGAATTATATGATAAAGATGGTAATTTAGTTGATAGCTTAAAAAGAGATTGAGAAAAATACTTCTAATTGGATTTGGAAATGAATATAGAAGAGATGATGGATTAGGAATAAAGCTCCTGGACCTAATAAATGGAGATATTGAAAAAATAAAGGTTCAGGAGCTTACTTTTGATATGGCTGAGATTTTAAAAGATTACAATGTGGTAATTTTTATTGACGCTTCCATAGATGGAGATGAAATTATTTTTAGAAAAATAGAAGAAAAAAGGGTCTTTTCTCCTCTTACCCATCATACATCCTGTGAGGAGCTCCTATCTTGGGCAAGGACTCTTTATGGAAAAACTCCAGATCTTTATTTATTATCTATCAGGGGATATGATTTTGATTTTGGAGAAGAACTTTCAGAGAAAGCAAAGGAAAATCTTAAAAAGGCATTAGATTTTTTAAAGAAATTTTTAGAAAATATTAATGCAAAAGACATATAAAATAAAAATATATGGAATAGTTCAAGGAGTAGGATTTAGACCCTTTATATTTAAACTCGCTAAAAACCTTGATTTAACAGGATGGATTTTTAATTCTACTGGATCAGTACATATTTTAGTTCAAGGTCAAGAAGAAAAAATAAATCTCTTTATAGATAGCATACTAAAGGATCCTCCTCCGTTATCAAGAATTGAAAAAATTGAAAGGGAAGGAATTTTTACAGAAGAGATTTTTAGAGAATTTTCTATTATAGCAAGCAAAGAAGATCAAGGATTTAATTTCATGTCTCCAGATATTGCTGTATGTAATGATTGTCTTTCGGAGATGAGGGATCCAAGGGATAGAAGATATAAATATCCATTTATAAACTGCACAAATTGTGGTCCCAGATATACTATAATATTAGATCTACCCTATGATAGAGACAAAACCACTATGAAAATCTTTGAAATGTGTATTGAATGTGAAGGGGAATATACCGATCCTTCTTCAAGAAGATTTCATGCTCAACCCATTTCTTGTTATAATTGTGGTCCTTCTTTATGGATAGAAGGAGAAAGAACAGATATTTTTGAAAAAATAGCTGATTACTTAAGAGATGGAAAGATCTTAGCTATAAAAGGAACTGGAGGATTTCATCTTGCATGTGATCCTACAAACTACCAAGCGGTAAAAAGACTTAGGGAAAGAAAGAAAAGACCCTCAAAACCCTTTGCTATAATGGTAAAGGATTTGGATATGATAAAAAAATATTGCTATGTTAATGAAGAGGAGGAAAAAATATTAGTCTCAAGGGAAAGACCCATTGTATTACTTAGAATAAAAAACCTTTATGATATCTCCCCATTAGTATCTCCTAATAATGAATACTTAGGAATTATGTTGCCATATAATCCTTATCATTACCTTATCTTTGACTATTTTGATAAGCCTATTATTATGACTAGTGGAAATCTAACTGATGAACCTATAGTAAAAGACAATTATGAAGCAAAGGAGAAACTTAAGAATATTGCAGATATTTTTGTATTTCATAATAGAGAGATATTCCACAGGATTGATGATAGTGTGGTATTTATAGAAAATAATGAGGTAAATATTATAAGAAGGGCAAGGGGCTATGCTCCTGAGCCTATAAAGATACCTATAAAAATAAGGCCAAGTCTTGCTCTTGGTGGAGAATTTAAAAATACCTTCTCCCTTGGAAGAGAAAATTATGTATTTATGAGTCCCCATATAGGAGATCTTGAGGATAAGGATACTTTAATAGTATATGAAGAGACAATAAACGAGTTTATTAGATTATTTAAAATTGAACCTGAAATTCTAATACATGATTTACATCCTCAATATCTTTCAACAGACCTTGCAGAAAAATTCAGAAAATATATGGATGTAAAATCTATTCAACATCACAAAGCACATTTTTTCTCTCTCCTTCTTGACAGAGAAATTAAAGATGAAATAATTTGTTTTGCCTTTGATGGTACAGGATACGGTGAAGATGGGAATATATGGGGAGGAGAAGTATTTGTGGGAAATATAAATAAAGTTGAAAGGGTAGGACATTTTAAATATTTTCCTATAGCAGGAGGAAATTATGCTATAGAAAATCCTAAAAAAATTGCTATTTCATATCTTATCAAATATTTTCCAGAAAAATTGGAAAAGGTATTTCCTAATATAGATTCCTTTGAGAAGGAAATAGTAGAGAAAATGATTGACAAAGGGGAAAATATATTTTATACCTCTTCTTGCGGAAGAATTTTTGATCTTGTATCTTGTTTTCTAAAAATAAGAGAACATATTGAATATGAAGGTCAAGCAGCAGTAGAACTTGAGATGACAGCTATGAAAAGTGAAAATCAGGAATACTATAACTTTAAAATACTCGAAGAGAATAATAAATTTGTTATTGACATATATCCCATTATTGAGGAAATTCTTTATGAGATTGAAAAGAAGGAAAAAGCGGATATAGCAAGGAAATTTCATAATACAATAGCTCAAATAATATTGACTATTTCTGAAATGTTAAGAGAGATATATAAGATTAAAAAAATAGGTTTTTCAGGAGGAGTTTTTCAAAATAGACTTCTTCTCAATCTTACAACATTAAAACTTAACGAAAGAGGGTTTCAAGTTTATACCCATAAAAGGGTGCCCCCTAATGATGGTTGTATCTCTCTTGGGCAGATAATCTTAGCTAGGGAATAATATTAAGTAAATTCTCACTCTTTCTCTTGATTTAACCTTTATTTTGACAGCATAGCTAAATTATGCTAAAATTTTTCTCAGTCGGAAATGTTGAAGGGTTTTTGTTTTTTAAAGGAAGAATTTTGGAAGAAAGAGCCTAAGGTTTCTAAGATTTTAGGAATCTTAGGCTCTTTTATTTTCCAAAGAAAGAGAGGTGAAGTATACCGAGGTACCAATCTAATTCTTCTGAATTTTTAGGGTTCTAAGAGTTTCCCTTAAAACTCTTAAATCTAATAAATTTCCTGAGGTGAGAGATGAGTAAAACTTTGTACGTAGGAAATCTTCCTTGGTCTACAACTGAGGAAGAGTTAAGAGTTGTATTTTCAAGTTATGGAAATGTGATTTCTGCAAGAATTATTTCTGACAAAAATACCGGAAGGTCTCGAGGTTTTGGATTTGTAGAAGTTGATGAAAGCTCTGCAGAGAAAATGATTAATGCTTTAAATGGATCAGAGTTAAAGGGAAGGAGAATAATAGTTAATGAGGCAAAGCCAAGGGAAGAAAGACCGAGAGATAGAAGATCTCGGTCTTAAATATATTCAAAATTTTTGCTATCCTATTTATACTTTAGATTACAATTAATATGGACCCCTGATATCAGGGGTCCATATTTTAGAGCCTTTAATGGAGGTAATAGAAATTGAAAAAATTAAAGATTCTATTATTGGGTATAGGGATCTTTTTACTACTCATAATTTTAGTAGGTATAGGAGGTTATCTTTATATACAGAATAGTTATTACTATGTATCTAAGAGTTCCTTTCCCTCCCTTAATTCCATAGACTTCTCAGAAATGATTTTAGGAAAGATAGATAGAATAAATATATTATTTTTAGGAGTTGACGAAAGAAAAGAGGATAAGGGTAGGAGTGATACTATTATCTTTGTTTCTTTAAATTTAAAAGATAACAAGATAAATCTTCTTTCTATTCCTCGAGATACAAGGGTCTTAATTCCAGGGTTTGGTAATGATAAGATAAATCATGCATATCGCTATGGAGGATTAGATCTTGCAGTAAGGACAGTGGAAGATTTTTTAGGAATCTCTATAAATTATTATGCAAAAATGAATTTTCAACAATTTGAAAAATTAATCGATGCTATAGGGGGAGTGGATATTGAAGTTGAGAAGCCTATGTATTATAGAGATCGAACTGATAAACTTTATATAAGATTAACTCCTGGAAAGCATCATCTTAATGGAAAAGATGCCCTTGGATATGTAAGATTTAGACATGATCCCTTAGGAGATTTAGGGAGAATAGAGCGACAACAAAAGTTTTTAAGAGCTTTATATAATCAAATGAAAAATAAGATTTCTTTAATAAACCTTCCCCAATATATAAATTTAGTGGGTTCTACTATAGAAACAAATATTTCCTTTTATGAGATTTTATTTTTAGCATCAAAATTTATTAATATTGAAGAAGGGGATATTAATATGGTGATGATGCCGGGAATTCCTGAGAATATTAATGGTGTCAGTTATATTATACCTGATATTGATAAGATTAGAGAGTGGAAAAAATCTATTTTTAATAAAAGGATAGAATAAATTAATTTGGGGGTGGAATTTTTTGAATAGTAAAGAGAAAGTATTTCATATTGCTCGCTTGATTTTAGATAAAAAAGGATTTGATGTTATAATATTAGATTTATCTGACATTTCTGGGATAACAGATTTTTTTGTAATATGCACAGGTATGACTCTCACCCAAAGAAGGGCAATACAGAGGGCAATTGAGGAAGAAATGGATAAATTGGGATATAAACCTCGAGGGATTGAAGGAAAAGAAGGAAGTGGATGGTTACTGTTAGATTATAATGATTTTATAGTTCACATATTCTCGCAAAAAGCTCGGGAATTTTACAAAATTGAAGAACTTTATAAGAATGCTCCCCAATATACAGAATTTTAATGTTGGATATTCCTATTTCTTGGGGAAAAGTTAAAGATAGTATAATTGAAAAAAGAGGATTAGTAGTGGTATTAGGACTTCCTGATGTTGGCAAAAGCTCCTTTGTATATTACTTGTCCAAAGAAGGTTTAAATAAAAATTTAAAAGTTGGTATAGTAAATAGTGATTTAGGACAGAGTGAATTAGGAATTCCAACAACAGTAAGCCTAAGTATTCCGGAAAAGAATTTTCAGAATTTTGAGGAACTTTCCATCTTTGACTGGTATTTTGTAGGATCCATATCCCCTGTAGGGCATCTATTACCCCTTTTGGTGGGGGTAAAAAATTTGGTAGATAAAGCAAAATCCTTTGGATGTGAATTAATTATTTTAAATACCTGCGGTCTTATCTTGGGAAAATTAGGAAAGGTATTAAAGTACTATAAACTTTCTTTATTAAAACCTGATCATATTGTCTTAATAAAGAAAGAGAATGAGTTGGAAGGTTTTTTAAAAATCCTCAAAAGATTCTCATTAGAATTTCATGTTATTCCAAGAAGTAATATGGCAAGAGAAAGATCCTTTGAGGATAGAAAGGCTTTTAGAGAGAAAAGGTTTTTTCATTATTTCGCAAAGGGAAGTATTGTAGAGCTTCCTTCATCTCTAATTTATTCTATAAACAAATATATTGATAAAACTAAAGAAGATACTTTAAAGAATAGATTAGTGGGGCTTTTAGGAGAAAAAGAGAATCTTCTGGCTCTTGGAATTTTAGAGATGGTTGATTTTAAAAATAATATTTTGAGGGTTTTTACTCCTTTTCAAGAGAAGGACAAAATAAAGAGAATTGAATTGGGAGATCTATATCTTTCTATGAAGGGTGAGGAGCTAAGAAAGGTAGCTCCCCACCTTTAAAATTTTATATTTTTGGTAAATCCTTTAATGCTTCTTCTACCTTTTCTCGAGGATAAGCAAAATTTTCTAATTTTCCTGCAAAATATTGATCATAAGCAGAAAGGTCAAAAAATCCATGACCACTAAGATTGAATAATATTACTCTTTTTTCTCCCCTTTCCTTTGCATCCTTTGCCTCATCGATCACTGCCTTTATAGCATGAGCAGATTCAGGGGCAGGGATTATCCCTTCGGTTCTTGCGAATATCACTGCAGAATCAAAAATATCTAATTGGTGATATGCCCTTGCGGATATATAGCCATGATGATAGATGGCACTCACAATGGGTGCCATACCATGATATCTTAATCCTCCTGCATGAATTCCAGGTGGAACAAAATTATGACCCAATGTGTACATTTTAATAAGAGGGGTAGTTTTTGCAGTGTCTCCAAAATCATAGGTATAAATTCCCTTTATTAGGCTGGGGCATGATTCTGGTTCCACTGCAATAACTTCTATCTTTTTACCTTTAAATTTTTCTCTTAAAAATGGGAAGGATAATCCTGCAAAATTGCTTCCTCCTCCCACACACCCAATTACTACATCTGGAAATTCATCTACCATTTCCAATTGTAATAAAGCTTCTTCCCCAATGATTGTTTGGTGTAATAAAACATGATTTAATACACTTCCCAATGAATATTTTGTATCATCCCTTTTTACCGCATCTTCCACTGCCTCGCTTATGGCAATTCCTAAGGAGCCTAGGGATTCTGGATCTTCTTCTAAGATCTTTCTTCCTGCTTCAGTATCGGGACTTGGACTTGGAACAACCTTTGTTCCCCATGTCTCCATTAAAGATCTTCTATATGGCTTTTGATAATAACTTATCTTTACCATATAAACTTTACATTCTAATCCAAAGAGATTGCAAGCAAAGGCTAAAGCAGAGCCCCATTGTCCTGCTCCTGTTTCTGTGGTTAGTCTCTTAACTCCCTCTAATTTATTGAAGTAAGCTTGAGCTACAGCAGTATTGGGTTTATGACTTCCCGGAGGACTTACTCCCTCGTATTTATAATATATATGGGCAGGAGTATCTAGATATCTTTCCAAATTTATCGCTCGATATAGGGGAGTAGGCCTCCACATTTTATAGATCTCTAAAACTTCCTCAGGTATAGGGATATATCTTTCGGTACTTACTTCCTGCTGAATAAGGGAAAAAGGAAATATTGGTATCAAATCTTCGGGGGTTACAGGTTTTCCTGTGGCAGGATTTAAAACTGGTGGCAAGGGACAAGGAAGATCTGCTAAAATGTTATACCATTCCTTTGGGATCTTGTCTTCTTCTAATAGGATTTTCCTTTTGATTTTCATAAATTACCCTCCTTTTTAATAGTTTTATTAAAATAAAAAAGCCTTCTCATCCTTTAAAGGACGAGAAGGCTAATTCTCGTGGTACCACCTTACTTAGGCAACATCGCCTCTCTCTTTTTCGGGCACAGGAGACTTTCCTTACTCCAATACCCTTTGCCTTGATAACGGTGGCAACATCCGTTGGAGCCTACTCAAGGATTATTTCCTTTTTCGGTCCAAGGCTCCCGGGCCCATTCACTATCTGCAGGATAGCCGGCTCACACCTTTTCCCAGCCTCTCTGAATCCTGCTTATGATGGTTACTACTCCCGTTCCTTGCCTTTATCCTTTGCAAAAAATTATATCCTAAAAATTTTTGTATTGCAAATTAAAAGTGTTTTTAATTAAATGGCTTTAATTGAGATCTCATCTCCTAAAAGTTCTCCACTTACAACTCTTACTTTTGTTTCTCCTGATTTACCAATACTTTTCAAAATAGCAAGGGCCTTTCCTTTGTAAAGAGAATTAACTGGGTTTACAAAGATTTCTGTAGAACAAGGATTTGAATTACCTAAGGCAATAAGTTTTAAAACTCCTTCCACCTCTATCCTTATCTTATTATTAGCGTATGGAACTTCTCTTTCTTTTTCATCTAAAGCAACAATTTTTATATAGCACAAATCTCCATAATTTGAAGAAATGACACTTTTTTCTGGTATTAAGCTTAACTTATATGGCTTTTCTGTAGTTTCTAATTTATCTATCCCTATAATCTTCCCATTTTTATATGCTACTACTTCTAAAATTCCTGGTTCATAAATAATATCATATATAGTCTTCAATTTAGCCTTCTCTCCTGCTATTTTTCTTCCAAGACTTTTTCCATTCAAAAATAACTCTATTTCATCCCCATCAGAATATACAAAAACTTGTGTTGGCTTTCCTTCATAGTTAGGAAAGGTATAATTCCTTTCCACAGGTTCCCATGTCCAAAGCTTAATAAACATCTTTTTTCCATAATAGTCAGGAGGTAATATAAAGATAATTGGATCTTTTCTTATTCCCCATAATATATCCCTATAATAGGATTGAGGTCTTTTATCACCGCATATATCTATATCACCACAATTGGAAATAAACCATGGGAATTTACCTAAAAAGTTTTGAAAATCTTCCTCATTAAGACTAACTCTTCCAATTCCCGCCTCTCCTAAATAGTCCATTGCAGTCCAAACAAAATCTCCTATAACATTGGGATATTTTAAAGTTTCTTTCCAGCTATCAAATATAGTGTAGGGAAAGGTTTCTGTACCACAAATGATTCTGTTTGGATAATTTTCATAATCATATTTATATCTTTCATGTTTGTAATTGTATCCTATTATATCTAGAAACCTATATAGCTCTTCAGTAATTCTTCCCCATTTATCGTCTTTCTTTACCTCATTTTTTATCTTTCTATATAATAAATTCCCTTCTTCAAAAAAATCTATATTCCCTTCATATTCAAAGGGAAAATGGCAGATAGCTTGGGTTATGAATCTGGTGGGATCTAAGTCTTTTACCTTTTGAGCTAATTTCTCTGTTCCCTTATGGATACTTGAATAACTTTCATCATCTTCAGGATTAACCCCAGCTCCCCAAGTTATTTCATTCCCCAAGGACCAGATAATAATTGATGGATGATTAAAGTCTCTTTTAATAGTATTCTCAATATCTTCTTCCCAATATTTATCAAAATATAAATGATAATCAAAGGTCCTCTTACCACATGTCCATACATCAAAAAATTCTTCAATTACAAGCATGCCTAATCTATCACAGGCATCTAAAAAAGATGGAGAAAAGGGATTGTGGGCAGTTCTTATAGCATTAAATCCATTTTTCTTTAATATTTCAACTTTTCTTTCTTCTGCCCTATCATAACTTGCACTTCCAAGAAGTCCATTGTCATGGTGAATACAGCCTCCTCTTAACTTAATGATTCTTCCATTTAGTTTAAAACCTTCTTTTAAATTTAATTCAATTTTTCTTATTCCAAAATTTGTTGAGGCTTTATCTATTTCCCTTCCATCTAAAAAGATTTTTGCATTTAATTCATATAAATAGGAATCCTCAATATCCCAATATCTGAAGTTTTCCAATTCAAATTCTGAATACACATATTTTTCATGGGTATTGTTAATATGATAATCTTCCCATTTTTCCTTTAAAATTTCCCCTTCCCTTGATAAAACTTGAAAACATATCTTTCCCCTTGCATCTTCTTCTAAGGTTTTCTTTAGACATGTTTTTATCTTTATTAGAGCCTTATTATCTTCTATAACTTTACTTATTACATGGAGTTCCCACGGCTTAATATATAAAATATCTCCTACATGGAGCCATACATGTCTATATATACCTGCTCCTAAATACCATCTTGAACTTGGTTTTATGGAGGTATCTACATGTACTAAAATTACATTTTCATCCTTAGGCTTTAGATATTTTGTAATATCGATTAAAAAACTTGTGTAATTGTTATAATGTTTATAAACCAAAATCTCATTTATAAAAACTTCAGTTAAGCCCATTACGCCTTCAAATTCCAGTATTAGATTTTTCTCTTTCCAATGATCTTCTAAAATAAAATCCTTTTTATAAAAAAGACTTGAACCTGGAGTAAATCCCTCGTCTGCACCAGAAGGATTGTTTTCTTTCCTTTCCTTTTCTACCACTGCATCATGGGGAAGATCAATTTTCCTCCAGCTTATCTCTGAGGTTAGAATCTGAAGGGGAGTTACTAGAGGGCTTTCGATAAATTCCCAGTTTTCATCAAAATTAACCTTAAACATTAAACTAAAGCCTCCTTATACTTTTTTAAATTTTAGCATGATATCTTCAAGATTGATATTTTTTTATCTTCTAGTTAGAATAAAATATAATTTTATCTTAGGAGGATGTAGATGTCTTATCAAAAATATTCTATAAAAAATGATTCTTTTAATGAATTTAGAAAGGAAAACTTTATAATAAGAAAGGTTAATTTTTCTGCTCCCTTTGAGGGAGAAGTAGAGGTTCACAAATATGTTAATGATATATATGTGGTTTATTCTGGAAAGGCAAGGGTGATTTTGAGCAATGAATATTTTGGGGGAAGGGAAATAGATAGAGGAGAAATAAGAGAATGTGAAATTAAAAATTGTAAAGAAGAATTTATTTCTGAAGGAGATGTTTTAGTTATTCCTGCAGAAACAGCCCATAAGCTTTTAGTAGAAGAAGGAAATTTTGTCCAATTGATAATAAAAATTCCTGAATAAAGGGAGGAAGATATGGGTATTAGAAAGGCAGTTTTCCCAGCTGCGGGTCTTGGTACTCGCTTTCTTCCTGCTACAAAAGCTCAGCCTAAGGAGATGCTTCCTATTGTAGATAAACCTATAATTCAATATGGTGTAGAAGAAGCAGTAAGTTCTGGATTGGACGAAATTATTATAGTGACTGGTAGAAATAAAAGGGCAATAGAGGATCATTTTGATATTTCCTTTGAATTGGAATATTTTCTCCAAAAGAAGGGAGATATGGAATTGTTGAAAGAGGTGAGAGAAATATCAGAATTAGCAACAGTTTATTATATTCGTCAGAAGGAGCCATTGGGATTGGGACATGCAATTCTGGTTACAAAGGAGATCGTCAAAGATGAACCCTTTGCAGTGGTTTTGAGTGATGACTTAATTGTTAGTGAGATTCCTTGTTTGAAACAGATGATAAATATCTATGAAAGATATAAATGTTCTGTAATTGCTGTGCAAAGAGTTCCTGAAGAGGAAGTTAAAAACTATGGAATAATTGCTGGAAGGGAATTAGAAAATGGTTTGTATCAAATTACTGATCTTATAGAGAAGCCAACTTTAGAGGAAGCACCATCTAATCTTGCCATTGTTGGAAGATATATATTGACACCAGAAATTTTTAACATGTTGGAGAAGGTAAAGCCGGGAAGAGGAGGGGAGATTCAGCTTACAGACGGTTTAAGACTCCTTTTAGAGAAGGAGGCAATTTATGCTTATGAATTTAAAGGAAAGAGATATGATACTGGAAATAAATTGGGATTTCTTATTGCTTCAGTGGAATTAGCTTTAAATAGAGAGGATATTGGAAAAGTATTTAAAGAATATCTTAGAAATATTAATTTCGATGAATTTAATTAGATTTTAAATATCTTTATAAATTATTTTCCCATCCTCAATATGTATGTAATAGTCAAAAAACTCTTCTCGAAGGAGTACATGGGTTATCACAAATATTTGGTCAAAATGTTCTGCAATTTCTCCATGGGTAAGAAGTTCTACTAAAGCATAAGCTCTATCTTCATCAAAGGATCCTAAGGGTTCATCTAAGAAAATAAATCCTGGATTTGTCCCTTTATCTTGTGGTAGGTTTGCCATTGCAAAAGCTAATCTTAAAGCTAAAGAAAATTGGTCTTGGGTTCCTCCACTTAGTATTTCTTTATCATAATACTTATTGGTTATATTATCGTAGACTTTTAATTTAAAGATTTCAGCATCAAGATGGACCACGTGATATCTATCCATAGTAAGGATGGGAAGAATCTTTTGCATATATGTTAAGGTTCTTGGAGATACAGTATCTAATATTTTTTTAGCACTACCTTCTAAAATTTGTTGAGCATAATACATTTTTATTTTTTCCTTTAGCATTTTGTTAATATTTTCCTCTTCTTTGTCAGGATCTAAATCTTCAATTTTCTTTCCAGTATTTTTTTCGTATCTTTCCATAATGAATTTTATTCTTGATAACTCTTCGCTAACTTCCTTTTCCCTTTTTTCTAGTTTCTCCTTTATTTTATAGTCTATTTCTTTCTCAGATAACTCCTCCCAAATTTTTTCAGGATAATTATCACTAAATTCTCTAATAAGTCCTTCTAAATTCTCTTTTCTTGCTTTTTTCTCTCCATTTTTCTGATCAAGAACTTTTCTGTAATATTCAAATTTATCTTCAACTTTTTCCCCTTTAAGATCTTTTATGGTTTTTTCTAATTGTTCCTTATATTCTTGGGATGGTCCCTTCATGAGCATCTTCGAAAGATTTTCAGCTTCTTCCTGAAGTGTTTTTACTTCATTTTCAATCTTTATAATTTCACCTTTATTCTTTTCTACCTCTAAGGAAAGATTTTTGAGATTTTCTACTCTTTCTTCTAACTTACTTTCTTCCCTATTTAAACTTTCTAAATCCTTTTCAGGATATTTATCTAAAATTGTGATTTTACCAAAAACTCTTTCCCATTGGGTTTCTTTTTTCTTTTTAAATTCTTCCAATTCAAATATTTTTTCCTGTATCTTTTCCAAAGGTTCTTTTAGTGAGATTGGTGTTATTATTTTAAATTCTTTTTCAATATCTTCCTTTCTTATGTTTAGTTTTATCTTTTCTTCTTTTATCGTATTTCTCCTTAGGAAAAGGAGAAGTGATGCCATTATAAATATGAAAGATAAAGGTAAAAGGAATATGTTAATTGAGAAGGAAAGAAGGAAAAGGATTATTGAGAATGATAAGGAGGAGGTAATTTTAATTGTGTAGCTTTTTAAAGCTATATTGATTTTTCTTATATCCTCTTCATATTTATTTAAATCTTCAGATTTTTTAAGAATTCTTTCTATTTCTTTCCTTTCTTCTATAAGACTTTTTAAGTTGTCATCTATTTTTACAAATTTATCTCTGATTTTCTTTGTTTTCTCTACTCTTTTCTTTATCTTTATAAGGTATTTCAAATTATTTATCTCTTCTTCCAATTTTGGAATTTCTTTTATTTTTTCAAGATCTTGATTTATTTTGTTTTCAATCCTTTCCTTTGCTTCTATTTTTTCCAAGCTTCTTTTCTTAAATTCAAAGATTTTTTCTAACTTATTAAGTTCTTCAAGACTTTTTCGAAGGGTTTCTACCTTCTCTTTGTATTCTTCAACAACTTTTGAAAGTCTTTCTATCTCTTTATCTATATTATCTATACCCTCTTTTTCTTCTTTTATCCTTTTAGCCTTCTCTATAGCTTCTATTTCTGTCTTTTCTTTTTTAATTTTTGAGAATTCTTCATTGAGAATAGGATATTTTCTTTTTGCACTACAGGTTTCCCTTATTATTTCCTCAAGTAATAATTTTTCTCTTAAATTTTCCTTCTCCTCTTTAGCTCTCTTTGAAAGATCTGTTAAAAATTCTAAATTGAATAGGGAAATAATGATTTTTTGTCTTGTTGCCTTATCACTATTTTCTAATCTTCCAATATTTTTCTGCTCCACAAAACAGGTATTAAGAAGGGTAATATAATCTAAGCCTAATTCCCTTTCTATTCTTTCATTGGCATCATTAACCTTATTGATAATAACAGATTTTTCAGGATTTTTCTTATTATATATTTTAAATAAACATTTCTGAGATGCATTTCTCTCTAAGGTTCTTTTTATATAAATTTCTTTGTCGTCTAAATCTAAATTTAGAATTACTTGTGCTTTATCTTGGGAGAAGTTAATAAGATTTTCCTTGCCATTTATATAAACAGGTCTTCCAAAAAGAGCAAAAACTATAGCTTCAAATAGAGTACTTTTTCCTGCCTCATTCTTTCCCTTTATTAAGAATCTACCCTGGAGAGGAAATTTTAATTCTTCATGTTCATATCTTTTAAAATTAAAAATTTCTAAACTTTTTAATCTGATCATAGCAATCCTTTAAGATTTTCCCTTATCCAATCAAAGGCTTCCTTTATTATTTCTTTATCTTTTTCTTCTTTTATACACAATTCCTCAGTAATACTTTCCAAGACTTTTCCTATACTCCAATTTCCAGGAATAGAGATAGTAGAAATTTCTTCTGCTGAAATTGTTAGATTCTGAGTATCAAGATCAAAAAAGAAATTCTTTTGGTTTCCCATCTCATTTATCTTATTAAAGCTTATTGTCTGATAAGTACTAATAGAGATAGGCCCAACAATCTTACATTTTAATAATTGATCCTTATGAGATTCTCTTTCTATTATTGATAAAATACTTTCCATAGGGTTCTCATAAGAAATTTCTCCTGTTCTGATCTCTATAGATTTCATGGGTTGGGAATTAACTTTTATATATTCTGGAAGTATTTTTCTTCCTTCTAATCTAATAAAATAAAAACCTGTCTCGTTTTTCTCTTCTCCAAAATTTATTTTTTCTGTAGCTCCCGGTATAATTAATACTTTTTTCCCAAAGATAAAATCTTTATGCTCATGGAGATGGCCAATAATGAAAAGATCAAAGGGAAGAGAATACAAAGTTCCCTCTGGAATCTGAGGTTCTTGAGCTTTAGGATGGGCAAATTTTTCTAAAGAATAATGGAGTAGAAAAACTTTAAGTAAATTGTTTTCTTCATTAATATTTATCTTTATGTTAGAGAGGGGATTCACCCTTCCCCTGATTCTTAAATCCGTTGATAAACCTGAGATTAATAGTTTTTCTCCATTATTTCCTTTCCAAATATAAGGCTCTATTTCTCTTGTTTTTATAAAAGCTTTTAAAATTCCAGCCTTTTCAAAAATCTTAATAGGATAGGAATCTTCATCGGGAGCAGTTATGGAATCGTGGGTTCCTGCCACTGCAAAAATACTTATTCCCTTATTCTTAAGATTTAAAAACTCTTCCATAATAAAGACAAGTTCAGTGTTTCTTGGATCAGGCATATCAAAAAGGTCTCCCACCTGTATAAATAGATCAACCTTTTCTTTAATGGAGAAATCTACAACCTCTTTAAAGGCTTTTCTTAAATTTTCTCTTCTTTTTTTCAACTGCTCTGGAAACATTTTTTTATAAAATCTATTTAAATGATTATCTGCAGTGGCTACAATCTTTATCATTTAAATCTCACTCTCCATTTCCTCGGTAGGAATAAAGGGTTCATCAGGAATTAGAGCATCTCTTCTTGCCTTTTCAAATTCCTTTTCTAAATCTATATCATATCCTCCTTCTGCTGTCTCCCTATTTCCAATTTTAACAATTACAGGAATCCTTGTGAGATTTCCTACAATAATTGCTTCTCCTATATTTAAGCCTGGAAGATCCCTAAAAAGACTTTCAGATAAAGCTTCTGATGCTTCCTTTACTGCGTTTTGATCATTAGGATTTGTTAGTTTCATTATTATTTGACTTCCACATTGGGAAAGGGTATTGCTACTAATCTTATATGGCCTTTGAGTAATAACAATTAGAAAAATCTTAAATTTTCTGCCTTCTGAAGCTATTGTATTAATTAATTTTGTACTTTTTCCTCTACTTTCCCTATCGTTAGGAACAAAGTTATGAGCTTCTTCTAATACTATAAATAAAGGATATCTTAAGCCCTCTGACTTTGCCTTCATCCATATCTCATTTAATAAATGACTTACAATGAGGTCCATTAGATTTTTCTCTAAACCTGCCAAATCTACAACGGTAATATGAGAGGGTTTCAAAATTTTCTCTAATTTAATATCCTCAAAACCCCAAATGGGATAGTCCTTAATCCATCTAACGTATTTTAAGGCTTTCCTTGCACCATTTACTAAATCTTCATTAATCTTTGCCCTTTTTTGATGTCTTTTGGCTGTTTCAATTTCATAATTTTCAAAGGGAATGGGTTTTTCTTCTTCATTTATATCTCCTGTAAATTGGGATAACTTGTCATATAAATCTTCTGGGGTAAAATCTCTTCCTTCTTTTTTCAATTCTTGTAGGGCATGTTCTATAGAATTTCTAATATTTGTCTTTTTTTCATCAATCCCTAAAATTTCAAGAATCTGCTCATCTTCTAACTCGCTAAATTTTATAGAAAATTTTTCGATGCCTCCTATCTCTACCTCTGAAAATCTTGTAGGAATTTCTGGGATTCTATAAATTGTTACCATTTCTGCAATGGAAGAAAATCCCCTTAAATCGCTAGTTCTTCTTAAAAGGACATAGTCACTATTAGGGTCAAAGACTAAGATTGTTGCACCTAATTTTATTAATTTTTCTATTAGAAGTCCTGTCAAATAAGATTTTCCAGCTCCTGTTTGGGCAATAATTGCAAGATGTCTTCTTAAGCCATTGGGATCTAAGGTGACTTTGACATTGGGTCTATAAAGAAGGGTACCTATTTCAATGGAGTTATTTTTTGCATGGCTAAAGAATCTTTGAAGAAGGGAGTCAGAAGCTAAGAAAACAGGAGAGCCAGGAAGAGCTACAGATCTTGGAAAATGTATTTTATTATTTTTATCTAAATATCCTAATACCCTTGTCTCTGCTATGAGATGAGTGGGAATAGCATAGTCTAAACCTAAGATTTTGTTTGCTGCCTCATACTCTTGATCCTCATTTAAAACCTCAGAGAAGGCTCTTAAGGATTCAACTTGAGCTAACACTTCTACTTCTTCCTCAGGAGTTGCTGTTCCTTTTATTGTTACATACTCTAATCTTTTTGGAGCCAATTTCCTTGTGGTCACAAACTGGAATCTATCACAAAAACTCTCTCCTACTAAATATCCTACACATTTTTCCTCTTCCATTAGAAGAACCTCCTCTGACTCCTATCTAAGGGTAATATTTTTCCCAATTCCCTTTCTAAAATAAATCTGTATCTTTCCAAATCTGGATCTCTTTTTATTCTTACCAATTTATCCACAAGATAAAGATAGGTCTGGTATACATTAATTCCCGCGCAATTATTTCTTATTAATGAAATTATACTTTTAAGTTCTACTTGGGGTAAAATTTGATAATCAAGGGGAAGAAAAGAATCTTCTCTTCCTATAAGATAACAAGGAAAATCAATTCTAAGGGGAGAATCATTAGGAATAAGCCTTAGATATAGATTAACAAAGGCAGAAATATTCTCAAGTTGTTCCTTTATTTGGATTTTGGTCTCTATGATTTCCATTTGTTTTTTCCCAAGGCTTCTTTTTCCTCCTAAAAGGATGGGAGTCGAAAAACCTGTTTTATGAGGAATGATGAAAGATATTAGTTCTGTATCTGTAGGATAATATTTTGATTTAATAATTGTTCCCTTAGATTCTGAAATTATCTGGGATAAAAAGGTATCTCTACTTATTTTTGAAATTGAGATAAGATAAATTCCTTTTTCCTTAGATAAATTAATTAATTTTAAAGTTTTTTCAAGAACTTCAAGGGTGAGGGAATTATAATCTCCAAGATCCATTGATGAGAGATAAATTATATGAGAAATTCTTGAAGAAAGGGAACCATCTATAAAAAGAACATAAGGAGGCTTTTCTTTTTCAAGAACTCCTAAAGCAAGATCCATCTCAACATTTTGAAGAATTATGTCTGAAATATGTTCCAATTGATTTTGGGAGATGGAGCCCGGCAGAGCCTCTATATTTACTTTCGCATCTTCATAATTATCTCTTCCCAAGGTTAGACCTTGGGAAATAATAATATAAGAACCAAAGGCAAGGGAAAGAATTCTTTGAGATGCATCTACCGCATAACTTGGGAGATTAAATTCCTCATCAGGGAAGGAGTGCCAATGGCTTTCAAAAAATCTTTCAAAGAGCTCCTCCTTAATATAATCCCAGTTGAGAAAGGTTAACAATTTATCTTTTTTTCTTTTTATCTCCTCTAAAAATAATGAGATGAAATCAGGCATATTTCTTTTCTTTTTTTAAATCTAACATTAATTTCTCATATATTTCTAACAATTTTTTATTTAATTTTTCAGAGCTTAAATTTTCTGCACTTTTTTTAGCATTTTGAGACATAGCATTATAAAGTTCTTTATTTTCTGTTAGGAGGATTATTTTTCTTCCAAATTCTTCAAAACTATGGGTATTATTTGGTATTAAAAATCCATTTTCCCCATTCTTTACAAAGTCTCTAATAGCAAGATCTTCTAAGGCGATTACAGGAACTCCTGAAAATAATGCTTCTCCAACTACCATTCCTTGCGTTTCTGTTAGAGAGGAAAATACAAAAATATCAGAAGAATAATAACATTCAATTACTTTAGGATAATCTAAATAGCCAGTAAATATAACTCTATCCTCTATTTTGTATTTTTCTACTTCTCTTTTTAATCCTTCCTTTATACGCTTATCGGGATTATCTCCAACTATCACAAAATAATAAGGATATTTTGAATTGTTTTTAAGCCATCTTATTACCTTTAAGAGAAAGTTAATATTTTTTTCCTTTCCTAATCTTCCTACAAATAATAGAATTATACCCTCAAGGGGTAAGCCTCTTCTCTCCCGGGCAACCTTTTTATCTAAGGGTTTAAAATCCTTTAAATCTAAACCATTGGGAAGAATTTCAATGGGCTTTTCTATCCCATAATTTTCTAAAAGTTTTTTAACCTTTGTTGAAGGAGCAATTATTAAATCACAGAGTTCACAATAGGTTTTACTTATCCATGCTGCAACATCTCTTGCTTTTTTTTCTTTAAGTATCTTTCTTTTAATTATATTAGGAAAATGATCCCATATATAATATACATATTCCTCAAATATTGTATGAAAGGTATGTACTAATGGTAGATTCCTTTTCTTTGCCTGACTCCATCCAAAGATTCCTAAGGAAAATGGAGTGTGGGTATGGACTAAATCAACTTTTAGTTTTTTAAATAAAAGCTCATATTTTAAAGAATAAGGTGATGCTACTCTATGTTCCCTTTGAAAGGGAAAAACAATGGAAGGTAATTTATATATGTTTTCTTCTAAAGGGGAATTGGGAATATACGGGATAAAAAGATAAACTTTATTTTTATAATTTTCTAAGAATTTTTTTTGTGACTTAATTGCAGTAACTACCCCATTCTTTTGGGGCTCGTAGGTATCACTAAAGAAGGCTATATTCATTTATTTATCACTCCTATATAATATATTAATGCAACTATAAATCCCAATATGCCTCCCATTATTGCTTCAAAGGGTGTATGTCCAATAGATTCTTTTAAAATTATATCACACTTTTCATTTATAGGGTATTTTTGAAGAATTTTATTTATTACCTTTGCTTGTTCTTCTGATGCCAATCTAACACCAATAGCATCTGCTATTACAATTCCAGCAAAAAAAAGAGAGAGGACAAATAGTGGAGAAGAAAATCCTTCCTTTAAACCTAAAATAGTGGCGAGAGAAACCACTAATGCAGAGTGGGAGCTGGGCATACCTCCCCATTCAAAGAAAGCTCTCCATAATACCTTTTTCTCCTGAATACTTCTTATTACTCCTTTTACTCCTTGGGTAATTATTGTAGAGATTAATGGTATGATAAAAATAGGATTTTTATAAAGCTGGAAGATTTCAAACATTTTATTTTGTTATAGTAATTTTCTTTAGAAATCTTGGTTGGTCTGGATCTAAGTTTTTTAGAATTGTTAGAAAATAAGCAAAAAATTGTGCTGGTAATATAAAAAGTAATGGAGATATCTCTTCAGGAATATCTGATTTGATAAAGAATCCATTATATTTATTGAAAAGAGATTCCTCATTTGAAAAGATAAATAAATCTACATTCTTTTCTTCTAGAATCTTAATAACTTCCTTAGAATGGGTAATACTTTCTCCCTTTGGAACAAAGAGAAACATAGGAAACCCATGAGAGACAAGGGCTAATGGACCATGTAGAAAATCAGCAGAAGAATAAGGTTCTGCAAGGATATAAGATGTCTCTTTTAACTTTAAGGCCATTTCTAAAGCGGTAGCCAAATTGTATCCTCTTCCTAAGACAGCACAGTGTTCCATAAATTTATATGGATTTGTCTTTTCTTTAATTTCTTCGTCTCTTTCTAAGATTTCTCTTAAAGATAGAATAAGCCTTTCAAATTCCTTTGAATTATCTCTATTTATCCACTGATTTACTAAAAAATATAAAGCTCCTAACTCTGCTAAATAAGTTTTTGTTGCTGCAATACTTTTTTCTTCCCCAGCATCTAAAAACAGAACCTTTTTAGAGATTTTTGCTAATTTACTGTCCAAATTATTAGTGAGTCCCAAGGTAAAAGCATTTTGATTATTTGCCTCTTTTATTACCTTGCATATATCTTCGCTTTCTCCTGATTGGGAGATGGCAATAACTAAGGAGTTTTTAAGAATTGGAGGGTTATGGTAAATAGTATACAATGATGGAGCACAAAGAGATACAGGAATTTTAATATAGGATTCAATATAATATTTTCCCCAAACTCCTGCATTGTCCGATGTGCCTCGGGCAACTAATATTATATTCTTGGGATTATATTCTTTTATCTCCTCAACGATGCTCTTAATCTCATCTTTTCTTTCTTTAATTTTTTCTAAGACTTTTACTCCTTCTTTTATTTCTTTATACATGTATTTTTCCATTTATAATCCTCCATAAATTCTCTAAAATTGTGTAAAAGAGTTTATCATCTAATAAAAGATAATGTCAAGAAATTGACTTTTTTGAGTGGTTATAATGTATAATAGAATTACTATGGATGACCTTCAAAAATATTTATTACTAATAGAAAGAAGATTACAGGAAAACTTGGAAAGATTTTCAAATCCCCTTCCCTTATATTTATTTTCTGCATATCATATGGGTTGGATTGATGAATTTGGTAATCCCCTTTCAGAGTTTAAGAGAGGAAAGAGATTAAGACCCCTTTTATGTGTATTAATAAATCAAGCTTTTAATGGGCCCTTGGATGATGCTTTAAATTTGGCTTCTTCTTTGGAATTTTTACATAATTTTTCTTTAGTTCATGATGATATTCAAGATGGTGATGAAAAAAGGCATAATAGATGGACGGTCTGGAGATTGTGGGGAGTTCCTCAGGCTATTAATGTGGGAGATTCCTTATTTAATCTATGTTTTCAAGTATTAACTCAGCTTTTTTCTCCTCTTCTTCAAAGGATAAGTCTTAGGGAGATTACTAATACAATTCAAGAACTTATTGAGGGTCAGTATTTAGATATAAGTTTTGAAAAGAGAAATGATGTATATTTAAAAGAATATATGACAATGATAGAGAAAAAGACTGCAAGACTTTTTGCAACTTCTTTATTCTTAGGTTCTTTTTCTGCAAATTATAAAGAAGATATCTCAAGAAAATTTTTTGAGATGGGAAAGAATTTTGGGATATTTTTTCAAATTGCAGATGACATTATGGGTATATGGGGAGATTCAAGAAAAACAGGTAAAACTCCCCTTGGAGATTTATGGAAAAAGAAAAAGACTTTTCCAATTATTTATCTCCTTCAAGAGGCATCGGATAAAGAAAAACAGAGAATATATGAGATTTGGAATAAAAGTAATTTATTGGAACAAGATATTTCATATATTTTGCAAGCTTTGGAGAGAAAGAGGGTTAAGGAAAGCTCCCTTAATACTGCTGAAGAATTCTTTGAAAAAAGTTATAGGATTATCGAAGAATATGAAGGATTAATTGATTTAAGGTTAATAAAGGAATTGTTTAAAAATTATTACAATTTAATATTCTCCTCCCAAAGTTGAATTATTTTTGAATCTGAGTCTCTTAGATAATTATAAATTTTAGGGGCCATACTACTTTTATCAATAGCCCATCCCCACTTCTGGGGTTCATATCTTGATAACATGCTTAAAAGAAAAAGAATTAGATAGTGAATTGCTAAAGGATGAAGGGAAGTAGTTATTTTTAAATATTTGAAAAGCTCCTCTAAAGTAAATTTTTCTCCTTCTGGAACTTGAAAGGAAGATACACATTTTAAAAATGTTGGAAATAACCCCTTCTCCTTTATTAAAATTGTCTCTTTTCCAGGATCATAGTTTTCATCCCAATCTATAGACTTTTCTCCTGCCACTCTTACCGTTAATCCATGTAATACTTCCTTTGGAATCTCATGGGTTTTTAAAAATATCGTGATTTTTGCTAAAGCAACTAAACCGTAAAATAAAAGAAGAGGAGAAAGATATAAGTCTACTTTTTCCTTTGCTTTAAAGGATAATTTTGCTTGTTTTATAGTATAATGAAGAAAGAGTCTTTCTCCTTCTTCTAGGGAATTTAATAATTTATTTTCTATTTCATCAAAAATTTCATAATAAAAATATTTAAATAGCTTTTTAAAAATTTGCATCTAAATACTTAATAAAATTTTCTATTCTTTTTAATGTTTTTTCTTTCCCTAACACTTCTATCAATTCATAAAGACTTGGACCTACTGTTTTATTGGTTAAGGCAACTCTTACTGGATGAATTAAAGTTCCTGTAGATATATTCAATTTTTCTGATAATTCTTTTAAACCTTTCTCTAATTTATAGGCAGAGAAATCCTTTAAATCTTCCCATTCTTCTTTTAACATTCTTAAGAATTTTGAGATATCATGGTGTTTAATTACCTTTTTAACAGTTTCTTTTTCATAATCTAATTCTTCTAAAAAGAAATAATCTCCATAATCCTTAATTTGGGAAAGGAGTTTCAGTCTCTCCTGTAGAAGAGATATTACTTTAAGATAGTAATCCCAATTTAGAGAATCTTCTTTTATTAGTTTAGCTTCCTTTAAATAGGGTAAAGTTAAATCTGCTAATTTTTCATAAGATAAACCTCTAATATGTTGAGTATTGATCCACTCTAATTTTGTTATATCAAAAATTCCAGGATTTTTGGTCACCTTTCTTAAATCAAAAAATTCTATTAGTTCTTCTCTGGTATAGACTTCTTTTCCTTCCTGGGGAGTCCATCCTAAAAGGGCAAGATAATTTACAAGGGCTTCAGGAAGATAACCCATCTTTTTATATTCTGATACCGATGTTACACCGTGTCTTTTACTTAATTTTGACCTGTCAGGGCCTAAAAGTAGGGGTAAATGAGCAAACTCTGGGGATGTCCAGGAGAGGGCATTATATATAAATATTTGTTTTGGAGTATTTGAAATGTGATCTTCTCCCCTTATGACATGGGATATTCCCATAGTATAATCATCAATTACTACTGCGAAATTATAAGTGGGAATTCCATCGGATTTCATTATTACAAAATCTCCAATGTCTTCATTGTTAAATTCAATATCTCCTCGAATTATATCCTTAAATACTGTTTTCCCCTCTGGAACTAATAGTCTTATTGCAGGCTTTCTTCCTTCTCTTTCATATCTTGCCCTTTCTTCTGAAGTTAAATTTAAACATTTTCTATCATATTTTGGTGCCCTTTTCTCTTGAAGGGCAATTTTTCTCCTTTCCTCTAATTCTTCGGGGGTACAATAACAATAATAGGCAAGACCTAAATCTATAAGTTTTTGGGAGTATTTTTTATATAATTCCAATCTCTGGGTTTGATAATAGGGGCCTTCATCCCAATTTATACCAAGCCAATTTAGTCCTTCTAATATATTTTCTTCATATTCCTTTGAAGACCTTTCTATATCAGTATCTTCGATTCTTAGAATAAAGGTACCCTTATTATGTCTTGCAAAAAGCCAATTGAAGAGGGCAGTATGGGCAGTTCCTACATGAAGATATCCTGTGGGGCTGGGAGCAATTCTCACTCTAACATCCTTCATTTTTAGTTAACCTCTTCTATAAAATTTTCCAAGAATATGTAACTTCTGCTGTTCCCTTTAAAATTGCAGAAACGGAACAGTATTTTGTTTGAGATAATTCAATTGCTTTTTTTATATTTTCTTCCTTTAAATTTTCCCCTTTAAAAATGTATTCTAAGTGTACCTTCTTATAGACCTTTGGATGTTCCTCTGCTCTTTCTGCAGAAATTTTTATCTCAAAGTTTTTTACTTTTTCCTTCATCTTTTGAAGGATAGAGATAACATCCATTCCAGTACATCCTCCCAGAGCGACTAAGACAAGCTCCATGGGTCTTGGCCCTTGGTCTTCTCCTCCATGATCTGAAGAAGCATCCATTAAAATTGAAAAATTAGATGGAGTGTTTCCAGTAAATTTCATTTTTCCATTCCAAACTACTTTTGTTTCCATCTTTGCCTCCTAATATAGATTCTTTTTCAGTATACAAATAGTTAGGATGTTGTCAATAATTGAAGTTATAAGTTAAAATAACCAAAAATCGAAAGGATAGGAGGAATACATATGGAAAAATTAGATCAAATAAATGAGCTTAAAAAACTTGATCCCCAGGATATGTTGGGTTCAGTATATAGACTTCCTGAACAAATAGAGGAAGCAAGTAAAATATCCTATGATGCAGGATTGAAATTAGATAAAAGAAATATAAACAAGGTTTTAGTTTTAGGTATGGGTGGTTCTGCAATAGGAGGTGACATATTAAGGGCTATTGCCTTTGATAGTGCAAGAATTCCTATATTAGTAAATAGAGATTATTCTCTTCCCAATTATGTTGATGAAAATACCTTGGTTTTTGCGGTGAGTTATTCTGGAAATACTGTTGAGACTGTGAATTCTGCAGTAAGATCTTATGAAAAAGGGGCAATAGTGGTTTCTGTAACCAGTGGTGGTAAATTGGCAGAATTTGCAGAGGAAAAAAAACTTCCATTAATCCAAATTCCTAAGGGATTGGCTCCAAGAGCTGCAATAGGATATGTAACTATCCCTCCTTTGGTAATATTGGATCAATTGGAGATAGTTCCTTCCCAAAGGGAGGCAATAAGGGAAACTATAGATTATATTGGAAAAAAGAGAGAAGAATTTAAAATTGAAAATCCTACTGATGGAAATCCTGCTAAAAAATTAGCTAAAATGCTTTATGGGAGAATTCCCATAATATATTCTGTAGAGGAAAGATGGGCAGTTGCAGGATATAGATGGAAATGCCAATTTAATGAAAATTCTAAATATCCTGCCTTTACCCATTTCTTCCCAGAGTTAAATCATAATGAGATAATGTCTTGGGAAGCAGATTTCAAAATTATAAATAATCTTTCTCTTATTTTCCTTTATATATCCTTAGAAGGAGAAATGAAAATAAGATTTGATTTTATGAAGGAAAAAATAGAGAATCGAGGAATACCAGTCTTTTTATGGCAGGGAGAAGGAAAATACTCATTAACTAAATTTTTCTCTCTTATATACCTTGGGGATTTTATTACTGTTTATCTTGCATATCTTGCTGGAAAGGATCCCTTTGCCATTGGTTTTATAAATGAACTTAAGTTAAGAATAGGTCAAAGTTTATCTTGAAAATATTAGCGTTAGCAGATTTTGAATCACCTATTCTTTATGAAAGATTTGATGCTACCCCATACAAGGGAGTAGAAGCAGTAATATCCTGTGGAGATGTTTTGCCAGAATTATTAGTCTATCTTACAACTATTCTTAATGTTCCTGTATTTTATATCTTGGGAAATCATGATGAGAGATATATTAAGGAGCCTCCTGAAGGATGTGATAATATCGATGGAAAAATAATAAAATTTAAGGATAAAAAAATCTTAGGCTTAGGAGGCTCCATTAAATATAGTGGAGGACCTCTTCAGTATACAGAAAAAGAAATGAGTTGGAAGATAAGAAAATTATATTTTCAGTTAAGAAAAGGAGTTGATATTATAGTGACCCACGCTCCTCCCCTTGGAATTCATGAGGGAGATGATTTCTCTCATAAAGGCTTTAAAGGCTTTCTCTGGTTGATTGAGAAATATAAACCAGCCTATTTTCTACATGGGCATACCCATATGAATTATAAATTTAGAAGTTCAAGGATAACAGAATATAAGGGTACTAAAATTATTAATTGTTCTGGAATTATAGTTTTAGATCTATGAAAAACTTTTTTATAAGATCTTTCAAAAGAAAAAGACATCTTAAAAGCCTTCAGGAAAAAATCAAAGAGGAAAAATTTATTATCTGGAGAGATTTAGGTTATCAGACTATAGAGATAGAGAAGATAGTAGGAAGCGTAGGAAGATATAGGGATTTTGATGAAGAGTTTAGGCCATTAAAGGGAAGTTCCCTACAAAGACTAAAGGAATTAGAAGATGCCATACTAAGGGGTAAAATTCTTCCCCCAATAGAAGTTTATAAAATAAAAGATGAATACTATGTAATAGATGGTAATCATCGAGTTTCCATAGCAAGGAAACTGGGGCAAAAGGAAATAGATGCCCATGTAATAGAATATTTACCTCCAGAAAATTCTATAGAAAATATTCTTTATAGAGAAAAATCAGATTTTGAGTTTGTTACAGGACTTAGAGATATTAATCTTACGGAGATAGGACAATATAAAAAGCTCCTAAGTCAAATTCTTGAACATAAATATTATATGAGTGAAAGAAGAAGAAAAGAGGTAAATGTAAAGGAGGCTGCAAGAGATTGGTATAAAAATATTTATCTTCCTATTGTTAAGGTTATAGAGAAGGAAAGAATTTTAGAGGCTTTTCCAGAAAGAACTCTTTCAGATTTGTATGTTTATATTTCCGATCATAAGTGGCTTGAAAGTCAAAAGAAGGGATATGATATAGGATTTCATAAAGCAATTGAGGATTTTAAGAATCTCATTCCTGGCACATCTCTTAAGGATAAGATTTTAGAACTCTTTAAATTACCCTTTTAAAATAGAGAAAGCTGTCCCTTTCCCTCAGAAGGAAGTATCTTAATTTTTCCATATATCCCATCATATCCAGGTTCTACTTGGATTTTCCCTTCCCTCATAAGCTTTATTCCTTCCACAATTTTTTCCGATGTGAGCCTTTTAATTTCCTCTAAGGGGGTCTCCATTAGAATATTTAACTCATTGTCTAAGTTGGATACTAATTTTACATACTCATTTTGAACAAAGGGAGAAGAGACATCTTTATTTAAAGCTTGCGCAATAATTTCTTCTAAGGGTATTAAATTTTTATATGGTATTTTATTTTCAGGGATAAAACCCTCATCTCTATCTGCCAATTCTTCTACTCTATGAGCAACCCCAATAGTCAGAGGTTTTCCACAAGAAGGACACAAATTGTTTAATTTTATACTTTCCTTAGGAGATAATACTATATTGCAGTTTCTATGTCCATCAAAATGGTATTTTCCTTCCTCTGGAAAAAATTCAATGGTAAATAAAAATTTATTTTTATCTTGATTTTTTATTATATTAAAAATTTCTCTATATTCTATATTGCAATTAAAGACATTTGCCTCTCTTCCTAATCTATTGGGGGAATGGGCGTCAGAATTTGAAATGAGGCAAATATCATCAAGTTTACTTAATCTCCAATTCATAGGAGGATCACTACTTAATCCTGTCTCTATACCAAAAATTCTATTAACATATTCACCAAAGGCTTCTTCTAAGGAGTTAAATCCAGAATTGGATCCAAAAATGGAAAACCATGGTGTCCAGGCATGAGCAGGTATAATATAAATCTCTTCAGATATTTCCCAAAGAAGGGAAAGAAGTTCTTTTAAATTTTTTCCAAGGATGGGTCTTCCATCGGAACTTAGATTTCCCATCTTTCCTAAAAGAGTGTTAATCTTATGACAAATTTCTAGAGAAGGGGAGAATATAATTGAGTGGATTCTTCTCACTTTTCCATCTTGATTATAGATATTACTGATTTCCATGGTTAAAATAAAATTTATATCATTAAACTTATATATCCCATAGCTATCTTCTTTAAGCTTATCTCTCAACTCTGCAAACCAAAGGGGATGGGTAAAATCTCCTGTTCCAACTAAATTTATTCCCTTTAGTTTTGCCCATTTACTAATATTTTCTAAGTTCATATCAGAACTTGTTGCTCTACTATATTTCGAATGAATATGAAAATCTGCAACAAACCTCATGTTTCACCCCTTAATATAGTTAATTTATAGATTAATTTTAGTTTAAGATAAGAAATTTGTTAATAACATTTTGGCACGTGGTGAAGACATATTTACCTTCCAATTTATTATGAAAAAGAGAGGTGAAAATGCCTATTTATGGAAGTTTTTAATTATATTCCCTAAAATGTTTTCCTTTAGGCAATTGAAACCCCTAATATATTGTGGTATTATACACTTTGTTAATAAAAAATAGCAATTGGGTAACTTATGATTTATTAAACTATTAAGGAGGTTTTTTATGAAAAAAATTTTTAGTTATCCAATTTTTATCTTTCTCCTCTTTTTCATTTTGGGATTAACCCCTAAATATAAAGATGCCTTTATACTTACGAAACCCTCCTTAGGTGATGTAAAAACTAATAATCTTCCATTAACTTTGGAGCTTAACTTTTGGAATATTGAAAGATACGAAGGAGAAACATGGATGGCATTTTATAAGCAGGAAGATACTGTTGAGTTTTATGCAGATATAAAGAATATTGTATTAAGGGATAGAAATTCTTGGGTACATGGATATCCAGAAGTATATTATGGGTATAAACCTTGGTCTTCTCATGGAACTTCTATCGAAAAGCTTATTCTTCCTATAAAGACATCGGAGTTTCCTGATGTGTATTTTGGAGTAAAATATTCTATATGGTACGAAAAAAATCTTCCTTTGAATTTTGCTATGGAAACCTGGATAACAAGAGAACCAAATCAAAATTCAGTTTCTTCTGGAGATATTGAAATGATGGTCTGGCTATATGCTAATAGATTAGGACCAGCAGGAAGGAAGGTATCAGAAGTCAAAATTCCTATAATATTAAATGGAGTAATAAAGATGATTACTTGGGATGTTTATTTCAACTCTGGAAGCTGGGATTATGTGACCTATAAATCTAAAGAAAATATTATTGAAGGAGAAGTAAATATTCCAATAAAGGAATTCCTTAAAAATTTAAAAGATATTATAAAATCTAATTCTTCGAGAATTACTTTGGAAAAATATGAAAACATGTATGTAACAGTTTGGGAAGTTGGAACAGAATTTGGAGATCCATATACAAGGGAGGCAAAATTTGGATGGAGCTTTTCTAATTTTAATATAGAAAAAAAGTAAGGGGAAAAGATCTATGGAGAAAGTTAATGAAAAAGATAAAGAATTTAGATTTGGAGATTGGGGTCCTAAGTATCTTATGAGGGGGCCAAAGATGGAGTGGGGTATTGTAAAGATAATACCAGGGAATGAGTTGGGGGCTCATTATCATAAAGAAGTTGAAGAGATATTTTATGTTCTCTCAGGGAAAGCAGAAATGATTGTTGATGATAAAAATTTTGAGATCAATATTGGTGATGTGGTAAGAGTAGAACCTAAGGAAGAGCATAATATTGTGAATCCATCAGAGGACTTTTTAGCAGTTTTTATAAAGGTGCCATATTTACCTGAGGATAAATATAGTAAAACTTAAAAATGAGAGTTTTTAGAAGTTTTTTTGAGGATGAAAAGATAATAATAGTAAATTTGGAACCTAAGGAATTTTTAATAGAAAGTTTAATAGCTTATCTTAAAGAGAATAATATAAAAAATGCCTGCATTTTAAATGGTATAGGAACTTTAAGAGTATTAAAATATCATAGAATACTCACAACAGAATATATTCCTCAAAATGAATTTATAACTGTAGAGGGGCCTATAGAGCTTTCTTCTCTTCAAGGATTAATTCTTAATTTCGAACCCCATCTTCATTTTGTTGCTTCAGATTTAAAGAATGTTTATTCAGGTCATTTAGAGTATAATTCTGAGATATTGTATCTTGCTGAAATATCTCTTATTCCTTTAGAGGGATTTAAACTAAGAAGAGTTATTAATGAAAGAAAAGTTTCCTATATAAAGGAGGATAATGATGAACCTTAGCGAATACGAAAACAAGGAGTTATTAGAACTTTATAGAGGTTTGAGGGTTGCAGATGTAAGAGATGGGCTTGATTGTTGTCTTTTACATCATTATTATTCTATTCCGTATACCGTTAGACCTCTTTTTAGGGTAAGGGTTATTGGAATTGCAAAAACTATAAGGTATCTGCCTTATTCTGGAGAAATTCCAAAACTTACTCCTAAGGAATATGAAGAGTGGATGGGATTCTATTACCAGAATATTTGTCCTTATCCTTGGTTGGAAGAAGTTAAAAAAGGAGATTTTATAGTAATTGATCAAAGCAATGTAGATGCAGGACTTATGGGCTCTAATAATTCTCTAGTGGGATATCAAAGGGGAGCTATGGGATATCTTACAAATGGTGGCCCAAGGGATACTGATGAATTAATAATTCAAAAAATTCCCTTTTGGTTTAAATTCATCTCTCAAAAAACTGTTATTGGAAGACTTCAATTTGGTAACATGAATATCCCAGTAAATATAGAAGGAGTCTTAATAAAGCCAGGAGACATAATAGTTGCTGATGGAGATGGTGTAGTAGTGGTTCCAAGGGAAAAAGCTTATGAAGTTGCTACCTATGCACGAAAAGAATTGGAAAATGATAAATTGGCAAGAAGAAAATTATATGATTTATTAGGTTGGGAATATGACGAAACTTTAAGATAGTTTCTAAATAGATATTGTTATATAATTGACTTATGAAGGAAAATATTTTAAAAGAAAAAATTTTTGATAAAGTAGGAAGATTAAAGGAAAATATCAAAAAGGTAATTATTGGGAAAGATAGAGTTATTGACTATGTAATATGTGCCCTTTTAAGTCAAGGAAATATTCTTATTGAAGATGTTCCCGGAGTTGGTAAGACGGTTCTTGCAAAGGCTTTAGCAGAAAGTATAAATCTTTACTTTAAAAGGATCCAATTTACTCCTGATATGATGCCTTCTGATATTTTAGGAACAAATATCTTTAATCCCAAAACCCTAGAATTTGAATTTAAAAAGGGACCTATTTTTACAAATATTCTTCTTGCAGATGAGATAAATAGAACATCTCCAAGAACCCAATCGGGACTTTTAGAGGCCATGGATGAAGGTGGTGTAACTATTGACGGAGTTTATTATCCTCTCCCTAAACCCTTTTTAGTCATAGCAACTCAGAATCCCAGGGAGCATTTTGGAACATATCCTCTTCCTGAATCTCAATTGGATAGATTTTTTATATCTATAACTATTGGATATTTATCTTTACAGGAAGAATTAAATATGTTAGAAAAACAGAAAATTTTTCATCCCTTGGAGAAATTGGAACCTGTTCTTGATAAAGATGATGTATTAGCTATGCAGGATTTTGTCAAAAAAATATATATCCATAGGGATATTTTGGAATATATAACTCAAATTGTTAGAAATACGAGGGAAAATCCTAAAATATCCCTTGGTGCTGGTCCCAGGGGTTCTATTTCATTAATGAGGGCAAGCCAAGCTATGGCAATAATTAGGGGAAGAGATTATGTTATTCCCGATGATGTTTTAGATTGTTCTATTCCCATTTTAGTTCATAGAGTAGTTATTAAGGAACAGGTTGAAAGTCCAAGACAAAAGAGAGAGGAAGTTGTCAAGGAAGTAGTGGAGAGAACAAAAATTCCAAGGATAAAGCTTCCTTGAAGATAATAATAAATTTTACTCTTTTTGGTTTTTTCCTTTTTACAGGAGATCTTCTCATCACATTTATTGGAATTAATGTGGGATCAGTCCCATTAATTCTTATGTCCTCTTTTATTTATGGGTTATTTATCTTTAGCTTTTTAGAATTAATTTTTCAACCTTTCCTTTTGAAATTAGAATTTATAGTTCCTCCCTTAGTTGAGGAAAATAAAGAGGAGGTAGTTTTTGTAAAAGTAAAAAATGATTTCCCCTTCGAGAAGGGAAAATTTTTTATTTTTTTTAAAGGCAGATTTATTCCTTGTAATATAGGGGGAAGAGAAGAAAAATATTTTAATTTTACATATCTCTTTAAAAAACGAGGAGTTGAAGAGTTTAATGATGTATGGATAAAATTTACAGGAACTTTTGGCCTTTTTTATATTAAAAAACATTTTCCAATAAATGTAAAAACATTAGTTTATCCTACCTATTATCAGATTCATAGAGAATTGGCTATTCCTGGAGATTCAGGTTATAAAACTTCTATTTCAAGTTTTACTCGATTTGGAGAGGAAATTCATACTTTAAGAAAATACACTCCAGGTGATCCTTTAAGAATAATTGCATGGAAAGCTTCTGCTAAAAAGGGAGAACTCATATCGAAGCAATTTGAGAAATTGTCTATTTTGGAAGCTATTTTCTTATTAGATAATTGCTTATCATCAGAAATAGATAATATTTCCTTAGAAGAATTTGACCAGCTTCTTAGATTTCTCCATTCTATTGTTCTTTCCTTTTTAAGGCAGGGATTAAAGGTGAAGATACAAACTCTTTATCCAAAGGAGATATTTATGCCCCAAAATTGGGATGATTTAAAGATCTTTTTAGCAAAATTGGAGATTAAAAGAATGAGAGATAAGAGTCTTAATCTTGATGAAAATTTTAGTTTAGTATTTTCCTTGGATTATAGTTTTTGGGAGAGTAAAAGTCATTTACAGAAGAAGTTTATTGGGGTAGAATTTCACAGGAAAGATGTCGAAAGTTCGCTATATGTATTTAAAAGGGAAGAAAATCCCTATGATTTTCTAAATCTATGGAGTATACATTATGAATAAAATGAAAAAGATAAATATGAAGGTGGAAAATTCAAAAATTCTAAGGGGAAGTATTCTTTATCTTAACTTTATAGCGATATTTTCTGTATGGTATTTCTTGGAATTGTCTATTAATTATATTTTAGGAATTATTTTGATAACTTTAATTGGATATATTTATAGTTATAAAAACAGGTATAATGTTAATCTTCTTCCTAAGATATTTATGACTATTTTTATGTTTTATCTCCTTAGGGAATTTTTTAAAAATCTCCTTTCACAGCCTTACGATCCCAGAATCCCTTTAGCTACTTTTCTTATAAACTTAAATGCCCTTCATAGTTTTGATCTTCCAACAAAATTGGATCTTAGTTTTTCTTTTTTCATTTCTTTAATTCTCATGGTAATATCAGGGGTTTTTGCAAGGGAGTCAATTTTTTTAGCATTCTTACTTTTTTATATTATAGGATTAATAATTTCTCTATCTCTTATTAATGATTATAAGCCATCTACTAAATACCTCTCAGGTGCAATACTTTCTATATCTTTAATTGGATTTCTCCTTTTTCCTTTTATTCCGAGATCTCTTCCCTTTACCTTTAGGCAGGATATAATGTCCCAGGTTATTCAAAGAATTACTGCAGCAAGAGGAGAGATAAAAACTCCAAATATTCAAAATGTTAATTACTATTTGTATCGTCTTCCGGAAGGAAGAAAAATTAATCCTCTTCCCTATGATCCTGAGAATTACTTTGGTTTTGCTCCCTTTGTTGATTTGAGACAAAGAGGGGTTCCTTCTTCTTCTTTAGTTTTTCGAGTTCTTTCATCTTTTCCTACTTATCATAGAGGATTAGCCTTTGATACTTATAATGGTTTTGGATGGTATCAAAGTCTTGAAGAAAAAGTAAATTCTATAACTACAGCTCTTCAGCCCTTTCATATTGTGGAAAATCCATTACCCGAAGAAAGATTACTTAGATCTACATATTTTATAGAAAAAGATACAGGAAATGTAATATTTATTCCCCAAGGGACCCAGAAGTTATATTTTCCTGCTCCTTTTATTTATAAAGATACGGAAAATGGAATAAGAAGCCCCTTTGAGATGCCTAAGAATTTAATATATACCTCCTTCTATTCTGATACCTTCGTAAGATCTGCAAAATTGTTATTAAAGGCTAAAATACCTGATAAAAAGAAGTTCGAAAGATATTTGCAGATTCCAAATATCTCTAAAAAAGTTGAAGGGTTGGTACTTGAAATAACTAAAAATTATGGGACTCCTTGGGAGAAGGTTTTGGCTATTGAAAAATATTTAGAAGAAAATTATCCCTATTCCTTAGATATACCACCATTAGAGGAGAATTTGGATGCGGTTGAGGACTTTTTATTTATTACTAAAAAGGGATATTGTGAACAATTTGCAACTGCCTTTGCTATTATGTTAAGAATTATTGGAATTCCCTCAAGATTTATAACAGGTTTCTCGCCTGGAGACTTAAATCCATGGACAGGTATGCATGAAGTAAGAATGAAAAATGCCCATGCTTGGGTTGAGATTTATTTAGAACCTATAGGTTGGATTCCTATAGATCCTACCCCATCAGGAGACTTTATGGAAGAGATAGAAATAAAAGCAGAATATAATATTTTGGGCTTAATTTTTGATTCCATTTCCAGATTTATAAATGAGATGATTTACTTCCTTTATAATTTATCTACCTTATATCTTTCTGCTTTTATTATCCTTTTCTTCTCCTTAATAATATATTTTACTATAAGAATAGTTTGGAAATTTCGGCAGAGCATGGAAGATAGAATATTTTTAAAAGTTATAGGAGTGCTAAAAAAGAAAAACCTAATAGATTATGGAAATTCTCCATATGAGATGGTAAAAAACTTGGGGGATGAGATAAAAGAGTTTGTAAGTATTTATTATGCCTTAAAGTTTGCACCTTTAAAGGAAAATGAAAGAAAAGAATACAGAGAAAAACTTATTAAAAAGGGAAAAAAGATATTAAGGACTAAATCCTTCGACCTGTTCCCAACAAATGGTCAAGGATTAAATAGAGATTAGAGGTAGATATATTACCTTTCACATAATCATAACTTTCTATTAATTCTTTAAGATGGTTCTGGTAATTTTTCCATATATCAATTAATCTATTCCAATCCTCTTCCCCTAATTTATCTTTTACTTTTTTAAGATGATAAAGACAAAGTTTATAATAATCTTTAAATCCTTCAAAAAATTCTTTCTCTATGTTTTTTTCTAAGGAACATATATAACACTCTCCAATTTTGTATGTATCCCAGTTTATAAAAGATAAGTCCTTTATTTTAGATAATTCATAAAAGTGTTCTTTACAAAGAGAAGGAATAAAATTTTCTGAGATAGAATTGTATATAGCTAATTTTCCCATTCTTATTTTTTCACATAAAGGACATTTTTCAAAATTCATTTTTTCCTCTTATTCTAATCTTTTTTAAAAAAATTATAGAATAATCCTTATCCCATAAGGGACTTCCAAATAAATATTCTGGGTACTTTTTCTTTTTATCTTTAGATTCAATGAATTTTACGAGATTCTCTGGTAATTTTTTCTTAATAATTTCCCAATGGGGAAGACAAAAGCTATATGCTTTTTCTCTCCATAGGAGAAGAGTTTTCTCATCTATAAAAATATCAGGTAAAGTAGATAAATAAAGATTTAATATTTCTTCTTCCTTTTCACAAAAGATACAATTTGTTTCTTCATGAAGATTTTTCTTTGAGAGTGAAGGAACAATTACATTTTTAACAAGATCTTCAAAAATTATAGAAATTCCAAGGGTATCTTTGAAATTTAGTAGCTGGATAGTATGTTCAGGGCAAAAACCGTTGCCTTTTCTTATTCTCTCTCTCATTTTAGGATCATTAACTAGCTCATATAGAAAATTATCCTCTGTCTTCCAAAGAGTTTTGTTAATAAGAAAACATAAGGGACAACCCTCCCAAAGGAATGCTTCTTCCCAAGCAATGTGGGCAAAATTTTTTCTTAAATTTTTATTGTTTCTTGAAGTTTCCATAAAACTCTTCTCTTAGAACTTTTTCTATAATCTCACAGGCTTTGTCTATATCTTCAAAGGATACATCTTTGTGGGTTACAAATCTTAGGGTACTTTCATCAAAACTCGTAGCAAGAAGTCCATATTTCTTAAATTTATCAAGAAGAATACCAGAATTGTAATTATTCTTTATCTTAACCTTTAAAATATTTGTTTCGGGTTCTTTTAAATCAAAGATAGGTATTCCTTTTAGAAAATTATATAAATTCTTAGCTTTAATATGATCTTCTTCAAGTCTATCAATCATCTTTTCTAAAGCAATAAGACCACAGGAAGCTACCACCCCAGCCTGTCTTAGACCTCCCCCTAATCTTTGCCTATTTTTTCTCGCTTTTTCAATAAATTCCATTGAACCTACAAGAACTGAGCCCATAGGGCATGATAATCCTTTAGATAAACAGAACATTATAGAGTCTGCATATTTTGCTATCTCTTTTGCAGGAATTTTTAAATAAATAGAAGCATTAAATATTCTCGCTCCATCAAGATGAATAGGAATATCATGTTTTCTACTTAAATTATAAATCTCTCTCATATAATACAAAGGTAGGGCTTTTCCTCCTGCTCTATTATGAGTATTTTCTAAGACGATTAAAGAGGTTTTAGGAAAAACTCTTCCCTTTTTTCTAATTGCCCTTTCTATTTTTTCAATAGGCATTATTCCATCTTCTCCAGGAATAAGATATGGTTGTACACCACCGTTTGCAGAAATTCCTCCTGCTTCGTAATAAAAAATGTGGGATTCTGCTTCTAAGATTACTTCTTCTCCTAAAGAAGCCCAAGAGAGAAGTGCTACCTGATTTCCCATAGTCCCTGAGACTAAGAAAAGTCCTGCCTCTTTTCCCAGAATTTCTGCAGATTTTTCTTCCAATAGATTTACAGTAGGATCTTCTCCATATCCGTCATCTCCTACTTCTGCTTCATACATGGCTCGCCTCATCTCCTCAGTAGGTTTAGTTACTGTATCACTTCTTAAGTCAATATATTCCATAAAAATTTTTTCACCCTTTCTTTTTTAATTAATTATAGATTAAAATTTAAACTATTGACATACTCAAAGGAATTTTGTTATAAAATTGGGCATATGAAAACAAGAGTAGAGTGCTTTCCTTGTTTTCTGAATCAAGTAATATCGGCAGCAAAAAGGGTATGCGTCGAGGAAGAGAAGAAGATTTTTGTTATTAAGGAGATTGCAAAAATCTTGCCTGAATTATCCTCTGGAGATAGTCCTGCATATAATACTTATCTTGTTTTAAAAAGAGCATATGAAATCCTGGGAAATTCTGATCCATATTATCAAGAGAAAAGAAAATATAATAAGATAGCTTTAAGCCTTTATCCAATATTAAAGGAGATAGTAAAATCCTCAAACAACCCCTTATATACTGCTACAAAGATAGCAATTTCAGGTAATATTATTGATCTTGGAATATTGGATATATCAAAATTAGATTTAGGGGATTATATTAAAGAAATTTTAGACATTCCCTTGTCTTTAGACCACTTTAAATATTTAGAAGAAGAAATAGAAAAAGCAAAAAACATAGTATATCTATTAGATAATGCAGGGGAGATTGTATTCGATAAGGTATTTATTGAGGAGTTAAAGGATAAAAATGTCTTTGGAGTTGTGAATACTTATCCAATAATTAATGATGCTTTAATGGAAGATGCAGAAGAAATAGGACTAAATAATGTTTGTAAAATAATAGACTCGGGAACTCAGATTGTTGGTAAAATTCCTGAATTAGGTTCTGAGGAATTTAAAGATATTTTTTCAAAGGGAGATCTTATTATTGCAAAGGGACAAGGAAATTATGAAAATTTAAATGAAAGAGACTTGAATATATTTTTTCTTTTAAAGGCAAAATGTGAAATTATAGCAAAAAGCTTTGGTGTCAATTATGGGGATTTGATTTTAGCATATGGTCCAATTTTGAGGAAAATGATGAGATCAGGATGAGTTTGAAATTAAAAAGTTATAGATTTGTTCATAAAAATTTCTAGAATGTTCTTTGTCTTCAAATAACTCATGATATCCTCCAGCAAATTCTATAAAATACTTATTAGATATCTCGATATTTTTAAAAAAATCCTTAGAACCCTTTGGTGGGATAATTTTATCTTCTAAGGGAATAAGAAAAAGTGTAGGAACAGAAATTGCCTTTGTCTTTTTATGAGCTATCTCAATATTTTTTACCATGCTAATTCCAAGCCTAAGGGAGATTTTCCTATGCACTAAGGGATCTTTTGCATATTTTTCTACTGCTTCTTTATTTCTTGAGAGATAATCTAAATTAATTCTGTTATCTATAGTTAATGAAGGTAAGATCCTTACAAAAATATTAGAAAAGATCTTTGTTATTGGATCCACATTTAAATATAAAACTGGGGCAGAAACAATAAGAGCTTTTACTCTTTCTGGATTTTCTTGGGTATATCTTATGGCTACAAGCCCTCCAAGACTATGCCCAAATATAAAAAATTTTTCTATATTTTCTGTTAAATTATTTATTAAACTGATTACTTCTTCTATAGATGTGTCTCCCCTTCTCCCACTACTCCCTCCATGACCAGGAAGATCAAACCCTATAACCCCAAATCCTTTTTTTAAAAGATCACCAATAAACTCTTCATATCTCCCAATATGCTCTCCAAGTCCATGAACCAAAAGAACCCATCCTTTTTCAGGTATCCCCTTCTTAAAAGAATGGATCATAATTGTCCCTCCGAATTTAGAGCAATTTTTAATTATTATATACTAATTTATGTTAAAATAAATCTGTAATCTTAGTTATAAACTTGCTAATGATTTTTAATATTAGAAAATTCAATCTAAAGGATTTAGATAAAGTTTTGGAGATAGAAAAGCTTTCCTTTCCAAAAGATGCTTATACGGGACTTCTTTTTAAAGAATTTTATAAGTTTTTCCCTGAAGGCTTTTTTGTTGCTGAGAGTGAAGGGAAGATTTTAGGCTATATTTTTGGGTATATCTACGGGAATGTGGGAGAAATTGTTTCTATTTCTGTGCATCCTGATTATAGAAGGTTAGGAATTGGAAGCAAACTAATGGAAACTCTTATTTCTCTTTTTAAGAATAAAGAGGGAAAGAAATGCCTTTTACATGTGAGAGTATCAAATGTAATTGCTATTGAATTTTATAAAAAATTAGGATTTAAAATTTTAAAAAGGGGAAAAAGGTATTATTTAGACGAGGACGCATATTTAATGGGAAAAGATTTATAGAAAACTTTCTATCATATTTGTGGTTAATCGGCAATCATTTGCCCATTGACATATATTTTAATTTTAAATAAAATTGGATCTAAATATTTATTAGGGAGGTGTCTTAATGTCCTTTTCAAGACCAAATTTCTCAGAAGCTACTAATACAAGACTCCGACTTAAGGATTATTCTCCTTTTAGCGGAATGTGTGTTACATGTTTGGATGGATGCTTAGGTTATTGCGAAATTGCTAAATCTGCGATAAGAGGAAGAGAATTTATTTATCCCCAACCTTATGGGAAAACAACTTCTGGTTCTCAAAAGGATTATCCCGTAGATTTTTCCCATCTAAATATTAATGGAACATGTATTGGGGCTCTTGGAGTTGAGCCTGATCCTGATAAAGCAACATTTCCAGCAGTAAATATTGAGACAAAAATAGGAGATATAAAACTTAGAGCTCCATGGTTTACCACGGGATTGGGTTCCACCTTTATTGCAAGGGATAACTGGGAAGGGGTTGCTATTGGATCTGCTATCTTTGGAACTATGGTAGGAATTGGAGAAAATGTGTGTGGCGTAGATCCTCAAGCAGAGTTTAAAAATGGAAAAATAATAAAATCTCCTGAGATGGAGAGAAGAGTTAGGTTATTTAAAGATTGGCAAAGGGATGGATATGGAGGAATAATTGTTCAGGAAAACGTAGAGGACAATAGATTAGGTACTTTAGAATATGTGATTGAAAAATTGGAAGTTCAATTCGTTGAAATTAAATGGGGCCAAGGAGCAAAGGATATTGGTGGAGAAATTAAGCTTTCCTCCCTAGAAAGAGCAAAACAATTGAAGGATAGAGGGTATATTGTTCATCCTGATCCCGATGATCCTATAATTCAGGATATAGCTGAAAAAGGTGGAATTAAAGAATTTGAGAGACATTCACGTCTTGGAATGGCTTCCCTTGAAGGATTTTTAAAGAGAGTTGAAGAACTAAGGAGGGCTGGAGCAAAATATATATCTCTTAAGACAGGAGCATATAGACCAAGAGATTTAGCATTAGCATTAAGAGCTGCATCAGAGGGAAGAATAGATCTTTTAATTATTGATGGTGCAGGTGGAGGAACGGGCATGAGTCCCTGGAGAATGATGAATGAGTGGGGAATTCCTACAGTTTATTTGGAATCTTTAACTTATAAATATGCAAAACTCCTTGCGGAGAAAGGAAAATATGTGCCTAATATAGCCATAGCTGGTGGATTTACTATGGAGGACCATATCTTTAAAGGATTAGCCCTTGGAGCTCCATATGTAAAATTAGTAGCGATGGGAAGGGCTACCCTTACAGCTGCAATGGTAGGAAAGACTATTGGAGAGTTAGTAAAAAGTGGGAAAATTCCTGCAGAATATAAAAATTATGGTGAAGATATAGAGGAAATTTTCACAGCAGTTGCAGACATTAAGAAGGTTTATGGGAATGAGGAATGGAGGAAGATTCCCCCATCTGCATTAGGAGTTTATGGATACTTTGATAGGCTTGCGGTAGGATTAAAACAATTTATGGCAGGAGCAAGAAAGTTCAGGTTAGAATATATATCAAGGGATGATTTAGTATCTTTAACTGAAGAAGCAGCTAAAGTTACTGGTATTCCATATGTTATGGATTTAGATCACGAGGAAAGTATGAAAATATTGTTTGAATAAATAAAGGGGGAGTTTTTTCTCCCCCAAAAATCCTAAGTTTTTTCTTCCTTTCTTTCTGCTAATAAACTCTTCAATTCTGAGTATCCAAATATTATTAAGATAACTCCTAATAAGATTAAAAAAGCTGGAATTGCTCCCATAAGTACCCGGATAAAGTAATTCCACCATGAGACTATTCCCCAAATTCCTAAAACAAAAAATGCTAACCCAATAATAATGATTATAATTTTACTTACCACCTTATCACCTCCAATATAAGTTTAATCTAATTATAAAATATAATTTACTTTTTGGATAGCAAGGGAAGTAGATTTATTAATTCCTCTAATGGAGCTTTAAAATCAGGAATTTTTTCTTTATTATGATAATATTTTAATGGTTCTTGGGTAATAAGATAGGTATTTACTAAAATTTTTCTTGCGGCCATATCTTCTTCAATATCATTACCAACCATTAAACAATTTTCAGGCTCCTCTTTAACAATTTCCAAGATTTCTTTATAGTACTCTAAAAAGGGTTTACAGGAATGCATTATTTCCATAGATGTTATTAAATAATATGGGAAATCATCTATCCCAGCCCAAGAGAGTCTTTCCCTAATTGCAGTCAAAGGAAAAACAGCGTTTGTTGCAATAACAACTTTTAATCCTAAATTAAAAGCTAATTTTATTACCTCTTTTGCGTAAGGATTAGGTTTTGTAAAAACTCTTAACTTTGGAAAATCTTCTCTATAAAATTTATTAAAAAAATCATAGATTTCTTCTTTTTTTAGGTTCGTTAGAGGAAGAAAAGAATTCCAAAAAACTTGTTCATTGGTTTCAGGTCCTTTATTTTGCATCATTTGATAAACAGCCTTTTGAAGCTTCATTAAAAAGCTTACCCCATCTTCCAAGGGATGAATTTTTAGGGCAATAAGTTTAAAGTATTCCTTAGTAAAAATTTCCATATCATTAAATAGAAGAGTCCCATCAAGGTCAAACCAAATACTCTTTATCATCCTTTTCCTCCCTACAATAGTTTCTTACTTTGTTTCCAGTATTTTCTAATAAGAATATATACTAAAGGTATTATAAGAATAGTAAGCCACCATATTTCTGAAAGGATAAGAAAATCGTAGAGAGCATGAATAATTGAGGGATACAAAAGAGCATTAAAAATATGAGTTGAGAAATTAGATGTAAATTTTGCTAATCCCAAGGAATATCCCATTATTAAAGAAAAAAGAAAATGAGCAGGAACAGCTAAGAAAGCTCTTAAAATTGCGGTTTTTATTCCCCCAATTAGCACATATCCTATGTTTTCTAAAGTAGCAAATCCTAAACCCACCATGACGGAATATACTATTCCGTCAAAGGGTGTATTAAATTCGTCTTTAGGATAAATATATTTATATATTATAAAAAATTTTGCTCCCTCTTCTATTAATCCTACTCCTAAAAAAGAGTATAATGCAATAGAGATTAAATCTTTTCTCTCAAAAACTCCTAATATTTCAATTACTCCTTCAGTTATCCCTGCGGGAAAAACAGATAAAATTCCAAGACCAAAAGATAATAATAAGAGCCTTAAGGGCTCCTTTTCTACTTTGTCCTTATTGTAAACATACCATGCTAAGGCTAAACCTGGTGCTATTGCCAATACTAAAAAATACAGCATATCTAATTATATCTTAACTTCAATAATTTGTCAGGTAAGAATATTTGTGGAAATTAGAGGCACATTTAGTTTTTACCTATTTTCTCTAAGCTCATCTCTTAAATTACCTAAGATTTCCTGGTGATCTGCCTCATTTTTTCTACCATATCCATTAGCCTTTCTAATTCTCTTTTAGAATCTTCTTTTACAAACCTAAATCTCTCTTCATTATTTATTTAAATATTAATGGATTTTTTTCTCCTAGTGGGGGTTGGAATCAAAGGTACCTTACTTCTTAATTATGTATTCTTTGTAAATGAAGCGCAGATATTCTTTAAGTCCCAAGAAATTTTTCATCCTCTTGATAAGGGATTTATGTAAGATAATATTCCAATAAGCACATCTATTTTACCCTAATCAGAGGATAAAAAATACAAGTTCATCTGGTTTAGGATCACTTGTTGCAGATGAGACTATTATAATTCTTTTTATTTTTTTATCTCATTAAGACCAAAAACTAGAAGATTATCCTCTTTTATTACATTTTTAAGCTTTTCATAGCTTTGGAGAATTAACAACTTTAGATTTTTCTCCACCACAGTTAGGATATAAATTTTAAAAGATAGCTTTTATCAAGATTTATTCCTTCATATTATATATCATAATAAATTCTAATATAACAAATTACTTATAAAACTTTTCAAAAGGCTCTTAGATAGTGTAAAATAATTTAAAATTATTTAAGGAGTAAAAGGTATAAAAATGAGAAAGAAAAAATTTCTATATGTAATATTCTTTTTTCTTTTATTTCTTTTCCCTTTATATTGTCAATTTAAAAATTATGCAGTTATAACATCCTTAAAGGGAGAAGTATTTGTAAGAAGAGAAAAGAGTGAAGTTTTCATTCCCGCTAGGATCAATATGACACTCTATGAGGGGGATAGACTTTGGGTCAGGGATAATTCCTTTGCAATTTTAGCCTTTTCTGATAAATCAGTTTTAAGAGTATTTCCAAATTCTCAGGTAGATATGGCAAAATTACTAAAAGAAAGAGAAAAAGAGATTTCTATTTTTAGACTAATAGTAGGAAAATTGTGGATAACTGTAGAGAGAGCTTTAAGTATTGGAGAGAGAGCGGAAGTACAGACTTCTATGGTTGTAGCAGGAGTTAGAGGCACCTCTTGGGTTATGGAGGTTAAAAGAGATGGCAGGAGTATTGTTAGCGTATTAAAGGGAATAGTTTCTCTTAAAATATCTAAAATAGAATATAGAGAGGAAAAAGAGGAATTAAAATCTATAATTATTTCTCCTTTTATGTCTAAAAATATTTCAGAAGGCTATCAAATAATAATAGCTTCTGATGGAAAAGTAGAAAAGGAAGAAAAATTTAGAATAAAAGAGTTCAGAAAAAAGTTAGAAGGAGAGTTAGAATCTCAACTTCAAGATATTGAAAAATTATAGAGAAAGGAGAAAAATGAATATGAAAGATTGGTGGGACAGAAATCCAAGTCTTGTTGTATACCCTAACATTAATATTGTAAGTCATGAAATTGATAAAAAAGAGATATACCTTGTAAAGGAATTTTTTGAAAATTTTTATTTAGAACTTTCCAGCTATTTTAATAAGTATGGAAATAAGGTTTATATATATAAAGAAGATTCACCAGAGTTTAAAGATAGACTGGAAGTTCCCTTCGGAGTTATTTTAAATCCTGTATTATTGGGTGGGATTTCTGAAGAGATTTTAGATTCGTTAAAGGTAAATGATGAAATGTTCTATAAAATTCTAAGGGAGAAACTTCCCGAGGTTTATCCTCCCCTGGGGATTTCTATTGGAAGGGATTTACTAAAGATTTCCCCATCCCCACATTCCAACTTTATTAATGTTATTTTTATTAAAGATGAAAAGAATTTTATCATAAATTTAGACTATCAACATAGGGTATCTCTTTTTAGAATGTTTATGGCAAAGATAGGCGCTTTTAAAAACATTGTTGTTCCCTACAAATTATTGAAAGATAATATTGAAATTTCAGGTTTTATTCTTTCCACAATGGAAGGTGGATGTCCTCTACTAAAGAATATAGAGGAATTGGGAAAAAGATTAAGAGTTTTTGGTTCATGTAAAGAGGTTGGGGGATATATAAAGAAAGAAGATACGATAATATCCTATGAAAAGTGGATTAATTCTCCTGTGGTTAATTCTTTAATAAATTTGGGAAGATTCTTGGGTGAATCAAATCTTCTTTCTCCTCCTGTAAAAATAAATTCTCTTGTAAAGGACGAAAGACTTGGAAAATTTATCTCGGCCATTCTCTCATATTCAAGGCAGGCAGAAGGGGCCTTTATGGCATATGAACCTCATATGGATTTATTTCTTGTAACAGCTTCAGGCAAATACAATGTAGATAAAGCAAATCTGTCTTTTTCTGATTTAGTTCCCGTTAAACCTATTCTTGAGGAAAAGGTTGAGATTTTTCCAATAGAAAACATGGAAGCAAAGGGACCATCGGTAGAAGCCGAGGAATTTACACTACCCTTTGTGGAATTTGCTTCAAAGATTCCCCCAATTATAGGTATAGTTCATCTCCATAGAGGATTGGAGTATTATGATTCTTCTTTAATACTTGAGGTCCCACAAGATTTGGAGGTTTACCCTCCTGTAGGTTGTGGTGTTGACTTGATGCATGCCATGAGTAAATATGCAATTTTTTATGCTGTAGAGAAAAAAAATCAAAATCCAGATTATAAATTAGCAGTTTTTCAAGTTCCTAATCATGGTACAAATATATATTGCTTTTATGAAGAAAAGATAATAGAAAACCCCTTTTATTATTTTATAGACTTTATTAATAAAGGGAAATTAAAATTAAAATTTGAGGTTAATCAAATATAAAAGCAGACTTTATTAGTCCATATCGACTTTTATTAAAGTTCATTTCTATGGCTTTTCTATATTCTTTTAAAGGGAAGGTATGGGTAAGAAGGGGAGACAATTCTAAGCCATTTTTCATAAATTCTAAAGCAATTTCATATCCCCTTTTTCTTTCCCCTTCATAAATTTCTCCACTACTACTGTTTGTTCCAGAAACCTTTAATTCCTTAAACCAAAGGGGAGTCCAATCTACCTTCTTAGTTTCTCCTATCAGTCCAACAAGAACTAACTTTCCTCCTGCCTTTGTAAGCTTTAAAGCATCATCTACACTGTCGTCACTTCCCACGCATTCAAAAACCACATCTCCTCCACCTACAAAATTCGGTTTTCCTAAAATAGTTTTTAGGACCTCCCCATCAGTTAATTCAGCTACTTTTTTATACAAAGAAGAGGTATCAAGATTTTTTGTATATATAATCTCATTAGCCCCATAATATCTTGCTATTTCACCCTGAAATTTATATCTTGCTAAGACAATAATTCTTGCCTTACTTCCTAGGGCTCTGAGAGAAGAAACTACATTTATCCCAACGCTTCCAGCTCCGATAACTATAACTGTATCATCATCCTTAGGATAATTTCTCATTACTGCATGGAGCCCATCACAAAATGGTTGAATTTGCACTGCATTTTCATTCTTAACATTATCTGGGACTTTAAATAACTGGAATTCATGGGCAATATAGTATTCCCCCCAACTTCCTCCTGTATCTTTGCAGGATCCAATGATTAGTCCAGGAGATATAATACCCTTCGTAAAATTTTTACATTGGGTAAATTCCCATCTCTGGCAATATTCGCATGGTGGATAGATGTCCCTTGTATTGCAGGATAAGATAGGATCTGCTACTACTCTATCACCTATATCAAAATTCTTTACCTCTTCTCCCTTTTCTACGATTATTCCTACATTTTCATGTCCTATTACAAATGGAAAGGATGCATAGGAAGAAGTAGAGGGACTATCATGAAGGCGAATAAGGTTTATATCACTTCCGCATATTCCTCCCATTAAAGTTTTTATTTTTACCCATTTTTTCCCTGGAAGTCTTGGCTCAGGGATATCTCCATATCTTATACAGGAAAAAATACTGTAGTAAAAGGAAGAATTAATATGCCCTAAAAATTTACTTATAATATATCTTGGTATACTTTCCTCAAAATAAATAGCTTTCATAGGAAAGCCTCCTAAAACTTTTTTTAATATTTTATCCATTATTTAGATATTTACAATCTATATCCTTCTAAAAGTACCTTTAAAGGAATATATTTCCTTTTATAATAAGGCGATTTTTTTAAGAGTAAATATCTTATTGTAGGGCTAAAAAGTCGGATAAAGAATATTCTATATCCTAAGCTTTTCTTCACATCTTCTACATAATCTTCTATAGTTCTTCTTTGATAGTGCAATATTTCTTCGCTTTCCTTTGTATCCATCCAATCAGTAGCAAAGGGTTTCTCAGAAAATGCCTCTTCAGGTAGCATTCCTATACCTATTCCTTCTAATACTTTTTTAACTATGTCTTTATAATAATATTGACATCTTCCCCCTCCACCTATAAGAAGAACTTTTCTCCAGATTGTATCGCTTCTTATCCCTCTTGCTATGGCGTGTCCTACATCTTTTGTATGGACATATTCCATTCTATTATTAAGAGGAACATCAAACATCCCTTTATCAAGTTTTAGATTTATTGGTAATGATGCAGCAAGACGATATATACTCCAAATAAGATTTGAATTTTTTATTATATTTTCGCATTCTAATTTGTGCTTTGAATAATGTTCATGAGGATTTAAAGGCTCATCAGATTTTCGGGGAGGCTTAAGATGCTGAGTAATCCCATAAACGTGAACCGAAGAGGTAAATATTATTTTTTTTGGTTTTGGGAGAGTTTCCATAATGGAAACAAGATTTTTTGTCCCTATGACATTAATTTTATAAGCAATATTGGGAGCTTCTTCAGATTCAAGTCCAGTAGAAGAGAGCTTTGGAATTATAAAGGCAAGGTGAACAACAACATCTTGCTCTTCTAGTGCTTTTCTAACATCAACTATTCTGGTAATATCTCCCCAATATACTTCAATTTTGTCCTTATAAATTTTCTTTAATTTTTTGAATAGTCTTTCATTCTTCTTATTTTTGAGATCAAAACATCTTATGTAGTCTCCTTGCTTTATAACTTCTTCAATAGTACTTAATCCTATGTTCCCAAAAGCTCCTGTAATTAGAACCTTCATATTAGTTTTCCTCCTTTTTAATATTTGAAATGATAAACTGAATTCCCTCTAAGCTAAATTTTTCCCAATCTTCTGAGGTATCAAATATTTCTTGGAAAATAGTTCCCAGTGAAAAAGAAATTAATATTTTAGATATCATGTTAGAATCAACATTTTTAAAACTTCCTTCTCTTATTCCTTCTTCAATAATTAAAGAAAAATAATTTTTAAATTTTTTAAATTGAGATTCAATTTTTTTTAATATCTTTTCATCTTTTATACCGATTCTTAAAAATTCTAAAAAAAGGTATAGCTTTTCCTTGGATTCTCGAAAAATATCCTCAAAAATCTCAGTCATTTTTAATATTCCTTCTAAAACTCGGGAAGAGCTTAATCTGTAATCCTCAAGTTTATAAGAAAGCTGTAAGAGCCATCTATCAAGAATTTCTAAGAAAAAATCTTCTTTTGTTGAAAAGTAATGAAAAAAAGCTCCTTTACTAAACCCAACCTCATTACATATATCTGAAATACTGGTTTTTTCATACCCTTTCTCTGAAAATAATCTTTCTCCTGCTAAAAGGAATTTCTCCTTTGTATTTATATTTTTCATTATGTACCTTCTTTCATACCGACTGGTCAGTATGTATTATACAATAAAAACTTTTTTTGTAAAAGGAATTTATATCTAAAATACCCTATCAATATAGTTAAGAGATATGTATTATCTTTTTTCTCTTAAGACTATAAATCTACAATTTGAAGTTCTTTCTGAATGTGAGGATATATCTAATGTAGTAAAAGTTAATATCTACTTTGAGAACCAAAGATATACTATAGGACAAAAAAGAATTTGAAAAATTTTTTAATTTTTATTAATATGCAGATATGTATATCTTTCTTACGTTATAATTGGCGATGAAAGTGTTGTGATCAAGATGAAAGAAATTTTTTATGCTCTTGATCAGTTAGAAATTTTATTAACCTTCACTTTAATGAGAGGTGGTTTATGAGGATTAAAATCAGCAATATAAGAGATATATTAATTTTTAATCTATTTATGATTTTTTGGGTTATATTATTGATTTTTTTATTCTCTACAAGTTTTAATGTGAGTTTTGAAAATTTCATTCTAATATCACTTTTGATTATTAATTTGTTAGTAGCTTATAACATAGGTCTAATTGAAGGACTAATTTTTTCACTTTTTATGATCTTAGGGTATGGTACATATATTTTATATAACATATTGGTTACCGCTTCTATAGTAGATTTTGAATTGAAATATGCTTTTTGGTTCTTTGTATTTCCTATGGGAGCATATTTAGTGGGAAGTTTAGAAAGAGAATATAGAAGATTAAAGGAACAAGTAGAAAGAAGTAAAGAAAAAGAAAAATTCATACTTTTAGATGAAATAACAGGATTTTTGAACGTTAATGGTTTTTTTCAGCGGCTTAAGGAAGAGGTAACGAGGGCAAATAGAACCAATTTATCTCTTTCAGTTCTTTATGTTTTTATATCTGATGCAAGAGAATTGAAGAGTATTTATGGAAGGGAAGATTATGAGAAAATTTTGGAAAAAATCTCTGAAGAGATAAATAAAAATACAAGAGAGATAGATGTAAAGGGAATAATTGATGAATCTACTATTGGAATTATACTTACTAATACAGATTTAGATTCTGCTAATATAGTGAGAGAAAAATTACATAAATTCTTGGATAAGATTATAGTGGAAATTGATGGAAAAAGAAGACCTATCAGTTTAAAGGTTAAAATAGGGGTAGCTCAATATAATACAGGAGAAGATTTTATACTTTTGTGGGAAAGAGCTAAGGAAAATAGTAGTTATGATGTATAGAATTTTAGGAATTTTTTTAATTTTTTTGTTAATAATTTCTTTAGGATTATCTCAGAATAAGAAGAAAGTTTTAATTGTTTATGATCATTTAACAAGGATCGGAGATGATTATTTTTTAGAAAATTTACTTAAAAATTATTTAAGTCATTATGATGTGGAAGTAGGTAGCATTTCTTCAGATATTATTAGTAATGTAGAAAATTATGATGCTGTTATATATTTAGGTTTTGAAGAGAAATTTCTAAGGGAAAATTTTTTGAAAGAGATCTCAAAAGCAAAAAAACTTATATGGGTAGGGACAAATATTGAGGATTATGCAAAATATATTAAGTGTAAGCATTTTAAAATAGAAGGTGAGAGGGCAGGTTTTGGGAAATTAATCTATAAAAATAAAGAGATTTATTTCAATCCTGAAATACCTGTTTATATTGTTCATCCCAAGGAGGCTAAAGTATTAGCTTATATAAGTGATGGAGTAAATAAACTGCCTTGGGTATTTAATAGGGAAAACCTTTATTATTTTGGAAGATTGGATTTTAGAGACAATACTGGAATTGTTTTTCTTGATATATTGCATGATATTTTAGGGGTAAGACATAAGGAATACAAAAAGGCAATGATTATTATTGATGATGTGGATCCTTTAACTTCTCCAGAATTTTTAAGGGAAAAGTTAGAAACATACTGTTGTCGTGATGTTCCTCATCTTCTTGTAGTTTATCCTACAATTAGAAAAGAGAGAAAGATTATCTATTTGAGTGATAATGAGGAATTACTTTCTTTGCTAAGAAAAGTAGAGGAAAAGGGAGGATTTATTATTCAAGGTTCCTATTTTGAAAATAATTATGATAATAAAATTAATAATGATTTGAATTTACTTGCAAGTTATGGTTTATATCCTGTTGCTTTTAAGTTTTATTATATACCTTATAAGGATAAATATGTAGATGCAGGAAAATTTTTTAAAATAGTTTTAGATGAGAGTTTAATCCCTACAAAAAAGCTTTACACATATATCTATCCTTTGAATTTGGGGATATATAATCCTAAGGATCCTAAAAAAAGAGTAAACATACTTAATAAGGCAAAGGATCTTTTAGTTTTAAGAGATGTGATTATTGGCATATCCATTCCTTCATACGTTACATCAAAGGATATAGAAGAGTTAATATTCAATTTAAGAGATATAGGTTATGGTTTTCTTGATTTTTCTGAAGAACCTTATCAGGTAGCAAATGAAAATCTAATGATAATTAATAAAAATGGGAAAAAGTGGGTTAGAATTAAAGTTCCAATATATGAAAAAAGTCCTATAGAAAGGATTTTTGAAAGATTTGTCATTTATCTTAGGTTTATTTTAATTTTTGTAGTGACAAGTTTTATTTTAATAATTACATGGTTGATAACAAACAAAAGGAAGCTTTATGAAAAAGGGTTAAGAAAATGAGAATTTTAAGTTTTTGGGATTACGCTTTTATTATTTCAATGATACTTGTATGGTTAATTCTTCTTTACCATATTATTCTTGCCTATTTTGGTTATAGATATTTTTTGAAAAGCTTAGCTTTTGAAGAGGAAAGTGATGAATTGCAGAAATATCCAAAAATATCTGTTCTTGTTCCAGCCCACAATGAAGAGAAAGTTATAGGTAATACTGTAGATGCAATAGCCCGTTCCATCTATCCCAAGGATAAATTAGAGATTATAGTTATAAATGATAGTTCCACTGATAAAACAGGAGAGGTTTTAAGAGAAAAGCAAAAAATACATTCTAATTTAAAAATTTTAGAAATAAAGCCTCCTCTTGGGGCAAAGGGAAAGTCTAATGCATTAAATCAAGGTTTAAAAATAGCCACAGGTGAATATATTGTGGTATATGATGCAGATAATACTCCAGAAAGAAGGTCCATACTTAATTTAGTAAAATTTATCATTAAAAAGCCAAATCTTGGGGCTGTTGTAGGAAAGTTTAGAACAAGAAATAAAAATAGAAGTCTTCTGACAAAATTTATTAATATTGAAACCTTGAGTTTCCAATGGCTTGTTCAGGCAGCAAGAAATTATTTTTTAGGCCTTACTACTATTCCGGGAACAAATTTTATAATCAGAAAGGATCTTTTGGAAAAAATAGGTGGTTGGAATATTCATGCTCTTACTGAAGATACAGAATTAACTATAAGGATATATCAAGAAGGTTATGGTATAATGTGGCTTCCTTCCGCTGTAACCTGGGAACAGGAGCCAGAAAGATTGAAAATTTGGATAAAACAAAGGACACGTTGGGCCCGGGGAAATATATCAGTAATATCCACTTATCTAAGGAATATATTTTCTTTAAAAAGTAAAATAGCTTTTGATTTAATATATTTTACCTATATTTATGTAATAGGTTTTTCAAGTATATTGGTTTCAGATTTTATTTTCCTATTGGGACTTTTTGGGGTAATAAAGTTGAATGTAGGAGGACCTTTGTTAATAATATGGATATTAGCCTATGCTTTGTTTATTACAGAAACTTTTATTTCATTAAGTTTGGAAAGGGGAGAGGGTAATTTTGAAAATTTCTTACTCATATGTTTCATGTATTTTACTTACTGTCAACTATGGTTATATGTAGTCTTGAGAGCTTTTTATTTTACTATTAGAGATAGATTAACGGGTAAGAAAATGAGATGGTATAAAACAGAAAGGAGTTCAGCATGATGGATAAAAATATGTTTTTGATAATTTTTTTATTGGTTTTTATTCTTATTCCTACATATGCTGTAACTCAAAATAATAGAATAAATGTTTACAATATAGCTATATGTAAAGAGGATACTTTGCTAAATCTTCCTTTAAACAGATATTCTTATTGGTTTTATATACCAGAAGGGACAAATTTAACTAATAGCTGTTATTTAAATCTAATTTATTCTTATTCTGGAACTTTAATCTCTAATTTATCCCTAATAACTGTTTATTTAAATGGATATCCTATAATGTCTAAAAGGATAGTAGAGCCAAATAAAAATTTAGTTAATATAAAATTGAAGATTCCTGTTTCAAAAATTAAAAAAGGATATAATGAAATAACTATATCTACAAGGCAAAGAAGTATTGAGGGAATGTGTAAAGATTTAGATAATGATTCTAACTGGATTCTTTTGCATAATAATTCTCTTTTACATCTTGAGACCATCGATAAACCCTATAAAATTTCTTATTTTCCTTATCCTTTTATTGATCCCTTAAAAAGTGAAAATATATGTAATTTTGTATTTTATCTTCCTAAAAATTTCGACAATGATGAGCTTGAAGTCTTGTTTTACTTAGCAAATAGTCTTGCTCTAATAGAAAGGTATAAAAATTTATCCTATAATGTGTCCTTTGATAATCCCTTTGAAAAAAAGAATGAAAATCAGATCTTAGTTGGGAAGGTCAGTAAGTGGGAATCCCTAAAAAAACAAAATTTCATTGGGAGTTTGGAAGAAAATGATGGTTTAGTATATATGTCTAATAAAGATAGTTTAAGATTATATATAACAGGAAAGGGTAAGGGAATATGGAAGGCAGTAGAATATATTGTCAATGAAAAACAGATAAAATTATCTGAGAAAAATCCTACTATTATTAAAACTTTAAAGGAAAAGAAATATGTGAAAGAAATTAATAGGAATACAATAAAATTGGTAGATTTAGGTTTTAAAAATTTAGTTATTACGGGAGCGTATCATCAAAGCACTTCTCTTTTTGTTAAATCTCCAATTGGATTTGATAAGATCAATAAGGGCTCTTTTATAGAACTTCATTTCAGTCATTCTCCAGTATTAGATGATAAATCAATTCTTACTGTTTATATTAATGGGGTACCTATAAAGAGTGAGTCTTTAGATGGTAAAAATTTAGAAAACGGGAGGTTAAAAGTATTTTTTCCAGAGAGTGAACTTGATAAGAAGGAATGGCTTATTGATATAAAAGTCTATCATAATCTTAGAAATGTAGATTGTGATAAGAGATTTGATGAGGTTGCATGGACTAAAATCTATGGATCCTCTTTAATTCATTTTGTTGAAAATAATGAAGAGGAATATCCCAATTTGAAAAATTTATTAAGAGGAAATCCTGAGGATATTTATATATGGCTAGGCGAAGAAATAAACTCTTATGAGATTACTTCTTTATCAACTTTAGTTGGCAAAATAGGACAAAATATGGGAGAAAGATATAGTTTCAAGGTTGTAAGGGGTAAAAATGTAGACAAAAACTTAGTTTCTGGTAAAGATATTATTTTTGTTGGTAAGTTTACTGATAGTAGAATAGAGGATATAGAAAATTATCTTTGGATTATCCCTTCAAAGGAAAAATTTAGATTTAAAAAAGAACTAAATATTTATATTGATGGTTTCAATACTGATATAATATTACAATCAAATAATTCTCCCTTTAAAGGTAAATTATATTCCATATTCTATGTTGAAGAGGATTCATTAGTAAGGCTGAATAGTTTTTTAAATAGAGTTGAAAATATAAATAAAATAGATGGACAGATTACTTTAATAACAAAATTGGGAAGTATTTACTCAGAAATTTTGGCTGAGCAAAAGGCCAAATTTAAGTTTTTATTTAACATAACCCCAACAATTTTATATTTATTGATTTTGTCAATTATACTTATATTAAGTATATTTTTGATAATCTGGAATAGAAGGAAGGTATAATAATTTTTTTGAATATAGAAAACTAAGAATCATAAGAAGAGGCAAAATCTTGAAGAATAGAGAGATTGATGCAAAACTTTGGTTTATACCCGATGCATATCTTACATCCATAGGAGATTGTAATCTTCCAGGTCATGAGTCTACTTGTATAAGGAAAATTTATCTTTTATTTTGAAGATAAAGATCCTATAGAGTCTAATAGAATTATTGTTCCCAACGAAAGGACTTGGCACGTTTCATTAGATAGATCAAAAGAAATTTTAGATGCTAAATTAGAAAGAGAAATTTTTTTGCTTAAAGGTAGAAAGTGATGTAAAAATTATATTTCAAAATTCAAGATTAGATACAAGGCAGGCTAATTTAGCTTATATGACAGCTATTTCCTGAGCTGAGGGTGGATAAGAAATTTAAAAGGAAAGTTGAAAACAAAGAATAAATTCTCTCTTTTCCTTATTTCTCAATGATAATTGTTTTATCTAAAATTCCATTTTCTGAAACGTTTATTAATATAAAATGGGGTTTTCCTGCTTCTATCTCTGGGAATACATAAGGGGTGGCTCCCCCTATTCCGGAAATTATATAAATTACCCCATTTATCTCCCTTTTGTAATACATATGAATGTGCCCTGAAAAAACATAATTTACTTGATACTTCTCAAAAATCTCCATAAGTTTTTTGGATTCTATAGGATCTGCCTTATGAAATAAGAAGAAAAAACTTGGAGTGATTACCGGTTGATGCATAAAAATAAATTTATATTTTACTTTCGTATCTTCTAAAATGCTGATTAACCATTTTATTTGTTCTTCCCCAATTCTTCCTGAGGAGTTATTTAGAATAATGAATCTTGCGTTTTCATAATCAAAATAGTAATATAGCGGTCTTCCTGTGAATTCCTGAAATTTTTTGCCATTAGGATCGCCTTTTAAATCATGGTTTCCTGGAACAAGATAGATGGGAATCTTTAAATTCTTAAGAAGATTTTGAACATATTTATATTCCTCAGGACTGCTATCTCCTAAAATATCTCCCAATTGAATAATAAATCTTGCGTCAGTTTTTAAAATTTCCAAGAGATTTTTTTCAAAAACTCCTCTCATAGGTCTTCCTGCTCTATCTCCAATAACTGCAAAGGTAAAAGAATAAGAGATAGAGAATATTAAAAGAACAAATAAAAATAAACTTAAAATTCCTTTAGTCCTCATTATTTTCATCCTTCATAGTAGAAATTCATCTCTTTTAATTGTATATTTTAATATATAAATTCCTACTACAAAAGAGGTGATATAATGCCCATTATTTTTGATGATAATAATAAAATGTTTCATCTAATTGCTAATGATTCAAGCTATATTATGAAAATTTTCAAGAATAGATACTTGGTGCATCTCTATTGGGGGAGAAGGCTAAATCACTCGGATTTTTCTGATATATTGATAACGTCTCCTTTTGGAGCAAATCCAGATCCTACGGATAAAACCTATACCTTTGATAGAATGTCTTTAGAATATCCTTCCTACGGGACTTCTGATTTTAGATATCCTGCTTATCAAGTAGAACAAGGGGATGGCTCAAGAATTACCGACTTAAGGTTTAAAACCTTTAAAATTTATAAGGGAAAACCAAAACTTAATGGACTTCCTGCTACTTACGTGGAAGATGAGAATGAAGCTGAAACTTTAGAAATTGAGTTATTTGATGAATTGATAAAATTAAAGGTAATATTAATATATACTGTATATAGAGACTTTAATGTAATAACTCGAAGTGCAAACTTTGTAAACGAAGGTAAAGAGGAATTGAAAATATTAAGAGCTTTAAGTGCCTCTGTTGATTTTGATCACTCTGACTTTGATCTTTTACATTTATGGGGATCTTGGGCAAGGGAAAGATATGTAGAAAGAAAACCCCTTACCTATGGAATTCAAATAATTGAAAGTTCACGAGGAGAAAGTTCCCATCAACATAATCCATTTGTAGCTCTACTTTCAAAGAATGCGGATGAAAAATTTGGAGATGTCTATGGATTTAGCCTTGTATATAGTGGAAATTTTGCTGCCTTTATAGAGGTAGATCAATATAATACAACAAGAGTTTCTATGGGAATAAATCCCTTTGAATTCACATGGATTCTTGAAAGTGGAGAAAGTTTCCAAACACCTGAAGTGGTTATGGTTTACTCTTCCCAAGGATTGGGAGAGATGTCTAGAATATATCACAGACTTTACAGAAAAAGGCTTTGTAGAGGGATCTACAGAGATAAAAGAAGGCCAATTTTAATCAATACCTGGGAGGCAGTTTATTTTGACGTAAATGAGAATAAATTACTTGAATTGGCAAGAGAAGCAAAGGAGATTGGAATAGAGCTCTTTGTTGTTGACGATGGGTGGTTTGGAAAGAGAGATGATGATACAAGCTCCCTAGGAGACTGGTATGTAGATAGAAGAAAATTGCCTCATGGTCTTGATGGTCTTGGGAAAAAATTGAATGAGATGGGACTTAAATTTGGACTTTGGTTTGAACCAGAGATGGTCTCTCCAGATAGTGAACTTTATAGAAGACATCCTGATTGGTGTATACAAGTAAAGGGAAGAACTATATCTCCATGTAGAAATCAATATGTCTTGGATATCACTAGAAAAGAGGTAAGAAGAGAAGTTTTAAGAATGATGAAAGAAATAATAAGAAATGCGCCAATAGAATACATAAAATGGGATATGAACAGACCTTTAACAGAAGTGGGATCTCTTGCTCTACCTCCTGAAAGACAAAAGGAGGTATTTCATAGGTATGTTCTTGCTTTATATGAGATGATGGAAGAATTAGTCTCTGAATTTCCATATATATTATTTGAAGGATGTTCTGGTGGTGGAGGAAGATATGATCCAGGTATTTTATATTATATGCCTCAAATATGGACCAGTGATGATACCGATGCTGTAGAAAGATTAAAAATTCAATGGGGAACAAGTATAATTTATCCTGCAAGTACTATGGGTGCTCATGTCTCTGCAGTACCGAATCATCAGGTGGGAAGAGTTACACCTCTTAAGACAAGGGGATATGTAGCGATGTCAGGAGTATTTGGGTATGAAATGGATCTTACAAAACTTTCAAAAGAAGAAAAGGAGTTAATTAAAAAACAGATAGAAATGTATAAAAGAATATGGTATATAGTTTTTGAAGGAGACCTTTATAGACTCATTAGTCCCTTCGAAGGAAATTCTGCCTCTTGGATGTACGTGACTCCAGATAAAAAAGAGGCCTTTGTAATTTATGTAAATATATTAGCGGAGCCAAATTCATCCTTTAAAAAATTAAAATTAGATGGCCTTGATCCAAACAAAAAATATATTGTAGAAGAAACTGATAAGGAGTATTTTGGAGATGAACTTATGTATATAGGAATTAATATTCCTCCTCTCAGAGATTTTGAAGCCTTTACATTAATATTAAAAGAAAAATAGAAAAACTAAGGGAGAGCATAAGGCTCTCCCCCATTCAAGGGTTTTATTTATAATGTTTACTCATTTCTTCATTCCAAAGCTGGGATAAGATAGTTTCTACTAAGTTCTTACCTTGTTCAAAGCTTCTTGTTCTTGGATCATCCATTACCATGAGGAGAAGGCTTTTTCTATCTTCCTCTCTAAAGGCTTGTAATATTCTTTCCATTCTAAGCCATCTTGGAATTAGAATATAGAGCATTAATCGGGAAGGTATATTTTCTATTTTTTCCCTTTCAATTCCATTTTTATCAACATATACAGGGATTTCTACTATGACGTCATCTGGAATATTTTTTATTGCTCCATTATTAGGTACATTTAAAACTAATCTTTTCCTATGATTGTTCACTATTGCATCCACAAAGGGTACAATAGATTCCATGCTTTCTTCTATAGGAAGTTCTTGCGTTATGGAAATATTAGAATCTTTTCCTAATTTTTCCATCTGTTGAAGTCTTAGTTTTAAACCATATAAGTACATAGTCCATCCCACAGGAGAATCTGGTCCTCCTGCAGGAAACCAATTCTTCTGCTCATTGAAATCAGCATGAAACCACCATGGAGAAACTGCTCTTGGAGTGTCTCCTATAGGAAATAATCCGTAGAGTCGGTACATCTCTACACTAGCTGGAGAAAGTTCAGCATATTCCCAAGGAGATATCATATAATCATAAGAATTCCAAAGCTTTGGAGCTTCTTCTTCTATCCATTTATCTAATAGGGGATAGGCATCCTCTCCTTTATGTTTAAACTTTGTAAGAAAGATACAATGATTAAATCCTGCTACCTGCTCTTCCACATCCTTTGGATCAAGTTTGAGAACCTTTAAGATTCCAAAAAGTCCTAAATAACCATGGCAGAATCCTACTACTTTCAAACTACTCTCTCTCAAGGCTAAATTAGTGCTTTCAAAAACAGGATTTGAAACTTGCATATACCAAGCATTAGGAGCATATACTTCTACATCCTTTACTACCTCTCTTACAAATTTCAATTGTTCATAAGCAGCAAATCCCCCATAATAGTCACTTACTCTGTCTCCAAAACCACGATAATATCCTAGACTCTCCATAATTTCTCTTTCTTTCTCCATATTATGATATCCACCAATTTTTACTGTGTTTATAACAAAATCTGCCCCATCTATTGCTCTTTTCCTATCAGTAGTTTTCTCTAATTTTAAGTTCGTTCCTGCTTCCTTCATATACTTTTCTGCTAAACTATAAACTAAATTCAGTCTATTTTCGTCAATATCCATAAAGGTTACAATGCTTCCAGAAAGATCCTTGTAATAGTTTAAATCCTGAATAAGTTTCATGGAAAAGGAAACACTACCTGCACCTATAATCGCAATTTTTACCATTTAAACACCTCCATGGTATTTTTTATTTTATTATAATTTATACTATTATCTTTGAATATAGTTTGCTATTTCTTGCATAATGCACACAATTAATCTTATAATTGTCTACTTTTATCAAAGAAGGTGAAAGGTAGTTACAGATAAGATAATTTTTTTCTTGATTTAGAGTTATTTCTAGGATTTATAATTTAGGAAGAAAGGAAGGTGATTTAATATTTAAAAAAATATTCTTATTGTACATCAAGCTTATCACTTTTCATCCCTTTAGTTTTAAAATTTTTTGTATTATATAAAAATAATTTAAAAAATAATGAACAATTTTAAAGAAGGAGGAGGCATATAGATGAAATATAGAAAATTTGGAAAAACAGATATTCAAGTTTCTGTTTTAGGCTTTGGAGCCATGAGATTACCAACTACCGGAGGAGACGAATCAAAAATTGATGAACCTAAAGCAATTGAAATGATAAGATATGCTATTGATCATGGAGTAAATTATGTTGATACTGCTTATGGATATCATGGGGGGAAAAGCGAGATTTTAGTGGGGAAAGCACTAAAAGGAGGATATAGGGAAAAAACATATATTGCTACTAAATTACCTGTATGGTTAGTAAATTCTAAAGATGATTTTGATAGATTGTTGAATGAACAATTGAAAAAATTGGATACAGAGCCCATAGATTTTTATCTTTTACATGCTCTTTCTAAAGGAACTTGGCAAAATGTGTATAATTTAGGTGTTTTAGAATGGGCTAAAAAAAAGATAAGAGAAGGAAAAATCAGATATTTAGGATTTTCTTTTCATGATGATCTGGAAACTTTTAAAAAGATAATAGACGCCTATGATTGGACTTTTTGTCAAATTCAATACAATTATATGGATAAAAATTATCAAGCAGGAAAGGAAGGCTTGGAATATGCAGGAAGTAAAGGAATAGCAGTGATTGTTATGGAACCTTTAAGGGGAGGAAGATTGGTTAATCCCCCTGATAAAGCGAAAAAACTTTTTGAAAATTATAAAATAAAAAGGTCTCCTCTGGAATGGGCTCTTCTTTGGGTTTGGAGTCATCCAGAAGTTTCTATGCTTCTTTCTGGGATGAGTACTTTAGAGCAGGTAAAGGAAAATATTGAAATTGCTGATAAGGCTGAAATTGGATTGTTAACTCAAGAGGAACTTCAGATTATTGAAAAGGTTAGAGATATTTATTTAGGGATAAAGGCTATTGACTGTACCCAATGTCAATACTGTATGCCCTGTCCCTATGGAGTAAATATTCCGCTAAATTTCTATCTTTATAATGAAGGGATAAGATATAATAGTTGGGGAGCACCCCAGTGGCAGTATAATTATGGGATGAGACCTGAAGAAAGAGCTGAAAATTGCCAAAAGTGTGGTAAATGTGAACCAAAATGTCCTCAGAATCTTTCTATAAGAGAATTATTAGAAAAAGTTGCAGATGCCTTAACTTATAAAAGAGTGTCAGAAGAATAGTAAAAGTAATAAGCAATTTAAGTTATACATCTTAGGAGATTTATTCAGAAATTAGAGGGAGAAAGATAATTTTCTCCCTCTTTTTAAATAATTTTTATTATATTCCATGCATCTTGTTATTTTTTCTCCTGGATACCCAAAAATCTTTTAGATTTTATTAAAAATTTGACAATTAAAGATTTTTTGATTATAATTTTCTGAAAAATTTAAAAGGATGGAGGGTTGTCATGAGAAACTTAAAATTTATTACCCTAATAATTCTTTTTGTTTTATTAATCTCTATTTTTGCTAATGCTCAAGAGATTACAGGTAAATTAGCAACAGCTAAATATGGAAAACCTAAAATAGATGGAGAATTGGATGAAATTTGGAAAAATACAGAAGAATATCTAACTGACAGTTATGTTTTAGGAACTAAAGGGAAAGTAGCTTATTCAAAATTTAGAGTATTATGGGATGAAGATGGTATATATATTTGGGCAGAAGTTTATGACTCATTACTAAATAAAGATAATACTGATCCCTGGGAACAAGACTCTATAGAATTCTTTATTGATGAAGATAATGCTAAAGCAACATCCTATGATCCGAATGATGCTCAATATAGGGTAAGTTTTGATAATCGTCAAAGTTTTGGAACTGGGGCATCTAAGGATTATTTTGTAACTGCTACAAAGAGAACAGATTTTGGATATATAGTAGAAGCACAGGTAAAGATGAAGACTAAGAAACTTAAGGATGGAGATATTATAGGATTTGATGTACAAGTAAATGATGCTGGTATATTTGGAAGTAGAGTGGGAATAATAGCATGGAATGAAGTAGAAAATATAAATTGGATTAATCCATCAAGCTTTGGTAATTTAAAGTTGGTCAAGTAGATTTTTGTGGGGAAGCCTGTCATTTTAAAATGACAGGCTTTTTTATCTTTAAAAATCAAAATTTCTAAACTGAGATAAATAATTCTTGTTAATTTTAAACATTTCCTTAACCATTTCTTTTATCTCAGAAAGAGAAAGAACTGCGGAAGTAAGAGGATCATAACAAATAGCATGATATATTTTATTAAGATCTCCTTCAAGGGCACCTTCGACAGCAAGTTCCTCACATGAGGAATTTATATAGTTTAAAAGTGCAAGTTGAGGTGGTAAAGATCCTACCTTTAAAGGATCTAATCCTCTTTTGGAGGCTATAATGGGAACTTCCACGCAGGCTCCGTATGGGAGGTTATCTATAAGTCCAAAATTTCTTGTATTTCCATTAAACTCAAAGGAAGTTCCATCTCCAAGACACGCATTAAGTATATATGCTGCATACTCATGCCCTCTTTTGAGGTTTACGGGTTCTTTCTCAATCCAACTTTTTATTTCCTCTTTCCATGTATTTTCTCTTCTAAGATATTCCTTTAAAATAAATCCCCATTCTCCTGGATTCCAGCCTGTTCCATGTATACAATATTTCTCTATAAGATCTGTTCTCTTTCTAAACCATGCATTATATTCAGAATTATGACCACTGGACTCTGTCACATAATATCCAAGATGTAAGAACATCTCATTTCTTACAATTTCCTCATTATAAATTTCAGGTCTTGCTAGAATAACATCTTTAATTAAAGGATATGCATCTTTCCCTCTCCATTCAAATTTTAAAAACCATGCCTGATGGTTTATACCTGCACAAAAATATGTTATTTCCTCCATGGGAGCTCCAATCCATTTTGCAAGCATCATAGCAGTTCCCTGAACACTATGACAAAGCCCAATAATTTTAATTTTTAAGATTGTTTGTACTGCTCTAATAAGCATTGCCATTGGATTCGTATAATTTAATACTATTGCATTGGGGCAATATTTCTCAATGTCCTTTGCTATTTCAATCATAACAGGAATAGTTCTTAAGGCTCTAAAGATTCCAGCAGGACCTCTTGTGTCTCCTACATTTATGTCTATCCCATATTTTTTAGGAATCTCAATATCATGTCTCCAAACTTGAACTCCCCCTACAAGTATTGTAATTATAACTGCATCTGCCCCATCCAAAGCTTCTTTTCTATTTAATGTAGCTAAAATCTTTGCTGGATATTTTCCAGTAGATATTATCTTTTCTGCTGCATTTTTTGAAAAATTAAGTCTTTCCTCATCAATATCCATTAGAGCAATGGTAGCATCTTGAAAAGAAGGAAAAGTTAGAAGATCTCTAACAAGATTTCTTGTAAATTCGAAACTTCCAGCACCAATAAATGCAATTTTTTTAGACATTTTACATATTCTCCTTAAAATTTATTCTTTTGAGATAATTATATATTAATGTTATTCCTAAAGGCAAATCATACATAATTTCTTTGGAAGACATTTTCTCCAAGGATGATCTAGAGGAGGAATTTTCCTCTTTGAAATCTCCTCCTTTAGGATTTATAAATCCTCTTGGTAACGATATGTAACATTTTTATTTGTATACCACAAAATTTAAAAATAAATCTTGAATTTGTTTCTCAATTTTGTTAACCTATTAAGGTGATAATCTTCAATGACGAAAAAACATTTATCTTAAAATTTCCAATAGGAGGTTAAAGAAGGGGATGTTTTTAGCAGAAAAATTTATTCTTGATGAAGAAGTAATAAATGTAATTTTAAATTGTAAGGATGTGGTTATACCTGAAAAACGGGAAGAATTTTTAGAAATGGCTTTGGGAGGAAAAGACAAAATCTTATTCGAAGTAAAGTTTGAAACAGAGGCAGGAAAAGAAATTGTAGAAGCTATAGTCACAAAATGTAGAAATGGAGCTGTAGTCAATTATCCTGATGTTTATATGAGAAGGAGAGATCCTGATAGTATGGTTATTGGGGATGATGCAGCTACAGATAAACCTCGATTTATAGATTTATATGGAGAGAATTTTGAAAATTTAAGAAAAAAAACCCTTGAATGGTTAAAAACTCAAGAACTCATATTGATGCCCTTTATAGCAGGAGGTGAGGAATTAGGTTATCCTGCTTTACTTATAGCCCCTAAAAATACTGCTTTTTTTGCTTTAGCTTTAGCTGATATTCAAGGTTTTATTCCTATGTCTAAATTGAGAGAAAATTTTAAACCCCGAGCAATTGTATATGTTGCTCCTATTTTTCGACATACTTATTTCTCAGGTAAACAAGTAGTAGTTCATAATAGAAAAGAAAACTTACATGAAATATTTTCTTATAATCTCTATCCTGGTCCCAGTGCTAAGAAAGGAATATATGGAGTTCTTCTTAATATTGGAGAACTCGAAGGATGGATAAGTATTCATGCTTCTACAGTTAAAATTGTTACTCCATATGATAATGAACTTGTTATTGTACACGAGGGAGCTTCTGGGGGTGGAAAGAGTGAGATGATTCAACAAATGCATCGTGAAAAGGATAATAGAATTTTGTTAGCCGAAAACATTAAAACTAAGGAGAGAATATATTTAGAAATAAAAGAATCTTGTGAGATATATCCTGTAACGGATGATATAGCCTTAGTTCATCCTAAGATTCAAAGTAACAAAAGAAAGATGGTTGTAAAAGATGCAGAACAAGGATGGTTTGTCCGTTTAGATAATATTAAAAGATATGGTATGGACCCAAAACTTGAATCTATATGCATCCACCCACCAGAGCCTTTAGTTTTTCTAAATCTCGAAGCTCACCCTGGAGCTACAGTTTTAATATGGGAGCATATTATGGATGAACCCAATAAACCTTGTCCTAATCCAAGGGTAATATTACCCCGTAAGTTTATACCTAATATTGTTAACGAACCAGTAACGGTTGATGTTAGAAGTTTTGGAGTTAGGACTCCTCCTTGTTTAAAAGAGAAACCAACTTATGGCATTGTTGGGTTATTTCATGTTCTTCCTCCTGCTTTAGCATGGCTATGGAGATTGGTAAGTCCAAGGGGGCATGCGAATCCAAGTATCACAGAGACAGAGGCTCTATCCAGCGAAGGTGTTGGTTCTTATTGGCCTTTTGCTACTGGAGAAAAGGTAAGACATGCAAATTTAATTCTAGAACAAATTACTACTTATACTGATACTCTTTATATATTAATTCCTAATCAATATATAGGGGCATATAGAGTTGGCTTTATGCCAGAATGGATTATTAGAGAATATCTTGCAAAAAGGGGATCTGCAAAATTAAAGCCTCAACAACTTACTCCTGCTAAATGCTCTTTATTAGGATATGCTCTTGAATCATTAAAATTTGAAGGAAACTATATTTTAAAAGGATTATTGCAGGTTGATCTTCAACCAGAGGTTCAAGAAGAAGGCTATAGAATTGGAGCAGAAATATTAAAGAAATTTTTTAAAGAAGAAGTGAAAAAGTTTTTAGATGATAGATTAGATCCCTTAGGGAGAAAAATAATAGAATGTTTCTTCGATGATGGTACAGTTGAAGATTTTAATTCTTTAATACCTATGAACCTCTGAAAATTTTTTTATTTTTAATCCTTAATTAAGGTTTTTCTAAATTGTGGGGAAGGGGAAGTTTTTTAATAAAAGTTTAATATTTCATTGTAATTATTATTGACAATAAGAATATTCATATGATTAAATTGGGGTGATTGGAGTTTTGAAAATGAGACTTCGAGAAATTAAAGAAATTCTTTCTGCAGAGATTATCCTAGGTGAAGAAGAATTAAATAGAGAGATAAATCTTGCAGGAGCTACGGATCTAATGAGTGATGCCTTGGCTCTATTAGGAGAAGGAGGAGCTCTTCTATTGACAGGACTTGTTACTCCTCAGGTAATAAGAACAGCAGAGATGTTAGATTTATCTGCTATAGTTTTTGTGAGAGGTAAAATGCCACCAAAAGAAACAATAGAGCTTGCTAAAAAGATAAATATTCCCCTTTTAAGAACAAAATATCCCATGTATGAAGCATGTGGAAGACTTTATTCTGCGGGATTGAGAGGGAGGAAGGTTGAAGGAGTTCTTTGAGAATACCAAAGGAATTTTTTGAGGAAGTTAAAATAAAAGAAATTATGAATACTGATATTGTAAGGGTAACCCCCTATCATGATATGAAATCTATCCAAGAGATTATGAGGATAAAGAGAATAGATGGGGTACCGGTAGTAAACGATTTATGGAAAATTATAGGCTTAGTTACCGTGGAAAATGTTATATCTGCTTTAGCTTCTGGAGATTTAAAATCACCTTGTGAAAAATATATGGTTAGAGATCCCAAATATTTAGATCCTGAGGATACTTTATATACTGCTTTAAAACTTTTTAGACAATATCGTTTTGGAAGATTCCCTGTAGTAAATAATGAAGGGGAAGTTATAGGTATATTAAGTACAAAAGATATTGTACTTAAACTTTTGGCAATAGAGGAAAAGGAAGTGAAAATAGAAAAAAAATCAGAATTAGAACCTTTGATATTAGAATATCCTGTGTTGGGAGGAGATTTTGTTTCAGCAGGAATAGCCTCCAGCACAGTAAAGAAGGTATTACAACAATTAGGAGTTGAGCCTTCAATAATTAGAAAGGTTGCTATTATAACTTATGAAGCAGAAATGAATATTGTAATTCATGCTTATAGGGGAGTTCTTAAAGTATTTTTGACCCCAGAAATTATAGAGATTATTGCAGAAGATGAAGGACCTGGAATTCCAGATATAGAATTGGCAATGCAACCGGGATATTCCACCGCTCCTGATAATATAAGGGAAATGGGATTTGGTGCAGGAATGGGGCTTCCTAATATTAAAAATTTTGCTGATGAGCTTAAAATTGAGTCCATCATAGGTAAGGGAACAAAGGTGATATCTAAAATCTATTTGGATAAAAAATGAATAATAAAATTATTCATTCTGTTGTTATAAATCTACAAAAATGTAAAGGATGTATTCATTGTATTCGACATTGCCCTACTGAAGCTATGAGGGTAAGAGAGGGAAAGGCTTTAATTATCTCTCAGCGTTGTATTGATTGTGGAGAGTGTATAAGAGTTTGTCCCCATTATGCCCCTTTTGCCTTTACCCAAACTTTAGAAAGTATCTCTTCTATAGAAAATTTAGTAATTGTTGTTTCTCCAGAATTTTATGCCCAATTTCCTACAAAATATTCTTTAGAACAACTACAGATAGCATTAAAGAAAACTTTTTCAGCAGAGGAAGTTTGGGATACTACTTTTGCAATATATTTCTTACATCAAGCCTTGAAACAATATATATCATCTACTGAAAATCTTCCTCTAATATCTACCTATTGCCCTGCTATAGTTGAGTTGGTTCAGGTACGATTTCCAACTTTAATTCCCCATCTTTCTCCCTTTAAATTTCCCTATGAGATCATGGGTGAAATTATAAAAAAAATTTGGAAAAGGAAATATCAAAAAAAAGAACCGAATCTTGTGTATATAGCTTCTTGTCCTGCAGAAGTTTCTGCTATAAAAGAGCCCATTGATTCGAGTCCTTCTAATTTCCATCATGTTTTAGGTGTGGATAATGTATATCTTGCAGTAAAGAAGAATATTGGAAAAGAAGAATCTTTAATGTCTTATATTTATATGTCAGGAATATTATGTGGAATATTAGGAGGAGAAAGTTCTTTTCTTTCAGAGGAGGAAGCAATTTCAGTTGGAGGAATAGATGAGGTTGTAAAGGTTTTGGAAGATTTAGAAAGAAATAGATTTCAAGATATTAAGTTTCTTGAATTAAGGGCATGTAAGGAAGGGTGCGTGGGAGGTGTCTTAAATCCTGAGAATAAATATTTGGCAGAAAAAAGAATTCTATATTGGAGTAAAGGAGTTATAGAAAATAAAAATTTTATTAATGAAATTAACAATTTAATGAATATTGCAGATATTCTCTTAAATAAAGCAATCCTTCCAAGACCCATATGGAAATTGGATGAAGATATGAGCAAAGCTTTAAAAAAAATGGAGGAAATGAGAAGAATCATCAAATTACTTCCTGGATTAGATTGTGGATCTTGTGGATCTCCCTCATGTGCATCCTTAGCAGAGGATATAGTAAGGGGAAATGCTGAAATTTATGATTGTATATTTATTTTAAAAGAAAAGTTAAGAGAAATGGCAAAAGAAATGGAAGAAATTTCGAGAAGATCTATTTCTATTACTCCTAAGAGAAAGGAAGAAGATTATGAAGAGTAAGGAAATTGCCCGGATTTTAAATTTTCAAGTTATTTCTTCTCCAAATGAGGATGTAGATATTAAACATGGAATTGTTTGTGATCTTTTATCTTTTGTTATGGCTCATGCTCTTGAAGATTCTATTTGGTTAACTATTCAGACCCATTTAAACACCATTGCTGTTGCAGTTCTTACTGGAATAAGAAGTATTGTTTTTGTTTCTGGACAAAAACCTAATGAAGAGACGATAAAAAAGGCAATAGAAGAAAAAATTAATTTATATGTAACAGAGAAATCTGCTTTTGAAATTGCAGGAGAGTTGTACAAACTGGGAATAAGAGGAGATGAGAAAAGGCTTTAATATGAAAGAAAGGAATATTATAAAGCTTATAGATGGTAAAATTTTAGCAGGAGAAAAAATATTGAAGAAGTGGAAAATACAAAGGGATTTGCTTTAGATTTAATGAGTGATATGCTTGCTCTAGTAGCATGTGAAAATAAGGATGTGTTATTAATTACTGGAATTACTAACCTCAAAATAGTAAAAACTGCTGATATGTTTGATATACCTATGATTATTGTAACAAATTAGGACAAAGAATATGGTTTTTGTGACAAGTAGGCTACTATTTCGGCATAGAATAAAGGATGCTATAATTATGGGGAGTAGAGAGGCAGGGAAGAGTTATTGAAATGGTATGGTATAGACTTGCATGTTCATACTGTTTTATCTCCTTGTGGAGATTGGAGTATGACTCCGAAGGAGATAGTAGAGAAGGCAAGAATGGAAAAAATTGATATTTTAGCAATAACTGATCATAACATTGTAGAGAACTATTCTTCTGTAAAATATTGGGGAGATAGAATGGGGATTTTTATTCTACCCGGAATTGAAATTCAATCAAAGGAGGAAGCACATATTTTAGGGATTTTTAAAGATTACTTATCTGCTTTAAATTTTCAAAGGGAATTATGGAAATATCTTCCTAATTTAAAAAATAACGAAAATCTATTTGGAATTCAAGTAGTAGTAAATGAGAAAAAAGAAGTAGAAAGAGTAGAAGAAAAGTTATTGGCAACATCTGTGTCCTTATCTATAGAGGAAATATTAGATAAGATTAGAGAGATGGAAGGAATAAGTATCCTTGCTCATATTGATAGACCAATATATAGTGTAATTTCAACCTTAGGTTTTATTCCTGAGTCTTTAAATTATGACATTATAGAGTTTTCAAGGAGAGGAGACCCAATAAAATTTTTTAAAGAACATCCAAAATTAAAAAATAAACCTTATATAATATCCTCTGATTCTCATTATATTAATGATATAATGAAGCCAAAAAGTTTTTTGTTTTTAGAGGATTTTTCATGGGATAATTTTTTAATAGCTATCAAGAGAAATTATATAAAGAACAAAGTGGAGGTATAAAAATGGCAGTGAAGCTAAAGATTTCAGAGTATGCAAAAAATGAAATAGAAAAAATATTAGAAAAGTTTTCTGGAACACAGGGCTCTTTAATTATGATTCTTCATGCAGTTCAAGAAAATTTTGGTTTTTTACCAAAGGAGGTTTTAGAATTAATTTCCGAGAAACTAAAGGTACCTTTAAGTGAAATATATGGTATTGTAACCTTTTATTCCTATTTTAGATTAGAGCCTCAAGGAAAACATGTAATAAGGCTTTGCATGGGAACTGCATGTTATGTTAAAGGAGCAGGAGATCTTCTTACAGCTTTAGAACAAATTGGGTTGAAGGAAGGGAAGGTTTCAGAAGATGGATACTTTTCTTTGGATTTAGTAAGATGTATTGGAGCTTGTAGCATGGCACCTGCATTGATGATAGATGATGAAGTTTATGGAAAATTAACACCAAATACGATGAAAAAGCTTTTAGAGGATTTTAAAAAGGAAAATCCATGAAGGAACTTTCTCTTCATATATTGGATTTAGTAGAAAACTCTATTGAAGCTGGAGCAAAAAATATATCGGTGGAAATAGTAAAAACTGAAAAGTTTTTGGAAATAATAATAAAGGATAATGGGAAAGGTATTCCTGAGGAGATATTAAAAGAAGTGATGAATCCCTTTATAACTACAAGGAAGACGAGAAAAGTAGGATTGGGATTGTCACTTTTTAATGAGGTAGTTAATAATTGTGGAGGAAATTTAGAGATTAATTCCAAGGTGGGAGAGGGGACAGAAATTATTGCTATATTGCCTGTTTTCCATTTGGATCTGCCACCCTTAGGTAACATCTCTGATACAATTTATGCTCTGATTGCAACTTGCCCTAATATTGATTTTTATTTTAAGATCGTTTTTGATGATAAAAATTTCGAGTTTTCTACAAAGGATTTTAAGAAGGAGTTGGAGAAAGTTCCTATAAATCATCCTCAAGTTCTTTCTTTTCTACGTTTATATCTTGAAGAAAATTTGGGAGGTAAGATTATATGAAAAAATTAACTTTAGAAGAATTAAAAAAAATTAAGGAAAAGGCTCAAACAGAACTTCAAGCTCGAACCCCAGAGGGTAAAGATAAAATAGTAGTTCATATGGGAACATGTGGGATTGCAGCAGGAGCCAGGGAAACTCTTCTTGCTATCTTGGATGAGATTGAGAAAAGAAATCTTCAAAATGTTATAGTAACCCAAGCAGGATGTATTGGACTATGTGAATATGAACCTTTAATTTCAGTACAAAAAGTAGGGGGTCCTAAGGTTCTCTATAAATATGTTACCCCTGAAAAAGCAAGAAAAATTATTGTTCAGCATGTTATTAATGGACAAATTGTTACAGAGGATGTTTTATCTTCAGATTAGTATTATTATTTGTTATTAAGGAGGTTGAATTTTAAAATGCCAGAAAGAGCACACATCTTAATATGTGCTGGAGCAGCGTGTATATCAGCAGGCGAAGAGAGTTTTAAGTCTGCATTAGAGAAAGAGCTTAAGAATGCTAATATTTTTGAGGAAGTTAAGATAATTGAAACAGGTTGTTTTGGAACCTGTGATTTAGGACCAGTGATGGTCATATATCCTGAGGGGATATTCTATATTCATTTGAAACCTCAAGATGCAAAGGATATTGTCCAGGAACATCTTCTTAAAGGTAGAGTTGTAGAAAGACTTCTTGTAAAAGAATTGGGATTAAAAAAATCCCTTCCTCTCCTTAATGAACTTCCCTTCTTTAAAAATCAAGTTAGAATTGCTCTAAGAAATGTAGGATTTATAGATCCTCTTAATATTGAAGAATATATAGCAAGAGATGGATATTCTGCTTTAGGGAAAGTTCTTACAGAGATGAAACCTGAAGAAGTAATCGATGAGATTAAAAAATCAGGATTAAGGGGAAGGGGAGGGGCAGGATTTCCTACAGGACTTAAGTGGGAATTGGGAAGAAAGGCTAAGGAAGATGAAAAGTATATTATCTGTAATGCAGATGAGGGAGATCCTGGAGCTTTCATGGATAGAAGTATTTTAGAAGGTGATCCTCATTCTGTGATCGAAGGAATGCTTATTGGGGCATATGCTATAGGAGCTAGGAAAGGCTTTATATATATAAGAGCTGAATATCCCCTTGCTATTAAAAGATTAACTTATGCCTTAGAGCAAGCAAAAAGTTATGGACTCTTAGGAGAAAATATCTTAGGGACAGATTTTTCTTTTGATATCGAAATTAGAATTGGTGCTGGCGCTTTTGTTTGTGGTGAGGAAACAGCTCTTATTGCTTCTGTGGAAGGGAAAAGGGGAATGCCAAGACCAAGACCACCTTTTCCAGTAAGTTCAGGCCTTTGGGGCAAACCCACTGTGATTAATAATGTGGAAACTTGGGCAAATATTCCTGAGATTATTTTGAAGGGAGCAAACTGGTTTTCAAGTCTGGGGACAGAAAAGAGTAAAGGAACAAAAGTTTTTGCCTTAGCTGGAAAGATTAATATGACAGGTTTAATTGAAGTTCCCATGGGAATAACCCTTAAAGAGATTGTGTATGATATAGGTGGAGGAATTCCTGGAGAAAAGAAGTTTAAAGCAGTTCAAATTGGAGGACCTGCTGGAGGATGTATTCCAGCAGAATATTTAGAAACCCCTGTAGATTACGAATCTATAACGTCTCTTGGAGCTATCATGGGCTCTGGTGGATTAATTGTAATGGATGAAGATAATTGTATGGTGGATGTATCTAAATTTTTCCTCTCCTTTACTCAAGAAGAATCCTGTGGAAAATGTATCCCCTGTAGAGTAGGAACTAAGAGAATGCTTGAAATTCTGGATAAGATTACTAAAGGAGAAGGCACAGAAGAAGCTTTAGTAGAATTAGAACAACTTGCATATACAGTAAGAAATACTTCCTTATGTGGACTCGGGAAAGGTGCTCCAAACCCAGTGTTAACTACTCTAAAATATTTTAGGGATGAATACTTAGCTCATATAAGGGATAAAAAATGTCCCGCCAAAGTTTGTACTGCTTTAATACGTTATGAGGTAGTAAGGGAAGAGTGTAGAAAATGTTCCATATGTTTTAGAAATTGTCCTATGGGAGCCATATTCAAGGATTATGATGGGACCTATGTAATTGATCAGAAAAAATGTACTAAATGTGGTATATGCTTCCAAATTTGTCCCTTCAAGAGTATAAGAAAGGAGTGAGAAGATGAAAAGATGGTTTCTTATTCCTGCAGGAATGCTTATTTATATATGTTTAGGAACAGCTTATTCTTGGAGTATATTTAGAAAACCTCTGGAGGACCTGTTAAATATAGGAGTTATCCAGAGTGGTTTCCCTTATATGACTTTTTTAGCTATATTCTCTGTATCAATGGCTATCTCTGGGGGATTTATAGAGAAATATCCTCCAAATTTAATGACTATAATAGGAGGAATAGTGGTAGGATTAGGATGGTTTCTTTCTGGATTTACTCAGAATATTAATCTTATGACCATAACCTATGGAGTTTTAGGAGGAGTGGGTGTGGGAATAGTTTATGGGATACCTATAGCAGTGATTTCCCGATGGTTTCCCGAGCAGAAGGGCTTGGCTATAGGAATTGTTATTTCAGGGTTTGGACTATCCCCTCTTATTACTGCTCCTTTAGCGCGCTATTTAGTAGATATCTATGGACCCCTTCAAACCTTTAGAATTTTGGGATTTATCTTTTTGATATTGATTGTAATTTTAGGATTTCTTTTCAAATTTCCTTCAGAAAAATTTTTGTTAAATAATAAAAATATAGCTTCTTCTGTATATATAGATACAAAATCTATGCTGAAAACTAAAAAATTTTATGGATTATGGATATGCTATATGATAGGAACTTTAATAGGATTAATGATTATTGGAATAACAAGTCCTGTAGGTGAAGAATTAATAAAATTAGACCCAAAATCTACCGCAAGTTTAATATCTTTATTTGCCATTTTTAACGCCTTAGGAAGACCAATATTTGGATGGTTAACTGATAAATTCTCTCCTTTGAACTCTTCAATTTTATCCTATATTTTAGTAATTATTGCAGCTATTTTTATCTTGATTTCTCCTAATTTATTTGTGTATATATTATCCTTTTCCCTTTTATGGTTGAATCTTGGTGCATGGCTTGCCATTGCACCAGCTACTACTGTAATATTCTTTGGGGAGAAACATTCCAGTAAAAACTATGGGATTGTTTTCACCGCCTATGGGGTAGGGGCAATATTAGGTACTTTAATTTCTGGAATATTAAGGGATATATTTGGTACCTATCTCCATGTCTTTTATTTTCTTATTTTATCAGGGTTTTTAGGTATTTTAATGGCCTTTTTATTTCTTAGAGAGAAAGTATTGAATAATTAAGAGTCTTATATAAGAAGCTCATAAAATAGAGAGTATTCTTGACAACAAAGAAAACGATTTACTAGAATATATTAAAAAATGGGAAAGAGGTGATAAATTTGTTAATTGGAATTGATGTGGGAACTACAGGTTCAAAAGCTTTACTTATTGATGAGGAAGGAAATGTTATTCAATCATGGACAGAGGAATATCCCCTCTATACTCCATATCCAGGTTGGTCCGAACAAGAGCCAGAAGACTGGTGGCAAGCGACCAAAAAATCAATTCAAAGAACTATAAGTTTATCATCTGTATCTCCAAAAGAGATAAAAGGAATAGGACTAACAGGTCAAATGCATGGATCTGTCTTTTTAGATTCTAAAGGAAGTGTTTTAAGGAGAGCAATACTGTGGAATGATCAAAGAACTGCAAAGCAGTGTGATGAAATTGTAGAAAGAGTGGGAGGTATTAATAAACTTCTCGATTTAACATTAAATCTTGCTCTTACAGGTTTTACTGTTCCTAAAATTCTATGGCTTAGAGATAATGAACCTGAAACTTACTCAAAAGTAAAGAAAATTCTTCTCCCAAAAGATTATATTCGTTATCGCCTAACAGGAGAATATGCCTCAGAGGTTTCCGATGCTTCAGGAACTCTACTTTTTGATGTGAAAAACAGAAAATGGTCCAGAGAGATGCTTTCTTTGCTTGATATTTCAGAGGACTGGATGCCAAAGGTTTATGAGTCTCCTGAAATTACAGGAACTCTCCTTCCTAAGGTAGCAGAAGAGTTAGGATTAGTTTCTGGAATTCCAGTGGTTGGTGGTGGAGGAGATCAGGCTGCTCAAGCGGTAGGAACTGGTATTGTAAAAGCTGGAATAGTATCTGTGACCCTTGGAACTTCAGGGGTTGTTTTTGCTCATTTAGACAAACCTGAGGGAGAAAAGGAAGGAAGACTTCACACTTTTTGCCATGCAGTTCCGGGAAAATGGCATACTATGGGAGTAATGTTATCTGCAGGAGGTTCCTTTAGATGGCTTAGAGATTCCTTTGGAGAAATCGAGATGGAGCTTTCAAAGTGGACAGGAAAAGATCCCTATGAATTTTTAACAATGTCTGCAGAAAAAGTACCTTCAGGTTCAGAGGGTTTATTATTCCTACCTTATCTTACAGGAGAAAGAACCCCATACCCAGACCCAATGGCAAAAGGGGTTTTTGTTGGAATAACCTTAAGACATAAAAAGCCATCTTTTGTAAGATCTGTTCTTGAAGGGGTAGCTTTTGGATTAAAAGATTCCTTAGAACTGATTAAAAGCTTAGGAATTGAAATAAAAGAGATTAGGGTATCTGGTGGAGGTGCAAGGAGTCCTCTCTGGAGAGAGATTTTAGCAGATATTTTTGATAGTCCTATAATAACAATAAATGTCACAGAGGGAGCTGCATATGGGGCTGCGCTTCTTGCAGGAGTCGGAGTTGGAATATATGAAAGCGTAGAATCTGCATGTGAGACTGCTATAAGGATTATAAGTAAAGATGAACCAAGAAAAGGAAATGTAGAGTTGTATAGAGACTTATATGAACTTTATAGATCTTTATATCCCCTGATGAGGGATTATTTCAAGAAATTATCTAATTTTGTAGAAAAATATTATGGAAACCCAAAATGATCTGGATGTACTATGTGCAGGTATTGCAGTAGCGGATATCCTAGGAAAGCCCATTGACTTTTTGCCTGAAAAGGGGAGATTAATTTTATTAGGAGAAATTACCCTTAATACTGGGGGATGTGCAGTAAATACAGGAATTGCTTTGGCAAAATTGGGATTTAAAGTAGGCATAACCGCAAGGATAGGGAAGGATGGATTTGGAGATTTTATTATTTCTCAATTAGAGGCTTACGGAATAGATACCAGTGGGGTTAAAATAGATGATAAATTAAAAACTTCTGCTACTATCGTAGCAATATCAAAGGAAGGAGAGAGAAGTTTTTGGCACTATTTAGGCGCAAATTCTAATTTAAGTTTAGAAGATATTCCTGAAGAATTTTTAAAAAGATCAAAAATTCTTCACATTGCTGGAACTAATGTACTACCATCCTTAGATGGAAAACCAACGGGTATTCTATTGGAAAAAGCTAAAAAAATAGGATTGATTACTTCCTTAGATACTGTTTGGGATGCAAAGGGAAACTGGCTAAGGAATCTTTCTTCTGCTCTTCCATATTTAGATTATTTTCTCCCCAGTTTAGAAGAGGCAAAGGCTATAACAAAAAAAGAAAATCCTGAAGATATTGCAAAATTTTTCTTAAATGAAGGAGTAAAAGCTATTGCTCTTAAAATGGGTGAGATGGGTTCTTATGTTACTAATGGGAAAGAGGAATTTTATATTCCAATATTTCCTGTAGAGGTAAAAGATACCACAGGAGCAGGAGATGCCTATGTTGCTGGGTTTTTAGCAGGAGTTCTTTTGGGATGGGATATTAAAAGATGTGGTCTTTTAGGTAATTTAATTGGTGCCTTCTGTGTTAAGGAGATAGGAGCTTCCTTCCAAATTCCAAGTTGGGATGAGATTTTTAATTTTCTTAAATGGGAATTTAATTGATCTGTAATCACCCTTTGAAAAAGAAAGCCTTCTTTTTATTATTCTTCTATCCAAGCCTTAGTTAATATCCTTTTCCTGATTTCACTTATTTGGAGAATTCTTTCCTTTACTATACCAATAATATGAGGGTAAGCAAGAAAAGAGGGATAGTTCTTATATTGAAAGGGGGTGAAAAGTGATTACAGATCAGGAGGATCGAATTGATGCAATAAAAATTTCATGTTAAAATAGAATTAATTAAATTTTAAGGTGGTTGGTTAAATTTTTAGTTTTCTATCTAAAAATCTTTTTTAAAGAGGGATCTTTATTAATACGAATTGGATATCATTGTATCTGCAGTTATTAGAGGGACATCTCTTACTGGTGATGAGGGCACAATGTTTGGGGTTCTTATTGGTGCTGCTATAATGCAAATTTTAAGAACTGGAATGGTTCTCCTTGGATTTCCTGCATATTGGCAACCATCAGCTATTGGAGCTATAACAATCTTAGCTATTATGTTTGATCAATATAGAAATAAGAGAATGGGTTTGCTCCGTTAAAGCCCTTTAAAGGAGGAGGATAGATAAAAATGGGAATAAGGGGAGATTTGGTAAGTTTACCTCTGTGGGAGGTTCTTCAACTCTTATCCTCAGGAAGAAAAACAGGAAAATTTCAAGTAGAAGATGGAGAAAGAAAGGCAGAAGTATTTTTTAAAGATGGAAGAATTGTTTATGCAAGAACTGGACCTTTAGAAAATATGGATGCTTTATTAGATTTAGCATTATGGAATAAGGGAAATTTTATTTTCTTTCCTGAAGAAAAAGCCCCCTCTTATGTTTTAGATGTCGACCCCTTTGAAATATTAATAAGTGCTGCAAAATATATTGATCTTATGGACTATCTTGGAAATGTAATTTTATTACCTGTTAAAATTGATGGGTTATCTTTAGAAGAAGAGGCTATAAGTTCCTCTTTTGATGGTTTAAAGACTGTGAGAGAGGTAGCATATAAGGCTCCATTAGGAAAGGTTAAAACTATAGAGTTGATTGGAAAGTTAATAAAGGAAGAAAGATTGTTGAGAGTAAACGAGGATTTTTCGCTATTTTGGATATACATTTTTTGGAGATATTGGCTACACATATTAGAGGAATATCCTAAGATAGCAATAAGTGAAAGAAGTATTAGAAGAGAGTGGCAAAATTTTATAAATAGAAGGGAAGATAAAGTAAAAGAGATTTTTAGAGATATAACTTTACAGGAGAAAGTTTCTTGGTATTATTTTTATAGACATCTGAAGGAATATAAGCCTGAGTTCATTGAGAAATTTTCAAGAGAATCTATAAATTTTCTATTCTCTTTAGGTAGAACAGGAATAGATATGGTTCTTACCGCAGCAAGAGTTTTTGAGGTTATTGATTTTATAGAAAAAAATCTCAACCATATATTTCTCTTTGTGGGGAAATATGAGAGTTTTGAAGAAGAATTTTTCTCTTGGTTTTTTGATGGAGAAAAAACTTTTAAGGATATTATTAATGATTCGATCTTTGAAAGTTCAAAGACACAAAGTGTTCTTGGAAAGTTATTAAAGGATAAAAAGATTGTTTCCTTTGAAGAAGACAAAAAATTGGCCTTAATATATACCTTCTGGAGATTTTGGATGGAAATTTTTAGCAGATATAAGAAGGAAAACATTGATCAGAAATTAGAAAACGCCTGGCAAGAATTTATTGAAGATAATACTCAAGAGGTAAAATATATTTTTGAAAATTTGTTGGGGAACTTAAAACCTTATTGGCCATATTTTTATAAAAATTTAGGAAAATATACTGAGGAGGAAATAAAGGGTTTTGTTAAAAATTCCATAGATGTTATTCGTAGAATAGGGGAGAAGAATTTAGAATCTCAAGTCTTAGAAAATATATGGAAGGAATCATTAAATATTCTTAGAAAATTTCCTGTATTTGAAAGTATAGAATCATTGTATATTAGGGAAAAAGGGAAAATTTAGACTATTGCATAATTTTTTCTTGATTAGCTTCTTCTCTTTTTAGCTCTCCTGTTATCCTTCCCTTTGATAGAATAAGTATTCTATCAGAAAGAGCAAGAATTTCTGGAAGCCCTGAGGATATAAATATTATTCCTATTCCTTCCTTGGCTAATTTGTCTATTAAATTATGAATTTCTGCTTTTGCTCCTACATCTATAACCCTTGTTGGCTCATCAAGAATTAAGACTTTAGGTTTTATGCTAACCATTTTGTAACTACAACTTTTTGTTGATTTCCTCCAGAAAGGTTGTTAACTACTTGAAAATATGAGGAGTTCTTATTCTCAGCTTATCCACAAAATCTTCTACCAATTTATATTCTCTTTTAAAATTAAGTAATTTATTGGAAAACATGAAAGGAAGAGTTGGAAGAGAGAGATTCTCATGAAAAGCCATATTAAGAATAAGTCCCTGTAATTTTCTATCTTCTGGAACTAAGACAATTCCTAATTTGAATGCGTCCTTTGGAGATTTAATTTCAATTTTTTCCCTCAAGATATATTTCTCCAGAGATTTTGGGGTCTGCCCCAAAGAGAGCTCTTACTATCTCTATTCTTTCAGATCCAACTAATCCAGCTATTCCTAACACTTCTCCCTTTCTTAATGAGAAATTTATATTTTTTATAGCATGAGAAGAAAGATTTTTGACTTCAAGAATTACATTATTAACCTTTGATTCTATTCTTGTTTATACTCTTACATTCCTTCCCACCATTAATCTTATTACTTCATCAATTTTATTTTCTTCACAGGTAAGTTCACCAACTCTTTGTCCATCTCTTAGTACTACTATACGATTAGCTATCTGAAAAACCTCTTCTAAACGATGAGTTATAAATATTATTGAGATACCTTCATTTTTTAATCTCTTCATTATCTCAAATAATTTTGTAACTTCTTTTCCTGCTAATGCAGAGGTAGGTTCATCCATTATTATTAACTCAGATTTTAATGCTAAAGCCTTTGCAATTTCTACCATTTGTTGCTGAGCAATAGTAAGATCCTTAATTAAAATATCTAGAGGAATATTTAATCCTATCATTTCCAATAACCCTTCGGATTTCTTAAAAGCTTTTTTAATATCAAAAATTTTTAGAAATTTTCCCTTCTTAGGTTCATTCCCTAAGAAGATATTTGTAGCTATATCCAAGTTTGGAACAAGATTAAACTTCTGATAAATAATGGAAATGTCTAACTCTTGGGCATGATAGGAGTTTTTAGGTTCTATCTCTTTTCCTTTAAATATAATTCTTCCTTTTATTGAATTAATATATTTATTTGCTGCAATGACATCTCTCCTGTGTCAATAATTCTATTTGCTGGTGGTTCCTTTAGGGTTGTCTCTATCCCTTTTGTAGCCATCTTAAATAGGACTTCTACACTCTTATACCCTACCATATATGGTCTTTGTCCAACGGTTGCTAAAGTAACACCCTCTTTTATAAGTTGCATATGTTCTTGAGTTGTATCGAAACAAACAATTAGCACTTGTCCTACTTTTCCAGCAGATTTTATTGCCCTTGCAGCTGCAGGACCATTAGAGGCGTAAACTCCAAAGAATTCTCTAAGGTCTGGATAAGTGGGTAGTGCTTGCTCTGCTAATGTTACCGCTCTTCCAGTATCTTCAAAATCACAGAGGGCAGGTTTTGTCACTAAAGTGATCCTTTTATTTCCTGCTATTCCCTCCATAAATCCTCTCATTCTTTCTAAAGAGTTCATTGCTGTTATGGCTCCTGTTCCTATTGCTACTTTTCCGCCCTTTAACCCTAAAAGATCTGACATTACCTGGCCTGCAATTTTTCCTGCAGAATAGTTGTCAGTACCAATATAAACTAATCTTTTGCTTTCAGGGGCATCAGTATCAAGAGTAATTACTAGGATTTTCTCTGCCATAGCCTTTTCAATAGTTGGTGCAATTGCTGTTGGATCTGAAGAAGCTACAGCTATCCCATCTACTCCCATAGCAATAAAGGATTCCATTTGCGCAATTTGTGCAGGAATATCTTCTTTTATAGGGACAAAAAATGTTGCCTTAATACCAGATCTTGTGAAGCCTTTTTTACCCCTAATTCTACTTCTGACCAATAGAGATGAACTGATTTTCCAATTACTGCCACATGTATTTCCTTAGAATAACTTATAGAGAAAAATAAGGCAAAGGAATAAATAAGAAGAATTAAGAAAATCTTTTTTATTGTACTTCCTCCTTATGCCAATATGATGATATTTCCAGCAAGATTAATCCATTATATATAACACTCATAATTGCAGCTCCAATAGTGGTCCCCAAAATTGTACCTTCACCACCAGAAAGAAAGGTTCCTCCAATTACTGCGGCGGCAATGGCACTTAATTCGTATCCTCCTCCAACTCCAGCTTGGCCTTGACTTAATCTTGAGGCTATTATTATTCCTGTTATTCCCGCTAAGAAGGAACTTGAAATATAAGTAAATATTCTTCTTTTATCAACATCAATTCCTGACAATCTTGCTGCCTAAATATTTCCACCCGTTGCGTAAAGTTATCTTCCTAATACAGTGTATTTTGTAATAAAGAAAGCTATTAATGCAAAAAATATAAGAATTATTAAAGGGAAAGGTATACCTAAGACATCTCCTTGTCCAATGAAGAAGAATCTTTCGGGTAATCCGATTATTGGCCATCCCTTTGTAATTACCAAAGCAAGTCCTCGTGCAGCCGTTAAAGTTCCGAGGGTGATAATAAAGGGAGGAACTTTAAGCTTTGCTACAAAAAGGCTATGCCAAAGACCAACAAGGGAAGAAATTAAGAGTACTATTAATATAGAGATAGTAATACTTAGTCCGTTTTTCATAGATAGTGCCACAAGTACTCCTGTTAAAGCTACCAATGAACCTACTGATAAATCAATTCCTCTTCCAATGATCACCAAGGTTTCTCCTATAGCTAATAGACCAAAAATTGCTACCTGTCTTGCAATAATTTGTAGATTAAAGGAACTTATAAATCTTGGGTTAATAATGGTTATACCAAAACTTAAAACTATAAGAGCTAAGAGTATGTTTAGTTCTCGAAAATGAATCCATTTTCTTAAAATTTTGTATTTTTAATTTCCATCATCATCTTCTTATGAAATTTTAATATGCAATTGCGCAAACGATTTTAAGTATATATGGAAATAATGCACTGAAAAATTTATTTTGTAAAGGGAAAAATTTCTGAAGTTTAGAGGAGAGAAATTCATGTAAAACTCTATATCAAGGAGGCTTCCTTATCTCAAAAATGATTATAGATCAGATTTTAGAGGTACTTGCTTTTTTCAAAATTCTTCTTTACAATTTATGAAAAATTTGTGGGAGAGAGATTACGATGGATGATTTAGAAAAATTACGAAGGGAAATAGATGAAATTGATAAAAGGATATTAGAACTTATAAATAAGAGGGCTCTTTTAGCTTTAGAAATCGGTAAAATTAAAAAGGAAAATAACTTATCTTCCTTCGATCCATTAAGAGAAAAAGAAATCCTTGAAAAGTTAGAAAAAATAAATAGTGGGCCCCTATCTTATTTTGCAATAGCGAATATTTTTAAGGATATAATTAGTTATATAAGAAATTTAGAAAAGGAGATCAAAATTGGATTTTTAGGACCAGAAGGTACCTTTACTCATCAAGCTGCTATAAAATTCTTTGGAAAAGGATCAAAGTTTATTGCCCTTCCTACTGTAGAAGGTATATTTCAAGCTATGGAAAATAATGAAGTTGATTATGGTGTTGTTCCCATAGAAAATTCATTAGAAGGTACTGTAGGGGCCACCATGGATCTTTTGGTGGAAACTACTTTAAGAGTAATTGGTGAAGTATATTTACCTATACAACATTGTCTTTTATCTTTACAAGATTCTTTTGAGGAAATTGAAAGAGTATATTCTCATCCCCAAGCTCTCTCTCAATGTAGGAGATGGCTAAAGGAAAACCTTCCAAGAGCTAAGGAGATTTCAACAAGTAGTACAACTTATGGTGCTTCTTTAGCAAAAGAGGATCCAAAGGGTGCAGCAATAGCAAGTTCCCTAGCTAGTGAAATTTTTGGATTAAAAATCTTAGCAAAAAATATTCAAGATAATTGGTATAATAGAACCCGTTTCTTAATTTTGGGAAGAGAAAGTTTAAGTTCATCTGGAAAGGATAAAACCTCTATTATTTTTACTACAAAACATCAGGCAGGAGCTCTTTTTAGTGCCTTAAAACCTCTTCATGATTTTAATATTAATATGACCCTTATACAATCAAGACCAGTAAAATCTTCTCCTTTTCAGTATTTATTTTTTGTAGATTTTCAGGGACATTTTGAAGAGGAAAAGGTTAAAAAGGCATTGGAGCTATTGAAGGAAGAATGTCTATCTTTCAAAATATTAGGTTCTTATCCTGAAGCAGAGAATGATTTTTAAAATTCCATATCATTAAGTCTTAAGGAGGAAGAAGAAAACATGAAGAAAGTTGTGTTAGCCTATTCAGGAGGCTTAGATACATCTGTAGCAATAAAATGGCTTAATCAAAAATATAATATGAAGGTTATAACTCTAACAATAGATTTAGGCCAGAAAATAAATCTTGATGAGGTAAAGGAGAAAGCTGAAAAATTAGGAGTTGAAAAAGCTTATGTATGGGATTTAAAGGAAGAATTTGTAGAAGAATTCATTCTTCCCGCCCTAAAAGCTAATGCCCTTTATGAAGAAACTTATCCATTATCAACTGCTCTTTCCAGACCTTTAATTGCAAAATATCTGGTAAAGGTAGCAAGGGAGAATAATGTGAAATATGTAGCACATGGCTGTACAGGGAAAGGGAATGATCAGGTGAGATTTGATATTGCGGTGAAATCCTTAGCACCTGATCTTGAGGTTATAGCTCCAGTAAGGGAATGGAATTTTACAAGGGAAGAAGAAGTAGAATATGCAATAGAAAATAATATACCTGTTCCTGTAACAAAGGAGAATCCCTATAGCATTGATGAAAATCTTTGGGGGAGAAGTATTGAAGGAGGAATTCTCGAAGATCCATGGTTGGAGCCGCCTGAGGATATTTTCTTATGGACAAAAATAAAGCCAAATCTTCCCCCAAGATATATGGAGATATACTTTGAAGAGGGTGTTCCTGTAGGTTTAGATGGAGAAAGGATGTCACCTATTAAGGTTATAGAAACGATAAATAAAATAGCAGGGGAATATGGAATAGGGCGAGTTGATCATATTGAAAATAGATTAGTAGGAATAAAAACAAGGGAAATATATGAAGTTCCAGCTGCACTTGTTCTTATTAAGGCTCATTCTGCAATAGAAAGTTTAGTTCATCACCGAGAACTTTCTCACTTTAAGAGAATAATCGAGGAAAAGTACTCTCAGATTGTTTATTATGGATTGTGGTTCGATCCTTTGAGGGAAGCTCTTCAGAGTTTTATTGAAAAGACTCAAGAAAGGGTTACAGGAAAAGTTAGGGTTAAATTTAATTATGGAAATTTCTCAATTGTTGGTAAATATTCTCCTTATTCCTTATATGATTTTGATTTGGCAACTTATGATAAAAAGAGTACCTTTTCCAATGAATTAGCGGTAGGGTTTATTAAAATTTTTGGCTTACCCTCATATTTATATGCAAAAAAGTCAGATAAAAAATAATTCTTGTTAAAATTTATTTTTTAATATATAATTCTCAAGAATAAATTGAATTTGAGGAGAAAAATGGGATTAAAAGAGGGCATATTAGTATTAGAAACAGGACATAGTTTTATTGGAGAAAGTTTTGGTGTAGATGGAGAAATTTGTGGAGAAATTGTTTTTAATACAAGTATGGTAGGTTATCCTCAAGTTATTACTGACCCATCCTATGCAAATCAAATAATTGTTTTTTCTTACCCCCTTATTGGGAATTATGGGATTGATGTAAGAAGATTAGAAAATAAAAAGGCTTTTTGTAAAGGAGTTTTGGCAAGGGAATTTAATGATTATAAATTTCATTGGGATAGTCCCTTTTCATTAAGGGAATTTTTTTATAAGCAAAATATAGTTGCTATTCATAAGGTTGATACAAGAAAGATTGTAAAAGAGATAAGGAAATTTGGGACTATGAAGGCAATAATCTCGACTATCGAAAATGATCCCTTTGTTCTTGCAAAGAAATTAGAAAGGCTTGATTTTAATTATTTAGATTTGGTAAGAAGAGTTACCACTTCTGTTCCTTACGAACTTAATCCCGAGGGAGATAGGAAAATTGCTCTTTTAGATTTTGGGGTGAAGGAGGGGATAATAAGGCAACTTTTAAAATATAATTATAGAATAAAAATTTTTCCTGCATGGAGTTCCTTTGAGGATGTAAAGAATTTTAACCCTGATGGAATAGTCCTTTCTAATGGACCGGGCGATCCCATCAACGTGCCTTATACTCAGGAGACTATAAGAAAGATTTTGACATTAGAAAAACCTATTTTAGGTATATGTCTTGGAATTCAACTCTTAGCATTAAGTGTAGGTGCAAAAACCTATAAGCTTAAGTTTGGACATAGAGGAGCAAATCATCCTGCAAAGGATTTAGAGACAGGGAGAGTTTATATAACCTCCCAAAATCATAGTTATGCAGTAAAGGAAGATACATTGCCATCTGGTTTTAAAGTCTGGTTTTATAATTTAAATGATGAAACCTTAGAAGGGATGAAGCATGTTAGTCTTCCTTTACTTGCTGTCCAATTCCATCCTGAGGCATCTCCAGGTCCTCAGGATACAAAATTTATATTTGATGAGTTTCATAATTTATTAAGTTGAGAGGGGAAGACTGTGCCTAAAAGAAGAGATGTCAATAAAGTTTTAGTTATAGGCTCTGGTCCTATAATAATAGGACAAGCTGCAGAATTTGATTATTCTGGAACTCAAGCTTGTAGAGCACTAAAAGAGGAAGGAATTGAGATAGTTTTGATTAATTCAAATCCTGCTACCATAATGACCGATTGGGAGATGGCAGATAGAATATACTTAGAGCCATTAATTCCAGAGGTCGTAGAAAGAATAATAGAGAAAGAAAAACCCGATGGAATAATTGCAACCTTAGGGGGACAAACAGGTTTAAATTTGGCAATGGAGCTTGCTTCTTTGGGAATTTTAGAAAGGTTAGGAATTCCTCTCTTAGGTGCTTCCTTAGAATCTATTAATTTTGCAGAAGATAGAGAAATGTTTAAGAAAAAAATGGAAGAAATTGGAGAACCCGTGTTAAAGAGTGTAATAGTCCGTAGTTTGGAGGAGGGAATAAATGCCTTAGAAGAAATTGGTCTTCCATTAGTAATAAGACCAGCATACACTTTGGGTGGCACTGGTGGAGGAATTGTAGAGAAGATTGAGGATTTTGAGAAAATTCTCATAAGAAGTTTAACTTTAAGTCCAGTAAAACAAGCTCTTTTGGAAAAAAGTGTTTTAGGTTGGAAAGAGATTGAATTTGAAGTAATGAGGGATGCAAAAGGAAATGTAATAACCGTTTGTAGTATGGAGAATTTTGACCCTATGGGAATTCATACAGGAGATAGCATTGTAGTTGCTCCTACCCAAACATTAAATGATTGTGAATATCAAATGTTAAGAACTGCATCTTTAAAAATTATATCTAGTCTGAAGATTGAAGGAGGATGTAATATTCAATTTGCTTTGAATCCTAAAAAATTAGAATATTATGTAATAGAGGTAAATCCAAGGGTAAGTAGATCCAGTGCTTTAGCCTCTAAAGCCACAGGATTTCCCATTGCACGAATTACTGCAAAGATTGCTGTTGGATTAACATTAGATGAAATTAGAAATCCTGTTACTAAAGAGACTTACGCAGCTTTTGAACCTACCCTAGATTATGTTGTAGTAAAGATACCTCGTTGGGGATTTGAGAAATTTAAAGTTAAAGATAGAACCCTTGGAACTCAAATGCAGGCAACAGGAGAGGTAATGGCTTTAGGAAGAACCTTTGAAGAAGCATTATTAAAAGCTGTTCGTTCCTTAGATGTGGAATTGGGTTTGTTTTCTGATAAATTCTCGTATCTTTCCAATGAGGAAATAAAATATTACTTTAAAAATGCAGATGATAGAAGACTTTTTCTCATAGCTGAAGGATTTAGAAGGGGTTTTTCTGTAAAAGAGGTTCATGATTTAACAGGAATCGACTCTTTCTTTCTATCGAAGATTTATAATTTAATCGAAATATCCTATAAATTCAAGGGGAAATCCCTAGCAGATATCCCTCCAAGGGAGTTAAGATTTTTAAAAAGTATTGGATTAGGAGATTATGATCTTTCCTGTATTATTAATGCTTCAAAAGAAGAAATATTTCAATATAGAAAAATTCATAAGGTATTTCCTGTTTATAAAATTGTTGATACTTGTGCTGCAGAATTTTCCGCACAAACTCCATATTATTATTCAACCTATGAAGAAGAAAATGAGGTTATTAAAACTCCTCAAAGGTCAGTAGTGGTTTTAGGTAGTGGTCCCATAAGAATTGGTCAAGGGATAGAATTTGATTACTGCACTGTTCAAGCAGTAAAATCTATAAAAGAAGAGGGCCTTGTCTCAGTTATGATAAACAATAATCCAGAGACCCTTAGTACTGATTTTGATATAGCTGATAGACTTTATTTTGAACCTTTAACTACCGAAGACGTTATAAATGTTTTGGAACAAGAGGAACCATTGGGATTTCTTTCCCAATTTGGAGGACAAACTGCTATAAATTTATCAAAAAATCTTGTTAAAAGAGGTTTTTACTTATTGGGAACGTCTCAGGGAAGTATAGATCTTGCTGAGGATAGAGAAAAGTTCGATAGAGTCCTTAATAAATTAAAGATACCAAGACCTAAAGGATTTTATATTCGAAGTTTTCAAGAAGCAAAAAATGTTGTAGGGGAAATTGGATTTCCTGTACTATTAAGACCTTCCTATGTATTAGGTGGAAGGGCAATGCATATAATAGATAGTTTTGAAGAGTTGGAAAATTATTTTAATAGAAGAGATTTAATTTTGCCCCTTTGGATGGATCAATTTATACTGGGAAAAGAAGCAGAGGTTGATCTTCTCTGTGATGGAGAGGATGTATTTATTCCTGGAGTTATGGAACATGTGGAAAGAGCTGGAATCCATTCAGGGGATAGTATTGCAATTTTTCCAACATATTCTCTCTCTTCTAAGGCTCAAGAAAAAATTATAGAATATTCGAAGAAAATAGCTTTAGCTTTAAAGGTAAGGGGACTTTTAAATATCCAGTTTGTTGTTGATAAAGATAATAATGTCTTTGTTCTTGAGGCAAATCCAAGAGCTTCAAGAACAGTACCTTTTTTAAGTAAAGCTCTGAAATTACCTTTGGTAAAATGGGCTACAAAAATTTCTTTAGGATACAAGCTTAGAGATTTTGGAATTAAGAATGAATTATATCCTTGTCCAAAACATTTTTCAGTTAAAGCTCCAGTTTTCTCCTTTACAAAAATAAAATCTGCAGAAATTGAGTTGGGTCCTGAGATGAGATCTACAGGTGAAGTCATGGGAATTGCTTATACCTGGGAAAAAGCCTTGTACAAAGCACTCCTTGCCAGTGGAATAAAGGTTCCTTTATATGATGGAAAATTTTTAGTTACCACTTATTTCGATACACATTGGGATTACCTTTTAAAAAGAAATATTAAACTTTATACCATTGGAAATACTGTAAATAATCTTTTTATTCCAATAGATATAGAAAAAAATGAAGTTTTTACATTAACAAAGGAAAAATTTGATCTAGTGATTAGTACTGGAAAGAAAGATGGAGCATGGAGAAGAGCATGTTTTGATCTTGGTATCCCTTGTGTTGTTTCTGAAGATACTTTTAATACAATTATAGAAATATTAAAAAATATGAATGATGATGAAATGGATTATATAGCTTTACAGGATTATTTCCAGGTAAAAGAAGATGCCTTTGTGGGATAGTCGATGGAAACACCCCTTAGATAAAACTTTTGAAGATTTTTCTTTTTCCCTCTCCTTTGATAAAAGATTATGGGAAGATGATCTTTTAGGAACTTGTGCTCATTTATTAACCTTAAGGAAGGCTGGAATAATAAAAGAAGAAGAATGGAAAATTTTAAAAGAAGGAATTATGGAACTCTGGAATAGAATTTCAAATAACTTAGATATTATCCAAGGAGCAGAAGATATTCATACATTTATAGAAGAAAACCTTACAAAAAGTATAGGAGATTTAGGAAAAAAAATTCATACAGGAAGAAGTAGAAATGATCAGGTATCTTTAGATTTAAGATTGTATTTAAAAAGAGAATCTTGTAAGATTGTGGATTTATTAATTTCCTTAATGGAAGAATTTTTGGCCCTTTCTAAATTATATCTTGATACACTAATGCCAGGATATACTCATCTTCAACATGCTCAACCTGTAACCTTAGGACATTACTTCTTAGCCTATTATGAAATGTTTCAACGAGATTTGGAAAGACTTGAAGATTGCTATAAGAGAATAGATGTTTTACCTTTAGGTTGTGGAGCATTAGCAGGAAGCACAATTTCTTTAGATCGTGAATATACTGCCAAAATTCTTGGATTTAGGAGAGTAGCAGAGAATAGTCTTGATGCAGTATCCGATAGAGATTTTGTTGTAGAATTACTCTTTGTTATTTCTTTAATTTTTTTACATCTTTCTAAACTTTCTGAAGAAATTATCTTATGGTCAACCCAAGAGTTTTCCTTTATAGAACTACCACAAGAATACTCTACTGGGAGTAGTATGATGCCCCATAAAAGAAATCCAGATTTAGCGGAATGTATTCGAGGAAAAGCAGGAAGGGTATTGGGTAACCTTTTAGGATTTATGGCTGTTATTAAGGGATTACCTTTGAGTTATAATAAAGATCTACAAGAAGATAAAGAATTGATTTTTTATGTCCTTGATCAATTAAAATTGACACTTCAAGTCCTTATAGGATTCTTACCAAAATTAAACTTTAAGAAAGAAAGAATGTATGAATTGGCAAAAAATTCCCTTCTCTTTTCTACAGATATTGTAGAATATTTGGCTATGAAGGGAATTCCCTTTAGGGAAGCCCATAAAATAGTTGGAGAAATTATAAAATATTGTGGGGAGAATAGAAAAGGTTTAGAAAATTTAACCTTAGAGGAATGGCAAAGGTTTTCTCCTCTGTTTACAGAGGAAATTTTTGAATTATTCTCTCCAGAGAAAAGTATATATCTTAAAAAAACCTTAGGAAGTCCAAATCCCTTATTAAACCAGCAAATTATTGAAAGAAATTATGAATTTCTTAAGGAAAAGAAGTTATTATGGAGTAGTTATAAGGAAACTCTCCCTAACTTGGATAGATTATTAAATCCATAATTACTAAGGAGGGATTGTTAAAATGAGTGCCAAGCGAATTTCTTTATGTTCAATGGGTGTTGTTTTTTTAGTTATAGGAAGTTACTTAAGTATACCTCTTCCTTTTACAAGAGTTCCTTTTACTTTACAAGTATTTTCCCTTTTTCTTATTTCTCTTATTTTTACTCCTAAAGAGAGTTTTTTCATTGTTCTTTCTTATCTTGTTTTAGGATTAATTGGTTTTCCTGTATTTGCAGGGGGAAGAGGAGGAATTGATGTTCTGTTAGGACCTACAGGTGGATATTTATGGGGATTTTTGGTATCAGCTCCTTTAATTTCATTAATTTCTAAAAACAATAAGAACATAATAAAGATTTTGGGGATGATTTTAGGTTTGATAATTATTTATGCTTTAGGGAGTGTTTGGCTTATGAATTTTATGAAAATTAGCTATCATAAGGCATTAGTATTAGGAGTTTTTCCTTTTATTCCCTTTGATTTGTTAAAAGGAGTTTTGGCTTTTCTTGTATCTGAGCATTTAAGATTAAGAGAGAAAATTCTTTATTGGAATAAGGTTTGAATATTCGTATAAAATTCCCATAGCTTTGTTTTTTGCTTCGATTTCTGCCTCTTCTACTGCAGCTAAGGGATTTAATCCACCAGCAATTACTAAACCTACTTTTTCGGATGCAACAGGAATTCCTAATATCTCTCGATTAGGTTTGCCCAATAATATATTTCCTTGGAATCCTATTTCTTTAATTTTTAAAAGTATCTCTTCTACTTTACTTAGGGCAACAGAAGGTATTTCTCTTAATGTTGCTAAAATTTTTCCCGTTCCATTTTTAACCGCAGAAAGAATAGATGTCATTTTACTTCTAATAAAAATTTCTAATGGATCTAAGGTTGTTCCTTCATAGGTTATTATTTCTAAAAATCTTGCAGGGATATTGTCTTTGACCTCTAATATTCCTGCAAATTTTGCTTCTACTGGAATACCTTCTTTAATTAAAATTCCATGAATGGTTACACTGCAAACTGTTCCAATAATTACTTCTTTTTCTGGAACTATAATTCCAGGAAATATCTCTTCATCCTCTTTATCGAAAACAACAATTCTATCACTTATTCCATATCCTTTGTTAAATACCTGTTTCATTACGTTTAATGCCTTTTTTAATTTTCCTCGAGGAAGATAGGAGATATTTAATATAACATTTCCTTTACCAGTATTGATATCCAATGATGTTTGGAAAGCTAAGCTTGATATTTTATTAATTATAAATCCTATCTTATCTGCCACTAATGCATTCTTTAATTCTTCCCTACCTTTATCTGTAATAATTCTTCCCTCTTTTCCTATAACCTTTGTTAATCCTTTTTCATCCATTATTCTTAAATGATATCTTACACCTCTTTCGGAAAGAATGATTCCCTTTTCCAATAATTTGTTTGAGATACAAGTAGCTCCAATAGGTTCAGTAAAGGTACTAAGAACTTCTAATATCGCTATTAATTTTCTCTCTATATCCTTGTTCATTATAGAATTCTGAATAATTTAGTGAATATAGGGAGAGAAAGGGTATGGAAAATCCCACTCTTCCTCATTCAAGTGAAGCCATCCCTGTTGATGTAAAAACATTTTTGTTAGAGATACTAAAAATTCCGCTAAAATCCAAAAATCATCTTCCTCAAATTCCTCTCTCAATTCTTCTTTTAATTTTGGAGACAAAGAAATCCCATCAATATATTTTTCTAAAGCAGTATAATAAAGAGAAATTAGTTTTTCTTCCCAATCAAACTTATTTCTAGAATTTTTGGACAAAGCTACCTCCTTTATTCTCTCTCTCTTCTTAAATTTATATTAACAGAAGAATCTTCTAAAACCCAACGAAGGATGTATATTATCTTTTGAGCTACTTCTCTTCTTATATACTCAGGTCCAAAACTATTTAGTAATTTAGAATGTCTATAATCACTTAATTCTTGAATTAATTGTCTTATTTCCTCTGGCTTCCTCATTTTTTCGATCCTACCTCCTTTATTTTTTATATTACTTCCCGATAAGTTTATCATAGTTTATTTTTTGAAGCAAGTTTGTGTTAAAATTTATTTGATAAATTCTTTTGAGGAGGAAAGAAATTATGGAATTAGTTGGGAGTAGTTTTACTTTTCCCAATCTCTCTTTAGAAGAAGAGGTTCTATTAGTAAAGGAATTTTGTAGGTTTATAGAGTTGGACGAAAATAAAATCAAGATATTTTTAAAAGAAAAATCTATAAAGGAATTAATAAAAATCTTAGAGGAAAACTCTTTAAAACCTATTTTAATAAATCATAATATTAAATTAGAAATAGAGTCCTTTGATGAAGAGAAATGGAAGGAACTTCTAGATGTAAGTTTGAGTCTTAATATACCCTTTTTGTTGGTAAATCCTGGGAAAAAGCCTAAATGGTTAAGTTTTAATATTGCTTCTTCTGCTTTCTCTCAAAATTTAAAAAGGTTATTATCTATATTACCTTCTAATATTACCTTAACTTTGAGAATAGATGTCTTTTCTTTAATAAACACCTTTGGAAAAGCCTGGGAAATTCTTAAAGAAATCCCTAATTTGACATTTCTTCTCGATACTTTCCACTTTTATATTTCAAATGAAGAAATGGATGTATTTAGAGAAAAGGATTTATCTAGGATAACGTTCATACATTTAAAAGATGCAGAAAATATACCAAGATACTATTTGAAAGAGTCTAATCAAGTTCTTCCAGGAGATGGAATTATTCCTCTTACAAATCTTTTATTTCAATTAAAGGAAAATGGATTTAATAATTTTATTGTTCCTGAAATAAGAAGGTTAGAGTACGAAAAATTAGATCCTAAGGAATTTTCTAAAATTTTATTTATGAAAACTAAGAATGTTTTATCTTATGTTTTTTAATTTATGCTATAATTCCATCTTATGAAAAAAGTATTGTCTTCTGATTTTGTCAAAGATGAATATTTGAAAAAAAGCCTAAACTATGTAATATTAGGTGTATGTTTTGGAATAGTATTCTTTAATACTACCGTTGGTACACCTATAGCAGGATTTGCCAAGGAACTTGGTTTTGGAGATTTAATTTATGCTATAATGTTGGCTCTTCCTGTTTTGGGAGGAGCTATTCAACTTTATGCCTCTATGATTTTAGAAAAAACTAAAAAAAGAAAACTAATTTTTCTTATAAGTGGTTTCCTTCATAGAATTCCGTGGTTTTTTATTGCTATATTGCCATTAATAATTTCTGAAAGGACCTTTCTTTTTTATATTATTGTATTTCTTCTTATTGTTAGCTCCTTAGGGGGAGCCTTTCTTAATGTTTCTTTTATGTCTTGGATGGGAGCTTTAGTTCCTTTAGAAATCAGAGGAAGGTTTTTTAGTCAGAGAAGTATGTTGGCAACAATCTCCTCCTTTGTTAGTGGGTTAATTATTGGAAAATTTTTGGATACTGTTCCGGGATTAATAGGTTTTTCTATAGTATTTATAATTTCTACTATTTTAGGAGTTCTTGATATTAGCTGTTTTTTTAAAGTTTATGATCCACCAATGCAGGGTAGCTTTACTTATAACGAAAGATTAATTACAATATTTAAAAAAGTTTTGACTCATTCTAAATTTTCAAAATTTTTAGTTTTTGCAGTAATTTTTCAATTTGCTTTAAACATTGCTGGCCCCTTTTTTAATATTTACATGATAAAGTATTTAAAAATGAGCTTTTTTGAAATAGCCCTATACGTTCAATTAATCAACAATTTAAGTGTAATTCTTTTTATAAAGATTTGGGGAAGAATTATTGATAAATTTGGGAATAAGCCTGTTCTTTTGATTTCAACCTCTGTAATATCATTTTTACCCTTTTTATGGTGTTTTACCACACCTGATAATTGGCTTTTTATTATAATTTTGCTTCAGATATTAGCAGGAATATTCTGGCCTGGAATTGATTTAGGTTATAATAATTTAGCCTTAAGCCTTTCTCCTGATGAAAACAGGTCTTTTTATATAGCGGTATTGAACTTGTTTGTATCAAGTCTTGGTATTGCCTTAGCATATATCTTTGGAGGATTTATAATTGAGAATGTTGCTCCCTTTTTAAATCTTTATCTAAAGAATTACTTTAAGATTTCCTTGGTGGAGTATCATTATGTTTTTATTCTTTCTGCAATATTAAGATTTATTTCCTTAAAATTTTTCCTAACGAAGATTGAGGAAGAAAAAGCATACTCTTTATATGAACTTAAGGAGGATATCATGAAAAGGGTAAAGAGAGAGGGAGAATAGTTTTATGAGAAAAGGTATAAATGAAATTCTTCGCGAAGCTTATGAAGAGAAAGCAAGAATATTTATACAGAATCTTTATTTGAATTTTCAAAAGTTAAATCACAAAGGGGGTTTATTTATAACAGATTTTCTTTATCCTCAAGAGCAATATTATTTTCAGGAGATAAGTTACTTATTTAGTAATTTATACGTTAGATTAGAAGGAGGAATTTCCTTTTGTGATCGCAAAAGGGGGTTTATTACAGATAAGAAAGAGATCTTGGATTATCTTGATTTAGAAAGGTATTTTATAGGCGTAGAGATTATACTAAAGGAAAGGCTTTCTCAGCACTCTCTAATGGAAAATTTAATTCAAAGGGGAATTGATGAGGGAAAATTAGGAGATATTTGGAGTATAAAGAACAAAATTCAAATAATATGTGGGAGAGAAATAGAAAAAGAATTAAAGAATATTTTAAAAGAGTTTAATATAGAATTTAATTTTATTCCTCTAAATACTTTGATTCCTAAAAGGGATATAAAAATTTTAAGAACTACAGAATCTTCATTAAGACTCGATTCAATATCAAGTTTTGCTTTTAACATTTCTCGTTCTCGAATGCAGGAACTTATAAAAAATGGTTTAGTAATGGTGAACAACAAAATCATCAAAACTCCTCATTATGAAATAGAGGAAGGGGATATAATTTTTATTAAAAATCTAGGATATTTCAAAATAAAATCCTTGAAAGAGACCAAAAAAGGAAAATATCAAATAGAAATTGAAAAGCATTAAATTTCGCTAAATGTTTTTTCAAGAATTATTAGGGCTTCATCTATCTCTCTCTCAGTAATTATTAATGGGGGCAAAAATCTTAATATATTCTCACCAACACAATTTATCAATAATCCATATTCTTGACATTTTTCTACAATTTTTCTTCCTTCAATTGAAAGTTCCATTCCTAACATTAATCCCAAACCTCTAACTTCTTTTATAAAAGGGAACCTATAGGAAAGTTCTATTAATTTTTCTTTAAAGTAATTTCCAACTCTTCTTACACTCTCAAGAATTGAATTATTTAAAATATAATTTATAGTTGCAATTCCTGCAGAACATGCTAAAGGATTTCCTCCAAAGGTTGATGCATGATCTCCCGGAGAAAATGTACTGGAACATTTTTTATTTGCAACCATAGCACCAATAGGGAAACCTCCACCAAGGGCTTTAGCTAAGGTAATGATATCAGGTTCCACATCAAAGTTTTGATAGGATAAAAATTTACCTGTCCTACCTATCCCACATTGCACTTCATCAAAAATTAGAAGGGCATTATATTTATCACAAAGCTCCCTTGCAGTTTTCAGAAACTCTTTCTCTGCTACGTATATTCCTCCTTCTCCTTGAATGGGCTCTAATATTAGAGCACATGTTTTTTCATTTATATTCTCATAAAGGGAAGAAATATCATTGAAGGGAATATATTTAAATCCTATAGGAAGAGGTTCAAAACCCTTTTGATATTTAGTTTGGCCTGTGGCAGTTATAGTAGCCAATGTTCTTCCATGGAATGATTTATAAGCAGATATTATTTCATATTTATTCTCTCCTCCATAAATTTTTCCATACTTTCTTGCAAGCTTTATTGCTGCTTCATTGGCTTCCGCACCACTATTACAAAAAAATACTTTATCTCCACAAGAATTTTCAGCTATAATCTTAGCAAGCTCTCCTTGGGATTCTATGTAATATAAATTTGAGATATGCATGAGCTTTTGAGCTTGATTTATAATTGCAGATATAATGACATCATTACAGTGACCAAGGGAGCAAACTGCAATGCCCGATACAAAATCCAAATATTCCTTTCCATCTGCATCCCAAACTCTTGTTCCCTTTCCCTTTACAATTGCTATTGGAAATCTTTTATAGGTATTCATTACATATTTTTGTGTAAGTTCCATGATTTCCTTTGTATTCATTTTTCTCCTCTCCTTTATGGAATTATCATAGTACCAATACCTTCATCAGTAAATATCTCCAAAAGTAAGGAATGGGGGACTCTTCCATCTATAATATGAGCAGAGGCTACTCCACCTTTTAAAGCATTTATGCAACATTCTATTTTAGGTATCATTCCTCCCTCTACAATTCCTTCCTCAATTAGTTTTTTTGCTTCATCTACTTTTAATATGGATATTAAGGAATTTTTATCTTCTCTATTTTTTAAAACTCCTTCTACATCGGTAAGAAGAATGAGTTTTTCTGCTTTTAACGAAACTGCCAACTCTCCAGAAGCAGTATCCGCATTTATATTATAAATTTCTCCATCGTCTCCAACCCCTAAGGGTGCAATAACAGGTATGTAACCTTCTTTAATAAGAAGAAAAACAATTTCAGGATTTACCCTTTTTATCTCTCCAACATACCCTAACTCTAACTCTTCTATTAGACCATTAGGGTTAGATATTTTAGCTCGTTTTTTTACTGTATAAAATAACGAACCATCAGCTCCTGAAATCCCACAGGTCTTTCCTCCTATTTGATTTATCAAACTTACAATTTCCTTATTAATTTTTCCTGCAAGAACCATAGAAACTATTTCAATAGTTGCCTTATCTGTTATTCTTAATCCTCGCACAAATTCTGGTTTTAATCCTAATTTTTTTGATATCTCTGTTATTTCAGGTCCTCCTCCATGTACTATTACAGGATTTATTCCCACGAACTTCATAAGCACAATATCAGAAAGAATTGCTCTTTTAAGTTCATTATTTAGCATGGCATGACCGCCATATTTTATTACTATAATCTTTCCATAGAATTTTCTTATATATGGAAGGGCTGTAATTAAGGTTCTTGTTCTTTCTTTTGTATCTTCAGGAATCATTTTTCACCTCTTTTAAGTTCTATATTTCGAATTTATTTTTACATATTCCTCTGTAAGATCACAACCCCAAGCAGTAGCACAAAATTTTCCAGCCTTTAAATCTATTACTATTCTTATATTATCCCCTGATAGTATCTTTGAAACTTCATCTTCACAAAAACTTACATAACTCCCATCCTTTGCCACTAAAATTTTATCAATATAAATATCTACCTTAGAAGGATCAAAATCAGAATCAGCATATCCAAGGGCACAAAGTATTCTTCCCCAATTTGCATCTTCCCCATATATGGCGCACTTTACTAAATTAGATGATACTACTGATCTTGCAAGAGTTCTTGCGGTTTCTTTTGTATATGCATTTATTACCTTTACTTCAATAATTTTAGTTGCCCCTTCGCCATCCTTTGCAATTTTCTTAGCTAAGTAAATACAAACTTCTTTTAAAGTGTTTTTAAATCTTTCATAATTTTCGTCTTCTTCTAAAATTTCAGGGTTTTTTGATCCTCCGTTTGCCAATATTATTACAGTATCGTTAGTACTTGTATCTCTATCTACACTAATCATATTGAAGCTTTCTTTCACTGCTTCTTTCAAGGCTTTATCGAGAAGAGAGGAAGAAATTGATATATCTGTTAAGATAAATGAAAGCATAGTGGCAAGATCAGGATGAATCATGCCAGAGCCTTTAGCAATTCCTGTGATACATATTTCTTTTTCTTTCATCAAAAAAGATTTATATATAAATTTAGGCTTTTTGTCTGTTGTCATTATTGCTTCCTGGAAATCCATTCCTCTATTCCAAGATAATTTTTTTATTGCAAAGGGAATTTTAGAAATTATTCTTTCTATAGGGAGAGGTTTTCCAATAACTCCAGTAGATGCAAGTAATATATATTCTTCTGGAATGTTTAGATGCTTTGAGATTTCCTTTGAGATAAGCAAAGCATCTTTTATCCCCTTATCTCCAGTACATGCATTGGCATTTCCACTATTTGCAACTATTACTTGAGCAATTCCATTTCTAATCCTCTCCATAGTTATTAATACAGGTGCAGCTTTAACTTTATTCTTAGTAAAAACACCAGCACATTTTCCTGGAACTTCGGAAAAGATTAATCCAAAATCCTTTTTATTACTCTCTTTTTTAATTCCACAAGATATTCCACTTGCTAAAAAGCCTTTTGGAAGATTAATCCTTTGCAAGAAAGATTCCTCCTCTATGGATAAAAACTTATATTTTTCAAACCTTCATCTTCTTCAAATCCGAATATTATATTCATATTCTGAATAGCTTGGCCTGAGGCTCCTTTTATTAGGTTATCTAAAACGGAGATGATTATAATCCTATTAGTTCTCTTATCTAATACAAAACCTATATCACAGAAATTAGTACCTATAACATTTTTGGTATTAGGTAATATCTCTTTAGGAAATATTCTTATGAATTTTTCATTCTTATAAAAATTTTTATATAAATCAAAAATTTCTTCATAAGAGAGTATTTTTTTTAATTTTCCATAAATAGTACTTAAAATGCCACGATTAATAGGAATAAGATGAGGAGTAAAGGAAACTTTTACTTCCCTTTTTGCTATAAAACTTAATTCCTGCTCAATTTCAGGGATATGACGATGATTGGGGATACTATAAGCCTTTATACTTTCATTAACTTCACAGAAATGGGTACTTAAGGAGAGAGATCTTCCTGCTCCAGATACCCCTGATTTTGAATCTACAATAATATTTTCTTCTTCTATTAAGTTTTCCTCTAATAAAGGGGCAAGGCTTAAAATAATACTTGTAGGATAACAACCGGGATTTGCAATAATCTTTGAATTTTTAATTTTATCTCTATAGATTTCACAAAGACCATAGATTGCATATGGTAGTAGATCCCTAGCAGTATGTTCTACTTTGTACCATTCCTCATAGATTCTATAATCTTTAATTCTAAAGTCTGCTCCTAAATCTATAAGAACTTTTCCTTTTTTAAAAATTTCTTTAGCAATATTAATAGCATGGCCATGGGGGAGTGCAGTAAAGATGCAATCAGATCCTTCAATAATTTCTTCTATTTTCTCATCTTCACAAATAGAGTCTAATAAACCATAAAAGTGAGGATAAACCTCATAAAAGTGCTTTCCTGTATAACTTTGAGAGGTTAATGAGATAATTTCTACCTTCGGGTGGGATTTCAAAATTCTAACAAGCTCTACCCCAGTATATCCTGTAGCACCTAATATACTTACCTTCACTTTCATAATTTTCCTCTAACCCATTAAAAATTAATTTAAAATTTTACTACTAAAATCTTGTAAAAACAATAAAAATTTTTTAATATTTCTTGTTAAGAATACTTAGTACTAAGAGGTGTGAAAAATGAATTATAAGGAGATAATTGTAGGGATACAAAAGAGAATTGCCTTAATTGCTCATGATAACAAAAAACAAGAATTATTAGAATGGGCACGATTTAATCAGGGTACTCTTTCGAAGCATAAACTCTATGCTACTGGAACAACAGGTGATCTACTGGAAAGGGAGCTGGGACTTAATATTATAAAACTACAAAGTGGCCCATTGGGAGGAGACCAACAAATTGGTGCAAAAATTTCAGAAGGAGAAATTGACTTTCTTATCTTCTTTTGGGATCCTTTGGAACCCCTTCCCCATGATCCTGATGTAAAAGCTCTTCTTAGAATTGCAATTGTCTGGAATATTCCTATTGCATGCAATAGAGCTACTGCTGATTTTTTAATTTCCTCCTCTCTTATGGGGCAAGAATATAAAAGATTAGTTCCCGATTACTCTACATATAGAGAAAGGCTTAAAAGGTCTTTCTCCAATATTCTATTTTTGCTCCTTCTTTAAAACCAAACTTTTTAAAGAATCCCATTTTCACTTCTAATGCATATTTGTAGGGTTTTGGGCTATAGTAGATTTTACATTGCTCTTCATTACAGGGAAACATCTTTTGAATATTAAATATAGTTTTTTTGGAGTCAATGAAAGCTATTTCCAAAGGAACATAAGTATTTTGCATCCAAAATCCATAGTTTACTTCTTTTTCAAAGATAAAAAGCATTCCATAATTCCAAGGAATATCTTTTCTGAACATTAGACCGAAAGAGCGAAGTTCTTCTTTATCTGCAATTTCAATAGGAATTTCCAAGCTTTTATTTCCTTGATAAATTTTTAAAGTTCCTTTTGGAAAATTTGGAATTTTGATATTTTCTTTTCCAAATATAGTAATTATAAAGAAAATAGAAAATAATAAAATAAATAAAGAAATCTTTCTCATGCTTATCTCCTTTAATTTTTTAGATTCGAGATTATAGTATAATTATACTAAAAATAAAAAATTATGGAAAGGAAATTTGCAGATCTTCCACTCCATTCAGGTAAAGCACCCTATTGGCTTTTTCAAAGAATGAAAAAGCTTGCAAAGGAAATTATTCTTCTTTTTGCTCTCGAAGGAAGAATAAAGGATCTTTTAAGGAATTTATCGGATCCCTATTGGTTTCAAGCATTGGGATGTGTATTAGGTTTTGATTGGCATTCTTCTGGGCTTACCACTACTACTGGAGGAGCATTGAAGGAGGGATTAGGAGAACTGTATAAGGATTTAGGTTTATTTATAGTTGGAGGAAAAGGGAAAACTGCACTAAAGACTCCAGAGGAGATAAGAATTATTGCAGATAAAATGGGTTTTGATCCTGAGAAATGGATAAATATAAGTAGATTGGTGGCAAGGGTTGATAACAATGCATTACAAGATGGGTATCAACTATATCATCATCTTTTAATTTTTACAAAGGATGATAATTGGTGTGTGATACAGCAGGGAATGAATGAAGAAACGAGATATGCAAGGAGATATCATTGGCTTGGAGAAGAAGTAAGAAGTTTTGTTGAAGAGCCTCATAAGGGAATAATTTCAGAGAGAATAGAAAAGGTTGTTTTAAATTTAGTAGCGAAAGAAAGTAAACCAGCTCAAGAAGTAATTACTTCCATAGCATCAGAAGATCCTAAGAAGGTCTTATCTTTATGGGAGAAGGTATCTTTAAAACTTCCCTCTCACCATCCTATAACCCTTAAGGAAATTAAACCCCAAAATTTAAAATCTATATTATTAAAAACCTATGAAAATCCTCCAAAAAGTTTTCAAGATCTTTTATTATATGAAGGTGTTGGGGCAAAGACCTTAAGGGCATTGGTTTTAATAAGCGAATTGGTTTATGGAAAGCCTGGGAGTCTAAAGGATCCTGCAAGGTTTAGTTTTGCTCATGGAGGAAAGGATGGCTATCCTTATACTGTTGATAAAAAGATTTATGATAAATCTATTGAGATTTTAGGAAAGGCAATTAGGAAGGCCCAATTGGGAAGAAGAGAGGAGATTGAAGCTCTAAAAAGGTTATCTTTCTTCTTCAAACTTTAGTCGTCCTATTTTACTATAATGGTGAGCAAGTCTTATAGGTTCTGGAAATCTATAACTTGTTGAGGTTTTTAAAATAATATCTATAGCTGTTTCAAAGGAGACTTTATGTCCTGGAGATATAAAAAGGGGTTTTGTATTGTACTTTGTTCTTAAAACAATTCCCACTTTTTTATTATTGTAATACATAGATTCCCAATCACCCTTATTTAATCCTGGTTCTTTAAATTTCCCCACCAATGGTTTTTTAGCACAACCAATTGTAGGAATATTCAAGACTACTCCTATGTGAGAGGCTATTCCTAAATTTCTTGGATGGGCGTATCCCTGTCCATCTACTATCATTAAATCAGGTTTATTTTTTAATTTCTCCCATGCATTTATAATAACTAATCCCTCTCTAAAGCTTAAGAATGTTGGTGTATACGGAAAAATCTCATTGGAAAAAGCAAAGGAAATTTCTTCTATATTTAAGGTCCTAAAATCTAAAACCACAATAACTCCTAATATTTTATCTTCTTTCTCTGAATAAGATGTATCAACTCCTCCAATTAAATTAATCTTTTCAAATCCATCATTAAGAATTATTTTCCTTGCTAAAATTTCCTGTAATCTCTTTGCACTTTCTACATCTTTAAATTCAAAATACTTCCTATAATCCAATAATCTCAATAGCCCCCAAACAGATATCCTCTTTTCCACTGGGAATCCGACCTAAAATTTCTAAAAATTTTTGAAAAACTTCAAGCTTTTGCTGAGAAAAATAAATATATAAGAAGGATCTTAATGAGTCTCTGGGAACTAAGATATAACCTTTGTCATTTTTCTCAACCATTTTTAGTCCAAAGTTTATTTGATAATTCCCCAAGGAAAATCTCCTCAACTCTCTTATTCCTTGAAGAATAAGCCAAAAATCTTCGAGGGATAAATATTTTTTAATAATTAACCCATGAAGCATTTTCGTTTCGCTTTCTTCAAGGTTTTTCTCATGAGTTAGGATAATCTTAGAGTAGGCATGATGAAGTTTTATTCTATTTGGAATAAGAAAAGAAGTGATAAATAGATTAAAATTTAAGTTACTTTTTTGAGCTCTAACTACTTTCGTAAAAATCTCCTCAAGTAGTCCAGGAATAATAAAATTAAATCCCTCTTCTTTTGGAAATACTTCAACAATATTTTCATCCTTTAAAATATCAAGGGAAAAACAGATTTTCTCACCTTTTCTTCCCTCAAAGTAGTTAAAGGGTATTATAAGCTCAAATATATCCTTGACCTTGATTTTATCTAATCTCTCTATTAATCTCCATTTTTCTTCACCAATTGCTTTCCATAGTTCATATTTCCTTTCATTTTTTATTCTTATATTTAAAGCTAGAGGATAACCTAAGATTCTTTTTTCACCTCTTGTGAAAATATTTCTTGCAGTTGATTGGGGATGGGAAAAATAAATATCAATATAGAATCCTTGATGGAGTAATTCTAAAGGAGAAATATTTGAATCTATTCTTAGGTAAAAATTATCTAAATCGTAGGTATAATAAATTCCCTTGATAATTCTTCCTTTTTCTTTTGTTAAATTTAAAGAAGCATCTTTCCACTCCTCTTCGGAAGATAATGCTCCATCAATGTTTGGGGTCATAACTAAAGGTTCCTTTTCAATCCATATGGGCTTTTTAATAACAATGGGAACATCGAGGAAATAAGGTGGATCTTCTTTGATGGAAAGATAAACATTTTTCAAATGAAGTCTAAAAATATAATCAAAAATTTCGTCTCTCCCTGAATCTTGATCATCTCCAAACCACCAAAACCAGTCACTTCCTTCTCCTGCATACAAGGAAATCCAGTCAATTTTATGCCTAATTTCAGGATCTTTCTTTATTTTTTCCTCCACAAAATCCCTTACCATTCTTAAATAATTCCAAGCAATGTTCTCTTCTTTTTCCCCTATCCATGTGGATAAATTTCCTTCTATCCATGATCCTGTGTATAGATGATAGAGATTATCTTTTGGTGGGTATTCTTCAAGATATTCTCCTACTTTCACTGTCTCAATCTCTTGATTTTCAGATAATAAAGTATAAAGATTTCTTAAAAAATCTCTTCCATCATTATCATAATACTCCCAGCAATTTTCTCCATCTAAGGCAATGGTTAAAAGATAAGGATAGTTCTTAGGTAATCTATTCTTTATATTTAGAATTCTGTTGTAAAGGTCCATTGCTGCATCTTTTGAGGGGTAGTGCATATATACGAATCCAATTTTGTCAGAAAGAAGGGCATCTCGAAAGATAATATTAATAGATTTACCTATATTTACTCTATAGGGTTTATAAAGAATTTCAGGTTTTATCATGTAACCATCAGAGTCTCTTATAATTTCTTTGTTTATAGTGCTAAATAATATTTTCTCATCACTTATTATCCATTGAATATTAAAATCGGAGGAAAGCTCAATAATTTCTGGACTTACTGCTTGTTCAGAAGGCCACATTCCCTTTGGAAATTTACCAAAGTGTTTTTCATATACTTCAATTCCTAATTTAATTTGTTCTTTCACGTCTTGAGGATAGCGAAAGGGGAAAGATGGCAAAGGAATGTCTGGAGTAGATCTTTTCGCGAAATTAGTATCATATAAAAGAGGTAAAATGGGATGAAAAAGAGGAGAGAAGATAATCTCAATCTGTCCTTGATCTTGCAATTCCTTGTATAAAGGAATAATTTTCTTCATAATTTCTCTTTGTTTTTTTATAACCTCATACTTTTCTCCTTCAGAATAAAACTTTTCCTTTTTCCAAAGCTTTTTTAAAAAATTGTCTTTTTCTCTATATTCAGGATCAAACCAAGCGAGATTATAGAGGACTTGTAAGTCTAAAAAGTCCTGAACATTATATCCTTCTTTTCTTTGTTTTTTCTCCCATAACTCCCTATATCTTGGGTGTATTAAAACTTTTTTCTCTAAGTTAATCCAGAAAAATTTATCAATAATGAATTTTTTATCTTCTTCAGATAAATCTCCTGCAGGAATAAGGGTTTTTTCAAGCCATAAATCCTTTACGTTGTTATATATATAATCTTCTAACTGAAGAATAAGAGAAGGAACAAAATTAAAGGTTTGTTTTATCTTGGGAAATTCTTTAAGTATACTTGCCATATTATAGTAATTTTTGATGGCATGAAGCCTCACCCATGGAAAAAGATAAATATTCTTCTGATTATCTTTATAATAGGGCTGATGCATGTGCCAGACAAAAGCTAAATAAAGTTTATCTGCCATATTTTTTCTCCTTTCTTTAAGATATTATACCTCATTTTATAAATTTTAATTGACACTTAATTTTAAGAGGATTATATTAAGAGGTAGAAGATTGAAAAAAGAAAGGAGGGAGAAGGCTTAACTTTATGAGTACTAAAGAAGGTGAACAGGTGCCGAGATTTATCTTCTTATGTAAAAATACAAGGAAAGGAGATAAAATAAGAAGATGGAATTTATTAGGCTTTCTCCCATATATAATTTTAAATTGCCAAAAGAAGGAGACCAGAGATTATGAAGAGGATAACCTGGTCTCCTATTTCATATCGAAAATTTTCCATTGGAGATATATTGATACTTCTCTTTATTGGAAGTATCATATATGCAATTTCCTCTTTAAATACTTATTATACGAGACCCTATGAACCTCTTTCCTTTGATCTTTCCCCATCAAAGCTTCCTCTTTATTCATTATATTCTTTAATTAGAGCAATCCTTGCTTATATTCTATCTTTTATATTCACTTTAGTTTATGGTTATACTGCTGCATATAATAAAAAATTAGAAAAAATTCTTATTCCTTTATTAGATATATTACAATCTATTCCTGTATTATCCTTTCTACCTCCTGTTTTTATGGCAGTATTAGCTTTATTCCCTGGTTCTCAGATAGGTTTAGAAATAACTTCTATAATTCTTATATTTACTGGACAAGTTTGGAATATGGTTTTTAGTTTTTACCACTCTTTAATCTCAATTCCAAAAGACTTAAGAGAAGCAGCTCAAATTATGAGGCTTAATCCATGGCAAAGATTTTGGCATTTAGAACTTCCCTACTCAGCAATAGGGCTTTTATGGAATAGTATTATGTCTGTAGCAGGCGGTTGGTTCTTTTTAATGGCTTGCGAAATGTTTACAATTACTAATCAGAACTTTATACTCCCTGGAATTGGCTCTTATCTTTCCTTTGCTTCCATTAAAGGGGATATTTCTAAAATTCTTTTGGGTCTTTTTTCTCTCATATTGATGATTATACTTATTGATCAATTGATTTGGAGGCCTTTAATAGCCTGGTCCCAGAAGTTTAAATTTGAGTTTACAGAAAGTGGAGAGAGTTACGAATCTACAATTCTTCTTTGGTATAGAAGATCTCAAATATTGAATTTTATGAGAGAGAAATTTGGCTCTCCTCTAAGAGAAAAGGTTAACCAATATTTTGTGGAAAAATATAAAAGAACTAAAGTTTCATCCTTTTCCTCTAATTTTGGAAGAGTATTTAATGGTTTTATAATAGCTGTAATAATATTATTGATTTTAAGGGGAGTTTTTGGATTAGGTTCTTTAATTTTTAAACTTTCTTTTAAAAACTGGAAAATTATATTACTTTCCGCTCTAATCACCTTTTTAAGGGTAAATATTGCAATGATAATAGGACTTCTCTGGACTTTACCTATAGGGGTAAAGGTTGGAACAAATCCTAAACTAACAAAGATTGTTCAGCCTATTGTCCAAATTTTAGCATCAATTCCAGCTACTGCAATTTTTCCAATAATTTTAATCTTTTTAATAAATATTTCTGGGGGATTAAATATCGCAAGCATTTTATTAATGATGTTAGGAACCCAATGGTATCTTCTTTTTAATATAATTGCAGGAGCTATCTCCATTCCTAAGGATCTTTTAGAGGTTTCAAATTTGGTGGGAATAAAAAAATTGGAGAAGTGGAGAATTCTAATTTTTCCATGCATATTTCCCTACCTTGTGACGGGTGGTATAACTGCTATGGGTGGGGCTTTTAATGCAAGTATTGTTTCAGAATATATAGTTTTTGGTAATAGAGTAATAAAAACAATGGGACTTGGGGCATTAATTACAGAAGCCTCTTCTATAGGGAACAATGCTCTTCTTGCAGGATCAACTTTGACTATGGCTATGATGGTTGTTTTAATAAATAGATTATTTTGGAAGAGAATGTTTAAATTGTCAGAAGAAAAGTTTAGTCACTAAGGAGGAGGTTATTATGGAACTATTAAGGTTAGAAAATGTTTCTCTAAGCTTTAAATTTCCCGAAGGAGAGATAAAGGTTTTAGATAAAGTAAATTTTAGTGTTAATGAGGGGGAGATAATTTCTCTTTTAGGCCCTTCAGGCTCAGGGAAATCTACAATCCTAAGAATAATCGCAGGTTTATTAAGGCCTCAGGAGGGAAAGGTTTATTATAAGGGAGAAGAATTAAATGGCATTAATCATGGGGTTGCTATGGTATTCCAAAATTTTGCTCTTTTTCCTTGGCTTACAGTTTTAGAGAATGTAGAATTGGGATTAAAGGTTTTAGGATTACCCCAAGAAATAAGAAGAGAAAAAGCCTTAAAAGCTATAGATTTGATAGGACTTGATGGCTTTGAAAATGCTTATCCTAAGGAATTATCAGGAGGAATGAAGCAAAGAGTGGGTTTTGCAAGAGCTTTAGTAATGGAACCCGATATTCTCCTATTAGATGAGCCTTTTTCTGCTCTTGATGTGTTAACGGCAGAAAATTTAAGAAATGACTCAATAGAATTATGGATGGAAAAAAGAATACCCACAAAAGCTATGATTCTTGTGACTCACAGTATTGAAGAGGCGGTATATATAGCAGATAGGGTGTTATTGTTAAGTAAAGATCCGGGAAGGATAATAAGAGAGGTGAAAATAGAAATACCCCATTGGAGAGATAAAAAATCAAAAGAATTTCTTAATTTGGTTGATATGATATACAGCATTTTAACAGGAAAACCTGTGGAAAAACTTGCATTTAGAGAAAAGAAACATCTTTTTATTCCCCAAGCTGGAGTTGGAGCTATAACAGGATTGATCGAGTTAGTAAACGATTTAGAGGGACCAGTAGATATATATAAATTAGGGGAAGAATTACTAATGGATATTGAGGATCTGTTACCCATAGTGGAGGCCGCGGAAATATTAGGATTAGCAGAGATAAAAGAGGGAGATTTTGTTCTTACAAATTCAGGGAAAAAGTTTGCAGAAGCTGATGTTTTGGAAAGAAAGGAAATATTCAAAGAGTTAGCTATTGAAAAGGTTCCATTTTTAAAACAAATAATAAGGGTCTTACAGTCAAAATCTAATCATAAAGCCCCAAGAGACTTTTTCCTTGATCTTCTTAAACAACACCTTTCTGCTCAAGAAGCAGAAAAACAATTAGATGTATTAATTGATTGGGGGAGATATGCTGAAATTTTTGAATATGATGATAACAAGGATGAGCTTTACTTGTCAGAAATTTTAAGTGTGGAGAAAAAATCATGAATGAGATAGTAATAGCTCGAATAAGATTTTTAATTACAATGCTTCTTTTTGCTTTCTTCCTCTATTTAGGGACTATATTTAGTTCCTTTGGGTTAAAAATGTATTTTTTTCTTCTTTTCTTTTATAATCTTAGCTTATACTATCTTTTTAAGAAAAGGTTTATGAAAGAATCCTTTTTAATCTCGCTTTTTGATGAGATCTTTATTTTTTCTCTTTTTATTCTAATAAAAGGAATAGAAAATAAATTTTTGTTTTTATCCTTCTTTCCTGTGATTAAAGAAATTATCTACAATAGACATTTGTCTGCATATATCCTATCTATTTTGTCTTGGGTTGCTATATTATGCTTTTCCTTATTTATAACCCCCTTTATATCTCTTGAGATTTCTTTTTCTCTTCTTCCCTTCTCTTTTCTTATTCCATATATTGGTATATACTATACCAAAGAGAAAGGAGGTTAAAGAGTCTTTTGAGGAAAACTTTTATAATTATTTTCCTCTTAATTTTGCCTTTATTTGCCCAAGGAAATACTGTCTACTTAATTCCTATAAAGGGGACTATAGATTTAGGCTTAGCTTCCTTTGTGGAAAGGAGTATAAGAGAAAATCCAAATGCAAAGGCCTTTATTTTTGAAATAGATACCTTTGGGGGGAGAGTTGATGCAGCTGTTAAAATAAGAGATGCTATTATTAACACGCCAATTTTAACAATTGCTTTTGTAAAAGATAGAGCATGGTCTGCTGGTGCATTAATTGCTATTTCTTGCCAGAAAATAGTAATATCGCCTTCTGGGAGTATAGGTGCTGCAGAACCAAGACCTGCCGATGAGAAAACTATTTCTGCTTTGAGATCAGAATTTGAAAGCACAGCTGAAAGGAGAAAAAGAGATCCCAGAATTGCGGGTGGAATGGTAGATAAAAAAATTATAATCCCAAATCTTAAAAAAGAGGGAGAGATATTAAGTCTTTCTGCTAATCAAGCAAAAGATTGGAAATATGCTGATGCTGTCTTTGAAGATTTGAATAGTCTTCTAAAATTTTATAAATTGGATAAGGAACCTTTAAAAAAATTAAATCCAACCTGGTCTGAAAATTTAACAAGATTTATAACTGATCCAACATTTTCAAGCATTATTTTGATGGTAGGATTACTGGGCCTATATGTAGCTGTTTTAACACCTGGATTAGGATTTCCTGAGCTTTTAGCTCTTGTATGCTTAGGTTTATTCTTTGGAGGACACATCTTTGCAGGATTAGCAGGATATGAGCCTTTACTTCTTTTTATCTTGGGATTAGTGCTTTTGTTTATTGAAATGCATACTCCAGGATTTGGAGTTGCAGGAATAACTGGAACTGCATCAATATTTTTTAGTATCTTTTGGCTTATTAGTAGTTCGGGGAGCACTCTTCAAGCAACCTTAACAGCTCTTTTTGCAATATCTTCCTTAATTATATTTTTAGCCTTTTATCTTCCTAAAAGTAAAGCTTGGAAGAAACTAAGTATTCCTGAGGATCAAAAGAAAGACTTAGGATATGTGGCAGTGAAAGAAAGGACAGATTTAATAGGAAAGAAGGGGAAGGCTCTTACTATGTTGAGACCTACAGGTTTTGCTGATATAGATGGAGAAAAATTAGAAGTTTACTCAGAATCTGAATATTTATCTCCGGGAACAGAAATTATTATTTTAAAGATTGAGGGGAATAAAATCTTTGTGAGGAGGATTTAAAATGAATTTAGTATACACGTTGTTTATTTTTGTATTAGTGATGATTTTCTTCTCGATATTTTTCTCCTTTGTTCCTTTAGGACTTTGGATATCTGCATTAGCTGCTGGAGTTTCTATAAGGATATTTGATCTTATTGGTATGAGATTAAGAAGGGTTCCTCCAGGAATAATAATAACGTCAATGATAAAAGCACATAAAGCTGGATTAAATCTTACCTTAGACAAGTTGGAAGCCCATTATCTTGCTGGTGGAAATGTAGATAGAGTTGTAAATGCTTTGATTGCTGCCCAAAGAGCAGGGATTCCTCTGAGTTTTGAAAAGGCAGCAGCTATTGATCTTGCTGGAAGGGATGTTTTGGAAGCAGTTCAAATGAGTGTAAATCCCAAAGTAATTGAAACTCCAATTGTTGCAGCGGTGGCAAAGGATGGTATTGAATTAAAGGCAAAGGCAAGGGTAACTGTAAGGGCAAATATTGAGAGATTAGTGGGTGGAGCAGGAGAGGCAACAGTAATAGCAAGGGTAGGGGAGGGGATTGTTACAACAATTGGTTCTGCAGAAAGTTATAAAGAAGTTTTAGAGAATCCAGATAGCATTTCAAGAACTGTTCTTGCAAAGGGTTTAGATGCGGGAACTGCTTTTGAAATTGTATCCATTGATATTGCGGATGTGGATGTAGGAAGCAATGTAGGAGCAAGATTAAAGAGTGATCAGGCAGAGGCAGACATGAGAATAGCTCAGGCTCAGGCCGAAAGTAGAAGGGCCTTAGCTATTGCAAGGGAACAGGAAATGAAAGCATTAACTCAAGAAATGAGAGCAAAGGTTACTGAGGCAGAAAGAGAAATTCCTCTTGCTATAGCTCAAGCCTTCAAAGAGGGAAAGCTTGGGGTATTAGATTATTATACTTTGAAAAATATAATGGCTGATACTGCAATGAGAGAAGCAATATCTCAATTAACAAAAAAAGCAGAAGAGGGTAGGGAATAATGGATTGGATCATCCTACTTTATTTCCTTTTTATGATTTTGGTAAGTATTCTTTCTGCAATTAAGGAATCTCAAAAGAAAAAAGTGAATGTACCAAGAAAGATAGAGCCTGTGTTAATCGAAAAGGAATTAGAAAAGGAAAAATTTGAAAAGGACAAAATAAAAGAAATCCAAGAAAAGACAGGAGCGGAACTCTATGATGTTAAAAAGGCCTTAGAGGAAGCGAAAGGAAATATTTCCAAGGCGATAGCAATCCTAAGGGAACGAGGATTAATTATTAAAAGGGAGGAATATAAGAAGCCAAGAACTACTTTACCAAAATTAGAAGAGAAAAAAGTTACGTCTTCCCCTTTTAAATTAGAAAAGGAAAAACCCATTTTATTTTTAGAAGGGAATTTAGAAAAAAAATTGCCAGAAGCTATAATACTTATGGAGATATTAGGACCCCCAAAAGCTTTTCAAGGTTTTGGAGCACCTTATCATCGAAAATATCGATAATATCAAATTTATCAAAGCCATAATTTTTTGAAAAAATTTCTATAAAGTCTATTTTTATTTTCTTTAAGGGGAAAGGGGTTTTTATTTCTTCATATATAGAAGTTACCTTTTTATCTTTTAAACCACATGGAATTATATAAGAAAAGGGAGTTAAATCATTGTTTACATTCAAAGCAAATCCGTGAAGAGAGACTTTTTCCTTTACCGCCATTCCAATAGAGCAAATTTTTTTATCTCCTACCCAAATCCCAATATATTTCTCTAAAATTTGGGATTCTATTCCATATTTTTTTAAAAGTTTTTGAATAGATTCTTCAATTGTAAGAATTATTTTTTTTATGCTTGATATTTTGAAGATAAAATATCCTACGAGTTGTCCAGGTCCATGATAAGTTATGTCTCCGCCCCTTTCAACCCTATAGAAATCTATGTTCAATCTTTTCAATTCTTCCTTTGATTTTAATAAATTTTCTATTTTTCCAAATCTTCCAAGGGTTATAACTGGAAAGTGTTCTAAAAGGATAAGGGTATCTGAAATATTGTCTTTTGCCCTGTGAAAATTAAGAAATTTTTGTAAATCCCATGCCTTTTTATAATCTAAACAAGCTAAATTTAAAACTTTTAAAATCAAGACTTATCCCTCATGAGTTGAAACTTTTATCACTAAATTTTTCCAAGATTTCTTTATAACAAAGAAATAAAAATTAAATAAAGCTTTAAAAGTTATATCCATTGCCATAGCAATCCAAGCTCCTGGAAAGCCTATTTTTAGAATATTTATAAAAAAATAAGTAAAGGGAATTCTAATAATCCACATTCCAAGCCCGTTTGAAATCATAGGAAGCTTTGACATTCCAGATCCTCTTAATGATCCTGCCATAACCATATTAGTGGCTAATAAGGGTTGAATAAAAGCTATAATTTTTAATGCTAAAACTGCCATATTAATAACATCTTTTTCTCTACTAAATATTCTCACTAAATAATCAGGAAATAAGAATAAGAGTATTCCTATTGTTCCCATAAAAACTACAGTTATTCTCCATGCTTCTATAGAAGCTTTGAATGCATTGTCATCTTCTTTTGCTCCTCTAAATTGTCCCACAAGGGTTGTTGCAGCAACTGCAAAGGCAAAACCTGGTTGAAATGATAAAGATTCAATATTTAATGCAATTCTATGAGCAGCGTACGCCTTTGTTCCTAATTGAAGTACAACTGAAGCATAGATTAAAGCTCCAATTGAGAAGAACAACTGTTCTAAGGATGTAGGAACCCCAATTCTTAATATTTGGAGTATTTTATCCTTTTCAAAACTTAATATTCTATCGATTTGAATTCTAAATAAAGAGTTTCTGAAATATAAAACAATAAAGAGATAAATTAAGGCGATGAATCTTGAGATGGAAGTTGCTAAAGCAGCACCAACAACTCCCATCGCTGGAAAGCCTAATTTTCCAAATACTAATATATAATCACCAAAAATATTTATAATATTAGCTACCATGGTCACATATAATGGTGTTTTAGTGTCCCCAGCACCTCTTAGACCAGCAGAAATTATAGGGATAAAAACTAAAAGAAAACCAGGGATAATTATATATTTAAGATATAAAGAAGTAAGATTTCTTAAATCTCCCTTTGCTCCCAATAAGAGCAATAATGGATCTACCCAAAAGACTCCAAATAAAAATAGAAGTAAAGACAAGATCAATCCAAGGGTTAAAGAATTTGCAAGGTAAGACTGAGCAATTTTATATTTTTTAGAACCTATACTATGAGCTACTGTTACTAAGGTACCTGTAGTTAAAGATGCTAATATGGCAATAAAGATATTAACTATTTGACCTCCTAAACCTACAGATGATAATGCAACATTTCCTAAGAATCCTACGAAAAACATATCAACAAAACTAAATAAAAGTTGAAAAAGATTTTCTATAAAAACAGGAAATCCAAGACTTAATAGCCTTTTTCTTATCTTTATATCCCCATTACTCCACAAGTTCCAATTATCCATACAAACCCAAAAATCTCTATAAAATTTTCAAAAAAGGAGGCGACTGGGGCCGATGTTATTCCCCCAGCCGCCTATAAGGAGGGGGGTGTAGATTTATTATAAAACAATAAATATATTTATGTCAAAATAAATTATTGTCTGACCTGTAATCACTTTCTTGACATACCTTTTTATAAAATATATACTTCAAAACAATAGGAACAGGGATGTCCTATAAGATGTGGACATCCCTGTTTTATTAAAAATCTATTGGAGGTGAGATAATGCAAAGGTCTCTTAAGGTTATACTACTTTTAGGTATTATTTTTAGTCTCTTAATCTTTCCTCTTCAAGCAGCACCCACTATAAAAATTGGTGCTATATTTCCAATAACAGGGCCTATTGCAACCTTCGGTATATCTTCTGCAAATGGTGTTAAAATGGCATTTGAAGAGGTAAACGCAAAAGGTGGAGTAATGGGAAGCAAGATAGAGTTAATTTTGGAAGATGATCAATATAAAGCAGAAGAAGTTGCTAATGCTGCTAAAAAGTTGATTGAGAGGGATAAAGTTGTAGCAATTTTAGGTGAAGTCGCAAGTTCTATGAGTTTAGTCCTTGCTCCTATTTGTCAGGCGTCCAAGGTTGTTATGATGACACCAACTTCTACAAATCCAAGAGTGACTTTAGTTGGTGACTATATCTTCCGAGCTTGCTTCGTTGATGATTTTCAGGGAACTGTTCTGGCAAATTTTGTATATAAAACCCTAAGATTAAAAACATCAGCTATGTTAGTTGCAGTAACAAGTGATTATAGTAAGGGTTTGGCCCAATTTTATAAAGAAGCATACACAAAATTGGGGGGGAAAATTGTAATTGAAGAGTCTTATTCCGAGGGAGATCCTGATTTTAGAGCTCAACTTACAAAAATTAAAGCTGCAAAACCTGAATTTGTATACCTTCCTGGCTATTATTCAGATATTGGTCCCATTCTTCTACAAGCAAGAGAATTAGGAATAACTGTTCCCTTTGGTGGTGGTGATGGTTGGGATTCTCCAAGACTTCTGGAGACCGCTGGAAAAGCTGCAGAAGGATGTTACTTTAGTAATCATTACAGCTCAGAATCAAAGGATTCAAAGGTTCAAACCTTCGTAAAAAGTTACAAGAAGAAATTTGGAGAAACCCCCGACGCTTTAGCTGCTCTTTCCTATGATGCAGCTATGCTTCTTGTAGAAGCTATAAAAAGAGCAGGGAGTGCTGAGTCTTCTAAGATAAGGGATGCATTAGTAGGTTTTACAAAGGATAAACCCTTTAGAGGGGTGACGGGTACCATATATTTTGATCGAAATAGAAATCCTATAAAGAGTGCAGTTATTATTGAGATAAAAGGAGGAAAACAAGTTTACAAGGCAACAGTTAGACCATAAGATACCTTTCTAAGGGAGGGGTTTACCCCCTCCTATTTTTTTGATATTATTTTTTTTATACTTTTGAAAAGGGAATATTTATGGAAAATGTGATTCAACAGATATTAAACGGGATATCTTTGGGAAGTATATATGCTTTAATTGCCTTGGGTTATACCATGGTATATGGTATTCTTCGCCTTATTAACTTTGCCCATGGTGATATTTATATGATGGGAGCTTTTTTAGGGTATTTTGCATTTGGTCTTTGGAATTTCTCTTTTCCAATGGGACTTTTATTTGCTATGGGAGGTGCAGCGGTTTTAGGAATTATAATTGAAAGATTTGCTTATAGACCTTTAAGATTAGCGCCAAGAATTTCATTGCTTATAACTGCTATAGGAGTATCTTTTTTATTGGAGAATTTAATGGTCTTATGGATAGGAGCTTCTCCAAAACCCTTTCCTCAGAAAATTCCATTACAAATTTATTTTATAGGTGATATTGTTGTAACAAATAGACAGATTATTATAATTTTAGTATCTATAACACTTATGTTTTTGCTTCAATTTATTGTTCTTAGAACAAAAGTAGGAAAAGCTATGAGGGCAGTTTCTTTTGATAAGGAGACTGCGTTAATGATGGGAATTGATATAGATAAAGTTATCGCTCTTACTTTCGCTATAGGGTCATCTTTAGCTGCTGCAGCAGGGATGTTGGTAGGTTTATATTTTAATAAAATAGATCCATATATGGGAGTAATGCCTGGATTGAAAGCTTTTGTCGCTGCAGTTCTTGGAGGAATTGGAATAATTCCTGGTGCTATGTTGGGAGGATTTATCTTGGGAATTGCTGAAGTTTTAGTTTCTGCCTTTATTTCTTCGACGGTTAGAGATGCTGTGGCTTTTATCATTCTTATTTTTATCCTTCTTATCCGACCTTCAGGAATTTTAGGAAAATATATGAGAGAAAAGGTATAATGAAAAGGAATTATTTATTAATTTTTATTCTTATAATACTTTTAGTTTATTTGGGAGATTTAGCAAGAGGGTTAAATCCTTATTTTTATCAAATTTTAATCTTTTGGGGTATAAATAGTATCTTAGCTATGAGTTTAAATCTCATTAATGGTTTTGCTGGGCAATTTTCTATTGGACATGCTGGATTTATGGCTGTTGGGGGATATTTTAGTTCTGCGTTAAGTGTATATCAGGGAGAAAGATTTATCTCTTTATTAAATTTTTTTCCGCAAGATATAGTAAAGATTGTAGTATTTTTCGCCTTTCTCCTTTTGGGAGGTTTATTTTCTGCAATTTTGGGCCTCATCGTAGGAATTCCCACATTAAGACTTAAAGGAGATTATCTTGCTATTGCAACCTTAGGTTTTGGAGAGATAGTAAGGGTAACTATTTTGAATTTAGATATAGTTGGAGGACCAAGGGGTTTTCCAGGTATTCCTCAAAGGACTGATCTTTCTTGGGTAATTTTTTGGTTTATTATTTGTTTACTGGTAATTAGAAATCTTATTGTTTCTTCTCATGGAAGGGCTATTATTTCCATAAGAGAAGACGAAATAGCATCGGAAACTATGGGGATAAATACTACATTTTACAAGGTTTTGGCCTTTATAATTGGAGCATTTTTTGCTGGAATAGCAGGAGGATTATTTGCTCACTACCTGATGATGCTTCATCCTAGCAGCTTTACTTTTTTTAGGTCTGTAGAAATTCTTCTAATGATAGTTTTAGGAGGTATGGGAAGTATTACTGGTTCCGTCTTAGGTGCTTTTATTTTGACGGTGCTTCCTGAGACATTGAGAGGTTTCACTTATCTCCGTTTAGTAATATATTCTATTATCCTTATAGGAATAATGCTTCTAAGACCTCAAGGAATAATGGGAGGAAAAGAATTTTCACCTTCGGTCATCAAAAGGATATATGCAAGGGTGAGAGAAAATGAAAATACTAGAAGTAAATAATCTATCTTGTGCTTTTGGTGGATTAATGGCTGTTGCAAATTTAGATTTTTATGTTGAAGAAAAAGAAATTTTAGGAATTATAGGACCAAATGGTGCTGGAAAAACTACTGTTTTTAATTTAATCACAGGTTTTTATCCCCCATTAAGAGGAGAAATAATTTTTAAAGGAAAAAATATTGAAAGATTAAAATCTTATGAGATAACAAGATTAGGTATTGCAAGAACTTTTCAAAATCCTCGTCTTTTTAAACAGCTGACGGTAATGGATAATGTTAGAATTGCTATGCATAAGTTTCATAATGTTCATATTTTTGATACTCTTTTAAGGGGAAGTAAATTTTACGAGGAAGAGAAAATACAAGAGGAAAAAGCGAAAGAAATTCTTGAGTTTTTTCATCTTTGTGAAAGGAGAAATGAAATAGCTCAGAATTTGCCTTATGGAGAACAAAGAAGACTTGAGATAGCAAGAGCTATGGCAACAAATCCTGTACTATTACTTTTAGATGAGCCTGCAGCAGGTATGAATCCTTATGAGGCAAAGGAGTTGATAAATCTTATTTCATATATAAGGGATAAGTTTAATATTACAATTGTTTTAATAGAGCATCATATGGAAGTAGTAATGGAGATTTGTGAAAGAATTATTGTTCTTGATTATGGGATGAAGATTGCAGAGGGAAAGCCAGAGGAAATAAGAAGTAATCCAAGGGTCATTGAAGCTTATTTGGGTAGGGAGGAAAAAAGTGTTATCAGTTAATAATTTACATGTTTACTATGGAGGAATAAAAGCTCTTCAGGGAATAAATTTTGAGGTAAAGGAAAAAGAGATAGTTGCTCTTATTGGAGCTAATGGTGCAGGAAAAACAACTACTTTAAAGACTATATCAAGATTAGTAAATCTTACAACTGGAGATATTTTCTTTTATGAGATAAATCTTAAGAAGCTTCCTCCTCATAAAGTTTCAGCCTTAGGAATTGCTCATGTTCCTGAGGGAAGAAGAGTATTTGCTAATCTTACTGTTTGGGAAAATTTAGAATTGGGAGCGTATTTATGTAAGGATAAGAAAAAAATAAAAGCTAATCTTGAATTTGTTTTTTCTCTCTTTCCTCGTCTGAAAGAAAGATACAAGCAATTGTCAGGAACTTTAAGTGGCGGAGAACAACAAATGCTTGCTATTGGTAGAGCTTTAATGTCTGATGCTCGACTACTTTTATTAGATGAACCCTCTATGGGGCTTGCCCCATTATTAGTCCAAGAAATTTTTAGGGTTTTGAAAAAAATCAACGAAGAAGGTAAGACTCTCTTATTAGTAGAACAAAATGCTAATATGGCTTTTTCTATTTCTCATAGAGTTTATGTATTAGAAACAGGAAAAATCTTAATGTATGGACCTTCCCAAGAAATTGCAAGAAATGAACAAGTTAGGAAGGCATATTTGGGAGGTTAATTACTATGCTTGTTAGAATGAGAATGACAAAAAGTCCTATTTTTGTTTCTCCCAATGCTTCTATTTTGGAAGCATGGAAAATAATGCAAAGATTCCAGGTAAGAAGACTTTTAGTGATGGAGAAAGACAAACTTGTGGGAATTGTAACAGAAAGAGATTTAAGAACTGTTTCTCCTTCTCAGGCAACTTCCTTAAGCATCTTCGAACTAAATTATCTATTAGAGAAGCTTAAGGTAAAAGATGCAATGACTCCAAATCCTATAACTATAGATGCAGATGCTCCTATAGAAGAAGCGGCTATAATTATGAGGGAAAATAAAATAAGTGCCCTGCCTGTTTTAGAAAAAAAGGAAGTGATTGGAATTATTACAGAAACTGATATTTTTAAGGCTTTTATAGATATGTTTGGTGTGGGTGAGAAGAGCCTTAGATATACCTTAAGAATAAAAAATACTCCTGGAGAGATAGCAAGAATTGTGAATTTATTAGCAGAAAAGGGTATAAATATATTAAGCTTATTGACTTTTCCTTGCGATGAAGAAGGTTACTATGGATTCTTAGTCCTTAGACTTCAAACAGAAGACTTGATTTTGATAAATGATCTTTTTAGAGAAAATAATATTCCTGTAGAACATATAAGAAAATTTTAAAATAACGATTATTTTAGTTATCTTGTTTAATAATATTTGCTATTATATAATTACCTGAGAATTTTTCAAGGAAGAAAAGGAGGTAGGAGATGAAAATACTTGTTCTTAATTGTGGTAGTTCTTCAGTAAAATATCAAGTTTTAAATATGGAAAAGGAAAATGTATTAGCAAAGGGGCTTGCGGAGAGAATAGGGTTTAAGGGTTCAAGGATAGTACATCAGTTTAATAATAATAAAAAAATTATAGACATAGACTTGCCAAATCATAAGAAGGCAATTGAAGTGATTTTAAATTTGTTAGTTGATAAGGAAGATGGAGTTTTAAAATCCCTAAGGGAGATAGATTCGGTAGGGCATAGAATAGTTCATGGTGGAGAAGCATTTTTTGAGTCGACATTAGTAAATGATGATACATACAGAAAACTTAAAGAATGTGAAAATTTGGCTCCTCTTCATAATCCTTATAATATTCAGGGTATCGATGCATGTCTTTCTTTTCTTCCAGGAACTCCTCAAGTTATGGTTTTTGATACTTCCTTTCATCAAACTATGCCTAAGGAGGCTTATTTATATGCTCTTCCTTATGAGTGGTATGAAAAATTCAAGATAAGAAGGTACGGATTTCATGGGACATCACATTTTTATGTATCAAGAAGAGTTGCAGAGCTTATTGGGAGGCCAGTGGAAGACCTAAAATTAATTGCCTGTCATTTAGGAAATGGTGCCAGTATAACTGCTATCAAAGAAGGAAAATCTATTGATACAAGTATGGGATATACTCCATTAGAGGGGCTTGTAATGGGCACAAGATGTGGAGATATTGATCCTGCAATTCCATTGATAATTATGGAGAAAGAAAACATATCCCCAGAGGAAATGGATAATATTCTTAATAAAAAAAGTGGCATTTTAGGAATTTCTGGTGTAAGTAATGATTTTAGAGATGTTGAAGAAAGCGCTGAAATTGGAAATCCAAAGGCTCAACTTGCTCTACGGATCTTTACTTATAGGGTTAAAAAATATATAGGTGCTTATTATGCTATTCTTGGTGGTTTAGATGCCTTAGTTTTTACTGCTGGGGTTGGAGAGAGGTCACCAATAATAAGAAGGATGGTTTGTGAAAATATGGAGCATCTTGGTATAAAAATAGATGTAGAAAAAAATGAGTTTAAAGGAGAGGAAAGAAAAATTAGTACAGAAGATTCAAGGGTTCAAGTTTGGGTTATACCAACCAATGAGGAGTTGATGATTGCTCGGGAAACTATTCGATTAATAAGTAAATTAGATATACAAAGAAGGTGAAATTATGTATATTTTCTTAGCTGATCTTCATTCTCAAGTGGGGAAAGAACTTCTAATTAAAGAAGATTTTTCCCCTCATTATGAAGATTTGGAGTTTGATACTCCAATCCATGTAAATCTATTACTAACTAATTTGGGAAAAGAGGTTTTAATTAAGGGTACAATAAAGGGAACCATGGAGCTTATCTGTAGTAGATGTTTAAAAAAATTCCCATATATTTTAAATATAGATGTAGAAGAAATATATCTCTGGGATTTACCAATTATAAGAAATATTTCTCCTTCGGAAGAGGTAGAGTTAAAAGAGGAAGATTTTAAATTTGTTTTAGAAAAGGAAACTCTTTTTTTAGAGCCTCTTATTGAAGATAACATACGGATTTCTTTGCCTATAAAGCCCCTTTGTAGTCCGAACTGTAAAGGTCTTTGTCCTGTTTGTGGACATGATTTGAATTTAGGTCCTTGTGAATGTTCTAAAGACTTGAAAATAGATCCGCGTTGGGAGCCACTAAAGAGGTTATTAAGAGAAAAAGGAGGGAAATAAAGAATGGGATTACCTAGGAGAAAACTTTCAACCTCAAGAAGGGATAGAAGATGGGTTAGATATAAACTTAAAGGGATAACTTTGGTTGAATGTGGAAATTGTAATAAACTTATATTACCTCATAGAATTTGTCCCTTTTGTGGTTTCTATGAAGGAAGGAATGTGATTGAGATAAAAGAAAAGAAAGAAAAATAATAATTTTAGGAGATTTTTGAAATGGGCATTGGAATTATCAGTGTTGGTACCGCACTTCCTTCTAAAATTTTAACAAATTTTGATTTAGAAAAGATTGTTGATACCTCGGATGAATGGATTACCACAAGAACAGGGATAAAGACTAGATATATTGCAGAAGATGGAGTAAATCCTTCAGATTTGGGAGCAGAAGCTTCTCTAAAAGCATTGGAAAAAGCAAATATTTCTCCAGATGATATTGATTTGATTATTACTACCTCTTCTTCACCTGATATGATTTTTCCTCCTACTTCTGCTATTATCCAACAGAAAATTAAAGCAAAAAGGGCAGGAGGTTTTGATCTCCTATCTGCATGTGCAGGATTTGTTTCATCTCTAATTACTGGAGCTAAATTTATTGAGAGTGGAGATGTGAAGACTGTTTTGATTGTTGGAACAGAGGTTCTTTCAAGATTGGTAGATTGGCAAGATAGAAACACATGTGTATTGTTTGGTGATGCTGCTGGTGCAGTAATCCTTAGAGAAGTTGGAGAAGGTTATGGATTAATTTCTTGGAATCTACATTTAGATGGGGAAGGAGCAAATCTTTTAGAGATTCCTGCAGGTATTTCACGAATTCCCGCTACTTATGAAAGTATTGATAAGAAACTTCATTATATAAAAATGAACGGTAGAGAAGTTTTTAAATTTTCTGTAAGAGTAATTGCTGAAAGTGCCGAAGAGGCATTGTATAAAGCAAATTTATCTCCAAAGGATTTAGATTGGTTAATACCTCATCAAGCAAACATAAGAATAATTCAAGCAGGAGCAGAGAGATTAGGACTTCCATTAGAGAGAGTGGGAATTACCCTTAATAAATATGGAAATACATCTACAGCATCTATTCCTCTAACCTTAGAGGAATTATTGATAAATAAAAAAATTAAAAATGGAGATCTGATAGCCTTTGTTGGATTTGGAGCAGGACTTTCATGGGGGACTGCTATTATGAGATGGAAGGAGGTAAAGGGTTAAGGAAAATTAGATTATGAGGGCTTTTGTTTTTCCAGGACAAGGTTCTCAATTTTTAGGAATGTTTTCTCTCTTTTTATCTTCCCATGAATTTTCCTTTTTTATATCTGAAGTTCAAAAGTTAGGTTCTAATATTATCAATATTTATGAAAAAGGGCCTGAAGAATTAATAAAAGAGACCCAATATTCTCAACCTGCTATCTTTTCTGTAAGTTGTATGTTAGATTATTTTCTTAAAAAACAGAATATTAAACCAGACTATACTGCAGGACATAGTCTTGGGGAATATTCTGCTTTCTATTCTGCAGGAATATTTGATTTCCCTCAGGGCTTATCTTTAGTTTATGAAAGAGGGAAAATAATGCAAGAAATTTCAAAAGAAGTCTCAGGAGGAATGTGGGCAGTCTTAGGGGGAGACAGAAATGAAATTATAGAAAGTCTTAAAAATATTAAAGATCTTTGGATAGCAAATTATAACTCTACGGAACAGATAGTCTTATCGGGGAAAAGGGAGGCCTTTGAGGAGTGGCATGAAATGATGAAGGAAAAGGTAAAGAGAATTATACCCTTATCAGTAAGTGGTCCCTTCCATTGTCCCCTTATGAAAAGGGCTCAGGATAAGTTTTATGAATTTATGAAAGACTTTATTTTCAATGATCCTAAAATTCCCGTAATAAGTAGTACTACGAGGGAAGAAGTAAAAACTGGGAAAGAAGCAAAGGAAGTTTTAATTTTGCAATTCACATCTTCAGTTTTCTGGACTGATATCTTATTTAAGTTGAGAGATCTTGGAGTATCTGAGTTTATTGAGGTTGGTCCCGGAAAGGTTCTTCAAAGCCTTATTAAAAAAACCTTACCCTTAGCAAGGACTTTTGGAATTGAAAATCTTCAGGATTTAAAAAAATAAAGGAGGGGAATGATGTTTAAAGATAAAGTTGTTCTTGTAACTGGTGGAAGCAGAGGAATTGGCAAGGCTGTTTCGTTACTTTTTGCAAAAGAGGGGGCAAAGGTTTTAATAAATTTTAAGGGTAATAAAGAAGCTGCAGAAAGGACAATGATGGAAGCCAAGGAATTAGGCGGAGAAGCATATCTATATCAAGCTGATGTTAGTAAAGAGGATGAAGTTGAAAACATGTTTAAAGATATCTTGACAAAGTTTGGACGTCTTGATATCGTGATCAACAATGCTGGAATTACAAGAGATAATTTACTTTTAAGAATGAAAATAGAAGATTGGGATGAGGTCTTAGCAGTAAATTTAAGGAGTGTTTTTCTCTGCACCCGAGCTGCAGCAAAGATTATGATAAAACAAAGGAGCGGGAGAATCATAAATATATCATCTATTGTAGGAGAGAGAGGAAATATTGGGCAAGCAAATTACTCTTCAGCTAAAGCAGGGATTATTGGTTTTACAAAGTCTGTTGCCCGTGAATTAGCAGGTAGAGGAATTACTGTAAATGCTATTGCACCAGGTTTTATTGAAACAGAAATGACCCAAAGTGTATCCCAGGAATTAAAGGACGCATATCTAAAACAGATTCCTTTGCAAAGATTTGGAAAGCCAGAGGAAGTTGCCTATGTTGTTAAGTTTTTAGCATCTGACGAAGCAAGTTATATTACAGGTATTGTTATAAATGTTGATGGGGGTTTAGCTACATAAATATAATTAAGGAAGGAGGTGAATAAAAGTGGATGAAGCTACTATTTTGGAGAAAATTAAAAAAATTATTGTAGAGCAACTTAGGATTGACGAAGATCTTATTACAATGGACTCTTCTATTACTGATGATCTTGGGGCTGACTCCTTAGACGCAGTAGAATTAATTATGGCTTTAGAGGAAGAATTTGGAATAGATGTTCCCGATGAGGATACTGAAAAATTTAAAACAGTAGGAGATGTAGTAAGATATGTAGAAAAAAAATTATAGTCCAGTCTTGATAGAGGGTACTGGGTTTTATTTATATTTCCAGTACCCTTTTATAATTTAGAAGGAGGGAAAGGATGAAAAAAAGAGTTGTTGTTACTGGAGTGGGTGTGGTATCCCCTATCGGAATAGGGAAAGATAAATTTTGGGAAAATTTAAAAAATGGGCAATCTGGAATAAGTTATATTGAGAGATTTCCTCCCGATGATTATCCAACAAAAATCGCAGGAGAGATAAAAGATTTTAATCCAGAAGATTTTATTGATAAAAGGGAAACACGAAGATTAGATAGATTTTGTCAGTTTTCCTTAGCCTCAACAATGCTGGCGTTAAAAGATGCAGATTGGGAACCCACTGAAGAAGAAAAAGAAAATACTGCGGTAATTGTTGCGTCTGGAATTGGAGGTTTAGAGACCTTAGAGAGTCAATTCAGGGTCCTTCTTGAAAAGGGGCCAAAAAAGGTAAGTCCCTTTGTGGTTCCTATGATGATTATAAATATGGCTCCTGGAAATATTGCAATACAGTATGGATTTAAAGGTCCTAATTTTGCTCCAGTTACTGCTTGTGCTGCAAGTGCTCATGCTATTGGATATGGATATAAGCTTATTGCTCAAGGAGAAGTAGAATGTGCTATAGTTGGAGGGACCGAGGCAAGTATAACTCCTATGGGACTTGCAGGCTTTTGCGCTATCCAAGCCCTCTCTACCCAAAATGATCCTCCAGAGAAGGCAAGTAAACCTTTTGATGCAAGAAGAGATGGATTTGTTATGTCCGAAGGAGCGAGTATTTTAATTTTAGAAAGTTTAGAACACGCCTTAAAAAGAAATGCAAGAATTTATGCTGAAATTATAGGTTTTGGTACCTCTGATGATGGATATCATATAACTGCTCCTGATCCAGAGGGAATAGGAGCAATGCTTGCTATGAAAAGAGCTATTTTAGATTCAGGAATTTCCTATGATATGATTGATTATATTAATGCCCATGGGACTTCCACAAAGCTTAACGATAAGGTAGAGACCTTAGCAATCAAGAAACTATTTGGAGAACATGCCTATAGATTGGCAATAAGCTCTAATAAATCCATTTTCGGACATCTATTAGGAGCAGCAGGGGCGGTAGAGTGTGTTGCCACTGTCTTGTCTATTTATAATGGAATTATCCCTCCTACAATTAATTATGAAGAAAAAGATCCAGACTGTGATCTTGATTATGTCCCAAATAAGGCAAGAGTTAAGGAAATAAAGTATGCTTTAAAGAACTCCTTTGGATTTGGCGGACAAAATGCTTCTTTAGTCTTTAAGAAATATTCAAATGAAAAATGATACTAAAGATATAACTGAAATATTGAAAATGTTAGAGAAAACCACTGGGATTTTATTTTCAAATCCTTCTTTATTGTTAGAAGCATTAGTTCATCCCTCTTACTATCATGAAAACCCTCCCATTGGTGTGAATAACCAAAGGTTAGAATTTTTAGGTGATAGTGTAATTGGACTAATTGTGAGTGAAAGCTTATATAAAACCTATAAAAATGCCAGTGAAGGAATTTTATCTCAGATTAAGAATTATCTTGTAAAGAAGGAGACCTTAGCTAAAAAAGCAAAGAAATTAGGTTTAAATAATTTTATTCTTTTAGGAAGGGGAGAAGAGCTTCAAAAGGGAAGAGAAAAGGATTCAATTTTGGCAGATCTTTTTGAAGCATATATAGGAGCGCTTTTTTTAGATAAAGGATTTGAATTTGTAAAGGAATTTTTGATAGATATATATAAAGAGGAACTTGAAAGAGCCGAATATGAAATAGATTGGAAGACTCTCTTAAGAAAGCTTCTTTCAGCTATGAATAAAAAACCCATATATAAACTTGTAAGAGAAGAAGGTCCTCAACATAACAAGCGTTTTTTTGTAGAATTGTGGATTGATGATGAGAAGGTCTCTGAGGGAGAAGGAAAAAGTAAAAGACAGGCAGAAACTCAAGCAGCTAAAAAAGCTCTTCAAAAATTGAAAGAAAATGTATCTTAAAGAGTTAGAGCTTCAGCATTTTAAATCCTTTTTCGAAAAACAAAAAGTTCCTTTTAAAAGTAATTTTATTGTAATCACAGGACCTAATGGATCGGGAAAGAGCAATATATTGGATGCTGTTAGATGGGTTTTTGGAGAGCAACGCACAAAATTATTAAGGGCAGAAAAATCCGAGGAAGTTATTTTTGGAGGAAATAAATTTCTTTCTTTTTCTAAATATACTCAAGTTTCTGTAGTACTTATGCTTCCCCAGGGGGATAATTTCTTCCAGGAAGTTACTATTTCAAGAAGGCTTGAGAGAGATGGAGAGAGTGAGTATTTTTTAAATGATAAGACTGTAAGATTAAGGGATCTTCAGCTCTTTCTTTCCACATATGGATTAGGAAGACATAATTTTGTTTTTATAGGTCAGGGAGAGTTAGAAACTTTAATATTAAATAAAGAAGAACTAAAGAGATTTATAGAAGATATAGCAGGAATTTCAGGGTATCAAGAAAAGGTTAAGGAAACTCAATTTAAGCTAGAGATAATAGAAGCTAAATGGAGAGAATTAGAAGATAAGAGATTAGCTCTTTTGGAGAATCTTGAAATTCTAAAAAAGGAGGCCAAGGATGCAGAACATTATCTCTCTTTATCAAAAGAATTGGAGAGTGTAAGGGAATCTCTAATCTTCTATCAATGGCAAAGAATTGAAAAAACCTTTGAGTCCTATAATAGAGAAATATGGGAAAAGGAGAAAAAAATAGAAAAGTTAAAAAATGAATTTGCTTTTATCAATGATAATCTTATTAAATTGCAAGAAGAGCTTAGGAAAATAGAGTTGGAAACTAATGACTATCAAAAAGAATGGGGAAAGATAAAGGCATTATTAATGGAGATGAGATTAAAAATTGAGATTGAGAATCAAAAAATTATAAGCACTTCTGATAAAAAAGAAAGAGCTGAAGAGGAGATTACAAATCTTAAAAAGGAATTGGAATATATAGATAAAGAATTAAGAGATCTTAAAGATAATAAAGAAAAAACAGAATTATTTAATTTAGAGAGGGAATTAAAGGAAATAGAAAAAGAATTAAGAGAAAAAGAGATATTGAAATATAAATATGAACAAAAATTATCTTCTTTTACTGAATATTTATCCTTAGATAAAGAATTTTTAGAGAATAAGTTGATTTCCCTTGAGAATTCTATAAGTAGAGTTAAAAGGGTTTTAGAAAAGTTAAAGATAAAAAAAGAATTATTAGAAAATTATTTTGCTAAAACCCATGAGGATCTAAAAGCAAAGGAAACAATAATAAGATCAAAGGAAAGATATTTAGAAGAATTAAACTTTGAATTTCAGAAGGAAAGGAGAATATTAAGAGATTTAGAAGAGGCTTTGTTGGATAATTATCCCAAGGGAGTAAGAGAAGTTTTATCTTTAAAAGATGAAGAGGTCTTCGGGATAATAGCAGATATTATTCAAGTAGAAAAAAAATATTTAAATGCTATTTATTGTATATTGGGAAATTCTCTCTTTGATATTATAGTTAGAGATGAGTACTCAGCAAAAAGATTGATAGAATATTTAAGAGAGAAAAACTTGGGGTGGGCTACCTTTAGACCCCTTAATTTTTATAATAGGGAACATAAACAAAAAAATATTTCTTATGGTTTATGGGCAATTAACGTAATAAGATTTCAACCTCAGTATGAGGGTCTAATTTATAATATTTTAGGAAATGTGCTGATCTTTGAGGATTTTGAGTCTGCATTAAAAAGAAGTTATCTTTTAAAAGAAGGATGGAGATTAGTTACTTTAAAGGGAGAAGTATTTTTAGGAAATGGAACTATAAGTGGTGGAATAAGATTAAATATTCAGAATACCTTAAATATAAATAAGATGAAAATTGAAAAGGAAGAAAAAATAAAACAACTAACTCAAAATATGAGCTTCTTAGAAGAAGATCTCTTAAATCTTAGAAATCATTTAAAAGAATTATTAAAGAGAAAGGAAAAGATAAAAACTCTTTTAACAAAAATAGAAGAAAAAATTGAGAAAGGATTAAATAATCTAAAAGAATATAATAAAAACATGGAAAATCTTATGAGTTTTCTGAGGGAAGGTGAAGAATCTATAAGAATTTTGGATCTTTTAAAAAGAGAAATTTTATTTTTGGAAGAAACATTGGAAATAAAAAGAAAAAGATACGAAGAAATTATGGGTGAATATATTTTTTTAGATAAGAAAAGAAGCTTTCTCAAAGAAAGAAAAGAGGTTTTAGAAAAGAGGTTAAATGATTTAAAAATCTTGGAAGAAAATCTAAGGAGAGATTTAGAAAAGCTAATAAATGAAAGAGATTATTTAGAGAAAAAGGAAGTACAAGAAAAGGAACAGGAGGAAGGATTAAGAGAGAAGATTAATAAAAGAGAAAAAGATATTAAGATCTTAAAAGAAGAAGAGAAAATATTAAAAGAAAAATGGCAAAAACTAAGGGAAGAAATTATTATGGAAGAAACAATTCTAAAACAGTTAAATAAAAGAAAAGATGAGATGGAAAAAGAATATTTAGAAAAATTCAATAAAAAACCATCTTTGAAAATTGATCTTCCCGAGAGTAAATTAAAATCAAAGGAAAAGGAAGTTTTAAGGGAAATAGAAGAAATAGGTCCTATAAATTTTTTGGCGAAGGAGAAATTATTAGAGGAAGGAAGAAAATATAAAGAATTATCTGAAGAATTAGAGGATATATATGGCTCCATTTCTTCTTTAAGAAAAATTATAAAAGATACAAGAAGAGAAGCAGAAAGAAGATTCTTAGATGCCTATGAAAAATTAAGATATATTTCTAATAAAAATTGGAAGTTGTTTTTTCCTCATGGAGAATTTGATTTGATCCTAACTAATTTAGAAGATTCTCTTAACAGTGAGGTCTCAATAAAAATAACTTCGGACAGGAAAAACTACAAAAGTTTATTGATGTTATCGGGAGGAGAGAAAAGTGTCTCTGCTCTCTCTTTACTTTTAGCTGGTATTGAGATAGCACCTGTTAATTTTTGTTTCTGGGATGAGATAGATTCTGCTTTAGATAATCATAATGCAGAGATACTGGGTGAAAAAATAAAAGATTTAAGTAAGAAGATTCAGTTTATTTTGATAAGTCATAACCCTACTTTAATGAGGTTTTCAGAGATTTTATATGGAATAACGATTAATGAAAAAGGCTCCTCTCAAATTATAGTATATAATTTAGAAAAAGAGGTAAGTTTTAAATGAGCTTTTGGAAAAATCTTTCGAAATTTCAAGATTTTGCTAAAAAATTACAAGAAATATTTAAGATTAATAGATTGAATGATGATTTTTATGAAGAGTTAGAAGCCCACCTACTTCAAGGGGATTTAGGTTTAGAGCTTACCGAAGAAATAATAAGAGAGATTAAAAATAAAAGATTCTCTCAATTATTAGAAGTGAGAATTTTTCTTAAAGAATATCTGTACTCTCTCTTTTCTGGGTTAAACAATAGTCTTAATCTTCAGCCTGAAATTATAAATGTTGTTATATTTTCAGGGGTTAATGGGACAGGCAAAACAAGCTCCATAGGAAAGATGGCATATTACCTTAAAAGTTTAGGCAATTCTCCTGTTATATCTGCAAGTGATACCTTTAGAGCAGGAGCCATTGAACAAATAAAAATTTGGGGTGAGAGGGTAGGAGTAGAGGTTATAGCTCAAAAGGAAGGTGCAGATCCGGCATCAGTAGTCTATAATTCCCTAGAATTTGCAAAGGCAAGGGGGAAAAATGTTGTTCTTATAGATACTGCTGGAAGAATGCATACTAAAACAAATCTTATTGAAGAGCTAAAAAAAATTGAAAGAGTTGTTGAAAAAAATCTAGGTTATCCTGCAATAGAAGATCTTTTAGTAATAGATGCAACTTTGGGACAAAATGTTATTAAACAGGTAGAAATATTTAAAGATGCTCTTAATTTGACAGGAATGATATTAACTAAATTAGATGGAACTGCAAAAGGCGGTGTAATATTCAATTTAGTAAAGAGATTTTCTCTACCAGTAAAGTTTGTCTCCATAGGAGAATCTATTGAGGATTTAAAAGTTTTTCAGCCTGAAGAATTTATTAATAATTTTTTAATAGGAGATTAATATGATTAGAAAAGCCAAAATTTATGATATTTCTGAACTTCAAAAATTAATAAATGAGTTTGCGGATAGGGGATTTCTTCTTCCCAGATCCCTCAGTGATTTATATGAAAATATTAGAGATTTTTATGTGTTGGAGATTAATGGTATAATTGTTGGGTGTTGTGCCCTTCATGTAATTTGGGAAGATTTGGGAGAAATAAGATCTTTAATTGTAAAAGAGAATCATAGGGGACAAAGATGGGGAGAGAGATTAGTGAAGATATGTTTAAGAGAGGCAAAATTTTTAGGTTTAAAAAGGGTTCTTTCTTTAACATATATTCCTGAGTATTTTGAAAAATTAGGATTTAAAAGAATAGATAAAAGAATTTTACATTATAAAGTCTGGACTGATTGTACTAAATGTCCTAAATTTCCTGATTGTGGGGAGGAGGCTTTATTATATTATTTATGAAGAATGGATTATATCTGACGGTTATTCTTTTTATGGTAGATAGGATAAGTAAGGAGGTGATGAAAAGAGCTTTGACCTTGAATAAGCCGTACCCCAAAAATTCTTTTTTTTCTCTTCATCTTTTATATAATTATGGTGGAGCTTTAAGTATTGATATCCCTCATTTTTTTTTAGTATTTGCAGGTATACTTGTAAGTTTTTTCCTTATTTTTTATGTGATAAAAAAGAAAGTTTTCTATTATGGGATATCCTTTATTCTTGCAGGAACCTTAGGTAATTTATATGATAGAGTATTTTATGGCTATGTTATTGACTTTCTATCCTTTGGAAAATTTCCTGTGTTTAATCTTGCTGATTCTTTTATTTCTTTTGGTATATTTCTTTTATTTTTAAATATGTTTAAAAACAAGGGAGGTAAATTAGATGTATCCTAAACTTCTCACATTTCCCCAATTTAATATCCTAAACTATAAAATTGGTCCTATCACCATCTATTCTTGGGGTACTTTTGTTGCCCTTGGATTTCTTATTGGTATTCTATTGGCAATGAGATGGGCTAAAAGGGAAAATATCGATCCAGATCATGTTTTAAACATATCTGTTTTGAGTATCATAAGTTCTATAATAGGAGCAAGAATAGTTTATGTAATAAAATATTGGAATAGCTACCAGGATAGACTTATTTCTATTCTTTATCTTTGGGATGGTGGATTAATATTTTTTGGTGGGTTTTTAACAGCCTTAGGTGTTATCCTTCTTTACTTAAGAAAGTATAAAATTCCATATTGGAAATTCTTAGATATCTCTGCTCCTGCTTTGACCATTGGTTCAGCTATTGGAAGGATTGGATGTTTTCTAAATGGATGTTGTTATGGATATGATACTCCTCTCCTTTGGGGAGTAAAATTTCCTAATATTTATGGATATAGACATGCAACAGAGTTATACTATACCTTTGGTTTTATTATAGTTTTTCTATATCTTTTGTATATTAAAAAACATAAGTCCTTTGAAGGAGAGATTACTACAAAATTCTTTATCTATTATTCGCTTACCTTCTTTATAGTAGAAGTATTCCGAGATAATATAAGAAATTTCTTATATTTAACAGGATCTCAAGTGATGTCTTTGGTACTTATTATTTTCGGAATATATGCCTTTAATAGAAGATTAAGAAATCAGCCTCTTCTTCCTTGGATTCCAAAGGCTCAAGTGATGAAAAGGTCAAAAAAATAAAGAGGGGGGGACCTTCCCCCCTTTATTTATTCTCTATTTAGTTTTCTGATGAGTTCATCCAGCATTTCTTCGGTAAATTGTCCCCCTCCAAAGGATAAGAGATTTCTTAAGGGCATATATCTCATCATATTTACAAACATTTGATATAGATCTTCCGGGGCATCTTTTAATGGACTTTTTTCTATGATTTGTTGAATTATAGGTTTAAAGATTTCTTCTGCATAAGGATCTTCTATAATATCTCCAATTGTGGAATTTTTATGATATTTTCTCTTAATTTCAACTGTGGATTTTACATAAACGGTATCCTTTAATACAATATCTCTTGATGATTTTCCTATTAATATTTCAAATTCTCCAGTTTCCACATACCAATCTTTGATATCCACATTGAAATATGCAAAGGCTCTTTTATCTAATTCAAATTCTACCTCTTTTTCTTCTCCTGATTCTAACTCTACCTTTACAAATCCCTTTAATTCTTTTTGTGGTCTTATAACGCTACTTTTTACATCTTTTACATAAAGTTGTACTATCTCTTTTCCCCTTACCTTTCCAGTATTTTTAACTTTTATTTTTACCTTTAATATTTCTCGATCCGTCAATTCTTTTTTTTCTAATCTTAAATCTGAATACTCAAAATTTGTGTATGAAAGTCCATATCCAAAGGGGAACAATACTTCCATTTCTTTTTTGTCATAGTATCTATATCCTACGAATATACCTTCTCTATACTCTGCACAGTCTTTTTCCCCTGGGAAGAATAAATAAGATGGATTATCAGTTAATTTCTTAGGAAATGTTTCTGCAAGTTTCCCAGAAGGATTTGCTATCCCCAAAAGTACATCAGCTACTGCTCCTCCCCATGCTTGTCCTCCTAAATATGTTTCAAGAATTGCTTTGGATTTTTCTACCCATGGCATCTCTACAGGAGAGCCATTACTGAGAACTACCACTAAATTATTGTTAACTTGAGCTATCTCCTCAATTAATTTATTATGAGTTTCAGGCATTTTCATATGATCCCTATCATATCCTTCTGATTCATATCTCTCGGGAAGTCCTGCAAAGATAACTACCACATTTGCCCTCTTGGCTATCTCTTTTGCCTCTTCTATTAGTTTTTCATCTGGGATATCATTTTCTAAATTATATCCCTCTGCATATAGAATATTTGCTTTTCCTTCAACAAGTTTTGTAATCTCTTCTACAGCATCATCAACCTTTGTTGGATTAACATGAGAACTTCCTCCTCCTTGAAATCTTGGTTTTTTAGCAAAGGCTCCAATTAATGCGATAGTTCCCTCTTTCTTTAAGGGTAGAATATTATCTTCGTTTTTGAGTAATACAAAACACTCTCTTGCAACTTCTCTTGCTAACTTATGATGGGCTTCTTTGTCATAGGTTGTATTTTCCCTTTTATTTTCAATTGCTCTGAACACTATCTTTAATATTCTTTCCAATGCTCTATCTAAAACTTCTTCTAGTAGTTTTCCACTTTTTACTGCTTCTATAATCTTTCTATCTCCATGCCCTCCATCATAGGGCATTTGAAGATCAAGTCCTGCAGAAAGTCCAAGCACTCTATCGTTTACCGCTCCCCAATCTGATACTACAAAACCCTCAAAACTCCATTCATTTCTTAATATTTGTGTAAGCAGAAATTCATTTTCAGATGCATAAGTTCCATTTACCTTGTTATATGAACACATTACAGTCCAAGGTTTTGCTTCTTTTACAGCTCTTTCAAAGCTTGCAAGATATATTTCTCTTAATGTTCTTTCATCAACAATAGCATCTACTGTGAGTCTTCTATGTTCTTGATTATTTGCTGCAAAATGTTTTATGGAAGTCCCAACCCCCTCACTTTGTACACCTTTTATAAAATGCTTTGCTATTTCAGAGGAAAGGAAAGGATCTTCCGAATAATATTCAAAATTTCTTCCGCAAAGAGGCGATCTTTTAATGTTTACTCCAGGTCCAAGAAGTATTTGAACATTCTCTGCTTGACATTCTTCTCCTATCGCTTTTCCCACTTTTTCCAAAAGCTCTCTATCCCAAGATGAAGCAAGGGTTACTGCTGTAGGGAAACATGTAGCTGGTACACTTTTGTCAAAAAGGGCATCTGCCTTTCTTAGTCCATGAGGTCCATCGGACATTCTTATGGATGGTATACCAAGTCTTTCAATAGGTTTTGTATGCCATGCATCTTTACCAGAACAGAGGGAAGCTTTTTCTTCAAGGGTCATTTGAGAGATGAGTTTTTTTATATCCCGTTCCATGCTTAAACCTCCTTAAATTAATAAAATTTTTCTTGATAAGTATATCATAAAAGTTTCTTAATGAGACTAATATAAAATTTTAAAATATTTTTGGGTACATTCTTTAGAAACATAGAGAAAATGCTAACATATAAGTAATAATAGAGGAGAAAGGGTTTTGGTTGAAGGAAGATTAAAGGATTTAAAAATATTAGTTTCTTAGTTATATTAAGGTTAAGGAAGAAGAATGTAACCTTGATTCTTTCAACTAAACATTCTTCTACTACTTATTCCTGTAAAGGATGATATTTTCTCAAATTTGCTTCTTCCCTTTATTTATGGAAGTCCTTTTAGTTATTTACTTAGTGACGAAGATGAAAGAGAATGATCATGTAATGAATTTACTGGAGGAAGAGGTTAAGATGATAAGTTTTATAAATTTGGGGTTGCTAATTTCTACAGGTTTATATAGATCGAGGATGAATTAGTAAACTCAAAGATTGGATTTGCTTTCTTTTAAATTATCTTAATCCTCTTTGGCGATTCATGTGTGACAAATAAAAGTTTATTTTAAGGATTTTTTCAATGTTGTTAATTGAGATAAATGAATTTTTTCTTGATTTATTATCTCCTTTAACAAATTTTTATTGTCAGGAGATACAAATCCAGAGATTTCACAGTAAAAAAGTATTGAATCCTTTTCTAAAGAGATGGCCAAATCGATAACAGATCTTTCATCAAAAAAACTCTTATCTTTTAATATCCCATCCCAATCAATAAAAACCTTAGAGGAAACCCAAGAATGTAAATATTTATTTGCCTCTTCATCGGGATATGCAGAGAAAAATTCTTTATCTTTTAAATCCTTATATATTTCTTTAAAAGTCTCGGCATGTCTTTTCTCTTCTATTGCCAAATAATTAAATAAACCTTTTATATCATTTTTAGAAGTTCTTTCAAAAAAAAGTTTATAAAATCTCTCACCTTCCTCTTCCATGTGAATAGCCATCTCTAAAATATCCTTTGAAGAAAATATCATTACCATTTTGTGCCTCCTTAATTTTTTTTAATTATATCAAAATTTGATGTAAAATTAAAAAATAGGAGGAGAAATTTATGATCTGTGAAATTGTGAGCATAGGTACTGAGCTCCTATTAGGAGATATTTTAAATACGAATGCGCAATATTTAGCAAAAAGATTATCAAATTTAGGAATATTTGTATATTATCAAACTGTAGTTGGTGATAATCCTAAAAGATTAAAAAAAGCTTTTAAAATTGCCTTTGAAAGAAATGACATGGTTATAACTACAGGGGGTTTAGGACCTACAAAAGATGATCTTACAAAAGAAGTTGCAAGTGAGTATTTTAATGAAGATTTAGTCTTAAATGAAGAAACCTTGAGGAAACTTCAAGAGTTTTTTAAAGCACGAAATCTTTCTTTAACAGATTCGAACAAAAAGCAAGCATATATAATAAAAAACAGTATTATATTGCCTAATAATTATGGAACTGCTCCTGGCTTGATTTATGAAAAAAATAATAAAATTCTAATCCTTCTTCCGGGACCACCAAATGAAATGATTCCTATGTTTGAAAACTATGTTACACCCTACTTACAAAAATTCAGTAGTGAGATTTTACACTCAAAGATATTAAGATTATGTGGCATTGGAGAAAGTCAAATAGAAGAAAAGATTATAGATCTTATAGAAAATCAAAATAATCCCACTATTGCTTCTTATGTAAGAGAGGGAGAAGTAATTTTGAGAATCACTGCAAGAGCAAAGGACAAAAAATTAGCAGAAGAATTAATCTTTCCAATAGGGAATGAAATTAAAAAGAGATTAGGAGAATATATATATGGAGAGGGAGGAAAATCCTTGGAAGAGGTTGTAGGAGAAATGTTAATTGAAAGAAATCTTACAATATCAATTATAGAATCCTGTACAGGGGGGATGCTTACCTCTAAATTAGTAAATTATCCTGGAATATCTAAGGTATTAATAGAAGGAATTGTCGCTTATAATAATGATTCAAAAATTAAGAGATTGGGCGTAAAAGAGGAAACCTTAAAAAAATTTGGAGCGGTAAGTAAAGAATGTGCTATGGAGATGGCTAAAGGAATAGCCTTAACCTCTAGTGCAAGAATTGGACTATCTATCACAGGAATTGCAGGTCCTGAGGGAGGAAGTTTGGAAAAACCTGTAGGGCTTGTATATTTTGGGCTATATTTTAATGGAGAAATAAAATATAAAGAGTGCAGATTATCTGGAAATAGAGAAAGAATAAGACTACTGGCCACAGTAAATGCTTTAAATTGGCTAATAAAGGAAATTATCTCATACCATCCCTGATTTTATCTTTTCTGACTTAAAAAGAAGGAAGGCGATCGCCTTCCTTCAAAATCAGAAAGTAATTGCAGCTACGGGACAGGAATCTATAGCGTCTTGACAACATCCTGCAGACTCGCAATCTGCCCCTTCTATCACTCTTGCTTTACCCTCATCATCAATTTCAAAAACATCAGGACAGAGAGAGGCACAAACTCCACATCCAATACATAAATCCCTATCTACTTTTGGAATGCTCATACCAAGCCTCCTTCAAAAAAATTTCTCTAAAAGAATAAAAAATTTTGCTTCAAAAGTCAATTATTACTTGGAATAGGATAAATGAATTTAAAAATAAAAAAGCTAAAGAGGTATTTTGTTGTTCCTAATTCCTTTGGAAGACTTTTCTTCCAAGGATGATCTGGAGGAGGAATTTTCATCATACTACAATAACTTATTTGACATTTTTCTTATAGAAATCTATAATTTATCTCATGAATAGGAGATTTTTATTGTTGTTGATTTTATTGCTATTCATATTTGAAATAAGTTTTTCAGAATATCAATTAAAGGAAAAATCTTATAAAAAAATAGTTGTTGGTTTGAATATTCCTAAGTTTCAAATATTAGATCTTGAATCTTATCCAAAGGAAATTTTTTTTCTAATTTTTGAGACACTTGTTTATCTTGATCCAGTAAAATTTAAGATAGAACCTCAGTTAGCAAGGTCTTGGAGAATATCAAAAGATGGAAAGGAATGGATTTTTTATTTAAGGAAAGATTTGAAATGGGGAGATGGAACTCCTCTTACCACAAATAATCTTTTTTTCTTTAATAATAATTCTAAAATTAAATTGGAAAAAATTGATGATTTTACTATAAAAATAATCTTTCCCAATTCTTTTTATCCTATTTATAATCCTCTTCCTCCCATAATTCCAAAGGGTTTATTTGAGAAGGAATCAGAAAAAAGAATAGTATTTGGAACAGGCCCTTTTGTTTTAGAAAAATATTCTCCCAATAATGAGATAGTTTTTAAAAGAAATCCTTATTACTGGAGAAAAGATTTAAAGGGGAATAAACTTCCTTATCTTGATGAATTAGTTATTAAATTGGATTTTTCGATAGATGAAAATTTAGATATCGTGGAATTAACCTCAAAGGATTTTAGTAAAATAAAAAATCTTATCGAAGAATACAAAACTTATAATGTTGGACCTAATTTAGAGAGTGATATTTTACTAATAAATCAAAATTCAATTTCTGCTATTCCCAAGTATAAATTAAGATGGTTCCAAAATGTCAAGTTTAGAAAGGCAATAGCTTATGCTATTAATAAAGACTTAGTAAATAAAGAAATTTATCTTGGATATGCTCATAAAATCTTAACTCCTATCAATCCTCTAAGCCCTTATTATACTTCTAATATCTTCAAATATGATTATGATTTGGAAAAGTCTAAAAAACTATTAGAAGAAATTGGATTTAAAGATAGGAATAGAGATGGAATTCTTGAAGACCTTTGGAATAACGCTTTAGATATTAATCTCTTTGTTAATAATAATGAAGAAAATAATAAAATAGCAAAAATATTGAAGGAAGATTTCAAAAAAATTGGAATTAAACTTAATATTATCCATAATAATTCTATTCTTCTTAAATTATTTCAAGACTTTAATTGGGAGTTTATACTATTTAAATATAAATGGAATTTTAATCCCATAGATGATAGTAGTATCTACTTATCAAAAGGTGCTCAGCATTTTTGGTTTCCCTTCCAAAGAAGACCCTTTTATTCATGGGAAGAGGAGATAGATTATCTTTTTAATAGATTATATGAAGTTAAGAGTATAATTGAAAAAAAGCTTATCTTTTATAATATTCAAAGAATTTGGTCAAAAAATCTACCTTTAATAATTATTTCAAATCCTTCTTTAATTTATCTAGTAAAGAATAATATTGAAAACTTTAAACCTTTTTTATATTATGGTCCTTTATGGAATTCATATGAAATTTTTGTTAAGTAGAGGATATAAGTTCTTCCAAAAATTCTTTACTCAATTCTCCAACAAATATTTCTTGAGCAGGTCCTCTTAAAATTACATCCCATGAGGGTTTTATGATAACCTCTAATTTACCACCTGGCATAAATACATTTACTTGATCTTTGACGAGTTCCTTTTTATATGAAGCACAAGCAGCTGCACAGGAACTACTACCAGAAGCCAAAGTATATCCTGCCCCTCTTTCCCATATTCTAATTTCAATGGAATCGTGAGATATAATTTTAACCATTTGAACATTAGTTCTTTGAGGGAAATAGGGATGATTTTCTAAGAAAGGTCCTATTCTTTTGATATAGTCTTCGTCTATCTTATCTACAAAAAAGACACAGTGAGGATTTCCAATGGTTAAAGATGTTATTGTTAATTTATTTTCAAGAATTTCTATCTCCTTATCTATGTCGATAAAATCTACTTTTCCCATCTCTACCGCTATATTTTTAACTCTATTTTTTTCTATCTCTAAATTTACTTTAACTTTTCCTCCAAGGGTTTCTATAAAAAATTCTTGGAGGGATGTAAATTTATGCTCAAATAATGTTTTTGCTAAGATTCTTATACCATTTCCACTTTTTTCTGCCTCACTTCCATCAGGATTAAAGATTCTTACTTTAAAATGAGAATCAGTAATCTTTTTAAATATAAGAATTCCATCAGATCCAATTCCATGATTTCTATCACATATTTTTTTAATGGCTCCTATGTTTATACGGAAGTTAATCTCCTCTTCATTAAAAACTATATAATCATTTCCAAGTCCATGACTTTTGATAAATTTATTCATGTCTTTCACCTCATAATAGTTTTTAATCTTATATTTTACTAAAATCTATCAAGAAGAAAATATGCTAAAATTATCTTCAATAAGTTAATAAAAGAGGGGAGAATTTGATATGCTTTTTAATGAGCTTTCAATATTTTTTCAAAAATTAGAATCTACTACTAAAAGAAATGAGATGATAGGTATATTGGCAGAGCTCTTCAAAAATTCAGAAGTTGAGGAAATAGATAAGATTATTTATATTCTTGATGGAAGAGTAGCTCCTACATATGAGAAATTAGAATTTGGAATTTCCGAAAAATTGGCTCTTCGTTCTATCTCCTTAGCTTTTATGAAGGATGTAATAGAGATTGAAAAGTTATATAAGGAAATAGGAGATTTAGGAGAAATTGTTTTTAGGCTTTCTAAGGGTAAGAATGATCTACAAGTATTGGAGGTATTTAGAACTTTACATGAAATAGCATTACTAAAAGGAGAGGGAAGTATTGAAGCAAAAATTAATAAACTAGCATATGTGATTAATTCCTTAACCCCATTAGGAGCAAAATATGTAGTTAGAATTGTTCTTGGAAGATTACGTCTTGGAATTGGAGAACCCAGTATAATGGATGCTTTATCTTATGCCAAAAAGGGAGATAAAACCTTAAGAGAATATATAGAAAGAGTATATAATATAACTTCTGATTTAGGTTATTGTGCAAGAATTTTTTGGGAGGGAGGAGTAGAGGCATTAAAGAAAATTAAGGTGGAAGTTGGAAAACCAATTCGAATGGCTCTTGCAGAAAGATTGTCTACTGCTGAAGAAATAATAAAAAAATTAGGAAAATGCATTATAGAACCCAAGTTTGATGGATTCAGATGTCAAGTCCATAAAAAGGGAAGAGAAGTAAAAATTTTTTCAAGAAATCTTGAGGACAATACCCATATGTTTCCAGATATAGTTCAAGGTATAATTGAACAAATCTCCTGTGAAGAAATAATATTAGAAGGAGAAGCTATTTCTTATAATCCTGAAACTAATGAATTCTATCCTTTTCAAATTACAGTTCAAAGGAAGAGAAAATATGATGTAGAAAAAATGATGGATCTTTTTCCCTTAAAATTATTTGTCTTTGATCTTCTTTATGTAGATGGTGAAGACTTAACTTCTCTTCCCTATCTTAGAAGACGAGAAAAATTAGAAAAAATTATTCTTCCTGGAGATGTTATTGTTATTACAAACTATATCATTATAAATAATCCTATTGAGCTTCAAGCCTTTCTTGAGAGATCTATTACCGAGGGATTAGAAGGTATTATGGCGAAGAGATTGGAAGCTCCATATCAGGCAGGAGTTAGGAATTTTAATTGGATAAAACTTAAAAGATCTTATCAAAGTCAACTTACTGATACTGTAGACTGTGTGATCTTAGGTTATTTTAGGGGAAGAGGTCAAAGAGCGAAATTTGGTATAGGTGCTTTGTTGGTTGGAGTGTATAATCCTAAGGAGGATAGATATGAAACTATAGCAAAGATAGGGACGGGACCTACAGAAGAAGAATGGTTAAAATTTAGAGAAATATTAGATGAAATAAAGGTAGAAGAAAAACCTAACAATGTTGAATCTCAAATAATTCCTGATGTTTGGGTATATCCAAAATATGTTGTAGAAATTCAAGCAGATGAAATAACAAAGAGTCCTGTCCACACATGTGGTAAAGATGGGGAAAAATTAGGATATGCTCTAAGATTTCCTCGAGTTATTGGATTTATAAAAGAAGATAGATCCCCTGAACAAGCAACAACTGTGAATGAGATTTTTGAAATGTTTCAACAACAAAAAAAAGAGAAAATTTCCGAGGATTCAAAAAATAGGAAGACCTCTTGCAAAGGGTAGGTAGGATATGGTAGAATTAGTGTG
>CAZTGC010000005.1:0-169827 GCA_964612975.1 uncultured Dictyoglomota bacterium | reverse complement strand
CTTAAAAAATAGTCCTCTTCAGTCTTCGAGATTTTCAAATTGTTAAAAGCTATTGTAGGAATAAATTGAGATAGTACTGCTACACCTAACATATAGTCTACCAATTATATAAAAATCTAATTTACCAATCAAGTTCTTAACTTCGTTAGGAGAGTAAGTTCCCTCTAATATAGCAGCATTACTTAATTGTTGCTCCCAATTTCCTAACTGCGGAGAACAGCTGTCAGTTTTAAATATTTTCTTCTTCATAATAGTCTCCTCTTATAGTCTTTACCTCTATTTAAAACTCCGAATAATATTCTATCACATAACCAATTGTATATAAATATCCTAAGCTTTTATTGTGGTATGCAAATAAAAATGTCACATACTGTTAATAAAAGAAAAGGTCTTCCAAAGGAATTATGTGTGACTTGCCTTTAGGAATAAAATAACTATAGAATTTTATCCTCTATATATGCTAGTATATCTATCTCTAGCGTCTTACTGTTCTTTCTATATGTAACTTTATGGGTTAGAAGCCTCGGAGTAATGTTAAAGTATTTCTTCAAGACTATATCAAATGATGGGAAGAATATATCCTCCACCAATGTTCCCATCTTATTGGCTAGATCTTCCCAACGCTTATTCATTGCCTTTCTATCTTCTTCCCATTGCTTACCCATCTCTCCCCATTGCTTACTCAATCGTGTAACCTCTTCTCCTAATTTTTTATGGTAATATTTGTTTGCACTATAAATTGACTAAGACACTCTCTAATCTATCTACCCTTTCTTCTAGTGCTGTTAATCTTTCTTCCATTAAGAATTACCTCTTAAAGTCTTTAGTTATATTATACACTACTTCTCCTTAATAGGGATAAGTTTTCCCTCTTCCAATCTATATTCATTCCCACAATATTCACATACTGCAAAATCCTCCTTGAACTTTAAGGTTGTCCCACATTTACATACCCATCCAATCTGTTTTGCTGGAACACCTACTACTAAGGCATATGCTAAAACATCTCTTGTTACCACTGCTCCTGCGCCAATAAGTACGTATTCTCCTATTGTTACTCCACAAACTATAGTAGCATTTGCTCCTATGGTAGCTCCTCTTCTAACTATTGTCTTTTTAAATTCATGCTTTCTCTCAATAAATGCTCTTGGATTTAAAACATTTGTAAATACGCAGGAAGGGCCACAAAATACATCATCCTCAAGCTCTACTCCTTCATATATGCTTACATTATTTTGTATCTTTACATTATTTCCTATTCTTACCCTTGGTCCTATCATTACATTCTGTCCTATTACACAATTTTTACCTATAACGGTATTGGGTAAGATATGGCAAAAATGCCATATTTTTGTTCCTTCACCTATTTCTACAGGTTCATCAACATAGGAACTTTCATGTACAAAGTAATCTTTTGAATTAGACATTTAGCACCTCCAATAGGATAAATGATAAGTAATATGTGATAGGTAAGAGGTAGAAAACAAGGAGTTTCATTTGAGGGATTTGCTCCTAATATTTTTAATTAAGCCTAAAAGCATTCGTCTAATTATATTAATTTTGTCAATTATTTTATCCTCTTTTAAATATCCAAGTTCTTTAGAAATTATCAGTTGAGTTTCCAATTCAGATATTGAGTCAAAAGAAATATAAAGAAATTGCACAAACTCCTTACTTAGAATTTCTTGTGGCTCCTTCTCCTATATTGTAAGGAATAGATAGATAAGATTTTAGTATTTGTAAGGTTAATATGAGTTTTTATCATTTTCCTTCCCAATTATCACTTATCACTCTTTGTAGGACTTTCATTACTCTTAATCCCTCATACCCATCAGTCTTAGGTTTCTTGCGCTCTTTTACACATTCTATAAAATGTATCATTTCTTCTTTTAAAGGTTCTTTATTTTCTACTGGTATTACTTGCACATCTTCTTTATTAGCTTGAGGTATTCCATTATTCCACTCTATTTTATGAGGATAATAAAATAACTTTTCCTTTGTAGTATCATCAAATATCAACATTCCCTGTGTACCTATGACTACTAATTTTTGCTCCTTGTTAGGATGCCACCAACTTACAAATATATGTCCTTTAATTCCTTTTTCAAATTCTAAGGAGACTAAAACAATATCATCTATTCCTTTGTTTATAAAGGAAATTCCCTGGTAATGGGTTTTATATGGTTCAGAATTAGTTAGCATAAGAATGAGTGATACATCATGAGGGGCAAGACTCCACCAAACATTTTCATGGGTACGTATTTTCCCCACATTAACCCTATGAGCATAAAGGTAAATGATGTCTCCAGTTACTCCTTGAGAAATAAGTTCTTTTAATTTTACCACAGCGGGATGATACTGTAATATATGCCCCACCATAATGATTTTTCCTTTTTCTTCCGCTAATCTTACAAGATCTTCTGCATCTTTGGTAGATGTGGTCATAGGTTTTTCTATAAATACATCTTTATTAGCTAAAATAGCTTTTTTTGCAAGTTCATAATGGGTTACAGTAGGAGTTGCAATAACTATAGCCCTTATTTCAGAATTAGAAATAAGCTCGTCAAAATTTTGAGTATAATTCACACTAAGAAAAGTTTTCTTTCTTTCTTCAATAATCTCGCTACTACAATCACAAACACTATGAAGAACATTTAATTCATATAAATTTCTTAAAAGGTTTTTTCCCCAATAACCAGATCCCACAAGTCCAATAAATCTATCCATTTCCTCTACCTTCCTGACTTATTTAACCTCCTCTTATCACTTATCATACATCACTTATCAAGCCTATTACCCTGTTACTCCCAAAATAGTCACTCTTTCATCTATTCTAATTCCTCTTTTTCTTAAAGCGTTTCTTGTATCTACAATTAATTTTGTATTATTGGATATCATTTCATAGTCAATTCCATCATGATCTGTTAGAATAAGAACACAGGCGGCATCCTTTACCTTATTTTCATCCAATATACAAGATTTCATGTATTTAACCTTTTTAGTATTAACTTCCTCAATTTTAATTTCTGATATATAAGGATCATAATATTCCACTTCTCCACCAAGATTTTCAAGAAGAGGAATTATCTTTAAGGCTGGAGATTCTCTTGGATCTGCAATATTAGGTTTATATGCAACTCCTATAACTAAAATTTTAGATCCATTTACAGGTTTTTTATGCTTATTAAGAGCTTCCATAACAAGTTGTACTATATATTTAGGCATCTCATCATTTATTTTCCCTGCAAGTTCAATGAATCTTACATTAAAATCATACTCTTTTGCTTTCCAAGAGAGATAAAAGGGGTCGATGGGAATACAGTGTCCACCCAGGCCTGGACCAGGATAAAAGGGCATAAATCCATAAGGTTTTGTAGATGCAGCCTCAATTACTTCCCATATATCTATTCCCATCTTTCCACACAAAATAGCAAGCTCATTTATAAATGATATATTTACAAGTCTAAATATATTTTCAAGAAGTTTTTCCATCTCTGCTACCTTAGGGGAGGATACTTTATGAACTTTAGGAAATACTAAAGAATAAAGTTCAGCAGCTTTTTCTGTGGAAATTTCATTTATTCCCCCCACTATTTTTGGTATATCCTTTGGGGTAAATTTTTTATTTCCTGGGTCTATTCTCTCAGGAGAGAAGGCAAGATAAAAATCTTCCCCACTTTTTAAGCCACTTTTTTCTAAAATGGGAAGTACAACTTCTTCAGTAGTTCCAGGGTATGTTGTACTTTCTAAAACTACCAATTGTCCCCTTTTTAGATTTTTAGAAATTTCTGTAGTAACATTTACTATATAAGAAATGTCTGGTTCCTTATGAAGGCCAAGAGGCGTAGGAACACATATAATCACTGCATCGGATAATTTTACCGACTCAAAATCTACATATGCTATTATATTACCCTTTTTAACAACTTCTAAAAGCTCATCACTTTTTACATCATCAATATATGAAATTCCCTTATTTACCATTTCAACCCTATTAGGATTTTGATCAACCCCATATACCTTCAAACCAGTCTTTGCAAATTCCAAGACTAAGGGCAATCCCACATATCCAAGTCCTATCACAGAGATGCCTTTAAAACTCATTTATTATTTCCCTCCCCTTTTGAACTCTCTTAATAATATTTCACATATTCTAGGAGCAGCATAGATTTTATCAAAATTAACCTCCTCTCCTCTTCTAATATTATTTAAAGCTTCTAATATTTTATCTTTATTTGAACCAACAAGGGTATTCCATCCATATTTTACCGTCTCAATCCACTCTGTTTCTTCCCTCAGAGTAATACATGGAACCCTTAGCCAAAAAGCTTCTTTTTGCACCCCTCCAGAATCAGTTAATATAGCATAGGCATTTCTTTCAAGCTCTAACATATCAAGATATCCTACTGGATCTATCACTTTAATGTTGGGATTTAAATAATTTCCCAGTCCAAATTCTCTTATCCTATTTTTAGTCCTTGGATGAATAGGAAAAACTATGTTTTTTTCTGATTCTCCTAAGGCTGAGAGTATATTTTCTAATCTTTCTAAATTGTCAGCATTTTCAGCCCTATGAATAGTCAATAAATAATAATCTTTAAGCTTAAGATTTAAAATCTCTAAAATTCTACTTTTCTTCTGAGCAATCCTTACAAAGTGCAAAAGAGCATCAAACATTATATCTCCCACCAAATATACTCCCTTTGAAATACCTTCATTCTTTAGATTTTCCATCGCGGTCTCCGTGGGACAAAATAAAATATCTGATAAATGGTCAGCAACAATTCTATTTATTTCTTCTGGGATTTCTTTATTGAAACTTCTAAGCCCTGCCTCTACATGAGCTAGAAACATGTGAAGCTTTTTTGCTGCTAAGGCACCTGCTAAGGTAGAGTTTGTATCTCCATAAACTATTACAATATCAGGCTTTTCTATTATTAAAATCTTTTCTATTTCAATTAACATCCTTCCTGTTTGTTCCCCATGAAGACCTGAACCAATACCAAGATTATGATCTGGCTCAGGAATTTCAAGTTCCTTAAAGAATATTTCATTCATATTCTCATCATAGTGCTGTCCAGTATGAAGGATGATTTCTTCTATTTCTGCTTTTCTTAACTCTGCTGAAAGGGGAGCAAGTTTAATAAATTGAGGACGTGCTCCTACTATGGAGACTATTTTCATTTTTATTATAAAACCTCACTCTTTTTATAATTTCTCCTACTTGATTCAATAATATCATTTAAAACTTCCCATATCTTTTCTCTATCTCTTGTTTTTGTTACATTTTTTAACTTAATAAGTTTTTGTTCCAACATATAGTAATCTATATGATTTGTGGATACTATCCTTAAAATTTTAGGATGCTCTGTCTTTTCTGTTATCTCCTCCTTTTCCCATAGTTCTTCTTTTAATTTTTCGCCAGGCCGAAGACCAGTTATTTTTATCTCTACATCATCTAAATAATATCCCGAAAGCTCAATAAAGTTTTTAGCAAGATCCATTATTTTTATTGGTTTCCCCATATCAAGAACAAACAAATCCCCTGATTTTTCCATAATACTTGCTTGTAAAACAAGCCCCACTGCTTCTGGAATAGTCATAAAATATCTTTCCATATCAGGATGGGTAATTGTGATAGGTCCTCCCTGCTCTATTTGTTTCTTAAAAACTTCAAAAACGCTTCCCCTACTTCCTAAAACATTGCCAAATCTTACTGCAATAAATTCTGTATCTGAATTTGAGCTATAATATTTTACAAGTATCTCTCCTACTCTTTTTGTCGCTCCCATAATATTTATAGGATATACTGCCTTATCTGTAGATATGAATATAAGTCTTTTGATCTTTACTTCTTTTGAGGCATCCATAACATTAACAGTACCAAAAATATTGTTGATAACTGCTTCATCGGGATTTTCCTCCATTAAGGGTACATGTTTGTGAGCTGCAGAATGAAAAACAATATTAGGCTTCTCTTGGAAGAATATATAAGATATTCTGTCCTTGTCCCTTATATCCGCGATATAGGATTTTATCTGTAAATTAGGAAACTTACTCTTAAGTTCTAATTCTATATTAAATATGTTATTTTCTCCTCTCCCAAGAAGAATCAATTTCTCAGGATTATAGTTTGCAAGTTGTCTACATATTTCTGAACCAATGGACCCCCCTGCTCCTGTTACTAAAATTTTTTTTCCATTTATGTAGTCTTTTATTCTATTAGAATCTAAATTTATTATGTCCCTTTCCAAAAGATCTTCTATTTTCACATTTCTTATCTTGTTTATACTTACTCTTCCATCAATAAGCTCCCAAATACCGGGAAGAATCTTAACGGGAATTTTTAGTTTAGATGTTAGATTAACAATATTTCTAATTAAAGAAGGAGAAGCGGAAGGTATAGTAATAAGAACTTCATGAATATTTTTTTCTCTAACAATCTTTGGTAATGAGGATATAGGACCTAAAACTTTAACACCATGGATAGATTTTCCTTTTTTCTTAGGATCGTCATCTAAAAAGCCTAAAACTTCGTAATTTAATTCATTGTGAGATTTTATCTCTCTTAATATTTTCTCTCCTGCATCTCCTGCCCCAATCAAGACTACCCTTTTGTAAAAAGAGTTAGAGTGTCTTTTAGTTTTACCTCTTCCATGTAACCAACGGGTTATAGCTCTATATGAAAAGAGAAGAAGAACAGTAGTAAAATAGGATATAAAAATTATTGATCTTGGAAGACCAGTTATAGGAAAAAACAAATGAGAAAGATATAAGAGGAGCTTTTCTAAGGTTATAACTAAGACTAAATCCTTTAAACCCTCTAAACTAAAATATTCCCATAAGGAGGAATAGATCCTAAAGACAAAGAAATAAAAAATTAAAAATAAAGGGATTTCCCTTATCAAAAGAAGATGGATTATTCCCCAATATTGAGAAGGCAATGTAAATTCAAATCTTAGGAAGAAGGAAAAGATTAAAGCAAATACAAAGGAAAAGATATCAAGAAATATGTGGAGATAGAGTTTTCTTTGTAGATTTAGTATTTTACTTAAATTCATTTTACTTCTCCCTTAAAAATTTTTCTATGCAACTTTATTACTAAGAAAAATTTTACCATTTTTCCTTTGATTAAAAAAGTGATTTAGATCACATTATTTTAATTTCTATTGACATATACTTTATTAAGTCATAAAATAATCCTAAAAAAGTAGTAATTTAAAAGAGGTGTAGCAAAAATGAAGTTGTCAACAAGATCAAGATATGGCTTAAGGGCCTTAATTTATCTTGTTAATAATCAAGATAAATTCCCTATAAGTGTAAGGATCATATCTCAAAATGAAGAAATTCCTTTAAGGTATTTAGAAAGAATTATGAGAATTCTTTCTAAAAAGAGCTTTATAAAAGCAGAGGTAGGCGCTGAAGGTGGATATAGCTTAAATAAGAAACCTGAAGATATTAGTATCTTTGATGTAGTAGAAGCTTTAGAGGGAAGGTTAACCTTAGTATCATGTTTAGAAAACCCTTCTAAATGTAAGAGAAGCTCATTTTGTGCCTCAAGACCTCTTTGGATGGAATTAAATGATGCCCTAATAAATCTTCTTAAAAAACACACTTTGAAGGATTTTATCCTTTCAAGGGAATCTTTGGAGGTATAAATATTATGTCATTAAAATATTCTGAAGTAGTTCTTGAACATTTCAGAAATCCAAGAAATGTTGGGGTAATAGAAGATGCAGATGCTATGGCTATAGAGGGAAGTCCTGCATGTGGGGACCAAATTGTGGTTTATCTAAAAGTAGACAAGGAGACAAGGAGAATAACTGATATTAAATTTCAATCCTTTGGATGTGCATCAAATATTGCTACTGGATCTATGCTTACGGAAATGGTCAAAGAAAAAACCATAGATGAAGCACTAAAAATTACATGGAAGGATGTCGCTGAGGCTCTTGGGGGTCTTCCACCTATAAAGATGCATTGCTCTGTGTTAGCAGTTGATGGACTAAAGTCTGCAGTTAAAAATTATTTAGGAGAAAAAAGGAAAGAAGAATTTACAAAGGAAGATCTTGTTAATACTTTATCCCAAATTTTATATCCAAATCTTTCCATGGATATTGTTTCTTTAAAAATGGTAAATTATATAAATATAAAGGAAAAAGGAAAGGTCTATATTGAATTAGTAGTTTCGCCAGAAGATCCCTTTAGGAATCATATAAAAGAGGAAATAGAAGAGAATTTAAAAAAGATTCCAGGGGTAAGGGAAGTGGAAATAAAATTTGTTTACTAGGGAGGTATTTTTATGAAAATCATTACCTTTAAAGCAAGGGGGAATTGGTTGGGAAATTTAAAAGTTGAAACAAAAATCAGAGATAAATTTACTATAAACATGGATGAACCTACATCCCTTGGTGGGGAGGATTCTGCCCCAAATCCTGTAGAGGTAGTTTTAGCTTCTTTAATTGGATGCTTGGGTATTGTGATTTCTATAGTTGCAAAGGAAAAGAGTATCCCTCTAAATAATGTGGAGATCTATGCAGAGGGAGACTTAAATCCAGAAGGATTTAAGGGAAATCCAGAGGTTAGGGCAGGCTGTCAAGAGGTTAGAGTAAGAGTAAAGATCGATTCTCCTGTAGAAAGGGAGAGGTTGCAAGAGCTACTGCAATTAGTTGAGAGAAGATGTCCTGTATCGGATATTATTAGGAATCCAGTAAATTTAAGTATTAATTTAGAATAAAGATTTAAAGCTTTCTTTATAAATGGAATCTTATATAAACTACATCACCATCTTTAACAATATATTCCTTCTTTTCAAGAGAGATTAAGCCATTTTGGTGGGCAGTTTTCCAACTGCCCACCGATATCAACTTATCCCAAGAAATAACCTCTGCCCTTATAAATCCCTTTGCTAAATCCGTATGAATTGTACCTGCAGCTTCCAATACAGAACTTCCTCTCTTCAATTTCCATGCTTTTGTTTCCTTTTCGTTTCCTGTAAAAAAGGTGATCCAATCAAAATAATTAAAAATTAAATCATAAATTCTATCTTTAATAAATTTTTCAAAACCAAATAAAAAAAGATATTCTAAAGCATCTTTCTTATCCATATCTAAAATTTCTTCTTCTAAGCTTGCGGAAAAAATAAGATATTTCTTATTTTCCTTATCTAATAGGTTTCTAATAGAACTAATATTCCTTTCTTCTTCCAAGAAGGATTGAGAAAGATTAATTAAATAAAATATGGGTTTTAGGCTTATAAAATTCCAAGAGATTAACATTTTCCTTTCATCAGTTTTTAAATCGCATAAATTTAAAAGTTTTTCCTCCATTAGATATTGATGAACCTTTTCCAAAAGAGTTCTTTCTGCAACATTAATTCTTCTGTCTTTAAGAAGCCTCTCACAAAGATCCAAATCATTCAATATCATCTCATTTTCTTCTTCCTTTATTTCTTCTAAAGGATTTATTTCCTCAAGAAAAAGGGGAAGTATATAAAAAATAAGATCAGATCTTTGAATATAGGTGATAAGTTGAGGATTTCTCTTTGTGAAACTTGCCTCTGAAGGAAAGTCTACAAAATCCAAATGAATGGGAGTTAAGGCCTTACTTTGAAAAACCTTTGAGAGAGGAATTAATCTTTCATCCTCCTTAGGAACAGCACAGATGTTTATATCAAAGGGCTTTATATTTCCTTTACCTTGAGAGAGGACCTTTAAAAGGGTACTTTTTCCCGATCCCTTTCTTCCTAAAATTAAAATCATCTTTAGATATCAAAAACCACTTGTATACACCACTGATTTCCTTGGTTTTCTATTTTAAGTAAATTATAAGTTACCGCTTTTATCTCCCTTTGTATTGAATGTTTTTTTAGATCAAATTTTTCTCCGTATCCATGACTTATTAATTGTTCATTTCCTATTAAAATTACCTCAAATCTTTTAAATATAAGCCCTTTTACTTCAAAAACATACAGAAGTTCGTTTAGCCAAGTAACCAACAAAGATTCCAAATCTTCAGCATCTACTTCGATATCAAATCTTGTCTTCTCAGAAATATCTGAGATGGGAGTAATTAGGTCAAACATTGCCTCAGCACAAGCTTCAAAAGCAGATTCCTTTGTGGGTCCATAAGCGACAACTCCTATATCCGCAGTATGATCTAAAAGCTCATATCTTTTCATCTTTTAGTCATTTCATCTATTAAATCTAAGGAAATAACCTGATCCTCTGGATAAAGGGAGACCAATTTAACCCCTTGGGAATTCCTCTTTTGAATAGGTATTGAGCTTCCTGCAAGTCTTATAATCTGCCCCCTTGAGGTACTTAAAAGAATTTCATTTTCATCTGCTACTTCCTTAACTTGAATTAATTCTCCTGTCTTGTTTGAAATCTTTATCCCTTTTATTCCCTTTCCTCCTCTCCTTTGGACATGAAATTCATTAATATTGACCCTTTTCCCAAATCCCTTAGAGGTTACTAAGAGAATATCCTTTCCTTCTCTAACAACAATTCCCCCTACAACTTTGTCTCCGTCCTGCAATTTAATACCCCTAACTCCTTGGGCATTTCTTCCCATCTCCCTTACCTCTTTTTCCTTTATTCTAATGGCAAAGCCCTTTTTGGTAAAGAACATTACTTCATCTTCTCCAGAAGTTATGAGGACATTTACTAAGAAATTATCTTTTTCCAAATCTATGGCATTTATTCCTCCCTTTCTTATATTTAAAAATTCCTTAAATGAAGTTTTCTTAACTATTCCATTAGAGGTAATAAAGAATAGATATTTATTTTCAAGATTCGAATTTATAGAAATTATTTCGGTAATTTTTTCACTCTCATTTAAATTAATATACTCCCTTAGGGGGACTCCCTTGCTTTGTCTTGATGTTTCTGACAATTCATAGGTTTTTATTGAATAAACTTTTCCTAAGTTACTAAAGAATAAAAGACTACTTTTGGTTGATGTTATAGTAAGATTTGTTATTATATCCTGTTGATGATTTGCTAAGGTATTTAATCCCTTTCCTCCCCTTCTCTGAAGCTGATAAAGGGAAAGGGGAAGTCTCTTTATGTATCCTTCTTGAGTTATACATACTACTTCTGGATTATCTGATAATAAATCTTCAATGGTAAAGGTTTCTTTTTCTTCCTCCTGAATTTCTGTCCTTCTTTTATCAGAGTATTTCTTCTTAATTTCCTTTAATTCCTCAGAAATTTCTTTCCACAATAGTTTTTCATCAGCAAGAATATCTTTTAATTTCTCAATCTCAGAATAAAGAGATTTTGCTTCTTTTTCTATCTTTTCCCTTTCCAATGCGGTTAATTGTTGCAATCTCATCTCTAAAATTGCCTGGGCTTGGGTTTGGGTAAGTTTGAATTTTAAAATCAAATTATCCCTTGCCTTTTCAGCACTCTGAGAGCTTTTTATAATTTTTATCACCTCATCAAGATTTTGCAGGGCAATTAACAATCCCTCTAATATATGAACCCTTTTCTGAGCCCTTTCTAAATCATATTTTATTCTTCTTGTGACAACTTCTTTTCTATGATCTAAAAATACCCTTAAAAGTTCCAAAAGATTAAATAATTTAGGCTGTCCATCAAGAACGGCTAAAAGGATTATTCCATAGGTTATTTCCAAATATGTATGTTTATATAATTGATTTATTATTATTTTAGGATCTATCTCCCTTTTGAGTTCAATAACAATTCTTATTCCATGTCTATCAGATTCATCTCTTAAATCCTTTATTCCTTGAATCTTCCTTTCCTGAACTAATTCAGCAATTTGGGTTAAGAGATTTGCTTTATTAACTTGGTATGGAATTTCAGTTATTATTATGCTTTTCTCTCCCTTTTTACATTCTTCAACCTTTAATCTTGCTCTTATAGTTATCTTACCCTTACCTGTAAGATAACTCTCTCTTATCCCCTTCTTACCTACTATTATTCCTCCTCCCGGAAAATCTGGACCAGGAATTATTTTTAAAATATCCTCAATATCTGAATTGGAATTTTCTATCAAATAAAGGAGGGCATCAATGACCTCTGAAAGATTATGAGGGGGAATATTTGTTGCCATTCCCACTGCAATTCCAGAGGACCCATTAATCAGTAATTGGGGAATCTTTGATGGTAATACCATTGGCTCCTTTAGTGAATTGTCATAATTGGGAAGAAAATCTACAACATTTTTCTCTAAATCCTCTAAAATTTCCATAGAAATTGAAGTTAATCTAACCTCAGTATATCGCATTGCTGCAGGCTCATCCCCATCTACGGAACCAAAATTTCCATGACCATCTATCAAGGGATATCTGAAGGAAAAATCCTGTGCCATTCTCACTAGAGCATCATATACTGCAGCATCTCCATGGGGATGATATCTTCCTAAAACATTTCCCACAACATGGGCACTCTTCTTATAGGGTTTACCTGCATGAATTCCAGATTCATACATGGAATAAAGAATTCTTCTCTGAACAGGCTTCAATCCATCTCTTGCTTCAGGCAAAGCACGCCCCACGATTACGCTCATAGCGTAATCTAAATATGAGGCTTCCATTTCCTTTTCTAATCCAACTAAAAAAATCTTACTTTTCTCCATATCTTTTTATTAATCAATCTTATTAAGGTTTTTATAAAGTCTTTTTATTCTATCATATAAAAATTATTTTTTCTATAAGAGGTATTTAGTGGCAAAATGGATAATTAGAAGAGTTCCAGAAGAAATTTTTATTTTTGCCTCCTTTAATATAAATTCATTGCTAATTCCCCTTGTTAAACTTCTATATAGTACTCCATTATTTAGAGGGTATTTAAGACCTTTTAAGGTGATACCTTCCACCTTTTCCGATAAAGGGATGAGGGAGATTATCTCTCCCTCCTTTCCCAAGAATACTTTCTCCTCTCTTCCCAACATTAAAGTGATCCTTATCTTTTCATCAAGTATTAAAATATCTATTCCCTTCTCTTTTACCCTTTCCAAGAAAAATAAATTGGAAAGGGTATGATCTATTCTCCTTCCCAAGAGTCCAACAAAATAAATAATTTTAGGATTATATTTCAAAGCCTCTCTTACTGCTAATTCTAAATCAGTTTCATCTTTTTCTTTTGGATATATCTTCCATTCTATTTTTTCCCCTTTTATTTTTTCCAAAACATTATTGGGAATAGAGTCTATATCTCCTACTATAATATCTGGAATGAGATTCATGTTTAATGCTAATCTTGTTCCACCATTTGCACAGATAATTTTGTCCACAGGAAGAATCTCTTCTAATTCTTCTCTTAATAGGTTATTTTCTCCATTGGTAAAGATCAATATTTTCATTTTTCAGAAGATATAGCTTCTTTTAATCTGGGATAAAGAATTAATATCAGCGGTAAACAAACAAAGGTGCTGGGTATAACCACAAATAGATTATATATTAAAGAATATAGCCAAGCAGGAGTTCCAGGAGGTGCATATTCGGAGAAGAAAATTATTCCTGAGAGGAAATGAGCAAATAATCTTCCTAGACCTCCAATAAAAATACCCAACTCTAAGGGCTCTAATATTTTTCTTAAGTAGGCACCATATATTAAGAGAATACTTCCTAAAATCCCTGCAATAAGAATTACAACTCTTGATATGGGATACCATCTTAACTTAAATTCTAAGTCTTCGATCTCCTCTTCTACTTTTTTCCTTTCCTCTCCCGATAAAGTATCAAGTTTTAATTTTAACTCTTCTAAACTTTTTTGAGTCTGAGGAAGCTCCGATGAAATATTCAAAAAGAAGAGCACTGATCCTAGGAAAAAGAGAAGAGCTATTACGATCGATACAATTCTTGAGATTTTTAAATTTTTAACTAAACCTGCTAAACCTATTAATGCAAAGGCTATGGGATAATCTAATATATATTGAAACCAGTGAACCACATAAAGATCTTGAAGGGAATGAACCAGGCCATAAACTAATCCCCCAAAAATTCCTGGAATTAACCCCCATCTTAGAGCAAATATAAATAATGGTAACATTTGGAGACTAATACTTCCTCCTTGGGGCATTTCACCAATCTTAAGATACCAAAGGAGTAAAGCTAAGGCAATACTCATTCCACCCTCTGTTAGAATCCTAATAGTTTTTCCCCTCATTTTTTAACCTCCTTAATAAAAAAATAAATTCCTTACCACCTAGGGCAAGGAACTTATTTCTTATTTCCCTCCCTTCGCTGGCATTATCCAGATCAGGTTCCAAGGGTCGGTAACTTCTTCTACCCTCTCAGCCCCAGGATCAGGAGCTCCCCTGGGAAAGGCATATTTATCTTTTCAAATATTATATTCCAATATTTATTTCAGCAAACCTTTTATCTTTAAATCCTCTATTATTGATTCCAATTCTCCTATTTTCTTTTCAAGATGTAAAATCCGCAAAGTCAAGCCCTCTATTATCTGAGAATAGGGATCTGGTAAGTTTCCATGAGCTAAAATATCATTTTCAACTTTTTTCCCATCTTGAATTATTATTCTTCCGGGAACTCCAACAACAGTACAATTAGATGGGACTGATTTTAGTACTACAGAGCCTGCCCCAATTCTCACATTATCTCCTATGGTTATAGGCCCCAATACCTTTGCACCTGCTCCAATAACCACATTATTTCCAATAGTAGGATGCCTTTTTCCCTTTTCCTTCCCTGTCCCTCCAAGGGTTACCCCTTGGTAAAGAAGAACATTATCTCCAATTTCTGTAGTTTCTCCAATTACCACTCCCATTCCATGATCAACAAAAAAACCTTTTCCAATTTTTGCACCGGGATGAATCTCTATGCCCGTTAAAAATCTTCCAATATGGGAGATTAACCTTGGAATTACTGGAATCTTCATTTTCCAAAGAAAATGGGCAATCCTGTGAATAAGTATCGCATGAAATCCTGGATAACAGAGAATCACCTCTAAGAAATTTCTTGCAGCTGGATCCTTCTCAAACACCGCTATATAATCTGCCTTTATAATTTCCCATATTTTTCTCATCTACCTACCCCAATTTATACTTTTTTAGTGTAAATTATTTTAACATAAATTTATATTTTGTAAAGTTTTGATTTTTAATTATAATTCAAGGATAGAATTTGATATTCGAGGAGGGAAAAGAATGCTAAATTTAAAAGGGAAAGATTTGCTTTCTATCTCTGATCTTAATAGGGAGGAGATAGAAGGAATATTCTACTTGGCAAAAAAATTAAAAACTGAGTTTTATGCAGGTAAAAGAGAGTCTGACTATCTAAAGGGAAAAACTGTGGCTCTTTTTTTCGAAAAACCATCCACAAGAACAAGAATCTCCTTTGAGGTGGGCATTCATCAATTAGGGGGTTATCCATTATATTTAAATGCTCAAGATATGCAATTGAAAAGAGGGGAAACAATTGGTGATACCGCAAGGGTATTAGAAAGATATTTAGATGGGATAATGGCAAGGGTATTTTCCCATTCCACTTTAGAGGAGTTAGCAAAATATTCAAATATTCCTGTTATTAATGGGCTTTCGGACTTGGAACATCCATGTCAAGTTTTATCAGATTATTTTACTATTATAGAGAAGAAGGGGGATAAAAAATTAAAAATTGTTTATCTTGGGGATGGAAATAATGTAGCAAACTCTCTTATACTTTGTGGAAGTTTATTGGGAATGGAAGTAATTTGTTCATCTCCAAAGGATTTTTATCCCAATTCTGATGTTTTAAAGAGGGCAAGAGAGATTTCAAAGAAAACTGGAGCAAAAATAGAAATTATAGAAAATCCAAAGGAAGCCGTTAAAGATGCTGACGTTTTATATACCGATGTATGGATAAGTATGGGACAGGAGGAAGAAAAAGAAAAAAGATTTAAAATTTTTCCTCCTTATCAATTAGATTGTACCCTTCTTTCCTTAGCAAAGGAAGACGTAATAGTTATGCATTGTCTTCCTGCCCATAGAGGAGAAGAAATTACCGATGATGTTATAGATGGACCAAATTCTATTGTTTTTGATCAGTCGGAAAATAGACTCCATGTTCAAAAGGCAATCTTGGCTTTATTAATCTAAAGGGAGGTTTGGGAATGGCAAATATAAAAATTGCGTTTATTGGTGCAGGAAGTGTGAGGTATACTTTAACCCTTATCTCTGATCTTTGTAAAATAAAAGAATTAAAGGACTCTTTCCTTTCTCTAATGGACATAGATGAGGAAAGGTTAGAAGCAGTTTATAGGCTTTCTAAAAGATTAAAAAATGAGCTTTCCTCCTCTTTGACTATTGAAAAAACAAAAAATCTTCAAGAAGCATTAGATGGAGCAAGTTATGTAATAAATACTACATTGGCTCGGGCAGAAGAAAATGAAGATGGATATATTCAATATGAAATTATGAGGGAAATTGGAGAAAAATATGGATATTACAGAGGTATAGATAGTCAGGAGTTTAATATGGTCTCAGATTATTATACCATTGGAGGATTTAATCAATTGAAAATGTCCCTTGATATAGCAAGGGCGGTAGAAAGATATTCCCCTAATGCATATCTTTTACAAACTGCAAATCCCGTTTTCGAAATTACTCAATTGGTCCTAAGACAAACCCATGCCAAAATTATAGGATTTTGCCATGGATATGGAGGAGTATTCGACGTAATTCACACTTTAGGGTTAGAGCCTGATAAAGTAGAATGGCAAGTTGCGGGAGTAAATCATGGTATATGGCTCAATAGATTCTTATACCAAGGGAAGAATGCCTATTCTCTTCTCGATAAGTGGATAGAAGAGAAATCCTCAGAATGGGAACCTAAGAATCCTTGGGATGTTCAACTTAGTCCCGCCAGTATAGATATGTATAGATTTTATGGGATGCTTCCCATTGGTGATACTCCAAGAAATGGTTCTTGGAAGTACCATTATGATCTTGAGACAAAGAAAAAGTGGTATGGAAAATTTGGGGGAATAGATAATGAAGTAGAAAGACCCAAATTTTATGAGGGTTTAAGAGCTTTAAAAAGAACTTTAATAGACCTATCTAAAAGGGATGATGTGAATCTTTCCCAGATATTTCCTGAAGTTGGAAGGGAAAAACTAAGCGGAGAACAACAGATACCCTTTATAGACGCTATAGAAAACAATGATAAGAAAAGGTTAATTTTAAATATTCCCAATAATGGGATTATACCGGATATCCCTAAGGATATAGTAGTTGAAGTTCCTGTTTGGGTTGATAAAGAGGGAATTCATCCTGAAAATATCTATCCTGATTTAACTCCTCGAATTAAAAAATTTTTCCTTACTCCAAGGATTATGAGAATGGAATTTGCCTTAGAGGCATTTATAACAGGAGATAGAAGAGTCCTTGAAGAAATTTTAATAAGAGATCCCAGAACAAAATCCTATGAGCAAGTAAAGGCAGTTATTGATGAGATTTTAAATCTACCCTTTAATAGGGAGATGAAAGAGCACTATAGATAAAATTTTTACTATCCTTTAGATCTTCTAAAGGATTCTTAAAGGAGGTTTCCACTGTGAGGGGACCGGGATATTCTACTTCTTTTAATTTATTAAATACTTCAGAAAAACTTATTCTCCCTTCTCCTAATCTTAGATATTTTCTTTTGCCTTCATCATCAAAACCTTGTCCATCATAGTCCCTTACATGCACATTTTTTAAATATTTTAAAATTTTTATGGAATATCTTTCTAAGAAAAATTCTGTCGAGAAGAGATATTCAGTATCAATAGTTATACCTACATTTTTAGGGTATCTATTTATAATATTTTCATAGAATAAAGGAGGATTGGGAAGATAAGGTACATTTTCGATAGTTAAAGTAATATTATATTTCATAGCATATTCCACCATTTTATCGAATATTGGGAAGACTGTTTTTAAAATGGAATCTACGTTGGATCTAAAAGGAGGATGAAAAACAATAACTGGAATATAATATTGTCCAGCTTTTTTTATTAATCTACTTAGAGATGAAAATATTTCTTTAAAGGGTCTATGAAGAATATTTTTGGGAGCATGAAGAGTTAATATTTTCCCTTGATATTTTAAAGATTCATGTAATAATAAATTGATCAATTCCTCATTAAAAGCTTGAGCAATAAACAATTCAATACCATTATATCCCGACAAGAGGATATATTCCATAGCAGATATGGTTGCCCTAAATTTTTCATCTGGGCTATCTTCTGGATTCAAAAATGCCGCAGTGGAACAAGATATAATCATAATTTTTCTCCCCAAAAATCTTTTTTTCTAATTATATTCTATGATATAATCAAATACAAAGGGGAGGTGTCCGAATTGGCAAGGGGCCGGTCTTGAAAACCGGTAAGGCCCTCGCGGCCATGTGGGTTCGAGTCCCACCCTCCCCGCCAATTTTTTATTTATTCTCTTTTTTCATATGGAGGTTATATCTATGGTTAAAGTTGGTGTAATATCAGATACTCATCTTCCATCACGTTTACCCCATTTACCCTCCATAGTTTTGGAGAAATTACAAGGAGTACAAATGATATTACATGCAGGAGATTTGGAAGAATTGTTCTTTTTGAAAGATCTTGAAAAAATAGCGCCTGTATATGGAGTACATGGAAATATGGACTCCTTAGAGGTCAAGAAAAAACTACCAGCAAAAAGGGTTATAGAAGTTGAAAATATAAAAATTGGGTTAATCCATGGAGGAGGAAGTCCCTTTGGAATAAAGGAGAGGGTAAAAAGAGAGTTCTTAGAAGAAGGGGTAAAGGTAATAGTTTTTGGACATACCCATCGTGCCCTAATGGAATGGGATGAAGATATATTTTTCTTTAATCCCGGCTCCCCTACAGATAAATTCTTTACAACAAAAAACTCTATTGGAATTCTTTATGTGGATAAGGATAGGGTTTGGGGAGAGATTATTGAATTATGAAAAAGATTAAGGAAATCACTGAATATTTAAATATAAAAGAGGAAGATTATTATTCCTATGGATGTTATATAGCAAAGGTTAACTGGAGACTTTTATATGATCTACAAGAAAAATCTGATGGCAAATTAATTTTAGTAACTTCTATAACTCCAACCCCAGCAGGAGAAGGAAAAACTACAACCACAATAGGTCTAGGAGATGCCTTATCTTCCTTAGGGAAAAAGGCAATAATTTGTCTTAGAGAGCCCTCTTTAGGGCCCTTTTTTGGCATAAAAGGTGGGGCCGTTGGGGGAGGAAAATCAAAGATTGTTCCAGATTTAGAGATCAATCTCCATTTCACAGGAGATATTCATGCAGTTTCCTCAGCCCACAATCTTTTGTCTGCAATGATAGATAACCATATATACTATGGAAACGAATTAAAGATTGATACAAGACAAATCCTTTGGAAAAGATGTATAGATATGAATGATAGACAATTAAGATTTATTGTAAGTGGACTTGGAGGAAAAACAAATGGTGTTCCTCGGGAAGATGGATTTGAAATAACAGCAGCCTCAGAAGTAATGGCAATATTGTCCTTAGCAAGGGATTTAGAGGATTTAAAAGAAAGACTTGGAAACATTATTATAGGAATTAATAACCATGGAGATCCAGTATTTTGTAGGGATTTGAAGGCCGAAGGAGCCATGTGTGTTCTTTTAAAGAATGCATTATCCCCCAATTTAGTTCAATCCCAAGAGGGTACTCCTACTTTCATTCATGGAGGACCCTTTGCTAATATTGCCCATGGTTGTAATTCCCTTATAGCCACAAAAATAGCTTTAAAACTTGGAGATTACGTTGTAACTGAAGCAGGATTTGGCTCTGAATTGGGAGCAGAGAAATTTTTTAATATTAAATGTAGAGTTGGAAAGCTTAATCCCTCATGTGTAGTATTAGTTGTATCCCTTAGAGCTTTAAAATTGCATGGTGGAGCAAAGAAGAAGGAATTAGATAGAGAAAATATTGATGCATTAAAAAGGGGAATTCCCATTTTACTTCATCATGTCCACATAATTAGAAATGTTTTTCATCTACCATTGGTTGTTGCAATTAATAGATTTCCCCTTGATACTGATAAAGAAATAAAGACTCTTGAGGAGATTCTTGATGAGAACAAAATAAGATATGCTATATCTGATGTATTTGAAAGAGGAGGCGAAGGCGGAATTAATTTGGCATTAGAAACTTTAAATGCTATAAAAGAGGAAAAAAATGGATTTGATAATTTATATAAATTAGAGGAGTCTTATGAGGCAAAAATTGAGAAAATTGCTACAAAAGTTTATTCTGCAGAAAAAGTAATATTCAGTGATTCTGCAAAGGAAGATTTGGAAAGGATATATAAATGGGGATTTAATGATTTACCTATATGTATGGCAAAGACTCAATTTTCTCTTTCGGATAATCCTAATCTTTTGGGAAAACCAGAAAATTTTATTATTAATGTAAAGGGGTTAAAAATTTCAGCAGGTGCAGGTTTTGTGGTGGTATATACAGGAGATATTTTGACTATGCCGGGATTACCTAAAATTCCTTCCTCAGTAAAGATTGATATAGATAAATATGGAAATGTAAAGGTGGAAGATTAAGATGGCAGAAATATTATGGGGAAAACCCTGTGCAGAAGTTATGGATGAGAAAATCAAAGAAGAGGTCAAAGGGCTAAAGGAGAAAAATATTAATCCTACATTATCCATCATTAGAATTGGAGAAAATAAAGAAGCAGAAGCTTATTTAAAGAATATCAAAAAAGTATTTCAAAAATTGGAAATAGAAATTGAAGAAAGATATTATGACGAAAAGATCTCCTTTGAGAAATTAATGGAAATTTATAAAGAGCTTAGAGAAGATGGAAGAATTCATGGAATTCTAATTTTGAGACCTATTCCTCCTCATCTGGAAAAATTGAATGCCTATGCCCTTTTACCTGAGGAAAAGGATATTGAGGGATTAAGTTATATAAACTTGGGAAGACTATTTGTGGGAGAAGAATGCTTTATTCCATGTACCCCCTTGGCAGTTATGGAACTTTTAGATTATTATGATATTCCCATAGAGGGAAAGGATGTGGTAATTATCGGAAGAAGCATTTCTGTGGGAAGACCCTTGGCACTACTATTTCTGAAAAGGAATGCTACAGTGACTATCTGCCATTCAAAGACAAAGGATTTATCTTCGTATACAAAAAAGGCTGAAATTTTAGTTTCAGCGGTAGGAAAGATAGGTATAGTTAATAAGGAAATGATAAAGGAAGGAAGTATCTTGATAGATATTGGAACAAATATAATTAATGGAAAATTGGTAGGAGATATAGATTTTGAAGAAATTTCGGAGAAAGCAAAGGCAATAACTCCTGTCCCTGGAGGAGTAGGGGTTATAACCATTAGAGCTTTAGCAAAAAATCTATTGGAGGCAGTTAAGAGAAATGAGATTGAAAATTAAAAATTGGGAAGAGATAAAGGACTTCTTAGAGAAAGAAGTTTTTATATTTAGCTGTGATAATTGTGGGACCGAAAATTTAGAGAACAAAAATGCAAAAATAAAAGAATTTTTAGAGGAACATGGCATTGAAATACTAAAGATTATTAATCTAAAACCTGAGAATTGTAATATTACTTCTTTAAGGAAAATTTTGGAGAAAAATTTTATTCCCTTAAAGGTTGTTTTAACATTTACCTGTGGAGGATTACCCCAGGTTCTCCCTTCCCTTATAAACTCAAAGGTTATTCCTGCGGTAGACACCATAAGTATAAAATTAAGGGAAGAATTAGGCTATTTTGCAAGATTATGCTCTGCATGTGGAGATTGCTGGATCCATTATACAGGCAATTTATGTATAGAAAATCTTTGCCCTAAAAAAATGAGAAATGGTCCCTGTGGAGGATCAAAGGATGGCTTTTGTGAGGTTTTCAATGATAGAATATGTTCCTTTATTATTCTCTTTAGAAGGGGAATAGAAATCAAGGAAATAATTCCTCCAAAGGATTTTAGTAAGATTTTATTATGAGGGATTTCAAAGACAAATTATCGTCTGGAAGTTTTGTTGTAACTGCAGAGGTTACACCCCCAAGGGGGGTAGATGTGGATCCTTTTATAAAAGGAAGTCTATTACTTAAAGATAAGTTAGATGCTTTGAATGTTACTGATTTTCAAAATGTAGGGGTAAGGGTGACATCCTTAGTAGGAAGTTATTTACTTTTTAAAGAGGGAATTGAACCAATTTTTCAAATTACATCAAGGGATAGGAATAGAGTTGCCATTCAGGGAGAAGTTTTAAGTGCTTATGTGTTAGGGATTAGAAATATACTGGTATTAACAGGAGATTATCCCACAGTAGGAATAATGAAAAATGCAAAACCAGTATTTGACATTGACACGATAAATATTCTTCGTTTCATAAAAAATTTATGTAATGGAAGGGACTCTGCAGGAAAAACGTTAAATGGTATCCCAGATTTTTTTCTTGGAGCAGTTTTTAATCCCAACTTAGAGCCCCTAGACTTGGAGATATCAAAGTTAGAGAGAAAGCATAAGGCAGGAGCAGAATTTTTTCAAACTCAATTATTTTATGACCTCTCATTGATTGAGAAAACAAAAGAAAAAATAAAGGATTGGGAGCCTAAAATTTTAGCAGGGGTCACTATTTTTAAGTCTAAAGAAATGTTGTATTACATGATGAATAAAGTTCCAGGTATAAAAATTCCACAAAAAATAATTAAAATCTTAGAAGAAGGTAGAGATCTAAGGGAGAAAAGTATAGAATTTTGTGCAGAATTTTGTATGAAAATAAGGGAAAGTAAACTTTTAAATGGGATACATTTCTTAGCGAGTAGGCCAAAGGACATCTTAGAGGTATTAAACTTACTTAAATGGGAGAGAAAGGAGGTTTCAAATGCTTAAGCCTTCTGATTTTTTTGAATTAGATGATTTCGAAGGAGAGATTTTTAAAGGGGTTGAATTTGTATGGGAGGCACTTTTAAGATTATCTGATTTCTTATTAAAATATATAAAACCAGAGATTCATGGAACAGTTAAAGGAGGTGTATTTATTGAGGGACCTGTTTACGTGGGGAAGGGAACCATTATAGAGCCGGGAGTATACATAAAGGGTCCCACTTATATTAGTAAAAATTGTGAAATAAGACAAGGTGCCTATTTAAGGGGAAATATATTTATAGGGGATAATTGTGTAGTGGGCCATGCCACTGAAATAAAAAATAGTATACTCCTTAATGGTGCCAGCGCTCCTCATTTTAATTATGTTGGAGATAGCATTTTAGGACACAATACAAATCTTGGAGCAGGAACCAAAATCTCCAATTTAAAAATCGGTCCAGAATCTACCGTCAAGATAAAAATTGAAGATCAAGTTATCGACACAAAATTGAGAAAATTTGGAGCAGTAATAGGGGATCATAGCGAGACGGGATGTAACTCTGTTCTAAATCCAGGAACTATTTTAGGAAAATATGTTTTAATTTATCCCAACACTGTCGTAAGGGGATATATTCCCGATAGATTCATAGTAAAATTTAAGCCTGAGTTGGAAATTGTAAAGATAGAAAACTACCAAGCCCTTTGAAGTAAATTTAATAATATCTCTTCCTTTATCTCCCTTGGATTGGTTTTAATAGACCTTGATTTTAATCCTTCCTTCGCTAAGAGGGGAAGATCCTCATATTTGATACCATAATCTCTAAGCCCTAATTTTATATCCAAAGAATCAAAAAGATCTTTAATCTTTTTAATAATTTTTTCCTGTGCAGATCTTAAGGAAAAAATTCCAAGGGTTCTTCCTAAAAGAATGAGTTTTTCTCGAGAAAGAATCTCTAAATTGTATTCTAAAACGGGTAATGTAATAAGAGCAGTAGAAAGACCATGAGGAAGATTCCTATATACTCCTATGGGATGTGCTAAAGCATGAATAGCTCCCAATCCTGTTAAGGTTAATGCAATGCCACTAAAGGTACTTGCATAAAGTACCTTTTTTCTTAAATCTATACTTTCTCCATTTTTATACACCCTTGGAAGGTAATTATATATTAGTTTGATAGCCTTTAATGAAATTGCCTCGGTAAGAAGATTATTATTTAATGATAGAAAAGATTCCAATGCATGGATAAAAGCATCTATTCCTGAATAGGCGGTATAATTAGGGGGTAGGGAAAGGGTTAGATATGGATCAACAATTGCCAGATTAGGATAGAGATAATCACTGGCTACACTTAATTTTTCCTTTGTCTCAGGATTTATTAAAACAGATACCCTGGTAACTTCACTTCCTGTTCCTGCAGTTGTTGGGACAAGGATACATGGAACGCCCTTTTTAGGAACCTTATCTGCTCCTATATAATTCCATATAGAATTGGGAAGCTTGCATTTCACTGCGATAGCCTTTGCAACATCTAGAACACTTCCTCCACCAATTCCGATAACTGTATCAATATTATTATTTTCTACAATTTCTGCCCCCTCATCAACAGAATAATAAGGTGGTTCTGGAGGAACTTTATCATAAATAAACAAATCACATTGATAATTATTAAAACTTCCTTTAATTTTTTCTAATATTCCTGAATCTTTTAAGTGTCTTTTCCCTGTTACTAATAAAAATCTTCTTCCAAATTTCAGAGCTTCCTCTCCCAAATTTTCCCAAAGTCCTACTCCAAACTTTACTCTAACAGGAAAATAAAAGGAAAATTCACCCATTATAATCTAAAATCTCCTTCCCTTTTTAAATATTCCACCAATCCTCCTTCCCTTAATATCTTCACCATAATTTCTGGAAGTGGAGAAAATATCTCTATTTTTAGATTTTTAGTCTTATTAAAGACTTCACTATTAACTAGGTCTATATATATTAAATCGCCATCATCAATTAAATCTGTGTCGCATTCTAAAACAGGAAGTCCAACATTTATAGAATTTCTAAAAAAAATTCTTGCAAAACCCTTTGCAAGAACAGCACTTATCCCTGCATGCTTAATAACTAAAGGAGCTTGCTCCCGAGATGAGCCACAACCAAAATTTTTCCCTGCTACCAATATATCTCCAGGAGTTATTTTTTCATGAAAATTTGGATAAATATCCTCCAAAAGGTGTTTTGCCATTTCCTTAAAATCCAAGGATCTGAATTTATACTTTCCAGATATTATATAATCTGTATTTATGTCATCTCCAAATTTATGAGCCTTTCCCTCAAAAATCATTTCTTCCTCCTAATCTATAAACTCTAAAGGATTTGTAATTTCTCCCCTTATTGCAGATGCGGTAACTGTTAAAGGAGAGGCTAAATATATGAATGCTTTATTATTTCCCATTCTTCCTTTAAAGTTTCTATTTGCAGTGGAAATAATATTTTCTCCATCCGCTGGAACTCCTTGATGAGTTCCTACACAGGGGCCACAACCAGGATTTACAACAACTGCACCGGCAGAAAGAAATATTTCAATTAATCCTTCCTTTAATGCCTGCAGGTATATTTTTTTAGATGCTGGAGCCACAATCATCCTAACCCCTTTTGCTATCCTTGTTCCTTTAAGTAGTTCTGCAGAAAGTCTTAAATCTTCAAGTCTTCCATTGGTACATGTTCCCAGATATGCTTCTTGGATCTTAACATTATCTACAGAGGATATAGGATATACATTGTCTACTTTATGGGGAAGAGCAATCTGAGGTTCCAAATTACTTAGATCAAAAGTGTATATTGCTGAAAAGTTTGCATCTTCATCCGAGGAAATTCCCTCCTCTATATCAACTCCAATCTCTTTAAAAAACTCCTTTGTCCTTTCATCAAAGGGTATTATTCCAGCTTTTGCTCCCATCTCTACCACCATATTTGTTATTGTAGTCCTTCCATCTATAGATAATTCCCTAATTATTTCTCCTTCAAATTCTACAGCCTTATATGTAAGTCCATCTGCCTTGAAATATCCGACAAGATAGAGAATAACATCCTTTGCAGATACACCTTTTCTTAATTTACCATTTAATATTATTTTTACTGTTTCTGGCACTTTAAACCACAGCTTTCCAGTATACATAGCAGAGGCAAGTTCACTGGATCCAACACCTGTAGCAAAACAATTTAAAGCTCCATAGGTACAAGTATGGGAATCTGCACCTATAATTAAACTACCAGGTAAAGCAAGTCCCCTCTCCATAAATACTTGATGACAAACTCCTTCTCCGATTTCAGAAAGTTGAGTCTTATATTTTTCTGCAAAACCCCTCATCAATTTATGAAGATTTGCCACACCCTCATTAGGGGGAGGAGCAGAATGGTCTAAAACCAATAAAAGTTTTTCATTATTAATAACCCTTTCTCCTCCTAACTCTTCAAAAACCCTTATAGCAAGAGGAGCAGTACCATCCTGTCCCATCAAGGCATCGACCTTTGCTACAACAATATCCCCTGCATTCACAGACTTACCTGAATGATTAGAAAATATCTTCTCACTAATGGTTTTTCCCATTTTTACACTCCCTTAGTTTCTGCCTTTTGTTTTAAATAATCTTGATATAAATACATAAGCTCTTTATCAAAAAGAGGTCTCTTGAGTTCTACAGCCAAAGCCCTTACAGATTTTAGTAATTCTGTTGCTTCTTCCTCGGTTAATTGAATTCCATATTCTGAGAATTTTCTAACTAAGGCATGGGTTCCTGAATGTTTCCCTATTACTATTTGTCTTTCTCCTCCCACCTCTTCAGGAGAAAAGACTTCATAAGTTTTTGGATATTTTAGAACCCCATCTGCATGAATTCCAGACTCATGGGCAAAAATATTCTTCCCTACGATAGTCTTATTTACTGGAAGTTCCCTTGCGGATGCCTTTGCAACATATTCACAAACTTCTTTAAGTTTAAAAGTCTTAATATCTAAATCTAGATTATATATGTATTTAAGTGCCATCACAACTTCTTCTAATGCAGCATTTCCCGCCCTTTCTCCCAACCCATTTACTGTTACTCCCACATATGTTGCTCCTGCCTTAATACCTGCTAAAGCATTAGCAGTCGCCAAGCCAAAATCGTTATGGGTATGCATCTCCACAGGAATTCCAACCTCATCTATTATTTTTTTAACAATTTCATAAGTGGTAAATGGTTCTAAAATACCTACTGTATCACAAAATCTTAACCTATCTGCCCCTGCCTCTTTTGCTAATCTTGCAAACTCAGAAAGAAATTCCAAATCTGTTCTTGATGCATCTTCAGCGTTTACAGATACATATACTCCATATTTCTTGGCAAATTCACAGGCTTTTACCATATTCTCTAACACCCACTCCCTAGTCTTTCTTAATTTATATTTTATATGTATATCTGAGGTGGAAATAGAAATCGCAACAGCATCAACTCCACATCTTAAAGATGCCTCAATATCACTAATAACTGCTCTATTCCATCCCATAATACTTGCTTTAAGCCCTGATTTTACAATTGTTTTTATAGCCTCCTCTTCATCCCCTCCCATAACAGGTATTCCAGCCTCAATTTGATGTACTCCTAATTCATCTAACATTTTTGCAATTTGTACCTTTTCTGTTTTAGAAAAAACTACTCCGGCAGTCTGTTCTCCATCCCTCAATGTAGTATCAACGATCTTTATTTCTTCTTTTTTCATATTTTAACCTCCTCAATTTTCAAAAATTACAAAAAAGAAGGTGCTTTGGAGATGCTTCCAAAGCACCTTTGCTTTTTTTCAACAATTTTTTCTTACAGAGATATTATATCACACTCTTCCTTAAGTTTAAACTTTTATGATATATTAAATAAAAGTTTAATCAGGGAGGTAAAATAGATGTCAAAGAGATTCTCTGACAAATCGAGAAAAATTGCTGTTCTTTATTGTATCTTTTTAGGAATTTTTGGAGCCCATAGGTTTTATATAGGAAAAATGGGAACAGGATTTCTCATGTTATTTATCGGATTCATGGGGATAATCCTTTCTATAATTTTAAAAATGTTCTATTGGTATCTTTTTCTTCCGTTAGGAATATGGATATTAATTGATCTTATACTTCTTCTTTTAGGTAAAATGAAGGATATTTATGGAAATTTGGTTTGGAAATGGTAAGTTTTGATTACTTAATTTTTCCTCTCCATTTCAAATTTTTCATTCCATTTAAAAATTCTGGAATCTTTTCCTTTGGAAATCTTGGCCATGTTATAATGATAAGAAAAATAAGATATGAGATAATAAGAATTCCATAATTGAAAAGATTTCTAAAAGCAGTATAGATCATCATAGCGTAAGGAACTGCTTGAAATCCTTGGGCCAATTGTTCAGAGGGAAAAGCCCAAAGTCCCAAAAAGGTTATTATCAGAAAAATTATAGTGAGAGATAGAGATATAAATTTACTAAAGGTAAGATAAAGAAGAACGCCAAAGGAAACAGTCATATCTGCATAAAGATCATGAGCTCCAATCCATGTTTGATAGTTAACCTTAGAGGTTCTTGCAAAAAATCCATCTAATAAATCGGTAAACCATGCAATTATAAGCCAGAGGATTGCAGAGGGAAGTCCAGCTTTCCCTTGAGAAAATCCTATAAATCCAATCCCAAAGCCTATTAAGAATCTTGATAAGGTAAGGGAGTCTGCTAATAACTTTACATAAACCATAATTCCCACTCCCTTTTTTCTAAAAATTTTAACATATTTTGTGATAAAAATCACTTTTTACAAAGAAGAGGTTTTGTATAATAAGGTATGAAAATAAAGAAGGAGGTTGAAAAAATGAAAAGATTAATATCTACCTTGATAATTCTTGCATTTTCTATATCTCTTTCCCTTTCTCAACAAATATCTATCCAGGAAAGACCGCCTTCTCCCTCTTGGGAAAAGATTATTATTGTTCCTAATGCAGAAACAAAACTAAAATTAGATTTGTGGCTTAATAAACCAGAAGGAAGTGTATATAGAGTTGGAGAAGAATTAAAAATATTTGTAAGGGCAAATGATGATGCATATTTATATATATTTGATTTAACTCCTGATGGAGATTTTAAATTGATTTTTCCCAATATGTACTCAGGGAATAATTTTATAAAAAAGAATCAAACATATGCATTTCCTGATAAACCTACATACAGTTTTAGAATAAGTCCTCCCGCAGGGAAAGAATTTATTGTGGGAATAATCTCTAAAAAACCATTAAATTTATTTCCAGGGAAAAGATTAGAAGTTTTGAGACCCGGCGAATCCTTAGATAAGAATATTGAGAAAGTATTAAAAAACATTGAGAAAGTTCTAATTGAAGAGAAAAAGGAAAATTGGGCTCAAGCGGTAACATATTTTTATGTTCAAGAAGCAATAATTCAAGGTAGAGTAAAAATTAACTCAAATCCTTCAAGGGCACAAGTATATATTAACAATAAATACGAAGGACTTACTCCCCTTTCTCTAACTCTTCCTGAGGGAAGCTATAGAGTTCTTGCTAAGTTAGAGGGATATAGAGATTATGAGACTACACTTATAGTAGAAGGCAATAGAGAAAAGGAATATACTTTTAATCTTTCTCCAAGATATGGTGATTTAAGAATAGATTCTAAACCTTCGATGGCAGATGTATATATCGATGGAGTATATAGAGGAAAAACTCCATTGACCATAAAAAATCTTTTAGCAAAAACCTATGAGCTAAAATTGACTTATCCAGGATATGAGGATATAGTAGAAAAAGTCGAAATTAAAGATGGGATTGAAACAAGGGTAAGTTTATCTTTACTTCCTGCTGTAGGAAGTCTCAGTATAAATTCAATCCCTTCTGGATCAGAGGTATATCTTAATGGGGTTTATAGAGGGATCACTCCTTTATTTATCTCGAATCTTTCCCCGGGAACATATCAGATCCAATTGAGAAAAAGCGGTTATAAAGATTTTTTAAGTTCTGTAAATGTAACATCAAGAACTACTTCTTCTTATAATTTCACTCTAATACCCCTTTTGGGAACAATAAATATATTTTCCAATCCTTCGGGTGCTGAGGTGTATATTGATAGAGTCTATAAAGGAAAAACTCCCCTCTCCCTCACCGATATCCCCTCTGGAACCTATGAACTTAGAATAACCCTTTCAGGTTATGAAGAACATTTTGAGAGGATAACCCTTGCTCCAGGAGAATTGAAACAAGTAAGCGTAAATCTTAAACCTTCATATACAGAAGTATTTATTGATTCAAAACCCCAAGGGGCAAAGGTTTATATAGATGGGAGATATCAAGGAATAACTCCAATTACCATCAATCTTTTTGAAAGAAAATACAATCTTACCTTAAGCCTTTCTGGATACCATGATTTGAATACTGAAATTAATGTTAAGGGTAAAGAAAGGAATAATTTTGTATTTGTTCTCTCACCTATAGAAGTTCCCACCAATATTTATTATCTCAACTTTACAAAGGGCACTTACGATGGAAATCTTGTAATAACAAAATTAGAGAAATCCATTCTTAATAAAGAGGATGGAATTTATAACTTGACTATCTTTCCCTCTGGAATCTTAGAGACAAAGGTTCCCCTCTTCAGATTTAAGAAGATATTATTAAAGATAAATTTCTTGATAACTCCCGATAATAAAGGAGTTATAAATCCAATATTTGAAATAATTCTCAATGGAAGACCTATAACATTACCCTTTGCCATTGAAGGCAAGGAGTATCTTAGTATACAATGGGATATAACTTCCTATTGGATCCAAGATAGAGAAAATATCTTAGTCTTACAAGTAGGTAGGGAGGCAGAAGGAAGTTTAAAAATAAGAGAGATTATAATAGAAGGTAGATAAGGAAAATTTTAAATGAAATTATGCCCTTGTTGTAATGTAGAGTTAATTCCTAAAAAGGTTCCCACATATTATAAAAGGTACTTAGAAGTTGAGCAATGTCCAAATTGTTATGGAATTTGGTTTGATAAGTGGGAATTAGTTGCCCTTAAGCCAGAGGGGACAAGATATTTAGAATATGGAAATATCTTGTCCTCCTCTTGTATTTTCTCCCTCTGCCCCAATGATCAAGTTTTTCTAAAACCCTTAAAAGATCCTCTAATTCCTAAGGATATTAATATCTACTATTGTCCAGAATGTCTTGGTACTTGGGTTTCTATTGAAGATTTATTAAAATATAAAGAATTGCAGAAGAAGAAAATGAATACTAAAGAACAAAGGGAAGAATCTTCAAAGGAATTGGAAGAAAAAATTGAAAAGTTATTATCTTATCAAGAAGCAGAAAATAAAGGAATGGGGGATTTAGAAGAGAATATTGCTGGGGTAGTTTCTATAATATTAGTAATTTTAAGAATTCTCTCTCACTTTTTAAAATAAGAAGGGAGTCAACTATGAGAGATTGGACAAATTTCCCAACCTTTCCCAAGAACCAGTTTTCTTTTAAGAGTATTTTAACCCTTATAATAATAGTTCTTTTAATAATCATAGTTGTAGGAAGCTTCTATTTTATTGGTCCTGCAGAAGTTGGTATATTAAAAAGATTTGGAAAAATCATTGGAGCTTATGGGCCTGGACTCCATTGGAAAATTCCCATTATAGATTCGATCACCAAAATTGATGTTGCAGCAATAAGAAGATTGGAGATAGGATTTAGAACTATAACCTTAGGGCCTCCTGCAAGATATCAAGATTTAGAAGAAGAATCCCTTCTTCTTACAAAGGATGGTAAAATTATAGATTTAGATTTTGTAATTCAATATCAAATTTCTGACCCCATCAAATTTCTTATGTATATAAAAGGAGCAGAAAAACTTCTAAAAGATTTAGCTCAAGCTTCTATGAGACAAGTAGTTGGAAATTTCTTATTTGATGAAATTCTAACAGTATCAAAGGATGAGATACAAAATAACGTAAAAATTATCCTTCAAGATATTTTAAATAAAAATAATTTTGGAATCAAAATTTTAAATGTTCAACTTCAGGATGTTATTCCTCCAAAGCCTGTGCAATCTGCATTCCAAGAGGTAATTAATGCAAAATCTGAGAAGGATAAACTAATCTTAGAGGCTCAATCTTATTACAACCAAATTGTTCCTGAAGCAGAAGGTCAAGCTGCAAAAATTATTGCAGAAGCAGAAGCTTATAAAAATGAACAAGTTGAAAGAGCAAAGGGAGATGCTCAAAGATTTAAAGCTTTATTAGAAAGATATAATAAAACCCCATCCCTTATAAAAACAAAATTGTATATGGAAGCTTTAGAAATGATACTCCCTCAAACGAGAATAATAGTTATTGATGATCCTAAGGGAAGCATTAAAATACTTAATTTTCCCTCGGATATTTTCACAAGAACCATGACCCTTCAAGAAGGAGGAAAATAGAGATGAAATACCTTTTTACGATAATACTCTTAATTGTTCTTTTTTTTGCTTTTATTATATCCATTTTTGTAGTAGATGTAACAAAACAAGCGATAGTTATGGAATTTGGAAAACCTATTAGGGTTATAAAGGAACCAGGATTATATTTTAAAAAGCCCTTTATTCAGGAAGTAGTATATTTTGAAAAAAGAATATTAGAATATGATTCAGAACCTACCTTTGTGGTAACTAAGGATAAAAAATCTTTGATTTTAGATTCCTTTTCCCTTTTTAGAATCTTAGATCCCCTTTTATTCCTTAAAACTGTAAGGGATGAGACTGGAGCTCAGGCAAGATTAGATGACATTATCTATAGTGAAATGAGAAGAGTTGTAGGACAATATGATTTTGATGATATAGTTTCTGGAAGAAGGGAAGAGGTTTTTGAAGAGGTAACAAAGACATCACAATTAAAGGCAAGAGAGTTGGGAATCGAGATACATACTGTCAGGATGAAAAGGATAACAGTTCCTCAAGAAAATCTTAGAAAGATCTACGACTCTATGATAGCAGAAAGACAAAGACAAGCATCATTATATAGAGCAGAAGGACAGAGGGAAGCTCAAAGGATAAAATCAGAGGCGGAAAAGAAAAAAGTTATTATTTTGGCATCTGCATATAAAAGGGCACAGGAATTAAAAGGGAAAGGAGAAGCAGAAGCAGGAAAGATTTTACAATCTGTCCTATCTACAAATCCAGAATTCTACCAATTCTTAAGAACCTTAGAGGTTTATAAAAGGGCACTTCCTGGAAATGTCTTAATTATAACTCCAGATTCTGAAATTTTTAGGTATTTAAGGGGAAAATAAGTTATGTAGAATTTCTTAATCTATTTTGAATATCTTGTATTACTTTCTTTATCGTAAGATCTGTCTGGTATAATTCCTGTATTTTTTCATACGCATGAAGAATAGTGGTATGATCTCTTCCTCCAAATTCTTCTCCAATTTTAGGAAGAGACATATCCGTAAGAGTTCTTGCTAAATACATGGCAATCTGTCTAGGTAGTGCTATCTCCTGAGTTCTTCCCTTTCCTGTAATTTGTTCTGGAGTTATATGAAAATAGCTTGCAACTTCTTGAATAATGCTTTGAATACTTATTGAGGTCAAGCTTGGAGGCTGTATAATGTCCTTCAATACTGTTTTCACAAGGGAAAGGTCGATGGGCATATTGTTTAGAGAAGCAAAGGCAACAGTTCTTATTAATGCTCCCTCGAGCTCTCTAATATTTGATTGTATCTGTTCAGCAATAAATTCAATAACTTCATCAGGAATTACAACTCTCTCTGTTTCTGCTTTTTTCTTTAAAATAGCAATTCTTGTTTCCAAATCTGGTGGCTGAATATCAGCCATTAACCCCCATTCAAATCTTGATCTTAATCTATCTTCTAAAGTGGGAATTTCCCTGGGAACTCTATCGCTGGTGATAACAATTTGTTTCCCTGCCTCATAAAGGGCATTAAAGGTATAGAAAAATTCTTCTTGAGTCCTTTCCTTTCCTGCTAAAAATTGAATATCATCAATCAATAGAATATCTATATTTCTATATTTTACTCTGAATTTACTCATCCCATCTTCCTTAATGGCATCAATAAGTTCCACTGTAAATTTTTCCATGGAGGAGTAGATTACTTTTAATTGAGGAAATCTTTCTCTTACATAATGCCCAATTGCATGTATGAGATGGGTTTTTCCTAAGCCAACTCCCCCATATATAAAGAGAGGATTATAGGCTTTTCCAGGATTTTGGCTCACTGCTAATACTGCTGCATGGGCAAATCTATTACTATCACCAACCACAAAGGTATCAAAGGTATACTTAGGATTTAAATTTAAATAATATAACACTTCCTCAGAAATTTCCCTTCGGAGAGGTTTCTCTTCATTATCTTCAGCAAATAATTCTATCTTCCATTCCCTTTGAGAAGTTCTCCTTAGCACCTCTTCAATCAGTCCCACGTAATGTTCCTGTAGCCATTCCTTAGAAAACCTATTGGGAGTTTGTAGTATAAATTTTTCTCCTTCAACTCCTAAGGGTTTTAAAGTCTTTATCCAAGTCTCGAATCCAGGTCTACTTATCTCTAAAGAAATTATATCCAAAGCCTTTTCCCAAGCAACTTTCCAATCTTCCATTTTTAACCCCTTAAAAAGAATATAAAAGTGTCAAAGTTAATTTTAACAAATATATTTTGGTTGAGCAATTAAAAATTTTCTTGGAAAAACCAAGATTCTAATGTATAATTAAATCAAGAAAAATTTTATAAATGTGAGGGACAATGGAAGTAAGAGACTTTCTCAAAAAAGTTCCTTTATTTTCTGGACTATCAGAGGAAGACTTAGATCGTCTTATTACCATCTCAAGAGAAAAATTTTATCCTAAGGATTCGGTAATTTTTCAAAGGGAAGAAGTTGGAAATTTCTTTTTTCTCATTTGTTCTGGAAGGGTAAAGGTGATAATAGAAACTGAAGATGGAAAGGAAGCAATTCTTTCTATTCTTTATCCTACAGAATTCTTTGGAGAGATGTCCCTATTAGATGGTGAACCAAGATCCGCCTCAATTGTTGCCCTTGAGTATACAAGAGTTTTAATAATCCAAAGAGATGAATTTTTAAATCTTCTTTCCAAACATCCCGAAATGTCCTTAAAGATCTTAAAAACCCTTTCCCTTAGACTTAGAAAGGCAAATAAACAGATTGAAACCCTTATGTTTTTTGATGCTCCTGGAAGAATTGCAAGAATCCTTCTTGATATTGTACTTGATAAAGGAGCAAAAACAGAAAAGGGAATTGCAGTAGATTTAGATTTTACAAGACAAGAGCTTGGAAGTTTAATAGGTGTTTCTCGGGAAACTGCCACAAGAGTGTTAAAAAATTTTGAGGAAGAAGGAATCATAACTGTAGAAAAAAATCATATTATAGTTCATAATTTAGAAAAACTTAAGAAACGAATATATTAATGACTCAAAAGCAAATCATAAAAATAACTAAGCCTATAGAAGATAGGCTTGATAAGTATTTAACTCAAATATTACACCTTTCTAGATCTCAAATTCAAAATCTTATAAAAGATGGAAATATAAAGGTAAATGGGAAATCAGTAAAGGGAGGACAAAGATTAAGAGTAGGAGATAAAATTGAAATAGAAATACCACCCCCTGAACCTGTAGATATAATTCCAGAAGATATAAAATTGGATATTATCTATGAAGATGAAGATCTTTTAGTAATTAATAAGCCAAGAGGTATGGTGGTACATCCTGCTTTTGGCCATTATTCTGAAACTTTAGTTAATGCATTACTTTATCATATAGGTAATCTATCTCAAATTGGAGGAAAGATAAGACCAGGGATTATTCACAGATTAGATAAGGATACCACAGGACTTCTTTTAATTGCTAAAAACGACTTCACCCATTTATCTCTCTCAAACCAATTGAAAAATAGAGAAATAAAAAGAATATACTGGGCTTTAGTGGAAGGGGAAGTTCCATGGGAAGAAAGAAGAGTAGAATTACCTATTGGAAGACATCCCGCATATAGAAAAAAAATGGCTATAGTTCCCCTTGGAAAACCTGCTATAAGTAATTTTAAAGTAATAGAAAGATTTAAGAATTATACCCTTCTTTCTGTAAATCTTGAGACGGGAAGAACCCATCAGATTAGGGTGCATTTAAACTATTTAGGCTTTCCTATTGTGGGAGATATTGTTTATGGAAGAAGGGATAAGAGATTTAATATGACAGGCCAACTTCTTCATGCTAAGGAAATTTATTTTTTCCATCCAAGGAAAAAAGAAAATATGAGTTTTTCTATAGATTTACCTAAGGACTTTCAAGAAATATTAGACCAGCTGAGAAATAGTCTCTAATGCTTTTTCAGGCTTCACAAAAATTGTCCTTTCATTTTTATATATTACAAATCCAGGTTTTCCCTCCTTAGGTTTTTGGACATATTTTCTTTTAGTGTAATCTACTGGGACATAATTAGATTCTTTCCCTTTACTAAAATATCCTGCTAATTCTGCAGTCTTTTCAATAATCTCAAAGGGTATATCTTCTTTAGATCTTGACTTTAAAACTACATGAGCACCTGGAATTCCTCGCACATGAAACCATAAATCTTCTGGGCCTGCAATATTAAAGGTAATATAGTCATTTTGCTTATTATTCTTTCCCACATAGACCTCATATTCTGAGATGATAAATTTATAGGGTTTTGATTTTTTTCTTTTTTCTTTTTCCTTCTTTTTCTTGATATATCCTTCATTTATTAATTCCTCTTCGATTTCTTGAAGTTCAAAAAAATCTTTACTATTTTCCAATGCTATCTCCAAGGAATTAAGATAATATATCTCTTCCTCTAATTTTTTTAATTGTTCCTTTAAAATTTCTATTCCCTTTTTAAGTTTCTTATACTTCTTAAAATATCTTTGGGCATTATCTACAGGAGATAATGATGGGTCTAATTCTATTTCTATAAATTCCCCTTCTTCACTATAGGAATTAGGAAGAACTATTTTCTCTGCTCCCTTTTTAATTTCCCTTTGATAAAAAAGGAGAAATTCTCCTTTTATTTTAAAAATCTCAGATAACTCTCCTTCTTTTATTCTTTGCAAGAAATCGTTCTTTTTTTCAATCACCTTCTTTAAATTATCTGTTATGACATCTCTTAATTTCCTCTTAAATTGATCAGTAATAAAAATATCTAAGGAATAGGAATAGATATGGTCAATTGCTTCTGTTAGAGTTTTAAACTCTCTTCTCTTTAAATTATCAAATATCTCTAAAGGAAAAAGAGAAAAACTATAAGGATTATTGTCAGTAAAATAGACTAAAAACTGGAAGTCTCTCCTTAGTATTTTCTCCTTAAATTTGAATATTTCTTCCTTTAATTTCTCCTTCTCCTCAATTTCTAAGGAGCTGTAGAGCTCTTTATTAATTTCTCTTGTGATTTCTTCTGCCAATAGTGGATTTACATATAAAATATCCTTTATGAGAATCTCCTTGATGGATTTCTCTTTATCTAAAAGACTTTCTATATCCTCTTCTTTAATATCTAAAAGGGAAGTTTTCTCCATTTTTGGAGGGTATGAATATACTTTCCCTGACAATACCTCCCGGTATCTACTCTTTTCAGAACTTACATGTTTTATAGAATCTAAAATGATATTATTCTCATTCACAAGAATAATATTACTATACTTTCCCATAAGCTCTACAATAAGTTTCCTTTTGGACTCCTCAAATCTTTTGAATATAAATTCCACAATTCTTTCCTGAGGAATAATATACCAATCTAAAATTCTTGCTCCTTCTAAATGCTTTCTAAGAAACATAGAAAAAGGTGGAGGATTTGAAGGATAAGGAAATTCTTTTTTAGTTAGTTGTATTCTATATAATTGAGGATGCACCGAAAGAGAAAGAATAAATTTTCCTTCTCTTGGGGAATATAAATGAAAAAAAATTTCTGTATTTCCTATTTGATAAATCTTTTCTACTAAGGAATTCTTAATTCTTTCGTAAAGTTCACTATGTAAAATTTCTAATGTTAAAAGATCAAAATTTAGTTTAAAATTCATAAAATTCTTAATCTTCTCCTAGAAGAATCCCTTCTATTTTATTTAGAACATCCTCCCTCAATTTTACCCCTGATGCCTTTACATTTTCTAAAACCTGATCAGGCTTACTTGCTCCTGTTATAACACTACTTATCTCTGGTCTTCTCAAAATCCAAGAAAGGGCCAATTGAGATATGGTTAAGTTTAAATCTTTGGCAATATTTGTTAACTTTCTTACTTTATTTATATTTTCCTCTGTTAAATCCCTTTTAATCCATTCACTCCATTCTGCTCTTGTTCCCTTTGGCATTCCTTCATTATATTTTCCTGTTAATATTCCTTGAGCCAAGGGGCTAAATACTGTTATACCAATTCCATATCTTGCACATGTGGGTATAATTTCTTGTTCAATATGTCTATCCAACATGTTATATCGAGGTTGCTCCACCTGAGGCTTATAACAGTTTAATTTTTCGCAAATTCCCAATGCTCTTTCAATTTGTGCTGCACTCCAAACACTTGTTCCCCAATAAAGAATTTTTCCCTGATGTACCAAGTCATCCATAGCTCTTACTATCTCTTCTACAGGAGTTTCGGGATCAAATCTATGACAAAAATAAATATCTAAATAATCTACCCCTAATCTCTTTAAGGTACCATCAATAGATTCCATAATATGCTTTCTACTTAGCCCTCTATCATTTATATTATCACTCATAGGCCAATATACTTTACTTGATATAACTAAATCCTGTCTTCTAAAATCTTTTAAGATCCTTCCCACAACTTTTTCTGCTTCTCCCCTCGCATAAACATCGGCAAGATCAAAAAAGTTTATACCATTTTCAATTGCAGTATAAACACATTTTTTAGTAGTTTCAAAATCTACAGACTCTCCATAGGTTAACCAAGCTCCCAAAGAGATCTCACTAACTTTAATTCCAGCATCCCCTAATCTTCTATATTCCATATTTACCTCCATTTCACTCTTTTATTATTTCCCCGCCCTCCACTTCTTGGGAGAGAATTTCCCAATTTGGTTTAAATTCCAAATGAAGTCTCATAAGATTGGAACATTTTTCTCCTAAAACATCCTTCCACAATTCATATTTTGTAATCTCATCTTGAGGGCCAAATTCAGGATTTGCTTCTTCCCTTGGTCTAACTCTTACAGGAATAATCTCACCACATTTTCTACATTTAATTTTGATAGTAAAAAACTGAGAAGATAAAAGAGGGGGAGCAAAAAGCTTTTTTAACCATCTAAACATTTCTTTACCTCCAACTAATTTTTCTATATATTTTACCCCATTTCTACTTCTACAAAATGTGTTTTTCCATCTTCAAATATAGGAAGAATATTACCAGAAATCTCTTTACCATCAACAATTATTCTTTTAACTCCCTTAGAAACATGATTGGAATTTTTAATCTCTATTATATAATTTGATCCTCTAAAATAGCGATTTATAATAAATCTTTCCCAATCCTTGGGAATGCATGGATCAATCTTTAATCCATTAAATTCGGGTTTTATTCCTAAAATCCATTGGGAGATAACAACAAAAGCCCAAGAGGCTGTACCTGTAAGCCAAGAATTCTTTCCTTCTCCATGTCTTTTTGCATCCTTTCCTGCAACCATCTGACAATACACATAGGGCTCTACTTTATGTATTTCACTTTCTTCTTCCCAAAATGCTGGCGTAATTTTAGAATAAGCTTCAAAGGCTCTATCACCTCTTCCAATTACCGTCTCTCCTGCAATTACCCAAGGATTATTATGGCAAAAAATTCCTGCGTTCTCTTTATATCCCGGAGGATAAGAAGAGATCTCCCCCAGTTCTAAATAATATCTACTGTATGCAGGTTGTTGAAGTACCATGCCATATTTTGTATCAAGATATTTTTTACAAGAATCAAGGGCAAGTTTTGCCTTTCCATCATCAACTCCTATTCCAGCCATAGTGCATATCCCTTGAGGTTCTATGAATATTTTCCCCTCTTCACATTCCTTACTTCCTACTTTTCTTCCAAAAGCATCATAGGCTCTAAGAAACCATTCTCCGTCCCATCCATGTTCTAATATTGTAGAGATCATCTTATTACAGGCAGATTTTGCAAAATCTACCTCTTCAAAATCTTCCATTTTCTTACAGATCTCTATATACTCAGGAGACACAAGGACAAAAAGTCCCGCTATAAAGATAGATTCTGCTATTTTCCCCTCCTGATTTGTCGTAGTTTGAAAGGACTCGTCAGGATTCTTCGAGAAACAATTTAAGTTTAAACAATCGTTCCAGTCTGCTCTTCCTATAAGGGGCAATCCATGGGGTCCTAAATTATTAGTAACGTGATGATATGCCTTTTTAAGATGCTCATAAAGGGTTCCTTTTCTTGTTTCATCATTATTATATGGTATAACCTCCTCAAGTATAGACCAGTCTCCTGTCTCCTTTATATAAGCTCCTGTGGAAAGGATTATCCAAAGGGGATCATCATTAAAGTTTCCACCAATTTCATTGTTTCCTCTTTTTGTTAAGGGTTGATATTGATGGTATGCTCCTCCATCTTCAAACATGGTAGATGCAAGATCCAAAATTCTTTCTCTAACTCTATGGGGAACAAGATGCACAACACTTAATATATCTTGGTTAGAATCTCTAAATCCTATACCCCTACTTATTCCTGATTCAAAATAAGAGGCACTTCTTGCTAAATTAAAAGTTACCATACACTGGTATTGATTCCAAATATTTACCACCCGAGATAAGATTTCTGACGGATGATCTAATTTATATCTTGATAGTAAATCATCCCAATAATTTTTTAGGTCATTAAAGGCTTTTTCCACGTCTTCTGTTTTCTTAAACCTATTTATTATCTCGTAGGCTCTCCTCTTATTAATTACTCCCTTTTTCTCCCATTTCTCCTCTTCGGGATTTTCTACATATCCCAATATAAATATAAAATCCTTAGACTCTAATGGTTCCAAAGAAAATTCCCAATAATGGGAAGCAATAGGAGCCCAGCCTTCTGCAATAGAGTTTTTCGATTTTCCCTCAATTACAGCTTTTGGTGCAGAAAAATCATTATATAACCCTATAAAGCTATCTCTATCAGTATCAAAGCCTTGAATGGGAACATTCACAGAATAGAAGGCAAAGTGATTCCTCCTTTCTCTATATTCAGTCTTATGATAGATTACAGAACCTTCTACTTCTACTTCTCCTGTGGAAAAATTTCTTTGAAAATTCGTTTGATCATCCCACGCATTCCAAAGGCACCATTCAATAAGGGAGAAAATTTTTAAATTCCTTTTTCTTGAAGATAGATTTTTAATAGTTAATTTTTGAATTTCAGCATTTACACCAAGGGGAACAAAAAATAATATCTCACAAGATATTTCGTCTCTTTCCCCTAAGATTTTTGTATAGGAGAGTCCATGGCGACATTCATACTTTGAAAGTTCCTTCTTAACAGGTTTCCAAGTTGGAGACCAAAAACTACCATTTTCCCATATATAGAAATATCTTCCACCATTATCGATAGGTACATTATTATATCTAAACCGTGTTATTCTTCTTAATCTTGCATCTTTGTAGAAAACATAACCCCCTGCATTATTTGATATTATCGAGAAGAACTCTTCGCATCCTAAATAGTTTATCCATGGATATGGAGTCATGGGGTTTGTAATCACATATTCTTTATTTAAATCGTCAAAATATCCAAATCTCATTTTTACCTCCTCCTTTAAAAATCTTTATCCCATTACAACTAAAACTTCATTTTCATCCTTCATCTCCTCAAGAGGGATAAAATTACCTAAAATTTCTTTCCCATTTATTTTTATATACTTAACTCCCCTTTGAACGCCGTAAGGATTTTCAACTTTTATTCTTAACTTCCTTCCCCTAAAAATTCTTTCCATATAAAATTCCTTCCAATCCCATGGAATACAGGGATCAATTCTTAGTCCATCATATTCTGGTTGAACTCCAAGGATTCCTTCTACCGCTGATGTTTGAATTGAAGACGCGGTACCTGTAAGCCAATGAACATGTGCCCTTCCATGGAAGGGACTATCTTTTCCTTCAGTAAATTGGCAGTGAACATATGGTTCTGCCTGTCTTATTTCTGCTTTATCATTCATATTTGCAGGATTATTTTCCTGGTAATACTTGAAGGCTCTATTTCCATTCCCCAATATAGTTTCTGCTCTTATTAACCAACCTTGAGTGTGGGAAAAGATTCCTGAATTTTCCTTCATTCCTGGAAGGAAGAGAATCATTCGAGCTACAGGAAAACCATAATTTTTTACAGGTGGATACATAATCATAGCTCCATACTCGGTATTAAGAATTTTTTCTACATTATCCATAATAATTTTTCCCTGATTCTCATCAGCAACACCACTTATTACTGCCCAAGATTGAGAATTCAACCAAAAACTTGCCTCTTCACATTTTTTAGATCCGATTACTTCGTCTCCTCTAAAAGCTCTAACAAATCTATCTTGCTCCCATGCATACTTTTGTAAATTTTCATATAGCTTTTTTGCTTCCTTCTCTACCCATTCTTTATCTTCTTTTCTGTTTTTTCTTTCTGCAAATTCACTAAAAATTTTTAAAGCTAAATATAATTGAAAAGATGCAAAAACACTTTCTCCCTCTTTACCAAGTCTTAAGCAGTCATTCCAATCTGCATCTAACCCCAAAACAAGTCCATGCTTACCTAAGTTTTCTAAGCTAAAAATCAAAGCCTTTCTTAAGTGTTCATATACTGTATCTTCTCCCTTATCGGAATATGGTATTATTTCATCTAAAAATTCAATATCTCCACTCTCCTTTATATATTGCTTCACTGTTATAAATAGCCAGAGATGATCATCACATCTATATTCTGTATATCCTGTTCTCTTAACATATTGGGGATTTTCTAAGGAAAGATTTGACCTTGGAGTGTAATCAAAAAATACTAAAGGTAAAGCGGCACCATTGGAAACTTGCCCTGATAACATTAATTTAAGTCTTTCTTTTGCAGATTCATGATCTAAATGCATGATCCCTTGAATATCCTGAACTGTATCCCTATATCCATATCCGTCTCTAAGCCCCACATATATCAAAGATGCAGCCCTTGACCAGAAAAAGGTAATAAAACATTGATAGGCATTCCAAATATTCACCATAGTATCAAAGGTCTCACAGGGAGTCTTTACCTTAAATCTATCTATTTTAGAATGCCAATAATACTTAAGATCTCCTATTTCCTTCTCTACTCTTCCCTTCTCTTCGTATTTTGCCATTATTTTCCTTGCCCTTAGCTCATTTCCCTCTCCTACTACATAAATTAACTCCTTTTCTTCTCCCTTCTCAAGCTCTAAAATTACCTGCATTGCTCCACAACTATTCCCACCATAGTTTAAGGAATTACTGCATTCTCCTTTTAATACTGCTACAGGATCACTATAGGTTCTGTAATTTCCAATAAATGTGTCTCGACATCCATCAAAAGAAATTACCTTTGCTCCTATAATTCCTGCAAATCTATTGAATCTTCTTCCTCCAATACCCTCTTCTTGCTCTAATTTTTTACCAATCTCTGCATAATTCTCATTAATAGTTTGTATTATGAGATTATCTTTATAATAGGTTCGAGAAATAAATAGAGTATATTGCAGATTAACAAGATCTTGGTTTTCATTGGGATCATTGGTGAACTCCACAAAATTAAATAAAGAGATTTTTCTTCTCCTATCTGAATTGTTTCTTATTTTTAAGGCCCAAACCTCATAAAGTTCTCCAAGGGGGACATAATATGTCGTTTCTGTTTCTATCCCTAAATATTTTGAGGAAATAATAGTATAAAAGGTCCCATGTCTACATATGGATTCATATTCTGAAAGATCCTTTTTGACAGGAAACCATGTTGCAGACCAATAATCTCCATTTTCCATATCTCTCAAATAAATATATCTTCCCGAGGTACATCCAAGAATTATATTGAAACGGGAACGAATAATTCTTCCACTGGCACCTGATTTAAGAAAACTATATCCACCAGCATTATTTGTAATAATTGCACCATACTCTAAGGATCCAAGATAATTAGCCCACTCTTGAGGGGTATCTGGTCGTGTGATTACATATTCCTTTCTATCATTATCAAAATACCCAAATCTCATTATATTACCTCCTTGGATTATAATTTCATGGGGAAACTTTTTGATTTTAGGTAATAGTATAATAATATCTTCCCCTTGTCAAGAAAGGAAAAATCCTGATCTGTAATTGTTTTTCATCCCCTTTCAATATAAGAACTATCCTTCTTTTCTTGCTTATCTTCAATCTATATAAATTCGAAGAAATTAGTAATCCCAATATTATTCTTAAAGGCAAGTCCCACATAATTCCTTTGGAAGATCTTTCCTTCAAGGATGATCTGAAGAATTTTCTTCCTTGAAATATCCTCCTCAAGATTTATAAATGTGACATTTTTATTTGTATACCACAAAGATTATTTAGGTATTGATTTTCTCCCTATCCTTTTATATAATTTTATCAATCTCGCTCCTCGGTAGCTCAACGGTAGAGCGGCCGGCTGTTAACCGGCGGGTTGCAGGTTCGAATCCTGCCCGAGGAGCCATTATTGACAATATAAACTGGAGATCAAAGTAAACTTTCTTAAAATTGTCCCCCTTTAAAAACACTCTTTTTTGATAATCAATTTGTTTATTTTGTATAAATAAGGATAAATGAGGAAAATAAAAAATAAATTTTTCTAACTAAATTTATCTTTATCTTTTCTATGATGCTACTAAAATTCTCTACATTTTAGTTTCTACAAACTTCTCTTAATTTCTAAAATTGATACTTTTTTAATTTTAGAAAGTATTATAGTATCCACTAATGAAGAATAATGAGGTTTTTATGAAAAAGGGAATTAATCAATGGGCTTTTTCCTCCAATTTATCCTTGGAATAGATTCTTAAACCTGCAAAGGATTATAAATTTCAAGGGATAGGGTTGACTCTTAATCTTGATAATTAAATATTAAAAGGGAAAGGGAAGATATAAAAATAATAAGAGAATTGTCAGAAAAGCTTGGGATAAAGGTTTCTAGTATTGCTCTTGGTATCCTTTGACGAGCAGTGATTCTAAAAAGGTAATGATTATCTTATTGCAGAATTTTTTTTATATAGATATAAACAGGAAGTATTATTGGAACATCTTTCCCAAAGTCTTGATGCTATTTTCAATCTTTAGAAATTTTTACTTGAAAAGAGAAAATTAAAGGATTAAGCTCTAAAAGTCAGAAAGAAATGGAGGTGATATTTTTGGCAAGATACATTTTTCCAAAGGGATTTTTATGGGGAACATCAACCGCATCTTATCAGATTGAGGGAGCAACTGATAAAGATGGAAGGGGAGAAACCACATGGGATAGATTTTCTCATACTCCCGGAACTATATATCAAAATCAAGATGGAGATTTAGCGTGCGATCATTATCACCTGTGGAAAGAAGATGTAAAGATTATGGAGTTTATTGGTTTAAATGCTTATCGTTTCTCTATTGCATGGTCAAGAATTTTTCCTGAGGGGAAGGGTTTTTTAAATATAAAAGGAATAAACTTCTATAAAGAACTTATAGATACCCTTTTATCAAAAAATATAAAACCCGTTATAACTCTTTATCATTGGGATCTTCCCCAAGCATTGGAAGATAAAGGGGGATGGATAAATAGAGATACCGCAAAATATTTTTCTGAATATGCAAATTTAATGTTTAAAACCTTTAAAGAAGAAAATATAATTTGGATTACTTTGAATGAACCATGGGTAAATGCCTTTTTGGGATATGGATTTGGGGTTCATGCTCCAGGAAAAAGGGATATGAAGGGAGCTTTTATTGCAGGTCATAATCTTCTTTTGGCTCATGGATTGGCGGTTCAGGCTTTTTTGGAAAACGGAACAAAAGGGGAAATTGGGATTGCATTAAATCTCTCCTCTGTATATCCTGCAAGGGATACTTCTGAAGATAAAGAAGCAGTTCAAATCCAAGATAGTTTTACTAACAGGTGGTTTTTAGATCCTATTTTCTATGGAAAATATCCCGAGAATATCTGGGGAATTTTAGAGAAAAACAAATGGGACTTTAATTATTCCCCTGATGATTTTAAGATCATAAACCTTCCCACAAATTTTATTGGAGTAAATTATTACACAAGGGCAATTGTTGAAAAAGATTTTGAAAATCCTTATTTGGGAATTAAACATGTTCCTTCGGAAAATGAAAAAACTGAGATGGGATGGGAAATATATCCCAAGGGACTTTATGATCTTCTTATAAGACTCAATAGAGATTATCCTAAACCTATTTATATAACTGAAAATGGTGCTGCTTTTAATGATGTATTAGATGGGGATAGGATAAAAGACGATAAGAGAATTAATTATTTAAGGGAGCATATAAAAGAAGCATATAATGCAATAAGGGATGGGGTTGATTTAATGGGATATTTTGTTTGGAGTTTGATGGATAACTTTGAATGGGCCCATGGCTATAGTAAGAGATTTGGAATTGTATATGTGGATTATGCCACTCAAAGGAGAATATTGAAGGATAGTGCCTATTTTTATAAAAGGGTAATTGAGAATAATGGGTTAGAGGATTGAATTTTTATATTCTTCTAAAATCAATTCTAAAAATAAATCGTATAAATATGGGTCAAATTGCTTACCCCTATTTATTTTTTTCTATTGCTTCCTTTGAGGTTATTGTCTGAAAACTATCGGTTAATGCAATTATTCTTGAAAAAATGAAATTTAGTAATTATTTAATTCATCAGAAAGATTATTAAATAAAGTTCTTTATCTTGGAGGACGGTATAGGGAAAATATAAATAATATGTTTTTTGATATCCTTCTTGAGATTCAAAAAAATCAATTAGGAGAAAAATTTTATAGAATTTTGTATTAATTGGGAAGAAGAGGTAAATCTTGCCCCTTTAAGGGAATTTGAGGATTTTATAAATTAAGTTTCCTTTAAGAAAAAATCCTACGGTCCTTTCCATATTAACACCAAATTCCAAAGATAAAAAATGATATCATTATTAAAAGAGATTTGGAATTATAGGAGGTAAGATTATGGAAAAAACTTTAATTCTGGGAAAGGTTATCACTCCTAATAAAATAATTGAAGGGGGAGCTATTGGAATAGAGGGAGATAAAATTTTATATGTAGGAGAAAATAAGAATTTAGGAGATTTTAAAAAGATTCTTGATTTTAGAGAATACTTTATATCTCCTGGATTTATTGATATCCATATCCATGGAGCCTATGGAAAAGATATTATTGATGGGGAAGAATCTGCCCTTGATACAATTTTAAAATTTATTTCAAAAAATGGAACCACAGGATTTCTTCCCACAGTTCTTACTGCACCATTGGAGGATATGGAAAGGGCAGTGAAGGTTATTGAGAATTTTATTCTAAAACAAGAAGGAAAGATAGATGGAGCAAAAATTTTGGGAATAAATTTGGAGGGACCATTTTTAAATAAAAAATATAAAGGAGCCCAAAGAGAAGATTGTATCATACCTCCAAATGTTGAAGTTTTGAAAAGATTATTAACTAAAAATGTAAAGTTGGTAACCCTTGCTCCAGAAATCGAAGGTAATTTCGAGATTATAAGTTATCTTAGAGAGAAGGGAATTAGAATATCTGCAGGTCATACCGATGCCACCACTTACGATATAGAAAAAGCCATATCCTTAGGATTATCTTATGTTACCCATATATTCAATGGAATGCGTCCCCTTCATCATAGGGAAGTGGGAATTATAGGAGTGGCATTAGTAAGAAATGAGATAAGTATAGAGATAATTGCAGATGGAATTCATCTTTCTTCTTATATTCTGAAACTCTTAGCAAAGGTAAAGCCAAGGGAAAAAATAATTTTGGTAACTGATTCCATGATGGCGACAGGACTTCCCAATGGAGAATATAAATTAGCAGGTCAAAGGGTAATTGTTAATAATGGAAAGGCGACCCTATCTGATGGGACTATTGCAGGAAGCACTTTAACTTTAAATATTGCTGTTAAAAATATGATGGAGATGGGGGAAATAAAATTGGAAGATGCTATTTTTATGGCATCCTATTCTCCTGCTGTGCTTTTGGGGATAGAAAATAAAAAGGGAAGTCTTGAGGTAGGAAAGGATGCTGATATTGTTATTTTTGATAACAATTTTCAAGTTAAAATGACCATTGTGGAAGGAAAAGTTGTCTTTGAGAATTTATCTTACTGAGACATCCCCCATTTTACAGTAAATTTCAATTTCTCCTTTCTCTCCTCTTCCAAAAATGTATTTTTTATCTTTATATTTATAGCCTTCCTTTAACATAGAAAAATCACCCAGGGAGACCTTAGGGGTTATAACTCCATCAAAATCTTCAGGAAGAATTATTGATAGATCTCCCATATTACAATTTATTGTTGCCTCCTTAGGTTTTTCCATTAATTTTATGTCCATATCTCCCATATTTATGAAACAACTTATTTCAGAAGATCTCAAGAGAATATCTGCATCTCCTGCATTTAAAATAATATTGATTTTATCTGCCCAAATCTCTCCATCAAAATCTCCTGCATTTATTGATAATTTAAGTTCCTTAAGTTTTGGCAATATTAAGAAGAAATCACCAGCAGATAATGTAAGTTTATTCTCATTGAAGTTATATCTTCCCTTTCCCTTTAAAACCATGTCATTCCTTTCTTCAGTTTTAATATCTAAATCACCACCGGAAATATTTACTTCTAAAGGTTCCTCTCTATCTAATGAAAAAGTTATTTCTCCTTCCAAAAGCTCCTCTCCCGAAAAGGATAGAACATTTCCTAAAACTCCGGGGATAATAGAGAGGGCAGAGGAAACCGAATCCCCTATAATTTTCCCTAAACTTGATACTCCTTTATCCTTTTTACCCTTTTCCTCAATGGCAGAGATTAATTTTTCTGCCTCCTCTGCAGTTATTCTTCCCTCTTCTAACATTTTTAAAATTCTTCTTATCTCATCCATATTTTAACCTCCTTTTAAAAATTTTAAAAATCTTTTTTCAATATTATAAATTGAATTTTTAATTTTTGCAAGAATAGATTTAAATTATTTTAAATTAATTCTCTTTTTTATAAACAATTTACATTTAGATTAAATTGAGTTATTATTATTCTGAAACTTTTTAGTTTTTCTTTCCAGAGGAGGCAAAATATGGACATTTTTGAGGTATTAAAAAAGGAACAAGTTATTGCATATTTTTCAATGGAGATTGCTCTAATATCAGAGATTCCTACCTACAGTGGGGGATTAGGAGTATTAGCAGGAGATGTTATAAGAACTGCTGCAGATCTTAACATCCCCTTTGTTGGAGTAACCCTTATAAGTAGAAAGGGATACTTTAAGCAGGTAATTACAGAGGATGGTTTTCAAAAGGAATTACCCTGTGAATGGAATCCTGAGAATCTTTTAACTCCTTTGCCCATCGAGGTTTCTGTGGATATTGAGGGGAAAAAGGTATTTATTAAGCCTTGGGTTTATTATTGGACTGCATATACAGGCTATATTGTCCCTGTTATTTTCTTAGATACAAATCTTCCTCAAAATTCAGAAGAGGACAGAATTATCACAGATTATCTATATGGAGGAGATTCTCTCTATCGTTTAAAACAGGAGATTATTCTTGGAATTGGAGGATTTAGAATCTTAGAAGCACTAAATCTTAACATAAGAAAATATCATATAAATGAGGGACATTCTGCATTACTTACCTTAGAGCTTCTTAAAAAAACCGATGGAAGACCTATAGAGGAAAGATTAGAAGCTGTTAGAGAAAAATGTGTCTTTACAACCCACACCCCAGTGGAAGCAGGACATGACAAGTTTTCTTATGATTTAGTAAAGAAGATTCTTGGAGATTTCATCTCTTATGATCTTCTAACAAAATTTGGGGGAGAAAGGGAGCTAAATATGACCCTTTTAGCTTTAAACCTTTCAGGATATGTAAATGGGGTTGCTAAAAGACATCAGGAAATTTCTTCTGCTATGTTTCCGGGAAGAAAAATATCTGCAATTACCAATGGAGTTCATTCCTTTACCTGGACCTCAGAAAGTTTTAGAAAATTATATGATGAGTATATACCAGGATGGGCCAATGAACCAGAACTTTTAGCAAGGGTAGGGATTATTCCCGATGAAAAGATATGGGAGGCCCATCAGCAGGCAAAGAGGGAATTAATAGATTTAATATATTCTCAAACAGAGGTAAAATTTGATAAGAATATTCTTACCTTAGGATTTGCAAGAAGAGCCACTGCATATAAAAGACCCCACTTACTTTTTTCAGATCTTAATCGTTTAAGAAGGGTAAAAAGGAAGGGACCACTACAAATTGTCTATGCGGGGAAGGCGCATCCAAGAGATGAGGAGGGTAAAAGATTAATTAAAGAGATTTTCAATTATATTCAAGAATTTAAAAATGATATTTATATTGTATATCTTCAGGATTATAATATAAATATGGCAAAGAAAATTATCTCTGGAGTTGATGTTTGGTTAAATACACCCCAAAGACCATTAGAGGCATCAGGTACCAGTGGAATGAAGGCAGCTCATAATGGGGTAATTAATTTTAGTGTTCTTGATGGTTGGTGGATTGAGGGTTGTCTGGAAGGAGTAACGGGATGGTCCATTGGCCCTTCTCCAAAAGAGGAAAGAAGTATAGAAAATCATTTACAAGAAGAGATAGATGATTTATATAACAAGCTGGAATATTTAATAATTCCTATGTATTATGATCACCCAGATAACTGGATTAAAATAATGAAAAATTCCATAGGAAGTATAGCGTCCTATTTTAATACCCACAGAATGATGAAAAGATATATAACCGATGCATATTTTAGGAGAATATGAGACTATTTAATATTCTAATATTATTTATTTTTCTTTCTTCCCTTTCTTTTTCAAATTCCTTTACAAGTCTCAAAGAGGTAGTAAAGGAAAATATGAAATATCTTGAAGTATTTGAAAAATCTTCCTTTGATACCTCTATTTTAGGGTTTCCAGGGAAAATGCATCTTTTTAATATCCTTTCTCAGGTTTGGAAGAAAATACCCTGGAGGCACGATTTATTGATTATTCTCCCTCCCCAATATGAAACTGATATTGTATTTGTTTATCTTACTGGTGGAAGTTTCATTTTTGATAGAGAATTGCTTACTCAAGGAGTAAAGTTATCAAATGTTGTTAAAGTTCCTGTGGTAATTATTTATGATATCCCCAACCAACCTTTATTTGGATATACAGAAGATAGTCTTGTTGCATATACCTTTGAAAACTTCTTGGAAACTGAAGATCCAACATGGGTTCTGTTATATCCTATGTCAAAGAGTGTTTCTGTTTCGTTAACTTTTCTAAATGAATATTTTAAGAATGATAATATTTCCTTTATAGTGGGAGGAGTTTCTAAAAGAGGTTGGACCTGTTGGCTATCATCCGCATGTGATAAGAGAATTAAAGCAATTGTTCCCTCTTCTATAAATTTATTAAACTTAGAAAAACATATGGAACTTCAAATTGAGGAGTTTGGTAATTATAGCTATGAATTGGAGCCATATACAAGAAGGGGACTAACAAGGGAGAAAGTAGAAGAAGAAAAGGCAATAAAATTATTAAAAATTGTAGATCCTTACTATTATATTGATGATCTTAAAATTCCTAAATATGTACTTGTGGGAAGTAATGATCCCTACTGGCCCCTTACTTCAGGAAAGTTATATTTTCCAGAGCTTTTGGGAGAAAAATTTTATATTGTGATGCCCAATACAGGCCATACTCCAAATGAAAGGTTTATAAGAGCTTATATAATGGCTTATTATGGAATAAAAGAAAAATTCTTTCCTCCTAAGATTGTTTCAGAATATAAAAAGATAAACAATAGAATAATATTTGAAGTAAATTTAGAAGGTTATTCCCAAGGGGAACTTTCTATCTGGTACGCAGAAAATGATACCAAAGATTTTAGATGGATAAGATTTGAAAAATTAATTTTGGAAAAAAATACGATAGAAATCACTATTAATAAAAAATATTTTGCATTTTTCTTTGATTTTGTAGGAAATTACAAGGGCTTCCCATTATATAGTTCCACAATTCCTGAAATAATAGAAAATTAAATTGTAGAGAGAACAGGCCCCTCAAAAATATCCCAAAAGGCCCAAATACCAGCTCCAACCAATTCTGCAGGGCAATCTAAAAATGAAGTAAGTTCAATCCTTACCTCTCCTGCTGCTGGAGTAATGCTATATTTCTTTACATTTTTTACAATTTCATTCTTTACCTCTTCCCAGAAAGAAGCAAATTTTGATGTGATTAAAGGTCCTCCAAGAATTATCACATCAGGATTAAGTCCATTTACTATATTTATTATTCCTGCAGAAATTTCATAAGCAAGATCCTTCAAAAGATTTTCATCTTTCACTCCAATTTTTTCCTCTCTAAGATCAAGTCCTAAACTCTTACTTGCAGAACTCGATAATGATGCATATCTTTCCCAACATCCTTTATTTCCACATTTACAGGGAATTCCATTCTTAGATATAACCATATGTCCAAATTCTCCTGCAGTATTTTTATTGCCTCTATGTAATTTGCCATCAATAATTAAACCTGTTCCAATTCCCTCCCCAATGAATACATAAGCAATATTTACATCATTATATCCTATTTTCTTTCCCAACATTCCCTCAGCAACCACAGCTAAATTTGCTTCATTATCCATTTTTGCTGGGATATTAATATTAAAATGTTCTTTAATTTTTTCCTCTAAAAGAAGAGCTAAAGGGACATCTTTCCATCTCAAGTTTGGGGCAATAACTATATTTTGAAAAGTATTATCTACAATTCCTGGAACTCCAATTCCTATGGCATGAATCTTTTCTTTTCTTTCTGGAAATAATTTGTCCATCCCTTCAATAACATTTTTGATAAATTCTTGGGGATCTTCTGGTGTAGAAAAATTTAGATAATCTTCAATCTTCATAGCAAAATTTATTCTTGCTACAGTAGAAATTGTGACTCCAATCTTTATAGCGACAGCCTTTTTATAATCTGGATTTAAGCTTAAAGCAATTGCCTTTCTTCCTAATCCCTTGGATAGGCTTCCTACTTCTTTTATCATATTTTCAGAGATAAGGTTACTTACAAGACGAGTAACAGTGCTTTTACTAAGATTAAATCTTTTGGCCAAATCAGTTCTTGATATATTTTTGTATCTTAAGAAACCATTTAATATAATTGTCCTATTAATTTCCCTTTGTTGGGCAATCTTTCCTGTCTCTCCTGTTCTTATAAATACCATAGCAATCTACCCCTTTTAAAATTTATTTCATTAAGAAAGAAAGTTTGATTAATTTTAAAATTTTATCTTTAATTCTGTCAAGCACCTAAATAATCTTTGTGGTATACAAATAAAAATGTCAAATATTGTTACTAAAAGGAAAGATCTTCTAAATTAATTATGTGTAACTTGACTTTAGGAATAACAAAGAATGTTTATGGATTGCAAGCTTAAAGTATAATTGTTATAATTTTCAAAAAGGAGGTGATTCCTATGAGAAAGATGACAGAAAAATTTCTTCACGATGCCTTTGCAGGAGAAAGTATGGCCCATATGAAATATACTATCTTTGCAGAGGAAGCAGAAAAAAAGGGACTAACAAAGCTTGCAAATCTTTATAGAGCAATTGCTTATGCTGAATTTGTCCATGCAAGAAATCACTATAGAGAATTGGGGTTAATTCAGGATATAATAAATAATATTCAACAATGTATTGATGGAGAAACCTATGAAATTGAGGAGATGTATCCTGTTTACAACAATACCGCCCTTTTCCAAAACGAAAAGGGAGCAGAAAGGAGTACAAGATTTGCATGGGAGGCAGAAAAAATTCATGCAGAGATGTATAAAAAAGCAAAGGAGCTTGCAAGTAAAAACGAGGATTATCCCGTAGGGAAAATTTATATATGTCCCATCTGTGGACATACTGTAGAGGGAGAACCCCCAGAAAAATGTCCTGTTTGTGGAGCCCCTAAAAGTTCCTATAAAGAATTTTCAATATAAAAAGTTGGGAGGTGTTTTTAATGTCTGTAAAAGAAGATTTGATTAAGATGCTTAATAGAGCCTTGGAATTGGAACATGCAGCAAGAATTCAATACTTAGCTCATGCTGAACTGGTAAAGGGATTAAACGCAGAACCTATTATAGAAAGATTAAAGGAGATTGCCAGTGATGAGGAAAAGCATGAGGAAATTTTCAGATCTTTAATTGCCAATTATTTAAATGGAGAGCCATCTATGGGAATTGCAGAAACCTACGAAGCAAAGGAAATTAAAGAGATTTTAGAAGTAAATTTAAAGGGAGAAAAGGATGCTATAGATTTTTATAAAGAGATTTATAGGAAGGTAGTTGAGAATAAATCTGAATTCCCCTATGAATTTGAAACCTTAGAACACCAAATAAGACATGTAATAATTGATGAAGAGGAACATGTGGTTGAGCTTTCAACCCTTTTAGGATTATAAATTTAGAGGGAGGCTTAATGCTTCCCTCTAAATAAAGAAATTTAATTCCCCCAGAGTTTAATTCCCCATGATTAAGTCACAATCTTTTGTCTTAAATTTAAAGGGAAATTTTTTAAAACGATTGCCTATAAATAAATGTTATTGTAAACTATTATGAAACTTGTAAAAAGGAGGTATTGGTATGCCCTTTGTAGATTACCGTCCCCAAAAAGTAAAAAGAAATAAAGAAGAACTTATAAAACATCTTAAGATCTTTAAATTAGATCTAAAATTTTCTGTGGGAATTTGGTATTTTACCCCTTCTGGTGGAAGATTTCACGAACCTTATGTAGAACCAAAAAGTATTCCTGAAAGATTGGAAATGGCAGTAGAAATGGCAAAATTTGGTGTTAAAGGAATTGAAGCCCATTATCCTGCTGAGGTTAATGAGGAGAATCTACATTTATATAAAAAGCTTGAGAAAGAAGCAGGTATTAGACTTGTGGCAGTTCCCTTAAGTTTATTTTACGATAAAATCTTTGAATTTGGTTCCCTCTCAAATCCCTATGAAAAATATAGAAAAATTGCATATGAGAGATTAGTGGGAGGATTAAAACTGGTTAAGGAGGCTAATGCAGATATATGTATAATTTGGCCTGGAATTGACGGGTACACCTATTCCTTTGGGCATCTATACTACCATATGTGGGATACCTTTGAAGAATTAGTAGCACAAGCTATGGATGAAGTCCCAGGAGTGCAAGTTGCTATCGAACCAAAACCTTACGAGCCTGCCCCTAACAATATTTATAGAAACACTGCTGATGGAATCTTAGCAGCAAGAGATATTGAAGCAAGATTAAAAAATCCAGAAAATTTAAAACTACTAAAAGAAGGGCATGCCCTTGTGGGATTAAATCCCGAGGTGGGACATGTAAAAATGGGATTTGAAGATTTACCCTATGCATATGCCAGAGTAGCAAGGGAAGGAAGGTTATTCCATACCCATTGGAATAGCCAACCCTTAGGAAACTACGATCAAGATCTTAATATAGGGATTTTGGATTGGGACTCTACAGAGGCTCTTCTTTATACTTTAAAAATGGTGGGATATCAAGGATACTTTGGAATTGATATAAATCCAGAGAGAATTCCCGTTATAAAAGCTATAGAGATAAATACTAAAGTTTTAAATATAATGAATGAAAGAATTGAAAGGCTTCCCCATGAAAAAATTATCGAATGTTATTTTGATCCAGAAAATCACAGGGGAGAATTAGAGTTAATATTGGCAGAAAACCATAAATAAATTTAGGGGGGAAGATCTTCCCCCCTTCATATTATCAATATTTTACAAGTGGTCAAAATCTAAAGAAAAACAAAGAGAAATTATTTTTTTTAGGTAAAAATTCTAAAAAAAGCTATTTTTTAATCTTTGACTCTATATATAGGGCATGCTATTCTTTGTTTAATACCATATATAGTGGAGATTAAAATTATGAAATGTCCTTTCTGTGGAAATTTAGAGACAAATGTTTTAGACACTCGAGAAATTGAGAATCAAACTGCAGTTAGAAGGAGAAGAGTATGTCTAAAATGTGGGGAAAGGTTTACTACCTACGAAAGAATAGAGGAGAAACCTGTTTTAGTAATTAAAAAGGATGGAAGGAGAGAACCCTTCGATAGGAATAAACTTCTTCTTGGTCTTCAAAGAGCAACGGTAAAAAGAAATATAGGAAATGAAAAATTGGAAGAGATAATCGATGAAATATTAGGAAATATAAGAAAGCAGGGATTAAGTGAGATAAAATCTAAGGACTTAGGGATGATGGTATTAGAACAATTAAGAAATTTGGATAAAGTGGCATATATTAGATTTGCCTCTGTATATCAGGAATTTAGCTCCATTGAGGAATTTGCAAAACTTCTTTCCCAATTAGAAAAGGAAAAATCTGATAAGGAGGGCTAGATAGAAATGGCAAAGGAGACAAAGAATTTAATAAAGGAATATTTAGAGAGAAATGATTGGAGAGTAAACGAAAATTCAAATATGGCTTACTCCCTTCAGGGTTTAAACTATTATCTTTATTCTAGTTTAATCGCAAAATATTGGTTAGAGAATATTTATCCAAAGGACATTGGAAAGGCTCATCAGGAGGGAGATTTCCATATTCATGATTTAGGATCCCTTTCTGTATACTGTGTAGGATGGGATTTAGAGGATTTATTATCGAGGGGATTTGGAGGAGTAGAGGGGAAAATATCAAGTAAACCTGCAAAACATTTTAGAACTGCTTTAGGACAAATTGTTAATTTTATGTTTACCCTACAGGGAGAAGCAGCAGGAGCAATTGCCTTTTCCAATTTTGATACCTTTTTAGCTCCCTTTATAGCTTACGATAATCTTTCCTATAAAGAAGTAAAACAAGCCCTCCAAGAGTTCATATTCAATCTTAATATTCCTACAAGGACAGGATTCCAAACACCCTTTACCAATTTAAGCTTTGATCTTGTGGTTCCCAATGATTTAAAGGATAAAAGGGTTATTGTTGGAGGAGAAAGAAAGGATGCCACTTATTCAGAATTTCAAAAAGAAATGGATATGCTCAACGAAGCTTTCTGTGAGGTAATGCTTGAAGGAGATGCCCATGGCAGAATCTTTACCTTTCCCATACCCACTTACTGTATTACGAAGGATTTCCCTTGGGAAAAATTTAACCTTACTAAGATATGGGAAATGACTGCAAAATATGGAACTCCATATTTCTCTAATTTTGTAAATTCTAACATGGATCCCTCTGATGTAAGGAGTATGTGTTGTAGATTAAGATTAGATAATTCCCTTGTAAGACAAAGAGCTTTAAGTTTTTCTCTAAATACCTCAGGTAAAAATGTAGAAGAGTTAAAACATAGAGGTGGGGGGCTTTTTGGTGCTAATCCCCTAACTGGAAGTATTGGGGTTGTTACCATAAATCTTCCAAGAATTGGATATCTCTCTAAGGATGAGGATGAGTTTTTTGAGAGATTGGCATTTCTCATGGATTTGGCAAAGGAAAGTTTAGAAATAAAAAGACAAGTTCTTGAGGATTTAACCTATAGGAATCTTTATCCCTATTCTAAATATTATCTTTCTGGTGTTTATGAACTCACAGGACAATATTGGGGTAATCATTTCTCAACTATCGGAATTATAGGAGCCCATGAAGCATGTATAAATCTTTTAGGAGAGGGAATTGAAGGAACAACTGGTAGAGAATTTGCTATTAAGATTTTAGAATTTATGAGGGAAAGGCTTTTGAAATATCAAAAGGAAACAAATAATTTATATAATCTTGAAGCTACCCCTGGAGAAGGCACTTCCTACAGATTAGCTCGCATTGATAAAATAAAATTTAAAGATATATACACTTCTGGAGAAAGGGAGTCATTTTATACAAATTCCACCCAACTTCCTGTAGATTATTCAAAAGATCCCTTTGAAGTATTGGAACACCAGGATAAACTTCAAAGTCTATATACTGGCGGCACAGTTTTACACATCTTCTTAGGAGAAGCTATAGACGATATAAACTTAGTAAAGGATGCAGTAAAATTAATTTCTTCTAACTATAGTCTCCCATATTTTACCCTTACTCCCACCTTCAGTGTATGTTCAGAACATGGATATATAAGGGGAGAAAAGAAGAACTGTCCCTATTGTGGAAGGGGAACAGAGATTTATTCAAGGGTTGTTGGATATTATAGACCTGTTAAGAGTTGGAATAAGGGAAAGCAGGAGGAGTTTAAATTAAGAAAATCCTTTATATTAACTTTAAAGGAGAGTAAAAGAATTGAAAATCTCAGGCTACCTGGGATTTAGTTTAATAGATTTTCCTAAAAGAATATCTTTTGTTATATTTACTCAGGGATGTAATTTTCAATGTCCCTTTTGTCATAATCCCGAATTAATATCTACAAGAAAAAAGGGACAATATTCCGAAGAATTTATATTAGAAGAATTAGCAAGAAGGAAAAAGATAATAGATTCAGTGGTAATAACGGGAGGAGAACCTACATTGCAAAGGGATCTCCCCCAGTTTTTATTCAAGCTAAAAAAGAGAAGACTTTTTATAAAATTAGATACCAATGGTAGTAATCCTTATATGCTGATGGAACTAATTCAGGCAAAGTTGATAGATTATGTTGCAGTAGATTTTAAAAATTCCAAAGGAAAATATGCAAAAACTATTGGTCTAAAAGGGGATTTGGCAGAAAAATATTATAAGAATCTTATGGAGTCTTTAAGGATTTTAAAAAGAGGTAATATAGATTTTGAGATAAGAACTACATTAATTCCAGAGTTAGTGGAGGAAAGAGATCTAAGTGCTATAAAAGGGATTATTGGAGATGCTCCCTATTATCTACAACAATTTAATCCTGAGAAAACTCTAAATTTTGAATATAGATCTCAAAAACCTTATTCCTTAGAAAGGGCGCAAGATTTTAAAGAAAAGGTTAAAGGTAAATTAAGGGGAATTATTGATTCTTCTTAGGATCAATAAGGCAATAATGGATCCCACCGCTCCCTGAAGAAAATTAATTCTATAGTTTCCATAATCAATAATTAAACCCGAAAGGAAGTAGGAAATAATTTGAGCTAAAGAAATTACTAAATTGTTTATTCCCACAAAACTTCCTGCTTTCTCCTTTGGAATATAACTTAATAAAAGGCTATAAGGTACAATTGACAATAAGGATAAGCTTATTCCAAAGAGAATTAATGGGGGATAAATGTGAATTAATCTATAGACTTGAGAGAAAAGAGTACTACTTATTGATAAAAGAGCTAAACCTATAGCACTCAACTTCTCTTTGGAATATTTATCTGCAATGAAACCTATGGGAATAGTAGAAATCCAAGATAACATTCCAAAAATACCAAGGGCAATTATATATTCCTTTAAAGAGGCAGAAAGAGCATCTTGAAAAAAGAGGAGAATAAAGGAACTAATAGAGGATATGCTATACCATATTAACCATTGCAAAGCAAAGAGCTTAAACCATATTCTTCCCTTGAAATAATTAAAATCTATAAAACTTTTATTATTATATACTCTTCCCTCCTCGGGAATAAGGAGTAGGAATAATATGGAAAAAATTATCCCTAAATATATTAAGAGAAATTTTATAAAATCAGTATGAAAGAGCAAGATAAGTACAATATATATTCCTTGAGCTAAATAAGATGAAAAATTTAATATTCCTGTAGCCTTTGCGAAGAAATTTTTAGGTATTATATCTGGGACCAAAGATTGAAAAGGAGCAAAACCAGCAAAGAAAAATATGGAGACAAGTAAGGTATTCATATATAAATCTTTTAAACCCTTTGATCCTTCAAATCTTGAAAGAGCTAAAATTAAGAATAACAAACTGAAGATAATAATGTATTTTCTTCCCTTTAAAATCTTGATTAATCTATCGGATAGTATACCAATTAATGGTGGAACTAACATTCCTGCAAAACTTATTATGGCCATAATAATTCCAATTTGAGTTTTGGAGTCTGTAAATTTACTTAAAAAGAATATTAGACTAAAACTTCTAAAGGCAGAAAACAAAGAAAACCCAATATTCCCAATTCCTAATAGAATTATTAGCTTGTATATATTCTTTCTCTCAACAGATTCTCTTTTCAATTTCTTAACCTTCATTAATCCTATTAACTTCCTCTGGTATGTTTAATAGTTTATAAATTTCTTCTGCATTTTTCTTATAAAGTTCAGACTTTTCTATTTCTCCCTTCTCTTTATAAATTTCTGATAAAAGAAGAGATATTTCTAAAATATTTTCAAAATTATTAATTCCTTTATAATAACTCAAAATATTTAAAAGGGGTTCAAGTAAATCTTGAGATTCCCTTAATCCTTTCTTCATCCTTCTCTTAAACTCAAGATATATAAGATTTTTCTCAAATAGTTTTCTTTCGGGAATTTCTCCTTTATTTTTTATCTTTTCTTCAACCCTTTTTAAAGTTTTCTCTGCTTCCTCTAATTTATTACCTTTAATTCGGGCAGAAGATAAGTAAATTAAAGCAAGAATTAGCCATTCTTGAACTCCTAAATTCTCCCATAATTCTATTGCCCTTTTAATGTATCTTTCTGCCAATCCAAAATTCCCCATAGATAGATAACAAGTTCCTATATTACATAAAGAATGGGCTATACCTGAGGAATGTTTTATTCTTTCACATATATTTAAAGCCTTCTCGTAATAATTCTTTGCTCTCTTCCTATCTCCCATACTTTCATAAATAAGTCCTATATTGTTATAACAGGTAAATATTTTAATGGGATCACCTATTTCCTCGGAAATTCTCAAGTTTTTTATCTGATATTCTAAGGAGAGACTTAAATCTCCTTTATTCCAAAGTATTACTCCTAGATTATTATAAACAGTAGCCAAGATCTTTTTATCTCCAATCCTCTCAAGAATTTCTATACTACTTATCAAATAATCAGTAGCTTCCTTTAGCTTTCCCAGTCTAAATAATATCCAGCCCTTATCTGCTAAAATATTTCCAAGGATAGTATTAATTTTATCATTTTCCAAATTTCCATAACAATCTCCCATTATTGAATAAAGACCTTTTAAAGTTATATTTTCTATTGGAAACTTATTTTCTTTTTGTAATTCACCTTTTTCTTTAAGATTTTCTGCAAAGGTTGTGTGTAATTCTCTTCTTTTGGGTCTTGGAATGGACTCATATACTATTCTTTGAAGAAGTGTATGATGGAAGGTATAAAGATCATTTCTCCCCCTTCTTACAAATCTCAGTTTTCGAGGTTTTGAAAGAGCACTTTTTATCTCATCAATACTATATTCTTCCTTACTGAGATATATAATATCATCCAGAGAAAATCTTTTCCCAACTATGGAAGCCCCACAAAGGATATTTTTTGCTAAGGAATCCAAGAAATCTATTCTTGTCTGCATAATACCATATATATTATCGGGAATCTAGTTTAAGATTTCTTCCACCTTAAAATCTCTCTCCTTAATAATTCTTGATATTTCTTCTAATAGTATTTTCCACAATTGTTCCTTTGAGTGTTGATCCCATTGGGATAAGAGATCCTTCTTTGAAAGAAATAAAAAATTTAATATTAAAGATTTATAGTATTCTAAGGGTATTATAGTTTCCCTTTTAGCAAAGATCTTTTTTAATTTTCTATCTATTTTTTCCTCTACTTCTTCATTATCCTTAATCTTCCATAGATTTTTTATAATTTCAAGTATGGGATAATAAGGAAAATTTGATGTATAGGAATAGGCTCTTCCTTTATACCAAATAAAATTGTCCTGAAATTTATCCTTTACTTCTTTAATTAACCTTGATTTTCCAACCCCTTCTTCTCCTTCTATTAAAATTAAAACCCCTTTATCTTCGATTTTTCCCAAAATATTATCTATATTTTTTAACTCCCTTTTCCTTCCCATAAAGGGAAATATTAAGCTTTTTCTTTCTCTTCTCTCTCCTATTACTAAATAAGTTTCTACTTCTTTATTAAGCTTCTGTATGTTAAACTTACCCAATTTTTTATATAAAAATCTTTTACTTGCTAACTTAAAAGTGTTAGAGGTAATAATAACTCCATCTAAGGGGCAAAAATTCTGAAGATAAACTCCCTCATTTACAGGATCTCCTAATAAATCTAATTCTCCTTATTAAAATCCCTTGCCAGACTTTTCCAGTGGATATAGCTATTCTTAAAAAGCTCTAGGATATTCCTCTTGATTTCCCTTACCTTATCTAAAATAGATAAGGAAGCTAAAATAGCTCCATCTGCAAAATTCTCCAAGGATTTTGGAACTCCAAAGGGAGATATAAAACCATCACCCAAAAATTTTATTATCCTTCCACCATATTTTTCTACTTCTTTTTCAAAGATATTAAATAATTCTTTTATAAGCTCTGCATTATCATCTGCACCTAATTTTGATAAGATTTGACTGTAATTTTTTAAGTCTAAAACTAAGATGGAAGCTAATTTTAATTCTTCTTTTATCTCCCCTAAGGGTTTTCCACAGTTATAGCAAAATTTCGCCCCCTCAGGATTGTTTGCTCCACAATTTAAACATTTCATGTAAATTATGTTCCTTTAACCTCTTTTTATGGCACTCTGAAGAATTTTTAATACTAAATCTTTATAAGAATATCCTTTAGCGTTAGCCATCTTTATTATATCCGAATGATTGAGAATTAACAAAGGTAAAGAATTTACATCCAAAACATATACTTTTTCTTCTTTAATTCTCATATCAATTCTTGCATAATCTCTAAGTCCAAGGGATGTAAAAATTTTCTTAGAATTTTCTTCTATCTTTTTCTCTATACTTTTTTCTACCCTCGCAGGACAGAAGTATTTTGTTTTGTGGCCATATTCTTCTTTTACCCTCTTAGAGTAAAATTTTTCCACATCTTCAGGAATGTAAGAAAAATCTATCTCTAATAAAGGAAGAATTTCTAAATCGTCATTATTTCCAATCATTCCAACACTTATTTCTTTTCCTTCGATATATTCTTCTATTAGAGCTTCCTCCTTAAATTCTTCATGTATAAACTTTATAGCTTTTTTCAGTTCTTTCCAGTTATTTACTAAAGACTCTTTTCTTATTCCCTTTCCACTACCTTCTCTATTTGGTTTCACAAATAATAGAAAGGAAAGATCCATATCCTTAGAAAGTTCTTCTCCAAAAGGGACAAGGATAAATTTAGGAGTATTAATTCCATATTGCTTGAGAACTATTTTCGTTAGGTTTTTGTTAATACATAGGGAATGAGTATAGGTATTGGATCCTATATATTTTATGCCTAAAAAATCGCAGATAGAAGAAATAAGAACTTGTCTTGTTTCTCTACCTTGAGTATGTAGGTTAAATATAAGATGGGCTCTCTTTATCTTTTCTATAAAGCTTAAGTCCTCTGGTGATATGGGAATTAATGAAACCTCATAACCCTCTTCTTTTAAAATTTTCTCAATTTCTATTACCATTAGTTGATGGTCCTTTGCTGTTGGGAAATTAAAAGTTAATCCTATATGCATAGTAATCTTTCAATTCTTTCTTTTTCCTTAATTATCCTTCCTCTACTATCTACGCAATAATTGGCACCATTAATTATTCGGGTTGTTACATCTCCTTTGGCAATAGAAAATCCTTTAAGTCCAGGAGCATCTAAAATTCCACATTTTATTGCATTATAAATATTCTCAGGAGATAGAAAATCTCCTTCTGATTTCGATAATCTTTTTATAGCCGATAAAATTAAAAGAGCTTCTTCTTTTAACTCTTCCTTTCTCTCTTGAACTTCAGAATCAGAAGAAAAATTAGGGATTCCCCACGAGGATAAAATGTATGCCCTCTTTACCATCTTTATGCTCTCTATAATCTCTTTACTTGTGGCAGGATATAAAGCCTCACAATAAGATACCACGTGAATTATGTCAGGTTTTAAATACGAGCCATAAAACATAGAAGATACTAATTGCCCCATAGCTGAATAAGGATCTGCAGGAAAGGATAAAAGACCAGTTCGGATCATTCTATAAGAGGTAAATTTTTCATCATTTAGGCTTTCTACAAGTTCTATCTTTGCTAGAGCCTTTGCGATATCCATTTTGGGAGAGATATTGGGAGGAGTATTTAACATAATTTGAGCAATATATTCCTTTACCCCTAATTTTTTTGCTACTAATGCTGAGACATAAAATGTTGTAACTCCTATGGAATCATGAGCATTTCTTAATTCCCATTGATGAGATTCATTTATTTCTACTGGAATATTATTTTCAGCATTCCATTTTATAGCCCACATATTTTCTTTTATAGCAGAGAGAAGTTCTCTATCAGATCTCCTATCCAGTTGGGAATACCAAGTAAGGGGTATGGCAGCCCATGCATTTTTTATAGTTTCCTTTAAAAGTTTTGAAAATTCAATTAAATTTCTCGTTCCCGAGTAGCATCTTAATAAGGGAAAATTCCCTCTTCTTGAAGCCTCATATAACATTATGAAATCTTCTTTTCTTCTTAATGGAACTCCCCCTGCCCCATCTTGTTTGGGATCCATTTTATCAGGTTCAAAGAAATAGCTTTGGGTATTTTGGTCAGGAGCAATGGATATAATATCAAGGAGCATAGATTCTGCTAACCTCTCAATTTCTTTTATGGTCTGTTCCAAACTTGGAAGTCCTATATGGTGTCTAAAAAGAGGAAAGGGCTTTTTCCATAGAATTCTTTCCTTTAAGTTTTGGGGATAATCTTTTTTCTTTTCTTTATATATAATTTCTCCTTGAATATTCTTTAAAAAATCAATAACATCTTCAATCTCCTCAGTTCCATCAAAAACTTTATAGATAAAGGAAAATTCCCTTGCGGTATCACCTGTTTCCTTTGTCCCTCCAAAAATAAAAATTCTGTTTTCAAGCAAATTTTTATTTTTTAGCTCTCTTTCCAATTCTAAAAGGAGGTTTCTTAAAGGATCTTTTCCTAATCTATAGCTTATAGCCACAATTTTAGGATTTGTTTCCAATATAGCTCCAATTAATTCCTTTATGGATATGGCTCCCCCAAGGTAGATAATTTCAAAACCTAAATTTTGGGCAAGATCCAAAAAATTTAGTAATCCAGCTACATGAATACAGCTACCAATACTTGCCCCTAAGATATTCTTCATAATTCTCCTTCTTCAACATATTTAATTATTTCATCAATAGTCATACTATTGAGTCCTAAACTTTCTACAGTTCTTCCCCTAGCGAAGTAATCTTCTCCCATCATTATGGAGGCAAGATGAATTATAGAATCTATGGTAGGAGTTGGAATACCAAAATATTTTCCAAAGGAGGAGATGGGTACAAGACTCATAGGCACATCTTCTAAGATGTATCTATTGGAAATAACAGTAGGAGCTAAGATATCTCTATATCCCGAATTACTATGAATAGCTTCATACAAGTCCCTTCCATCTACATCATAGGCATATTTTAGCCATTGCTTTGCAGTAAGAGGTTCTGTCTTAAGAGTTCTCATAACTTTACATCTTTCTTCATCAATTGTTTCTAAAACTTTAGCTACAGAGGGAGATATTCCTTCAAAATAGAATTCGAACTTTCCAAAGGTAAATTCAATTCTTGCTGCATTAAGAATGGTTGTTGCAGGATGAAATATGGCACCTATATTATTGAAACTTGTGATGATAATATTCTTAGCAATTTCAAATTCAGGCATCACTTTTCTTAAATTTTTTTGCAGAATTGGATTATCTCTAGCAGGAAGACAGGAAACTGGAACTGCATTTTTCTTCTTAAATATTCTTACAACCCCAGGATTAGAACATCTTGATGCAAATATAAAAGTTTGAGCTTCTGCTATATATACCCTTTTATTGCATCCTGTCTCTTTTAAAACTCTTCTAAATTCTAAGGCACCCCCTGTTCTTCCCGGATTCAGGACTACTATTTGCTCATTCTCTAAGTGGAGGGCTAATTTTTCTGCAATATCTCTATGGGCAAAGGCAGGAACTACAACTAAAATCAACTCTCTATCTTTAATAGCATCTTTTATTTCGGTAGTTGCTAAGGATATCTCATATTCTCCTGAATATTCACCCTCTAATATGATTTTCCCAGTGTTTATTACTGGTTCTATTCTCCATAGACTGCGATTATATAAAGAAACATCATAACCTTTCATGGAAAGATATCCTGCTAAAGCCTGTCCACCATTTCCTGCACCGATCACACAGATTTTAAGAAGTTTTCTTTTCTTATTCATATTCCTCTTTATGAAGATATCATTTTATTCTATAAATCGTCAAATTATCTTATAGCCATTTTAATTACTAAATATAAAATAGCTATGCAAAACATAATAATGGAAAAAATTTGAAGTTTTAAATAAGCAAATATTATCGCTAAGGCAAGAATAAATCTATAATAAGAGAAAACTTTCAAAGAGGATCTCTTTACATAATTTAATAGTACATGAATACTAAATAAACCTGTTATAAAGGATACAATGGTTCCATAAAAAATTAAGGATAATTGTCCTAAATTTCCATCTTTAATTAAATCTAAAAACTTAAAAAATATAGCTCCTCCAATTATAGGAAGAGATAAATAAAAAGAAAATTTAGTTGCATCCTCTCTTTTTAATCCAGTAAACATACCTCCTGAAATGGTGGATCCAGATCTTGATACTCCAGGAAAAAGAGAAATCACCTGCCAAAAACCTATAATTAGAGCTTTTTTGACACTAAGATCCTTTATCTCTAATTTCCCCTTTGAGAATTTTTCCAAAATTATAAACACTATCCCAAAGGTTATTAATCCAATAAGAATTATCCATATAGCAAAGGAATATTTTTGAGGCTCTGAAATTTTTTCTACGTAAGGATCAAAGATTATTCCCAAAACTCCTGCAGGAATTGTAGCTAAGAGAATTAATCCCAGCAATCCTCTTTTTTCTCCCCCTTTAAAGATACTCATTATTAACTCTTTCCAATCTTTTATAAAATAAATGAGAACTGCTAAAAAGGTACCTAAATGAAGTCCCACATTAAAGGTAAGTCCAAAATCGGGAATCTTAACAAAATATGGAATTAATATTAAGTGAGCGGTACTACTTATTGGTAAAAATTCTGTTATTCCCTGAACAATCCCTAAAATAGCTACCCAAAGTCCCATAATTTTTCCCTCCCCTTTATTTCCCTACACAAAAATTCTCAAAAATCTTATCAACTATATCAATGGAGACCTCTTCTCCCACAATATTACCAAAAGTTTTTTCCACCTCAAAAAGATTTTCTGCCAAGACATCCATTCCCCAATAGGGACTTTTAAGAATTTCTAAAGATTGATTTAAAAAATCATAAGACTTTTTCAATTCTTGGAGATGGTAATTGTTTAAAAACAAGATATCTAAGGATTCGTCCTCTTTTATATAATTTAATATCATTTCCTCTAATAAATTTAAGCCTTTTTTTGTTAGTGTAGAGAGATAAATTTTGGGTATACTAGGAAATTTTTCCTCCAATTCTTTTTCTGTAATCTTTTTTCCAAGATCAACTTTGTTTAAAACCAAAATAATATTTGCACCTTCTCTATATATTTCCTTAAATAATTCCTCATCCTCTTCTTCTAAGGGAGCTGAAATATCTACTAAAAAAAGTATAAGATTTGCTTTTTTAATTATTTCTTGGGTTTTTTTAACTCCGATAGCTTCAATCTCATCCCTTGGCTCTCTAATTCCCGCAGTATCAAATAATCTTATAAGAAATCCTGATAAAATAAGCTCTCCTTCAATATAATCCCTTGTAGTTCCAGGAATTGGTGTTACAATAGCTCTATCCTCCCTCATTAATGCATTAAACAAGCTTGATTTTCCCACATTTGGTTTTCCAGTAAAAACTATTTTATATCCTCCCTTAAGCCATTCACCTCTTTCTGCCTTTTCAATAAGATTCTTTATTTGCCCCAATAGATTTTCTATTGAGTCTATCCATTCCTTTCTTTCTAAATCAATAACATCTTCAGGAAAATCCAAGGATGCTTCTAAATATATTCTTAATCTTTCAGTTTCAGTTTTAATTTCTTTTAGAATTTTAGAAGATTCTCCCTCTAATTTTTTAACAGCGATTTCTAAGGATTTTGAACTTGTTGCATAAATAATATCTAAAACTCCTTCCGCTTGTAAAAGATCAATCCTTCCATTTAAAAAGGCTCTTTTTGTAAATTCTCCTCTTTCTGCAAGTCTTGCTCCTTTACTCAAAAGAAGATTAAGAATTTCTTGAAGGGGAATAGGTCCTCCATGAGCGTATATTTCTACCATATCCTCTCTTGTGTAGGTATTTGGTCCCCTTAATATCGCTACCATAACCTCATCAATATCCCTTTCACCATTGGAGATTTTTCCATAATGAAGGGTATGGGATGGAACTTTACTTATATCCTTTCCCTTTTTATGGGGAATAAAAATGTCCTTTACTATTGAGATTACATTGGGGCCAGAAAGACGAATAACACCAATTCCACTATGTCCAAAGGGAGTGGATATGGCAACTATATCATCACTTAGATATCTTTTCATACTTCCCTTGGGGCTATTATTATCCTTCTCTTAGGTTCTTCTCCTTCACTATAGGTATATACAAAGGGATCTTCCTGAAGTGCCAAGTGTATAATTCTTCTTTCCCTTGCTGGCAAAGGATTGAGAGCTATTTTCCTTCTCTCTTCCCTTACTTTTTTTGCTATTTTTTTAGCTAAATTAACAAGTTGAGCCTCTCTTCTTTCTTTGTAATGGTCAATATCTAAGGTGATTATCTCATGTATTCCTAATTTTACACCATATATTCTTAGAATAAATTCAATAGCTGATAATGTTTTACCATTGTATCCAATAATTTTTCCCAGATTTTTCCCCTCTACACTAAATAAGATATTATTATCTTTTTTATTTTTTTTAATTTTAACATTTAACTCCATTTTTTTTAAAATATTTCTTAAAAAATCTTCTAAAATATCTTCAGATCTTTTTCTTATACGAGCATAAATTCTATAAGGTTTAGAACCAATTCCCAAAATTCCTTCTTTTCCTACTTCTAATATTTCATATTCTATATCCTCTAAGGGGACTTCAAGAATAAGCTGAGCCTTTCTTAAAGCATCTTCTAAGGTTTTTCCCTCTGTTTCCACCTCTTTCATTTTATTTAGCCTCCTAAATGAAGCTTTACTATTATAAATTGTTGAAGAAGTTGGAAAAGGTTAGAGGTAAACCAGTAGAGCATAACCCCCGCAGGTATATTAAAGAAATAAAACATACCAGTAAATAAAACAGACATAATAATATTATTCAATTCCTGCTGTTTTTTGGCATCGGGAGCCGCAGGAAAAGTAGATATTTTTCCTGAAAAATACTGGGTAATTCCCATTAGAAGTAAAAGGATAATATCAGGTTTTGTTAGATCAGAAATCCAAAGAAAAGTAGGGGTAGTAATATACTTATAGTTTATAAGCAACTGATAAAGGGCAATGAGAATAGGAAATTGAAGGATTAAAGGCAGACATCCCATGGCAGGATTAATTTTATATTGTTTATAAAGGAGCATAATCTCCCTTTTTAGAGTTTGGGGATCATCTTTAAATTTCTGTTGAAGCTTTTGAACCTCAGGTTGTATCTTTTGCATAAGAAGAAGAGATTTAAGTTGAGCTTGAACTAAAGGATATAAGAGAATTCTAACAAAAATAACCAGAAAAATTATAGCAAGTCCATAATTATTAGTCCAAGAATAAAAAAATTCTAATATTTTTCCCAGGATATCTACTAAAAATTGTATCATTTCTTTTTCCTCCTATTTATTTTTACCTTTTTCATTTCTTCAAGGGTTGGAACAGGATCATAACCTCCGAGATTAAAGGGATGACATCTTAATATTCTCTTAGCCCCAAGAATTCCTCCTCTAAAAATTCCATATCTTTCTATAGCAGTCAAAGTATATGTAGAGCATGTTGGGTAAAATCTGCAAGAATGGGGAAGTACTGGAGATATAAAATTCTTATAAAATTTTATTAGAAGAATTGCTATTTTCTTTAACATCTTTTAAAACTTTTGCATCCTGCCATATTTTTTTAAGAATCTTTTCCATCTCCCAAAAATTTTTAATTACTTTATCCGATGGTTTTATCATTACCACCATTTCCACATCATTTAAAAGATAAGGTCTATTTAATCTATAAACCTCTCTTACAAGTCTTTTTAATCTATTTCTTACTACTGCAGGTCCCACCTTTTTGTTAACAATTACCCCAATTTTTCTAATGTTGCTTCCCTTTCTTATATATACTAAAATGGGAGAAAAAGTATAGACACTTCCCTCCCTTATAACTCTTTTAAAATCTTCTTTCTTCTTAAGTCTTTCATAAATGGGAAAGGAAAATAAACTCAATTATACTGTCAGTCTCTTCCTTCCTTTTGCTCTTCTTCTCTTTACTGCCTTTCTCCCACCAGGAGTTTTCATTCTCTTTAAAAATCCATGTACCCTCTGCCTATGATGTTTCTTAGGTTGATAAGTTCTCTTCATTTTATCTCTCCCTCTATCTCAAAATTTAACACAAAGGTTATGTTAACAAAAAGGGATTTAATCGTCAAGGCTCAAACTTTATTTGAGGAAGTTCTCCTCCTTTTATTATTTTTAAATTTTCAGGTAAAGATTTTAAATTTCTTAATATCCTTTCTCTAACTTTATCCACATCCTCAAATTCTCTTATAATTTTACCCTTCTCTATTAGAGGTTTTAATAAAGGTTCATATCCTGAGAGGATTTCAGATTTAAAGAGACGAACTACATCATTATAATCTTTGTTTCTTTGAACCTGCTTTCTTCCCGGCATATTTCCTGATTTTGCCCTTGGTTCTCCATCCACTTCAACAATTTTTAATGCAAAATCAATAACTGAAGCATTAGCAACCCTTGTTCCTACTCCAAAAGCATCTACTAAATTCCTATATTTTTCTATTTCATACTCATCCAATCCACCACTAAGAAAAATCATAATATTCTCATATCCCCTTATTTTAAATTCCCATCTTATCTCTTTAACAAGATAAGCATAATCTTTACTATCTAATCTTATTCCCTGAAGTTTTGAGCCCAAAGCTTCTAAAGCAGAAAGGGCTTCAACTGTTGGAGATCCAAAAGTATCTACCAGGGCAATTCTTGGGATTTTTCCATCTACATGTTTGTCAAAGGCTATAAAGGAACTCTTTTCATCTCCGATAACAAGAATTAATGCATGGGGCATAGTTCCCACAGGAATTTTTCCTAAATATTTTGCTCCAAGAACATTGGAGACTCCATCAAACCCACAGGCATAGGTAGCGTATTCCACTGCAGGTGCTAAAAATGGATGCTGACGCCTTGTTCCAAAACTGTAAATTTTTTTATCTCCTGCAGCAATTCTTACCCTTGCCGATTTCGTTGCTATTCCCGATAAGAAAGATACAAAACCTAAAATTGAAGTTTCATATCTTGCAAAATCTTTATATCTACCCGTTACTTGAATAACAGGTTCATAAGGAAAAAATATTTCTCCTTCCTCCATAGCATAGACATCTATTGGTAATCCCTCAAGAAGCTTCGCAACCTCATAAACACCTAAGAGAACTCCAAAAAGATAATTTTTATCAGGAAAAGATTTTGTAAAAAGCTCCATTACCACATAAGGATTCTTATCAAGACCTTCTAAAACCTCTTCAGTTCTTAAAAAATAAGCATCGGTAACTAATCCATTTTTGACTTCCTCAGGTTTTGCAATCAAGAAATCACACACCTTTTTTCCACCTCTCCTTTACCATATCGCATTTTACAATCTCTGCCCCATGAATTTCTTTCATATATTCCAATGCTCTCCCATGCTCTTCAGGAACAAAGGATGCAACTGCATCAGAGACAACTACAATCTTAAATCCCCTATAAAAACCGTCCGCAGAATTATGAAGAACACAAATATGGGTACTTGTTCCTGTTAAATATAAAGTATCAATGTTTAATTCTCTTAATTTCTCCTCAAGATCCGTTTCAAAAAATCCACTATAAACCTTCTTTTTTATTATATAATCTCCTTCTTTAGGAGCAAGTTCAGATATTATATTAGATCCCTCCTCTCCTTCCATAGCATGTTCTCCCCAAAGGGAAATCTCAGGGTCTTTCTTAGAATGGGTATCTACCAGATAGAAAATTGGAATATTATTTTCCCTTGCAGAATCTAAAAGTTCCCTTAGCCTTGGAACTATTTCTTGAGCATAGGGATTCCCAAATTTACCATATACAAAATCTTCTATCATATCTATTACCAAAAGAGCAGATCTCATTCTCTCACCTCCATATAAAAAGGGATGGAGTAAAATCCATCCCTTTTTTCGAAAAAGGCCCAAAATTATTTTTATTTTTTCTCCTTTGTGAAATACCAAATTAATAGTATCATTACTACAATTATTATCACCCACCAATACCACGCCATTTTAATCCCTCCTTTACAAAAAATAAGAAGAAATCCTCTTTCTAAAAGTTTAAAACTAATCCCCCATTATGTCAACCCAAACCTTTCTTACCCTTGGTCCATCAAATTCTGCAAGAAATATTCCTTGCCATGTTCCCAATTTTAATCTTCCATGTTGAATAAAAGCTACCACCTGATTTCCAAGAACTGTGCTTTTTATGTGAGCAGGAGCATTCCCCTCTGTGTGGGAATAGCTCGTACTCCACGGAATTAATTTTTCTAAGGTATTTAGAATATCCTTTACTACACTGGGATCATAATTTTCATTTATAATAACTCCTGCAGTGGTATGGGGAATGAAAATAAAACATCTTCCTTCTTTTATATTACTTTTTTTAATACACTCCTCAATTTTTTCAGTAATATCTACTAAAACAGTCTTTGCAGGGGTAGAAAGTGTAAATTCAAAGAACAAAGCTAATACCTCCTCCTCAATTTATATTTTTACATTTTAAAGGTATAATTATTATATAGAAAAAACTAAAGAAAAACAAAATCAATAATAACTCATGGAGGTGAAAAATAATGGGAGATCAATGGAAGGGCCCTTTAGAGAAAATAGACGATTACAGGTATAGAATACCTGAAAATTATAAACCCTTTATGAAGGTTCCTGGAATTATCTTTGCAAATGAAAAACTTATTCAAGATATTGTTCAGGATCAATCTCCTGAACAAGTTGCAAATGTAGCAAGCTTACCTGGAATTATTTCTGCATCCTTAGCAATGCCTGATATCCATTGGGGATATGGCTTCCCCATTGGTGGGGTTGCAGCTATGAAGAAAAGAGGAGGGGTTATTTCTCCCGGTGGGGTGGGATATGATATTAATTGTGGAGTAAGATTAATTAGAAGCAATTTTTCCAAAGAGGAAGTGGAACCTAAGATAAAAGAGTTAGTTGATGCGCTTTTTTCTGCAATACCTGCAGGAGTAGGATCAGAAGGAGAATTAAGGGTAAAAGGTAAAGAATTAGATGAAGTTCTAGCATATGGTGCAAGTTGGGCAGTAAAGCAAGGATATGGTTGGAAGGAGGATTTAAATAGAATAGAAGAGGGAGGATATCTAAAATTTGCAAATCCCAATAAAGTATCAAAGAAGGCAAAGGAAAGAGGAGAGTTTCAATTAGGAACCTTAGGTTCTGGAAATCATTTCTTAGAGGTTCAGGTGGTAAGTAAAGTTTTTGAGCCAGAAATTGCAGATAGATTAGGCTTATTCCCCAACCAAATTGTGATAATGATCCATACAGGATCCCGAGGCTTAGGACATCAGGTGGCAGAAGATTATATTAGGATAATGACTCAAGCTATGAATAAATATGGAATAAGCGTTCCCGATAGACAGTTGGCGTGTGCACCCTTTGATTCTTCCGAAGGACAAGATTATTTTCAGGCTATGTGTTCTGCGGCAAATTTTGCTTGGGCAAATAGACAAATGATCACCCACTGGGTAAGGGAAACCATGGAAAAGGTATTCAAGATGGGAGCAGATAAATTGGGATTAAAACTAATATACGATGTAGCCCATAATATTGCAAAATTAGAAGAACATATGGTGGAGGGAAAAAGGGAGGAAGTCATCGTCCATAGAAAAGGAGCAACTAGGGCTTTCCCCAAGGGACATCCTGAAATTCCTGAAGAATATAGAGATATAGGACAACCTGTAATAATTCCAGGAGATATGGGAAGATCTTCCTTTTTACTTATTGGACTTCCAAAGGCAATGGAAATTGCCTTTGGTTCCACATGTCATGGAGCTGGAAGGACCCAAAGTAGAAGACAATTATTAAGAGGTGGAAGAAAGGCTTCGGATATCGAGAAGGAACTTTTAGAAAAGGGAATTATTGTAAGAGCTGCATCTAAAGCATCCATTGTAGAAGAGGCATCAGAAGCATACAAAAATGTTGTAGATGTGGTAAATGTAGTCCATAACGCAGGATTATCATTAAAGGTGGCTCAAATGAAGCCAATTGCTGTAATAAAGGGGTGAGATTTTTTCTCACCCCTTTTTAAAATATCAATGAAAGTCCTACTCTATGATGTATTCCTCCTATCCCAAGGGAATAAAGAAGAGCGTAATCAATTCTCCATCTTCCATCGGGACTCTTAAAACCTAAACCCAAAGTAGGAGAATCTATATTCCAACCTAATCTAAAGTAAACTGGATCAAAGAAGTATTCTCCTCCTATGTGGTAAGATAAACTTGGAAAATCCAAATCAAAGGCAAGAATTAATTTTGGAGATTGATATGCAAACCCTATTTTAAAACAAGTTTTAATATTCTCCTCAGAAGTTTCTTCTCCATCATACCAAGTAAGGGAAGAGAAAAGATTTTGAGCTGAAAATCCCAATTTAAAATTAGAAAATAGTCTTAATATAATACCTAAATCTACACTCCATCCATCTCCTTTATATGGTGATGGCATATTTACCCATAATTTCTTTAAATTTACCCCCAAGGCTAAATTTCTTATCCCAATAAAATCTAAGGATTTTGCCATAGAATATACCAACTGATTTTCCACATACAGTATCCCTAAATCCTCAGAGGGAGCAAGACGGGTATAAAAAATTCCAGAAGCCCAAAGTCCAGTATCAGGAATTCCAAAGGCAATATAATTGGAAATTATAAACATATCGGTTCCAAAGCCAAAACCCTCAGTAGTTAATGGTAAGTAGCTATAGGAAATACCAAATTGGGAGTTTAGAAGGCGAGCTATACTTGCAGGGTTAAAGAGAATCCCATCTAAATCTCCCTCAATAGCACAAAAGACATCTCCCATACCTAACGCCCTTGTACTCCACCCAATGGTAGTTCCAGAAGAAACAAAGGCACCAAAAGTCTCCTGTCCAAAAGAAGGTGTTATTAGAAAAAGAATTAAAAATAAGAAAGTCAACCTTCTCATAGCAAACCTCCTACTTTATAACAACAAATCCCTTAAATCTCACTCTCTTTGCCCCACCACTTTCGGTAATTGTCGCCTTAACAAGATAGTAACCATTGGGAACTAATTTTCCCCTTTCATCCTTCCCATCCCAATATACTGTATCTTGAACCTGAGGAGCATTATAGTTTTGAGAGCTTATTTTCTTTACTAAAATCCCATTTAAAGAATAAATTTCTATCTCTACCTTTTGTATATTTCCAGATACTGCCTGAAATTGGTAGTCTATTCTTAAATTTCCCTTTTCAGGAGAAAATACCTTATGAGAGACAACCAAATCCCCAACTTCTTGAGGAACCTGTTGAAGTTTAAAGGTATATGTCTCCTCAGTAGTATTATCTAATTTATCAGATACCCTTATCCTTACAGTATATATCCCATTGGTCCATGTATATCCACTAATTTGTAACGTTAATGTTGCTGTCTTTTCATCGGTTGATCTCAAATAGGTATATGTCCCTGAGATCTCTTGATTTGTAGGATCGTATAACTTAATGAAGGTTTTTGCTAATCCAAAATCTATTCCTAAGGTTTCATCTTCTACCTTTGCCCAAATACTTTGGGGGCTTATCACTAAAGTTGAGTTCTTTGTAGGACTTACTTCCTTTATTTTTGGTCCAGACCTATCTAAGATAAAAGTTGTTCCAGCTGTTGCTGAATTCCCTGCCTGATCATATATTGTTACATCAACATTATAGGTTCCATCACTACTAAATACTTCTTCACTAAATCTTGCAATAAGATCCGTAGCTGTAGATTCTGAGGGAATAAATAAGGTTGATGTGGACACACCTTGGAAAGTGATTGTCACTCTCGATCTTGTAAAGTCTATCCCACTTGTTAGCTCTGAATATCTTACAACTATCTTCTCTACAGACTTTACATTGTCATAAGGAGATATATTTAATATTTGAGGTGATCTTAAATCTAAAGTGAATTTTCTTGGAATATACAAAACATTATCCAATAAATCTGATGCTTTTATAGTTAGGTAATAATCTCCCTCTATCCATATATAAGTTGGAGCTATATTCAAAACTAATTCTACAGTCTTTGAATCTATTATATTTAAAGTAAAAGTTGAAGACACTGAATTTCCTGAGGAATCCTTTAAGCTTAAGAAGGTCTTTTGAGTATCTGTATGTATTCCCACAATATCATCCTTTACCACAACTCTTATTTGGGAAAGGGTATAGTTTATTAGAGTCTGATTTAAATTAGTATCTATTATATAGGGAGAAGTTCTATCTAATAAAAAATAGGTGTAAGTATTACTACTATTCCCTGCTTTATCTACTAGGTAAATTACTAAATCATATTTTCCATCAGCGGACAAAATATTTTGAGGGACATTAGTAATAGCATATATATTTGAGGATATATTCTTATCAAATAATAATGTTCTCTCTTCCAAATTAGGAGTATAAATTTTTATATGGGACTTTGAGGGGGGAAGAGGATAACTATCCCAAAAGTCTAATCCAGAACCAATATCTTGATATGAAACCCTAATTTGATTCACAAAAACTACATTACCCGTAGGATATACAGAAAGGATTTGAGGAGGAGAATTATCTATTATAAAGGAAGACTTTGCAAGGGAACCAGTATTCCCATTTTTATCCACAGGAATAACCTCTATAAAGTATTGTCCTGAAGTTAATGTGGGTGTAAAGGTCCAATATAAAGTATCAACTCCATTATGGGATTTTATTCCCCCTATAAGCCTTCCAAAATTATCCTTTACTTGTATACTTGATGCCTCTAAATCAGGTCCTACACCTGGTCCATCATCTAATACTACAGAAACTAAAGAAATTCCAGATAATAAACTTCCATCCTCAGGATTAAAATATATAACCCTTGGAGGGGTATTATCAACTTGAGGAGGATAGGCCTCTTGAATTCTCAGGATAGTGTTAATCTCTTTTAATGGAATTTCTAATTCCCTTGTGGAATCTTCTGGATGAACAATGGTATATGTAGCAGAAAGAACTAACCTGTAATTCCCCAAGGGAACTCCTGTAATCATCCACCACCAAGAGGTAATTATGTTGGGATCATCTTTAATTAATTGGGGATCTTTTTCTCCATACCAATAGAAATTTCCACTACCAGAAAGATTAGAAGTAAGAGTGATGCTTCTTACCAATACCCCATTGGAATCAGAAATTTTTACCCTTGCATTTTTAATAGTAGAACTGGATCCTCCCGGCCTTTGAAGAATATCAAATTGAAATGAGGCTCCAATAAGCATTATTGAGGATTGATCCAAATAAAATTGGGGTGAAAAGTTAAAGACATTTCCACTTTCATCGTGGGGAAATTTATAGCCATCCCTTGAATATGATGCCTTATATATTACATCACTGGACAACACAGTATTAAAGGGATTGGGCATTCCAAAGAAGTTTGCAAGCTCCATATCAGGAATATCTAAGATAAATCTTCCTGTAGCAGAATTTATGTTTCCTGCAAGATCCTTTGCAGTTATTGTGTATATAATAAATCCTTCAGAAGGGATAGTATAAGTTCCACCAAAATTTCCATATCCATCCCATTCAAAATAATAGTTTTTTGGGATAGAACATATGGTATTGTTCCATTCTGGTGGAGTATAGATATTTCCATTTTTATCTTGTAATGTAATAGTCACTGTGGAATATTCACTTAAATCAAAGGAAATAGTTATCTTATCTCTAAAGCCATCACCATCAGGAGAAAAGGGATTGGGGATAGCATTTAAATTATCGATCATTGGCTTTGTCTTATCTGCTTTTGCCCTCCCTACATTAGTGGTTAGGGTTTGAGTGCCATGATAAATAGCAATTACATAACTATATAGAACGCCATCTTCTGTATTTGTATCGGTATAAGTAGTTAATGTGGTTTGGGTATAAAAATAATTGGGATAAGGATTTCCTTCTCCCTTTACTCTATATATAGAATAAGTTCCTGAGACCGTTGATGTCCAAGAAAGCTCTATTTTTCCATCAGGGATTGATTTAGGATAACCTCCTCTCCACTGGATGCTCTGGGCAAAGGAGAGGGAAAGAAGATAAATCAAAATTGTTAAAAAGAAAATAAATCTTTTCCTCATAATCTTCCTCCCAGGATGATATTTCAATAAAAACATTTTTTACATTATATCACGCCTTTGACAAAATAAGAAATTTTTTGATATAATTTTGGGTAGGGAAAATATTTAAAAATCTTTATGTAAAGGGGTTTAAAATGGGAAAAAAGATTAATAAAAGTGATTTTCTTCAAACTTTAAAAAACAATCCGATAATTGCAGCTGTAAGAGAAGAGGAAAGATTAGCTCAAGCCCTTCAAAGTAAAACAAAAGTTATATTTTTATTAAAAACAAATATTTTAACCCTTCCCAATGTAGTCCAGGAAATTAAAAAGGATGAGAAGTTAGCTTTTATTCATCTTGATCTTTTAGAGGGATTAGCCCAAGATAAATATGCCCTGAGATATCTTGGAGAAGTAGTGGGAATCGATGGGATAATAACTACAAGAACAAATCTTATCCAACAGGCAAAAGAAGAGGAATTGATTGCAATACAGAGATTTTTTGTATTAGATTCATCGGCCTTAGCAACAGGAGTAAAGATAATGCAAACTTCAGAGCCTGATTTTGTAGAGATTTTACCTGGAATTATATTTATTCATTTAGGAGAGGAATTGAAAAATCAACTTTCTTACCCCTTAATTGCGGGAGGTCTTATAAGAACTCCTGAAGAGGCAAGGGATATTTTAAACGCGGGAGCAGTAGGAATATCCACTACATCTGTTGCTCTTTGGAACTTTTAGTCTTTTCAAGCCTCTTTACTGCTTCCAATTTTGCAAGGACTTTTTGTAAAAAAGTATAGAGTTTGGATCCTAAAAGTCTAACTTCCCCATTGAAATATACACCTTTTCTCAGGAATATTTACAGGTTTCAAAGGTAGGAGTCTTTTAATATTTATCCCTTGCTTCAATATATTCTTATAAAATCTAAGAGAGTAACATAGAGTTCATCGCTTTTCTTATCTTAAAAATTTCTGACAAATCTCCTAACTGATTCTTTTACCTTAATAAAATTGGGAGAATCTATAATATGGGTAAAGGAGATCTTGGTCTTCTCTTCATTTGTTTCCTAACAATTCCTCTACAACTTTTCTTATCCTTTCTCCATCAGTTTTTCCTCTTAGCTCCTGCATTGCAGATTTCATTACTTTACCTAAATCCTTTATGTCCTTTGCCTCTACCTCTTCTATTATTCTTTTCAAAATTTCCTTTAATTCATCATAAGATATCTGTTCTGGAAGATATTCTTCTAAGATTTTTATTTCCCTTTCCTCTTTCTCAGAAAGATCAAATCTTTCCCCTTTTTTATAAAGCTCTATAGCTTCTCTTCTCTTTTTTATTTCCTTATTTATTACATCTATGATATCTTCATCAGTCAATTCCTTTCCCTTTTCTCTCATATCAATCTCCTTATATTTTATGGCAGAACGAAGAAAGTTTAATACCTCTGACCTAAAGGAATTTTTATCCTTTACTGCTTTAAGATAATCCTTTGTAATTTTCTCATAAAGCATATTTCCTTCCTCCCTAAGCTCCATCGTTTATTATTTTTAATATCCTTAGCCAGCCATTCTTTGTATTTTCTGGATTATAACCCCCTCCCCCTAATATTAAAAGTCTTCCATCGCATATCCTATGAGCTAAATTATGAATTTCTGAGATAAATTTTTCATAACCCTCATAGGAATAATTTAAATGGGTTATGGGATCACCTTGAATTCCATCTACTCCTCCTTGAAGAATAATAATCTCTGTCTTAAACTCCATAGAGAAGTCCTCTACCTCTTTCAATGCAGATAATAAATCTTCATCGGAAGCACCAGGAAGAAGGGGAATATTCAATTTTGTTCCAAAGGCATCTTTATTTCCCCTCTCATGTCTTCCTCCAGTTCCCGGATATAGAAATCTTCCATCCTCATGAATATCTACTATATATAAAAAGGGATCATCCAAAAATTCATAAAATACTCCATCCCCATGATGAGCATCAATATCTATATAGAGTATTTCCCTAATTCCGTATTCTTTTCTCGCTTTATTTATAACAACACCAATATCATTAAATATACAAAAACCAGAAGCGCTATCTCTTCTTGCATGGTGAAGTCCTGCCATTGGAATGAAAATATGTTTATAATTTTCTTTAATTATTAATTCTAATCCTCTTAAAGTGGCCCCTACAACATAGGAAGCAGACTCAAAACATCCAGGATAAGCAGGAGTATCTCCATAATCTAAAAAACCTACCCCATCCTTAGATTTTTTTCTAACCAAGTCTACATATTCCTTTGTATGAAAGAGGAGAAGGTCTGACTCTTTTGCTAAAACAGGCTGAAAAACCTTAATCTTCTTTGTCTCAATAATCTTTTCAAATTCCCTCCAAAAAGATTCCAATCTTTTCCGATTCATGGGATGATCTCCCGGAAAGGAATAGTTTAAGAGTTCTTCTCCAAAAATCACTGCACTATAGCCTTCTGACAATCCCCATTTCCTCCTTCCCTAATAGATAATTTTTAAAATCTGAAGAAAAATTTTTGAATATTTCCCTTTTCATTTGGGAAAAATAATTTTATTATGCTACCCAATTCAACCGCAGATTTAGAGATTAAATGATAGACAGATATTAATTCTTTAATTTTCAATTTGATTCCTCTAAAGTATCTTACCACAACAATCATTGAGCCCCAGAGATCATATTCCCTTGATGCCTTTAAAGTAGGTCTCCTCGCAGAATTGGGGAGCTCTCCTCCATCGGAGAAATATTCATGAGAAGGTAACTTTCTATATGCCCAACAATAACGGATAGCAGATGGAAAGGAAAAACCAAAAAAAGCTGATCTTTGTATTTTTACCTTCACCCTTCCCTTTTCTTTTATAATAAAATATCCATTTTCCATATTAAAATAACAAGTACTACTTATCCCTCAGCTCCTAAGATTATCGAAAGATTAATTAACCTATTATCTCTTATAATTTTAAGGGATACTTTTGTTCCAGGAGGGGTATTACTAAGAAATCTATGTAAATCATCAATATTATTGATAAACTCTCCTTCAATCCCCACCACCACATCCTGAGGTTGTAGTCCTCCTTTACTGGCAGGACTGAAGGGAGCAACCCTTATTATATAAACTCCTCCTTCTTGCTGAAGGGATAAAATATCTTTAATTCTCTGGGGTAGTATAACACTTTGTCCAATAATTCCAAGATAACTTCTTCTTACTCTTCCATCCTTTATTAGAAGACCTGCCACCCACTTCGCAGTATTTATAGGTATTGAAAAACATATGCCTTGAGCCCCTTGAATTATAGCAGTATTAACTCCTATAGCCTTTCCATATATATCTACCAATGGTCCTCCAGAACTTCCTGGATTTAAAGGGGCATCGGTCTGAATAATATTGTCCATCAAATGTCCACTAAAACTTCTTAGGGATCTTCCTAAGGCACTTACAACACCACTGGTTACACTATGTCCAAATCCCAAGGGATTTCCTATTGCCATAACAGGTTGTCCCACCTTCAGCTTATCAGAATCCCCAAATTCAAGTATAGGCAAATTTCTCTCAGGAATTCTTATAATTGCAAGATCTGTTTGAGGATCCTCCCCTACCATCTCTGCTATAAATTGTCTTCTATCTGCTAAGGTTACTGTTAGTTTATTAGCCTGATGGGTTACATGACTATTGGTAAGAATATAGCCATCAGGGGTAAATATAAATCCCGATGCTACCCCTTTTACCTCCTGAAATCCTGTAAAAAAGGAAAAACCAACCGCTTGACTGATATCTATATTTACTACTGCAGGACTTACCTTTCCTATTACTTTTACGATAGCTTGAGAATATGCTTCTAATATCCTTTCAAAACCTTCCATTTTCTCCTCCTATTATCCATTCTACTATATATTTTATACTTTTTTCTAAAACATCAAGATGATCTGTATCTTCCAAAATAGCAAAAGATCTATCTTCTCTTTTATATGTATTAAAAATTCTTTCTACATCCTGCTTTTCATAAAACTCGTCCCTATCCCCAACAATAACAAGCACAGGAAGATTCATTTTCTCCCAGATTATTTTTATATTAGAAGGAAATGCTGCATTAAAAAAAGCAAAGGAGTAATTGGTAACTAATAAGGGATCCTTTAATTCCTTGGGAAGATCCCAAGAAATGATCCTAAAATTGGGAAATATAGGAGCAAGAAATCGAAGAACCATTGAAATAATATTTTGTTTTAATAAACTCTCACTTTTTGAAGAGATTCTCTCTACAGGCAAACCCCCTGCAATTAAGATTAGTCCTGATGGATACAGTGTTAATTCCTTTACATATTTCAAAGTTAAGGCTGCACCCATACTATGTCCCCCTAAATACACTGGAGTAAGGGGATTTTCTTTCAAGACTAATTGATAGAAGATACCTAAATCATAAACCAAGGTCATGGAATCAGGAACATCTCCCCTCTTTCCTTCAGAATTTCCATGCCCCCTTAAATCAGGAAGATATACCTTTATTCCATAATTTGATAATTCTTGGGCAAAGGGAAGATAATATTTCCCATATCCCACAATTCCATGAACAAATATTAATACTGCCTCTGGTTTATCTGGTGATAAAACTCTATAAGCTAATTTTTTCCCATCCAATGCTTTATAATAAAAAACATTATCAGGAATATTTTTAATCTTATCTTCAAACTTTTTAAAATCCAAAGAAAAAACCGGAAGAATAAAAAGAATAAAAATAATTAAGAGAAAGATTTTACTCCTCATCTATCAATCCTTCCCTCTCCTCAATAATTTTCTTTGACTTAATAAGATTTTGAATCTTATTAACATATGCCCTTTTATCTCCTAAAAGAATTGCTCCTACAATAATATTTCCCTTTAATACCAACTTTCTATAAAACCCTTTATCCTCATTCTTTTTTATTATAACCTCAAATCCCTCATTTTTTGGAGGATCAATTCCTCCTATAGATGTAAGAGAAATTCCTGTTACCTTTAGTGTATTAGAGGGAATAGTCCCATGGTATTTAATTTTCTCCCCTATGATATTTTTCCCTGCCACATAGGATTGCTCTAAAGATGCTGGTATAATTCCATATATTCTTCCTTCAAATTCAACACAATCTCCACAGGAATAAATGTCTTTTAAATTAGTTTCCATATATTCATTTACTATTATTCCATTATTTACTAAAATATTAGAGTTTTTTGCTAAATCGATATTGGGAACAATACCAGTAGAAAATATAAGTAAATCTCCATATATTCTCCTTCCATCCTCTAATTCAATTCCCTCAAATCTTCCGTTATAAGATATGATCTTTTGGACTCTAACTCCCAAATAAAATTCAAAATTAAATCTTTCTTCTATTTTTCTTTTTAAGATCCTTGCTCCCTCTTCATCTAACTGTCTTGGAATTAATCTTGGAAAAAACTCCAAACCAATAACCTTTAAGCCCCTTTGGAAAAGAGATCTTCCAATTTCTAATCCCAATAGTCCACACCCTAAAATAATTGCCCTTTCTTTATTTTTTATAAAGGATATTATATTCTTTGCATCATTTAAATTTCTTAAAGTAAATATTCCATCTACATTTATATTATCTAAGGAAGGTTTAAAGGGAATAGCACCAGTAGCAATTAAAAGTTTATCAAATTTGTAACTTTCTTTATCTGTTTCCAAAATCTTCTTTTCTCCATTAATTTTTATGGCCCTTTCCCCATATGATACTTTTATCTTATTTTCTCTATACCAGCTCTCAGAATAAAAGGGGAGATCTTCTTCTTTTACATTTCCTGCTAAAAACTCAATTATCTGAGGTCTTGAGTAATAGGGAAAATCTTCTTCTGTAATTATTAAAATTGGAGTTTCCTTATCTTTTTCCCTTATTATTTCTGCGGTATTTATTCCCGATATACCATTACCAATTATTAGATACATATCTCTATATAGGTCTAAACATATCCTTTTCTGCACCACAAAGGGGACAAACCCATTCCTCAGGAAGTTCCTCAAAGGGAGTTTCAGGGGGAATATCATTTTCGGGATCTCCTTTAGAGGGGTCATAAACATATCCACATACAAGACATCTATACTTTTGCATTATAAACCTCCTTCTTTTAAGAATTATTCTTAATAAAATTATACCAGAAATCTCAGGATCTTATGCTAAAAGTTTGGAAGAAGAGAGAATCCAGAGGGTCCAATCTCTCCACCAATTTTTTTCGTTGGAATTGCTTTAAGGGAAACCTCAAATTGAATATTTCCATTATTGGGATTCCAAGTAAATTTTCCTAAGAAGCAATGCAGATCCTTATCTAAGGAGATTATGGGATAAAAAGAAATTGAGGGGTATGTTCCCCATAAAGTTATTTTTCCTGCAATACGCCAATCTCCTTTAATATCAAAACCCAACTTATAATCTAATCTTTGTAATGGATTATCTAAATATGGATTGAGAAGGGCTCCTAACCTTAGAGAAAAAAGAGGATAATTTATAGTTGACTGAAGCAAAATTGAAGAAAATTTTTGGAAATTCCAATTATAACTTGTAGTTACTTCCATCACAAACAATTTTTTATAATCAACTTTTCCTTTAATATTTAAAGGAGTTAAGGAATTTAAAAGGAAATTATAGGAATCAGAGAGGGTAATATTAAAATTAGGATTTCCTAAGATTAAACTTCCACTTAACAAATTGGTCTCTCCTTGATAATCAAAATAAAAGGGCGTATTTCCAGAATCTCCCGAAATTATATCTCTACCTAAGAATTGAAAGTTATAAGAGGCAGAAAGGGAAAGAAGGCTAAAGGGGCTAAATCTTAAGGAGAAATTTCCATATATAAAATACCTTGCATCTCCTGTCTCATAAAAATCTTGTTTATACCCTAAATTGGAACTCAGATTGAAATTAGAAATCCTAAGAGAATAAGGAACTGAAATACCTAAACCAAGTTTTAAAGCCTTCATATACGAACTTGGTTCATGGTAGTATCCTAAAATTCCGTCTATTTTAAGGGGAAGATTTAAAAGGGAATAGGTTCCACTAAAGCTTATTTCAGGAATTTTCAAAAGCTGTAGATTCTCTGGATCTGAAATTCTATAATTTCCATATATAGATATTGTATAATTTTTACCTTTATGAATAAGTTTCCCTTCTTCATATATCTCATAGGTTCTTCTGTTTAAAAAAGTAGAATCCTTATATCTTAGATTAAATATAAAAGAATTATTCTTATCAATTCCCTGGGAAAGATTCAGATTAGAGGAGAATCTTTTGGAATTTTTATCTTCTTTATAAAAAAGTTGAAGAAAAGTTTTATTCAATCCATAAGTAAATGTGAGTTTTAAAATATCCTGAATAGTGTAGAGATTATAATCAGTTTTAAAATCTAAGTAAAGAGTATTATTGATGGTTAATGAATCTCTTATTCTTTGATCATGGGTCCAAGAGAAAAGAAGATCTGGATTCTCTAAATTTTCGATATATCCACTTATGGTAAATTTTATATTTCCTTTTATATTCCTAAAGGTATAGTTTTGAGAAAGATCAATAATATAAGAATTTTCATGTGTTGATAAATTATGTTTAATTAAGAAACTTATAAGTCCCAATTGACCAAAAAGGGAATAGGATAAGGGATAAGAGAAAAATATACTTTGTCTATCAAATCCTATTTGAGGAAAGGGGACAGGTTCTTTCTTTAAAGAGATAACATATCTAAATAGGGGAATGGAAAAGGGAAGGAATGTAAACTTCAATGATACTCCATCAAGAATTATCATCTCATCGGAAATATATGTAATTTTTGATGCAGAAAAATAATAATGAGGATTTTCCATTTCACAAGTGGTAATTTTACCATTATCAATCAACATTTTGTCCCTTCTCCATTCCAATTCTTCTCCTGAAAAATACAGATTCCCTTTCACCTCTGGTGTGGTATATGTTGCGACAACCTGAATTAGCTTTGCAAATTCATTTTTAAAAGAATATTTTATCTCATGGGCAGTAAATTCTCCCCTTGGATCTCTAAACTTCACATTTCCTACTGCTCTAATTATTCCCTCTTTAATATTACCTTCAACCTTATCAGCAGCCATGAAAATATCTTTACCTTTAATCTCCACCCTCCCCTGAGCATTAAAGGTTTGCGTTTCCCAGAAAAATTCGATTTTTTCTGCCTTTAATGTCCAGGGAGAACCTTCTGCAAAGGTGATATTTTTAATAGAAAATATTAAAAGGAGAAAAATTATAAAGACTCTTACCATTTTCTTATTTTCCATAGGAATACCCCTAAACTAATCCCTCCAAAGGCTATATTGGGAAGCCAAGCAGAAAGAAAAGGAGGAAATATCGCATATTCACCAAGGGATCGAACAATAATAGTGAATCCATAATATAAGAAGGCAATTATGATACTAAAGGCAGTTCCCCAAAGCTTTCCCCCTTTACCCGTTATAAGGATAACAGCAAAGGCAAGAAGAGTAAAAGTTGGTATAGCAATAGTTTGGGCAATTCTCAAATTATTCTCTACATCCAAAATTCTTGTAGAAATTCCTGCCCTTTTAAACACCTTAGTTCTGTTCCAGAGTTCATAAGTGGTCATTTCTTGAGGAGTTTTTTCCCTCTGAAATACATACATGAATTCCCTTGGGAGATTTATTTTAAAGGTCTTAAATTTTGCCCCCCACATTACAAAATAATCCTTACCTAATTTGTGGACCACTCCATCAATAAGAAGCAAACTCTCTTCACTCCAAATTGCAGTTTTTGCAGTAAGAAGCATAGGAAATTTCTCCCCTAAGGAAAGGTCGTAAATCATAACATCTTCCATAGTATTATTTTCTTTTATTTTTTTTACATAATAATATCTTGATTGCTCATCATGAAAAAATACATTTTCTCCCTTTATGGGAAGGGAATTTAGAAAGAAGTATCTTTGAATAATTTGATTTGCTTTATAATTTGAATTGGGGATTAAAGAATAGTTAAGGATCCAAAGAATAATAGATAAAAAAATTGAGAAGAAAAATATAGGTAAAGTTAATTTTATGAAAGGAACTCCATTACTCCTTAGAGCAAAAAGCTCCCCATCTCTAATTAAACGACTGAAGGAAAAGATAATAGCAAAAAGAAGCGCCGTAGGAATTACAAAAACCAATAGGGAAGGAGTCTTATAATATAAAAGTTTCAATACTGTTTGGAAACTCAATTTCCTTAGAATAATAAGATTGGAAAATTCATAGAGAATTTGGATCAACATTACAAGGATAAAACCTAATATTCCCAGTAAAAAGGGACCAATCACTTCGGAAACAATATACTTAAGATATAACCTCATTATTCTGTTATGTAAAAAATAGATTCTACATCTCCTTCTGCTTCTACTCTCTTTTCTTTAACGTAAATATTTAATTTTTTACACTTAATCTCATTTTTATCACTATCAAGCATAGATACATTACCAACAAGAAGATAGATTTCTTTATCGGTATTTACTGATGCACTATCTGATCTTGCCTTTAAATCCTCTCTATCTATATTCACACCACCAGAAAGAGTTCCAGTGCTTGTTTTTAAGGAATATTTCAATGATTGGGAGGTTAATCTAGTAGTTTCTGTTTTTCCTCCCTCAACCTTCCTCTGGATAACAATAACCACATTTTTCTTTAAATCTACCTCTTCTTTTTTCAAATCTGCCTTTAAATCCTCACCTGTAATGTCTAGGTCCCTTCGGGTAATGGTCACTTTTCCTTGAACCTCTACTAAACTTGCATCTTGATTATAGAACACAATAGGAGCATAGATTCTTGTCTCATCTTCTTTTCCTGGCTTATAGGTAACTATCACATTCCCTTCTGCCCTAGACATCCTCTTTCCCCAATCGTAGGAAACCTTCTGAGCCTTTATCTGAACAGGTGTCTTTGTGGGTGTTGTAGTTTGAGGGAAAATACAATTTAATAATAAAAGAACAAAAATTAGGATCAAAACCTTTCTTTTCATATTTCTCCTCCTTCAAATTCCTGTTTCTATTATTACATTACCTTCAAAGGTAGCAAATCCTTCCTTTGTAGAAAACCTGAAAAAATCCGCCTCTGCCTTAAACTCTCCTATCTTCTCAAATTTTATCCTTCCTTTAGAACAAAAAAATTCCTTTAAATTAATGTCCCATATTGCATAAGGAGCATATCCTCTATATCCATCTTCTGTAGAAAATTCTACACCCTTAGGAAACTCTAAGATTCCTTTCTCTACATCAAGTTCTGCGGAATCTCCTTTAATATCAATGGATAACTTTTTCCCCCTATATACCTTTCCTTCTGTCTCCCCTTCAAATTTGAAATATTTATACTGAAGATCAATTTCTAAATTATCTGCCCTAATCTCCCAAGAAGTATCTCCCTCTTTTCTTCCCTTCAGAAAAACTTCCTTTGCAAAAATTCCTACCTCTTCATGGGATAGAGGTTTAGGAATATTTATCTCAATAGGTTTTGATAATATAGAACTTAAACCCCATCCAATAAGTAGGATTAAAAAAACTATTCCTAAGGAAATCATTCCTCTCATCATTTTATCTTATAAATAAGGTATATAATAAAAAATACGAACATGAATAGGTCTCCCCATAATCTATATAAAGAGAAAGAATTTTTGCTAATTGGCACATCGCAATAATACACTTTTCTCTCTCCTTCTTTACTCTCCTTTATTATTTTACCATAAGGATTCACAAAAAAGGTTATTCCAGTATTTGCTACTTGTATTAAGGGAATTCTATTTTCCACAGCCCTAATTAAAGAAAGATTTCTATGTTGCCAGACTGCAGGAGTTCCTTGAAACCATCCATCATTGGTTATAACCACTAAAATATCTACCCCTTTTCTCATATGTTCCCTTGCAGTGTAGGAAAATAAAGATTCAAAGCATATTAAGGTTCCAATATTTATTAATGGAGTCTTAAAAGGAAAAAATCCTTCTCCTTTAGTATAATTTCCCACAAGATTTTTTATAAAGGAAGGGAATAGAAAAGAAAAAGGAAGCTCCTCTACAAAGGGAACTAATTGAACTTTACTATAGGTCTTATACTCCTTATCAAAGGGGGAAAAGAGATATGCAGAATTATATAAATTCTGTTTTTCCATTTTTAATGCCCCTAGGATTAAGAAGGATCCCTTTCTTCTTGCTAAATCTCTAAGTTCTTCGATATATTCTGGAAAAACATTTAAAGCACAAAAAAGAACACTTTCAGGCCAGATTATCAGATATAAATCATCGGGAAGAGAGAGGGTGAGATCTTTATGAATTTTTAATTGATCCTTAATATCTTTTAAATATACCTTGGAAAAACTATCATAATTTCCTTGAACTGCTCCAATTTTGAGAATAAAAAGAGGTTTTTCTAAGGGTAAACCCATCTTATGCCCTACAAAGAACAAAAATAGAATAAATATTACACTATAAAATTTATTTTTTAAAGGGAAATTCTTAAATTTAAAAAGAATATTGTTTATCAGGACAACTATAAAGCTTAATCCTAAACTCCCAAATACACTACTCCATTGTAATAAAGGATAAATATTTACCAAGGGCTCCCCTAAGGTTCCCCAATTAAAGGATAGGGGACCAATACTTCTCATAAACTCTAAGAAGCACCAGAAAAAAGAAGGAAAAAGAAGAGAATGAAACTTCTTTTTTATCCCCCATAGGAATATTCCAGTATATAAAGAAAGATAGGATACTAAAAGAAGGGACACAAATACTCCAAAAATAAAGGGAACAAAATGTTTTAAAAGATTAGGAAGCCAATAAAAATTAATTCCATAAAAACCAAATCCATATAAAAATCCATAAATAAAGGATTCCTTAGAGGAAACTTTGGAAACGAGGATAAATAATGGAATTAAGGTAAGAAAAATAAAAAAGGAAAGATTAAAAGGGGGAAAGGAAAGGATATATAATATTATTGATAAAAAAAGTAAAAATAAATTTCTCATTTTAGTAGAATTTTAAATTTATACTGGAAATAAAACCAGACTTTCCCAAATAATCTTGAAAAAATCCCCTTTCAATCCTCATGAATATTGCATCAGGAAGGTAATTATCAAAAATAATTTCTTCTTCTTCATAGTGGAAATAAAGAATATTAATATATAAATTTTCTGGTTCCCTTCCATCCTCATAAAGTTGAGATAGAGGAATTTTAAGATTAAAATTCTTAAGTTCTAAATCTACACTACATTCAAAATATGGAAAAGAAAGATCTTCCAAGTTTCCATTTTTTCCTTTATAAAATCTTTCCTCATCTACATCAAAAACAACAAAATTTTTCCAAGTAGATAGATCATCTATTGGCTGTTCTTCAATATTAAAGGCGATAGCTAAATAATGTCCAGATTCAAGCTTAAAGTTAGGATCCAATGCAAAGGAAACTTCCACTACCTTTTTTAGAGGACTGGTCACAGTTCTGGCACATCCTGAGATGAAAATTAATAAAAAAATTAAAATACTAATCTTAGAGTATTTCATAAATTAATAACTCTTACAAATTCTTCGTATATACTTGGAGCTATTGCCAAGATTTCACCTTCAAAAAGATCAAACTTATTCCCATTGGGTTTTGATATTCTCGCACCTGCCTCTTCTGCTATCAAAACCCCTCCTGCTAAATCCCAAGGATATAAACCAAATTCCCAGTATCCATCAAACCTTCCCATTCCTACATAACATAATTCTAAACTTGCACTTCCTAAGACTCTATATTCTGTATATTTTAAGAGCTTATTTGCAGAAATAATAGCCTTTTCCATCTTATTTTTATCATAGGGCCAACCAGTGACGAATATAGAATCTTCTAAAGATGAGGGGGAAGATGTATACATCCTTTTACCATTTAAAAAGGCACCCTCTCCCTTCTTAGCATAAAATAGATCCCTTCTTATGGGATCATAGACTAACCCTACCTTTGGTTCATTATCTTCCCAGTATCCAATGGAAACTGCAAAAAATGGAATTTTATGGACAAAATTTAAAGTTCCATCCAATGGGTCAACAAAAAAGGCTCTATCATATTTTCTTATTTCCGAATTCTCTTCTCCAAGAATAGGAATATTGGGAAATTTTGAAGAAAGTAAAGAGATAATAATTTCTTGGGATTCTTTGTCCGCAGTGGTCACCAAATCATAGAATGTACTTTTTTGCTGTATTTTAAAATTTCCATCATCATAATATTTTCTTAACACATCTCCTGCAATAAATACTGATTTTACCATAACTTCAAAAATACTCTCCATATTTTAAAAAATCCTCCCTAAGGCATTCTTTTCCCTTAATTATAATATAATTCTGTGGTAAAATAAAAAATATGAAAAGAATTAACCTTAAATATGTCCTTTGCTATATATTCTGGTTAATAACCTCTCTATTTACCCTTTACCTTCTTCTTCTTTTTAGAAGCTCTTATTTGAAAATAATGCCCTTTATAACGAGAAATATTCTTGTAATTAATTTTATAGACAAGCTCTTGTTTATAGTTTTTGCGGTTATTGCCTTAGTAATTATCATGGGAACAGAAACATATTATAAAAAGGGGATAACTCAAAATATTCTAATTCAAAGATTTTTTTACATAACAGGGATTGAAATTATCTTTCTCTTCCTCTTTCAATATATACCCTCCTATCTATATGGTATTTTCCCAAGTATTTCTCAACTTTTAATTGGATTTTTAGAGATAGGATTGGCAATTTTACTAATATTCATCTCCAAAAGGAAAAAGCCTTTATAAATTTTAGGGCTACCTCAAGGGTAGCCCTAAAAAGTTTTAACCCTTAAAAAATTTAGAAGGTGAAGCTTATTGTCTTAATACCTCCTCCCAAGTTGTAACAGGCCAGGTAGTTTTAAATAATTCTTCTACCGCTGGTTTTGCCTTTTCCCTTATTTGGGCCATTGTTTTTGCATCAAGGGTTATTACTGTCATTCCATTATCAAGAAGAAGTTTTAAAATATCATTTTCACTGGCAATAAGCTTTTTGGTTGCAGAATCACACACCTTTTCTACAGTTTCAGAGATAAGCCTTTGCTCTTCCTTTGATAGTTTTTCAAAGGTAGGTTTGTACATATGTACCCAACCAAAGGATACTAAATGGTTAGTGATTATTAGATATTTCTGTACTTCGTAAAGCTTAAATCCTGAAATCTGGGTCAAGTCTCCCTCGGATGCCTCTGCGGTTCCATCTTTCAATGCCTGATATAATCCAGTAAGGGGAACAGTTACAGGCTTTGTTCCAAGAGTCTCCCAGACCTTCACCCAAGTAGGTACTACAGGAAGTCTTAGTTTTAATCCTTCAAGATCCTTTAAACTTAATAGTGGTTTATTAGAGGTCATTTGTCTATATCCTCTATAGAGATAACCCAAAGTATACATATTCCCTTTTTTCAATATTTCTGTCTTTGCTCTTTCTCCAATTGGTCCCTTCATTAGTCTGAAAAAGTGCTCATAGTCCTTTAACACAAAGGGGGCATTCATAAAGAAATATTGTCCTGCAAACACTTCAAGGGCTCTTCCACCAGTAAATTGCATATCTACTCCACCTTTAGCACATTTATCATTTACTCCTTCTTCTGTATCCTTTTGAATCTCAAGCTCTACCCTAATTTTTCCATAAGTTTTTTCCTCAACTATCGCCTTGAAGTTTTCCATGGCTTCGGTTATAATATGCCCCTGGGGGAAAGGTGTTGCAGCTTTAATTATAATATTGACTTGAGCCTGAATAGATGATAAAATCACTAAAATTAACAGAAAAAAAACAAGTAAGAAATACCTCTTCATTCTACATCCCTCCTATAGTTTTATTTAAAGCCCGGTAGATCTTTAAGAGAACTACCGGGCTTTTTACCTAAAACAAATCTATCTTTCTCCCCTCTTCACTGGAATAATATCCTGCATATAATACCTTTGCAGTTTCCTTTGCTAATTCAAAATTGGAAATAGGTTCTCTATTTTCCTTAACAGCTAATACAAAGTCCTTTAACTCCTGAGGAAATCCTCTGGTCCAAAAATCATCAGGGGATGGAAAATTCCATCCTGCTCTTGTTTCAATTTTTTCAGCTATATATTCATCTTTCCATACAGATTCCTCAGGAGAATAGGCAACCATCATATTATTGGGATTAATATTGGCATATATCATACCCTTAGAAAGACTTACTTGTATCCAATTTTTAAGTCCCCCAAGGCTCACATCGTTGGAAAATATTATTCCTTTAGTTCCATCCTCAAAATCAATAATAACCACAGACCAATCTTCTACATCTTTCCAAAAGGTTGCCACATAATGTTTTTCCTCTTTTAAGAAATTTTCAGTTTTTGTTAAATTCCCAATTTCTGCCCAAACAGATTTTGCCTTTATAGGTCTTCCATACTTTTTTATTCCTTCAAAATGCTTAAGATGTAATACTAAAGCTACAGGATGAGAGCCAAGACGCATTAGACTTCCCCCTCCAGAAGTTTTCCAAAGATGGGCATAAGTTGCATGAGACCCTGAATGGCTACATTCTGCCCTCAACTCAAGAATAGAAGAATTTGAAGAAAGGATCATTCTTTTTATCTTCTCAATAGATGGTGCATATACTAAATTTTCTCCATACATAAACTTTATATTATTTTCCTTTATTGCCCTTTCAATTTTTTCAACTTTTTCTGATACCTTCTTATACATATAACCCTTAGGAATTTCTCTTCCCACCAATTCTTTATCAGTATCTTCCCCAAAATATCCAGTTAGTGGTTTCTCACAAATCACATGCTTTTTATTTTGTGCAGAGCAGATTATCACATCATCATGAAGATTAGTAGGCGTACAAACATCAACCATATCTATATTGGGATTAGCACATAGCTCTTCAAAATTGCTAAATACTTTTGGAATTCCATGTTCCTTAGCAAACTTCTCTGCATTTTCCTTTTTTCTTGAGCAAACCCCAATTACTTCTGCATAAGACTCAATTTCTTTATAAGCAGAGATATGAATTTTAGCTATAAAACCCACACCAACTAATCCTATCTTTACCTTTTCCATAATATTTCCCCCTAAGTAAGAATTAATATATCTGGTTTAACAAAGGTTTTTCCTTCAACTTCTATTTTCAAAGTTGGGAAAATAATGGGTTTTGTAATCATAATATAATCATTTTCCGAGACTATAAATCCATCCTCGGATTTTGTTCCTGTAATAGATGGATTCCAACAAAAAGCCTGATTCTTAACTACTTTTTCCATTGTATTGGGAGTTACCCTAATATCTCTTGGATAATATCCCATAGATCCACCTTGATGATGGAGTTTCCATTCCTCTTTATAGCCCCTCTTTTCATACTCTTCTATAGCGGAAAGGACAGGAATCCTCATCTCTTCCCCTATCTTTGTTTTGGAAATCATGATGCATTCAATCTCAACATTATCTTGATATTGTTTTTTAAGAAATTCTGGAATATCCCCAAAATAAGCCATGCGGGTTATAGTCACATAAAGTCCTTTATATCTTGCATTAACTGATGCCATAACAAGTTTTTCGATCTTTTTATTTTTTGATATAGGATGTCTATAATTCCTTATTCTATCGTCCGAGGAAACCATAAAAGCAGTAGGCTCTATACCTTCCTTCCAAAGCCTTTCTGCTATTTTCCCTGCTACTTCTATCTCTGTATTTCCAGGTTTTGTCTCATAAATTAATACCTCTTCTACAATCCTTGATAATTTTTCCCCTAAAAACTTATATCTTTCTATTTCTCCTTCTGTAAGTTCAAATCTTAATTTTCTAAAATTATTATCCACAAATTGGGTTCCAGAAAGGGGCACATCACAACCAATTTCTCCATTTCCAATAATTTTCTTTGCAATTTCCATTTCTTTATCCTCATACCACTCGTACTCCAATACTTCAAAACCTATCTCTCCCACCTCTTCATCTCTCATTCTTCTTGCCTCAATTTTATTTGCAATTACAAATTGATCCCTCTCTGTTATAAGGACTGATGTTACTCCCATTTCTGTTGTCATGCCTACAAAGTTTACCCCTCCTGCAGTAATCCAAGAGAAATTAGGCTGTTTCTTTATAAGTATTGCAGAAAGACTGTGTTCTTTTAAGAAATTTCTAACTCTCTCAAGTTTAATGTTTACCTCTTCTCTCCTATTCATAAATTCCTCCTATCTACTCTCCCTTCTAAAGGAGATTATTGCAAAAATGATAGATAAAACAGAAAGAATTAATAAGGTTAAGGAGATAGGACTTCTTACTAAAATACTCCAGTCATTTCCTGAAAGAATTAATGCCCTATTTAAATTTGTCTCTGCCATGGGTCCTAAGATGACTCCAAGAACCAAAGGAGCTTGAGGAAAGTTGTGCTTTCTCATAAAATATCCTATTAGTCCCAAAATTATAGCTACAGAAACATCATAAAGACTATTTCTAATTGCGAAGGAACCAATTATTGCAAATACAAGAATTATAGGCATAAGTATCTTTTTGGGAATTTTTAGAATATAAGGAGCAGTCATACTCGAAATAAATCCAGTTCCAAGCATCATAAATTGAATAATAAACCATCCTGCAAAGAAGGAATAAATTAAATCAGGTCTTGCCTGGAAAAGTAGAGGTCCCGGTCTTACACCTATAAGAATCATTGCGCCAAGCATCACTGCAGTAACAACATCACCAGGAACTCCAAGGGCTAAGGTAGGGACTAAAGCTCCACCAGTAACAGCATTATTTGCACATTCTACTACCGCTACCCCTTCTAAGGCACCTTCCCCAAACTTTTCTTTATTTTTAGACCATCTTCTAAACTCGTTATATGCTAAAAAGGTAGCTATAGTCCCGCCTGTTCCGGGTATGACTCCTATAAAAATTCCAATAACTGCCCCTACAAGTATTGGTATTAAAATCGATTTAAACTCCTCTCTACTTAAGAAGGAAGAGGTTAAAGTATGCTGAATTTTATATTCTCTCCCCCTCTGTTCCAATTCCAATAGTATCTCTGCAACAGCAAAGATACCTATAAGAACAGGAAGAAGCTCAAATCCTGCAGTAAGAGCTGGTATTCCAAAGGTAAATCTTGTAGAGCCTCGGATATTCTCAACCCCAACTGTGGATATAAAAAGTCCCAAAATTCCAGCAATTATTCCCTTAACCAGGTATCTTCCAGAAACACTTGCTATTATTGTTAATCCAAATATAGAGAGAGAAAAATAATCTGCTGGGGAAAATTTTAGGGCAAACCTTGCAAGTTCAGGAGCTAAAAATACTAAAACTATACCACTTAGAATTCCTCCAACAGTTGATGCATATAGCGCGGTTTGAATTGCTTTTCCTCCCTTTCCTTGTCTTCCTAAGGGATATCCATCAATAAGGGTAGCTGCAGCTGATGGTGTTCCCGGAACTCCAAGAAGAATCGCAGAAATTGATCCCCCAAACATTGATCCTGCATACATTCCAGCAAGCATAAGTAAAGCAGATTTAGGATCAAGATAATAAGTAAAAGGTAATAACAAAATAATCCCCATAGAAGATGTAACTCCAGGTAGGGCTCCAACAATAATTCCTCCAATGGTTCCAATTAGCATTAAGATAAGATTAATAGGTTGGATTGCAATTTTAAGCCCTTCTAACCAATAATCTAGCATCTTTTTAGCCTCCTACATTAAAATATAGAAAATACGGGCAATGGAACTTTTAAAATATTGTAAAAGATAAAGTTTACAAGCAATGTAAATAATATGCTTGCGATTATTCCCCATAATAATTTTTTATATCCAAATAGATACATAACCGAGAGCATAAGAAATGGGGTTAGGTATAAAAATCCAATATAACGAACTAAATAAACATAAAAAAGTCCTAAGAAAATGAGAAGAATAACTCTCTTAAAAGAATCCCATGAATAAATTTTTTGTTTAGAGGTACTTTCCTTTAATCCTTGAATAATTAATATAACTCCTGTAATTATTAGACCATAAGAAATTATCCGTGGATAATCCCCTGGCCCCAAGCCTAAAGGTGATTTGGGCATTCCTAAGGTAAGTATTAATATAAAGATTCCCAAAATTACCACACCAATTCCAATTCCCACATCCCAATTTATTTTATCCTTCATCTTTATTCCTCCTAAAAATTTAATAAAATCCCCTGCCTCATGGGGCAGGGGATACTTTTAATATTTATATTTAGTTCCTAATTTATTAGTCTTTATAAGATTTTCGTAATATTTATCATAATCTTTTATAAATTTTGCAAAGGACACTGGTCCTCTATATTCAATAGTCAATGAAAGTTCCCTTGCTCTCTTTACAAAATCCGGATCCTTCATACATTTGTAAAATATCACATGAAGTTTATCCACTATTTCCTTGGAAACTCCCTTTTGAACTGCTACACCTCTCCACATTCCAAACAAGAAATTAAATCCTTGCTCCTTTGCAGTAAGAACATCGGAATACTTATCAAGTCTATTTTTACCAAATACTCCAAGCATCCTTAATTGTCCTGCATCTACATTAGTTAGTCCCTCTGGTGCTGCTCCCATATAGGAATTGATGTGTCCTCCCACAAGAGCTGTAACTGCAGGTCCGCCACCTTCAAAGGGAACATGGGTTAGCTTTATTTTTGAAAAAGCCTCAAAAGCAAGAGCAGCCAAATGGGTTCCTCCTCCTGCACCACCATTACCAATGGTTATTTTCCCAGGATTTTGTTTCGCATGCTCTACATAATCTCTTAAATCCTTCCAGGGAGCATCTTTTCGGACAAGAATATAACATGGATCATTAACTACTAATATTACAGGTTCAAAAGAATTAACATCAAATTGAACAGGATCCATATGGGACTTAATTAAAATAGGTGCAGCAAAGGAAAGAAGAGTATATCCATCGGGCTTTGCTCTCAAAAATTCCATCGTACCTGGTACTGCTCCACCTCCAGGTATATTATTGACAACTAATGGTTGACCGTTAGCATATTTTGGGAATACACTTGCAATAGTTCTAAAAAGGACATCTGTAGCTCCACCAGCAGACCAAGGGACAATAATCTGAATGGGTCTTCCGGGATAAGAGGCTGTGCTCCCAATATTAATCAACAAAATTCCAAGGAGAATTAAAATTATAAGAAACTTTTTATTAAGCATATAAAATCCTCCTTTCTATATTTCTATGAAGTCTTCTTGATTTTTCTCTGCATCACCTCCCTAAAATTTTTTCTTACCTTAAAAAATTTAAACTCTTTTTTAGAATATATTTGAGTCCTTTTTTATTAAGCAATATTTCTAGATCTATTTTAAACCTTGAGAGAAAAAAAGTCAATAGGTGAGCCAAAATATTTTGATGGGAAATTTTTTATTTTTACATTAATAATTTAAATCTAATTTTTCAAGTAAATTTAAAAAATATAAAATCAAAAGGTTTTTAACTTATCTCTCTCTATCACATCTTTATATTTTTCCCTTACATCATCTATGATATCTTTCCAGTGCTTATATAAGGTCTCTTTTGCTTTCTCTCCAACTCTTCTTAATTTTTCTGTATCAGAAATTAATTCCTTTATTCTTTTAGCATACAAAAGGGGATCATTTTTTGATAAAAAACCATTATAATTATCAATTACTCCTTCGGAAGTAACAGAATTTTCAATTAATAAGGATGGGCATCCAAAGGAAGATGCCTCCTTTATAACAATAGCAGAGGAATCATAAAGGGATGGGAAAAGAAAAAGATCTGCTCTTGCATAGAAAGATTTTAAAAATTCCCTATCTAATATTTTTCCTGTAAATATTACATTCTTATTAAGATTAAGATTCCCAACTAAACTTTTAAAATAAGTTTCGTCCTTTCCTGTTCCCACAATAAATACCTTAAAGTTTATCCCAAAATCCCTTAAATATTTTAAAGAGTGTATTAATACTTCAAGATTCTTATGAAGAATTAATTGTCCAAGATATAAAAATACTATTTCTTCAGGATTAAGATTGTAAGCCTCATTTATCCTTCTTCTATATTCCTCTACTTCTTTAGTAGAAGGAGGGATAAATTCACTTCCATTGGGGACTACTTCAATCTTTTTTCTAAAACCATATTCCCTAAGAATATCTGCAGTAGATTTGTTAACAGTCCAGACTTCATCTACATGGTTATAAAAATCAACTACTATTCTAATCATAATCTTAGCTAAAAAATCAGATTTTACTGCAGATTTAAAATCATCATAATATTTTGTATGAAAAGTAGCGATTATAGGAATCTTTCTTTTTTTAGCAATATAAAGGGCTAACACCCCTGCAGAAAAGGGAGAATGGGCATGAATTAGAGAGAAAGGAATTTTCATTAGTTTCTCCGTTAACTTTATATTAACAAAGGGAATTCCAAATCTATAAGGAGGTCTTAATAGAACAGGAATGGAAGAAAACCTTATCACATTAAATTTTTCATTATCTATATAATTGGGATAGGTAGGAGTTATAACATAAGTCTTTATATTCTTTTCATTAAGCCAGTAGGCATAATTCTTTACTACATTAGCAACTCCATCTGTAATTGGAATATATGAATCACTAAATTGTCCAGTAATTAGCCTCATATTAAAATTATAACAAAATGTTATACTTAGAAAAAATCTCAAAAAGGAGGATTAAAATGCAGAGAAAAATAGCAATTATTGGAACAGGTTACATTGGCTTAGTAACAACTTTGGGACTCTCAGAGCTTGGCAACAGAGTCATATGTGTAGATATAGACGAGGAGAAGATATCTCTTTTAAATCAAGGAATATCTCCCATATATGAGGAGGGAGTCTCTGAACTTTTGGAAAGAAATATTAAAGAAAAGAGAATTTCCTTTACTAAGAATTTTAAAGAAGGAGTAGAAAATTCCGAGATTATTTTTATATGTGTAAACACCCCATCAAAGGATAATGGAGAGGTGGATTTGTCTCAAGTTATTTCATCAGCGAAGGAATTAGCACCTCATCTTAAAGATAGAAAAATTGTAAGTATAAAGAGTACAATCCCTATTGGAGCTCTTTCAAAGATTAAAGAGATTTTTGAAAAGGAGGGAAAGAAGGAGAAAAAAGATTATGAGATTGCAGTAGTTCCCGAGTTTTTAAGGGAAGGAAGTGCGGTAAAGGACTTCTTTAGTCCCTCAAGAATAGTAATTGGAGTAGAAGATGAAGAAATTGCGAATATTTTGAAGGGATTATTTTTACCCCTTAATTCTCCCATAATAACAACAAAACCCATAAATGCCATTTTAATAAAATATGCCTCTAATGCTTTTCTTGCCATGAGGGTATCCTTTATAAACGAAATTGCAAATATATGTGAAAAATTCTCCGCTGATGTCTTTGAGGTGATAGAGGGTATGAAATATGACAAAAGGATAGGAGGGGAACATTTATCTCCAGGAATTGGATTTGGAGGACCATGCCTTGGAAAAGACCTAATGGGACTTATCAAAATGGCAGAAAAGAGGGGATACGAACCAGATTTTCTAAGAGCAATACTGGAAAAGAATGAACATCAAGTAAGATATATTGTTTATAAAGTAAAAGAGGAATTAGGAGATCTTTTATATAATTACACCATTGGTGTATGGGGACTTACCTTTAAGCCAAATACTAATGATGTTAGAAATTCCCTTTCCATAAAGATAATAAACCTTTTGAAAAATGATGGTGCTAAGATTAAGGCTTATGATCCCAAGGGAATGGAAGAGGCAAAAAAGATGATTAACGATATTGAATTCTGCGAAGATATATATGAGACTGCAAAGGAAAGCGATCTTATTCTTATTTTAACAAGATGGGAAGATTTTAAAAATGTAGATCTTTTAAAATTAAAATCTCTTTTAAAAAGGCCACTCATTGTTGATGGGGTGAATATCTTAGACAAAAAAAAGGTAAAAAGTCATGGATTTATTTATAAAGGAGTAGGAAGATAAAAAAAATTATGGTATAATGAAACTAAAAAATATAATAATTATTAATTATAGAGTAATCTGGAGAAACAAATGTTTAAAATATTGCTTATTTTATTTTTGTTTATTTTTCTATTTTTCCCTTATCTTTTTGCAGAAGAATTAAAGGTAGTTTTAGATAGGGATTATCCACCCTTTACATATATAGATGAGAAGGGAAATCTTGTGGGAATTTCAGTAGAATTTTGGAAGCTTTGGGAGGAAAGAACAGGAATTAAGGTAAAACTTATTCCTGTGGAATGGGCAAAAGCCTATGAAATGATGAAAAACAAAGAAGCAGATGTTATAGATACTATATTTAAAACTGAGGAAAGGAAAGAATATTTAGATTTTACAAAACCCCTTTTTAAAATGACCTCAAGTATATATCATAATTCCAAACTCCATAAAATTTTCTCCTTAGATGATATTACCCCTTATTTAGTAGGGGTAAAAGAGAAGGACGCATTAATTGATATATCATTATCTAAAAATCCCAACTTAACTTTTAGATTTTATAAAAATTATTCTGACATTGTAAAAGGGGCAGAAATGGGAGAAATAAACGTATTTATTATGGATGATATCCCCGCGAATTTTTATTTAATAAAATATGACCTTCTTTATAAATTTTCAAAAACAGAGCCTTTTACCTTTAATTATCTTTACCTTGCCACCCAAAAGGGGAATACTTCTATTCTAAATATTTTAAATAACGGACTTTCCAAGATTAAAGCTGAAGAATTAGAAAGCTTAGTTAAAAAATATACTGTTGTAGAAGAGTACCATCCTAAATGGTTAGGAAGGGCGATTTTATACACTCTTTTAGCTGTCTTTCTCATAATATTTTTTCTTTCTCTCTTCAATAGGACTCTTAAAAGACAAGTTTCAATAGCAACAACAAAATTAAAGGAATCCCAAGAAGAACTTGAAAGGGCAGTAGGTAGAATTTGGAAAATTTTTGCATTGATCTCTGATTTAACGAATATAAAATTAAGGGAAAAATTATTCTTAAGGAGAGTTTTGGATTTTGTCATGGAAACATTCCCCAAGATAAATTCAGCAATTCTCTTTATTTTAAAAGGAGATGAGCTTAAGCCTTTAGAGGTTTATGGATTTAATGAAGGATGGGAGGAAAAAGTTCTAAAAGTAAAGGATCCTTCAATATTAGAGAAGATAAATCTTATAAATAAAAGGGATTTTCCCTCATTTTTTCAAAATTTAGAGGATTCTTTTGAAAATATAGAAGAACTAATAATTTTACCAATAAAGGAAAAAGAATATGTAATTTTTCTTAATATACATAAGGGAAATAAAGAGAATTTTACAGAGATAGATTTAAATTTAGCAGAATGGTTTGAGAATATTAACTCCAGATTTTATGAGTTTAGAAATTTTGTCAAAAAAGAGGAGACATTTCTTAATAGAATAATACTTACCCTTTTGAGAGCCTTAGAGTATTACGATAAATATACAGAAGGTCATTCTGCAAGAGTTGCTAAATATGCGATAGAGATTGCAGAAAAATTAAATCTTCCTGGGGAAACCATTAGAAAGCTTTATTGGTCAGCATTGGTTCATGATATTGGGAAAATATATGTATCTCAAAGAATTTTAAATAAACCTGAACGATTAACAAAGGAGGAATATGAGTTTGTTAAAATACATCCTGTAAAAAGTGAAGAACTTTTAAAGGATATAGAAGAACTTAGAGAGATAGCCCACATTGTAAGATATCATCATGAAAGATGGGATGGAAAGGGATATCCTGATGGATTGTCTAAGGAGGAAATACCATTAGAATCAAGGATTCTTGCAATAGCTGATGCCTTTGATGCTATGACCAGTGAAAGACCCTATAAAAGAGCTTTAACCTTAAAGGAAGCTATAAAAGAGATAGAAAGATGTAGTGGAAGCCAGTTGGACCCAAAGCTTTCCGAGATAATGATTGGGATAATAAAAGAAGAAATATTTGAAAAAACTCCCTCTTAATAATTAAAGGGTTCTATTAAATCCTCAGAATCATATTTAGGATTATTTACTTTTTTAGATACTGGATATGCAAACATAAGCCCTTCGGGATATGGTTCCAGTAAATTTAAAATTCTTTTTATATTCCCTTCATACTTGTTTATCCAAATTTCCTCATATTCTCTTTTTAGGATTACTGGCATTCTATCGTGAATTTCTCTCATAAAAGAATTGGCAGATGTGGTTATAATTGTAAAACTTTTAATTACATTTCCCTTTTCATCTTCCCATAAATCATAAAGTCCTGCAAAGGCAAAAAGGGAGAAATCCTTTAGATGAATAAGATAGGGAACTTTATCAGATCCTTGTTTTTTCCATTCATAAAATCCATTAGCAGGAATTAAACATCTTCTCCTTATAAAAGAGCCTCTAAAGGCAGGCCTTTCAAGAAGTGACTCTGCCCTTGCATTTATCATTCTATTCCCTATAGATGGATCTTTAGCCCAATGAGGAATAAGTCCCCATTTTGCCTCTTCTATTCTATTGGAACTTTCCTGAAAGATTATTGGGACAGTTTGCCCAGGGGAAATATTATATCTTTTTCTCAGACCTAAATTCTGGTATATTTTTACATTAAATCTTTCAGGAATCTTCTCTATATCCACTAATAAAAATCTTCCGCACACGCTTAAATTATAGCATGCTTTAACACTATTTTAAAATTATGGATCTTCCTCAAAATTATAGTTGACAAAAATAGGGACTTATTTTTCTTCTGCCTTTCATGGTTTAATGGAGAATTTCTGAAGAAAAATCTTCTGGTTTTTCAAAGAGAAGAACGTATAGTAAAATATTTAATCAAATTTAGCATAAATTAGAAATGTATAAAAGAGCTATATACTGGTTCAAAAGGGATCTAAGACTTGATGATAACAGAGCTTTCATAGAAGCCTGTAAAAATTCTCTTGAAATAATTCCTATATTTATATTCATACCAGAACTTCTTGAGAAATTCAAAAGCTACGATAGTAGAACAGGTTTTATAATCCAATCTTTAAAATATCTTTTCCAAGAATTGAGAAATATAGAAGGTAATCTCTTTTGTTATTACGAAAACCCAGAGGAAGTTTTTAATCGACTTATTAAAAAATATAAACCCGAAGCTATATATACAAATAAATCCTTCTCATGGACAGGAGAGGAAATAGAAAAAAGAATAGCTAATCTTTGTAAAAACAAGAGTATTTATTTTCATTCAGTACCTGATAATTTGTTATCTGATGTCATTAAGATACCTTATAAAAAGGTGTTCTCAAGCTTTTTCAATGAATGGAAAAGGAATCTTGATCTCAAAATTCTGGATCCTCCTTCTAAAATTAATACACCTATTTTTGAGGAACCTACTATTTTATCCTTACAAAAGGAGATTAAGCATACTCCGAGTCTATTTTGGTCTGTAGAAGGTGGATTGAAAAGAATTGAAAATTTTGACTTTTTTAACTATGAATATACTCGTAATAGATTAGATATTGATGGAACATCAAAACTCTCGCCTTATATTAGATTTGGCTTAATCTCCTTAAGAAAACTTTACAATAAGGTTTCTGAAATTTCGGGTGATAACTGTCAATTTATAAAGGAACTTGCCTGGAGAGAATTTTGGTATCATATAAAAATAAATTTTCCTGAATTTAATAAACTTGAGTTTCAAGAAAAAAGAAGAAATATTCCATGGCAAAATAGAGAGGATTTTATTGATTCTTTTACCAATGCAAGAACAGGTTATCCTATAATTGATGCTGCCATAATTCAATTAAAAACAGAAGGCTGGATGCACAATCGTGCAAGAATGATTGTGGCAAATTTCTTAACTAAGGATCTTCTTACAGATTGGAGAATAGGAGAGAAATTTTTCATGGAATATCTCTTAGACTATGATGAAGTAGTAAATACTGGAAACTGGCAATGGAACGCCTCTGTGGGGCCAGATCCAAAACCCCTTAGAATCTTTAATCCCATACTTCAAGCTCAAAAATTCGATCCTGAGGGTAGGTATATAAAGAAATATATACCAGAGCTCAAAAACCTATCTACTGAAATGTTGCATGATCCAATAAAGTATAAACTACCTTACTATAAGCCTATCGTTGATCATAATAAACAAATTACTCTCATAAAAATGTTATATTCACTAGATAGAACTTTGCCTTAATTAAATCTTTAAAATTAGGATATATTTTAAAAAAGATTTTAAAAGTTAATTAATTGTTTTCTTACAAAATTGTTTATATAATTGCCATTATTAAAAAACAAAGACTATGAGAGGTGAAAAAATGGACAAAAAAATTATAGTAATAGGCGGTGTTGCTGCTGGTACAAAGGCAGCCTCAAAAGCTAAAAGAGAAGATCCTACTTGCTCTGTTACAATTATTACCAATGAAGAGTATATTTCTTATGCAGGTTGTGGTCTTCCATACTTTATAGGAAAAGTGGTTCCTTCAAGTGGGCAACTAATTGTTAGAACTCCACAAGAATTCAAACATAATCAAGGAATAGATGTTCTTACAAGACATCTTGTGTATTATATAGATCTTATTAACAAAAAAGTTTACGTTAAAGATCTCACAGAAAACAAAGAAAAGGTAATGGATTATGATAAATTGATAATAGCTACTGGCGCTTCTCCAATTAAACCTAAAATAGAGGGTATTAATCTAAAAAGAATATTTGTCTTGAGATCTATTAGTGATGCCCTTAATATTAGAGAACTTTTAGATGAGAATAAAGTGATTAAGCCTCTTATTGTAGGAGGAGGATTTATTGGTCTTGAAGTTTTAGAAAATCTGTTTGAAAGAGGATTAAAACCTACAGTGATAGAAGCTACGAACCAGATATTACCTGGGTATGACATTGAAATAGCCAAGTCACTTGAGAAATATTTAGTCAAGGAAAAGGGAATAAAAATAATCACAGAAAGAAAGATAATTAGATTTCTGGGAAATGAAAAGAGAGAAGTAAAAGCAGTAGAACTTGATGATGGAACTACAATAGACACAGATTTAGTAATATGGTCAGCAGGAGTCAAGCCTAATGTAGAACTTGCCAAAAAAGCAGGTATAGAGATTGGCAATACAGGAGCCATAAAAATTGATAAATATATGAGAACGAATATTCCTGATATTTTTGCGGCTGGCGACTGTTGTGAGACAATCCACTTAGTATGCAATAAACCGGTATGGATTCCCATGGGATCTACTGCTAATAAAATGGGAAAAGTAGCAGGACATAATGTAGTAACAGATAATGAAAAATACTATGAAAGTTTCGAAGGGGTCCTTGGAACCAATATCCTCAAAATATTCAACTATACCGTTGCTAAGACTGGTCTTTCTGAAAAACAAGCTAAAGAAGAAGGATTCAATGTGGAAAGTGTTATAGTTCCATCTAACGATAAAGCTCACTATTATCCTACCTTTAAAACAATAATTATAAAATTGATAGCCGACAAAAATACAGGTAGAATTTTAGGAGCCCAAGCTATTGGAGAGGGGGTTATCGATAAGCCTATAGATATTATTGCTTCCTTTATACATCTTAAAGGCAAGGTAGAGGAATTATCTAAAATTGACTTAGCTTATTCTCCCCCGTATTCTATGGCTCTTTCTTCTGTTATAGTAACAGCAAATGTATTAAAAAATAAATTAAAAGGAAAATTAAGGGGAATGAATCCTCAAGAGTTACATGAAAGACTTAAAAAGGAAAGTTTAACAGTAGTAGATGTTAGATCAGAGCATGAATTTATGACCTTATCCATACCAGGCTCCATAAATATTCCCTTAAATGAAATTTTAGAAAAAGCTCATATTTTAGATAAGAGCAAAGAAATTATATTGGTCTGCGGTATAGGTCTAAGATCTTATCAAGCCTATACGAGGCTTAAAGCTTTGGGATTTAAAAATATAAAAATCTTAGATGGTGGTCTAAAAGCTTATCCTTATTTATAATAAATGAAGATCTCTTTTCCAAAAAGTGGTTATGGAGCAGCCAGATTTAATATTTGACAAAATTCTATTAAAGTGGTATAAATTAAAAAAATAGTTATTATAAATTAGAGATGTTAGAAAATGAAAAAATTTAAGATCCTTATTCTAATAATTTTATTATTTACTTCTTTAATATTTTCTCAACAAAAACCTATATCTCCTCCAAAGATTGATGGAAAACTTTCTCCTAATGAGTATCAAAATTATGCAAATTTCTCAAGTGGAGATTTCAGAATATTTTGGAGCATAATTCAAGATGAAGTATTTATTCTAATGATAGGAAAAACAAAGGGATGGGTTGCTTTAGGAATTGCTCCTTCTTCTAAGGCAGGTAATGCAGATTATATAATAGGTTATGTAACCGATAAAGAAGTAAAGGTTTTAGACTATTTTGCTCCCGAGGTACATCTTAGACATACTTTAGATGAAAAATTAGGTGGAAAAAATGATATCTTAGATTTTGCAGGAACCGAAGATAAAGAGTTTACCTATATAGAATTCAAAAGAAAGCTTTCTACAAAGGACAAATATGACAAAGAATTTCCAAGCTCTGGAAAACTAAATATCGTCTGGGCATTAGGACCATCCGATGATCCCTCTTCAAAACATATAAAGGCAGGATATGGAATTTTAAATTATTAAATTCTACAAAAAATCTTCCCCTGATCCTTATTAGGATATACCCAATGGTGGGAGGATTTCGCAAGTTTGAAACCTTAAAACTTAAAAACCCGCATGGCTAGCGGGTTATCTTAACTTTTAAACCTGAGACGTAGGCACCAGGTCTACTTTATTATACTCAATTGGCGAAATTTTCATCCCTAAAGCTTTATATCCTATTTTAGCTTTCCCTTTTAAGTTTGTCCTTACTATTACTTTGCCTTCATCTTCTATATTTATCTCTACTGCCTTTACCTTACTTATATCTCTCATTACTTCACTGTATCTAGCTTCTTCATCTATCTCTTTTATCTTCTTACTTAATAGTACCTTCATCTGTAATGCTATAAAACATACAAATATATGCCCTCTTATCCTCCTCTCTACATAGTGATATATTGGCCCTACTTCTAATTCATTCTTTAAAATTTCCCAAAGGAAGTAGATCATTTATAATATTAACTACTAAATCTCTAGTCTCTGGGTTATAAACTCTACCAAGACAAAAGATATCTCTCCCTCTAGTAGACGAGATTTCTTACTCTAGTAGTTTCTAACTAATATAGGTATGTTCTGATTGAACCATCTTTATTTTTAAACCTTATTAATTCTAGAATATAGACCAGTAGTAGTAAAATAATAACCATTATAATTTTAGTTTTATAAATAGACGTGGCGCCAAGAAAAGTTTTAAAAATAGGAAGGAACATATAATAAAAAAGCGGATTTAAAATATCCTAAATCCGCTTTTTTGAATTTTAACTGTAAAACTTGCGTTAAATTCTATAATAAAATCTCTCCTAACCTTTTTAGTATATCCCTAAGAGGGGGAGTTTTAAACCATTCTTTTTCCGTAAGTTCATTAGTATAAGCTTTGTAAACTAGAGAAATTAGACCCTTTAACTCCTTAGGAAGAGATGGGGGAGTACTTACATAATCTTTCCAATGGAAACGATCTTTCTTTTTTGCTTCTTCAACTTCTATATACCACTCCGTCTTTCTATAATATATCCTCGCAATCTCTTTGCTCACTGGTAGATTATTAAAGGTAAATCTGCATTCATCCAAAGTTCCCACTGCATCTACTAATATAAAGTTCCTATCAATATCAAAGGCAAATTCTACTTTCCCATCCTCATTTATAAGACCAACTCTTTCTGCCTCTCTTGTTATTTCCTTATCTATTAATAATGTGAAATCTATCAATTTTTGAAATTCTTCTTGACTAAATCCAGCCATATCCTTAGCTTCATCATAAGAGAGATATCTGTCATTTACCTCAAGTTTTGTCGAAAAATCTACTATAGGTTTTTCAAGTTTTTCTCCTGGAATTGGATCCCTTTTAAACCCTAAATCCTCAATTTTTAAAGTTCCTTCTTTTAATCTTTTAAACACAGAGGAACCCTCAGGAAGAGAATTTCTATAGATAACTTCTAAGGGAATAAGAAAATTTCCCTTTTCTTCTTTGAATATAGAATAATCATAAATTCCATCTTTTAAATCAGGTTTCAACACTCTTACCATTTTAAATTCCATGATATTTGAGGGTGCTTCTAACTCTGAGAGAGTTTTTATCTTTTCTCCTTCTACAAGTCCTATATAATGAGTTTTTATTCCATTTTCTTCTAATTTTTCAAAGAAATATGCCGTAGCAATACAAATTGCTTTTCCCTTTTCCTCTATATAATCGGGCATTTCCCCATAATCAAAAACAGAATATCTATCAGAGAAGACAAATCTTCCTTTTCCCAAAGATCTCTCTGTAGGACTTTCTAAAATTAGAAGATCTTTTACACTACCCATTTCCTTACCTCCTCATCATCCCTATCTAATTCCATTTTCTTTTCCCTCTGATAATTCTCTATTTTTTCAGAAAGTTCCTTGTATTTTATGGCAAGAATTTTACAGGCAGCAAGACCTGCCTGCTCTGGCTCCAATACAGTTAAGGGAGCAACACCAGAAGGCATTCTCAAAGTAGAGAATATGTCTACCCCTGCAAATTTTTCGCCATATGGAGGACATGCAATTACTGGTTTTGAGGTATTTGCATCTACGAATCCACTTAAAGCATTACTTCTTCCTGCTACCGTTATAAACACAACATCTTCTTTTTCATACTCTTTAATTATTTCTAAAGCTTTTAGAGGGACTTTGTGGGCTGAAGCTATCCTTAAGACATATTCCACGTTAAACTTTTTTAATGTTTCTACAATTTTTTTAGACCATTCCAAATCTCCTTTAGATCCCATTATAATAACTACTTTCATAACTATCACCTCCGAGTTTTAAAAATATCATAAGAAAAAGATAGTGTCAAAATTCTTTAGAAAGAGGCCTTTATTTGCTAAAATTACTTTTCTCCCTCTCCCAATATCTATAGAATCTTTTATAGCCTTAGTTATATAAACCTTTGCTTTTTTAAAGGCATTGTAATAATCATAACCTAAGGCTAAAAAAGTAGTTAGAGCAGAGGAAAAAATACAACCTGTTCCATGCACCTCCTTTTCCATGTTTATTTTTTTAGAGGTTTCTATGTAGAAATTATCTTTTTCAAATAAAACATCTATAGCATTCTCACCTTCAAAATGTCCTCCTTTTATAATTACGGCCTTTACTCCAAATTCTTTAAGGATTTTTGATAAAAGTTTCATGTCCTCTATGCTTTTTATTTTGATTCCTGTAAGAATTTCTGCTTCGGGAACATTAGGAGTGACAATATCACAAAGAGAAATTAATTTTTTTAACTCCTCCAATGCAGAATCTTTAAGGAGTGGAATTCCAGAAGATGGCCTTATTACAGGATCAAGAACGATGTTTTTAAGATTATATTTTTTGATGGTATCATAAACGATTTTAATAATTTCTTTTGAATAAAGTACTCCTATTTTTACTGCCTCTATACTAGAATCAGAAAGTATTACTTTGAGATTTTTTAAAACTATCTCCCCATCTATTTCATAAACTTCATAAACCTTATTAGTATCCTGAATAGTTAAACAAGTAGGAATACATAGAGCATATCCCCCAAGAGAATGTATAGTTTTTAAATCAGAAAGTAAACCCGCTCCTCCTGTAGGATCGTATCCTGCTATTACAAGAACTTTCTTTATATTATCTACTGCTCTTAATGGCACAAAGTTCACCACACATAGAACAAGTATCTTCTAAATTTTCTCTATATTTTTTTGCTTTATCAGGATCTATAGAGCATTCAATAATCTTTTCCCAATTTAGATTTTTTCTCGCTTCTGATATTTCAAAATCTCTATTTAATGCACTTTTAAATCCTCTCACAAGATTTGCACTATGGGCAGCAATTTTAAAGGCGATTATTCCTTCTTTTACATCTTCTATATCAGGAAGTCTTAAATGTTCTGCAGAAGTTACATAGCAAAGGAAATCTGCTCCACTTAAAGCTGAGATTAAAGCCCCCATACTTCCTGAGATATGATCATAACCTGCAGCAATATCTGTAGTTAGAGGGCCAAGGACATATAGAGGTGCATCATCACATAATTTTTTTATAAATTTTACATTAGCTAATATCTCATCAGCTCTCATGTGTCCTGGCCCTTCAATTATAACTTGAACTCCAAATTCTTTAGCTTTTTTTGCAAGCTGACTTACAATTATAGTTTCTTCTATTTGTAATGAATCAGTAGAATCGAAAATACAACCTGGTCTTAAAGCATCCCCTATACTTATCACTACATCATATTTTTTCAAAATTTTTAGAACATCATCAAAATATTCATAATATGGATTTTCTTTGTTATTTTCTACCATCCATTTATAGATCATGGATCCACCACGGGAGACAATTTTTAATATCCTTTGAGAATTTTTTATCCTTTCTATAAATTTCATATTTAATCCTGCATGAATAGTTACAAAATCTATTCCCATCCCCACATGTTCTTCTAAAACTTCAAGAAAATCTTGAGATTTTGCTTTTGTAAAATTTTTACTTCTTACCGCAAGATCATAAACAGGAACACTTCCAACAATGAAACTAAATTCTCTTAAAAGTTTTTCTTTAAAAGATTTAGCATATTTTCCACAGGAAAGATCCATAACTGATTCTACTTGATATTTTTCACAAAGTTCTGCCTTCTTTAATTCCTTATCAAAAGAGGAATAATCAGCTGTTACTCCTATATTTGCATTTATCTTAACAGTACAATCCTTTCCAATAGCAAAATATTTACTTCTCTTTCTATTTTTATTTGCAGGAATCACTGTCCTTCCCTGAGATATGTTAGAAATTAGTTTTTCTATTGATATTTCCTCATTTTTTAAAGAAAGCTCCATTTCAGGAGTTATAATTTTCTCCTTTGCATTTTCAAGTATTGTTTTTTCCATTGTTATATCCCTCTAGTATTTTAAAAATTCTCTCTATCTTATCCTTTATATTCTCTGAGGATACAATTTCACTAACCATAGCAACACATTTTCCTCCATTTTTCAATACTAAGGGGAGATTTGATTCTTTTATCCCTCCTATAGCAACGATGGGAATTTTTATATGAGAGGTTGCCCAATTTAAAATATCAAGCCCTATAGGAGGATGGGGTTTTTCCTTTGTGTAACTTTCAAATATTGGTCCAAGTCCTAAATAATCTGCCCCTTCCTTATAGACCTTTATAATTTGCTCTATATTATGGACTGTCGCCCCAATTATATAATCTTCTCCCAGAAAATTTCTTGCCATAGGAACAGGATAATCATCTTGTCCCAAATGTACTCCATCCCCTTCTACCATCTTACATAAATCCAGATGATCATTTATTATGAGAAGAGCATCATATTCATGAGTGATTTTCCTTAAAATAAGCGCTTCATCATATTTTTCCCTTAAACTTTTCTTTTTCTCTCTATACTGGATAATTCTTACCCCTGCATCAAGCATCAGTTTTACTACCTCAATATTTTTTCTCCCTAAGGAAAGATTTTCTGCAGTAATACAATAAAGATTAGGACTTTTAAAATAAGCTAATTTCTCATTCCTCATGATTAAGCACCATCCTTAAAAGTTCATCACACTGCATACTGGAAACTGTTATTACCTTAGGAGCGTAGGGGTGAAACCTTGAGTTATCAGTTGAAAAATCACCGATAATAGTAACATTATTTAATCTTTTTATAATAATATTTTCAATATCTCCAAATCCACATACTCCCGAGGCCATAACAATCTTCTTTCCCAAGGACAAAGTAGTCTCTAAAAGAAGAGTTTTTACTTCTGCTCCATCTACTGCTTCAAGGATAATATCTCCTTGGGACAGAATCTCTTTTGCATTCTCTCTTGTTATTTTCTCTTGATAAGTAATAATATTACAGTTTTTATTTATAAGTAAAATATTTTCCTTTAAAGCTAATACTTTGGGCATTCCAATTTGATGAAAAAAATAAAATTGTCTATTTAAATTAGAAATTTCTACTTTATCAAAATCTACAAGAATAAAATTAGAAAATCCTGTTCTTGTTAATGTAATAGCAGCATTAGATCCAAGTCCACCGCATCCTACAATTATAACTTTAGTATTCTCTATTTTCTTAAGATTTTCCTCTGTAAAATGTTCTAAAAGCATGCTACGAAAATCTGTCATGCTACTCCTCCCCTTATCCAATTAGTAAATTCAGGACGATATCCTTTCTTTCTTATCACTTCAACTATTTCCTCTATACTTCTTCTATCTTCATTTTCAAATTGATTTCCTGATGAATAATCCTTAGCGTAACCCCCTACAGAAGTCTTAGAACCTGCAGACATTTTTGTAATTCCATAGCCAATAAGGGCATCCCGGAGTTTAGGGGATTCACGTGTAGATAAGGTAATTCCAACATTTTTTAGATAGATTCTTGTGGAAAAAATAAATCTCAATAGCATCTTATCTGCAACTTTAAAGGCTTCTTTAAAATTTGTTCCAGCAGGACGAAATCTTGGGAAGGATATACTTATCTCTGCATTTGGAAATTTTTTCATAAGATACTCTGCATGAAGAACCATTTTAAAAACATCTTCTATAGGATCATTAAGTCCTAAGAGAATTCCTAAAGTTACTTCTTTTACTCCTGCCTTTAGTGCTCTCTCTTGGGTATATAATCTATAGTAATAATCCTTTTTAGGCCCATATGAATGAAGATTTTCATAGATTTCCTTGTTATATGTTTCCTGATAAAGGGTAACTCCTGTAAGTCCATTTGTAGCCAAGATTCTATATTCTTCCTCCTCTAGGGAATAAACTTCAATTACTACTTCAGAGAAGATATTTTTTGCTATTTTTACTCCAGAGAGAATATATTCAAAGGGAGTATTTATTCTATCACATCCTGTAAGAAGAAGAATACTATCAATCCCATAAGATTTAATACTTTCAAGCTCTTTTATAATTTCCTCAGTATTAAGTTTTATTCTTTTAAGGTTTTTATTTTCTATGGAAAATCCACAATAAGAACAACCACAGGTACAGAAATTGGAAAGATAAAGAGGAGTAAAGAGATTTATTACCTTTCCAAAATATCTTTCTGTTATCTTCTTAGATATTTCTGCCATTATAAAAAGATTATTATCATCATCCAGAAGAAGAGATAAAAAGTCTTTTGGAGAAAGTTTTTCTTTTATAAGAATATCTTCTATATTATTCCTTTGATCTTTCTCCTTTAAAAGTTTATCTGCTTCTTCTAAAATTTCCTCTATCATTTAGTTTCACCCCTTATAAGATCTGCCAATGGGGAAGAAGGAGATGCATATTCTTGCTCCTTTGGAAGACCAATTTCGTAAGCTAATCTTCCCGCAGAAACCGCCATGCTAAAAGCCTTTGCCATTGAAAAGGGATCAAAAGAAGTAGCAATAGCGGTATTTATAAGCACCGCATCTGCCCCAAGTTCCATAGCTTTTGCTGCATGAGATGGTTTTCCTATACCTGCATCAATTATTATAGGAATCTCAATCTCATTTATAATAGCTTTGAGTAAAGTCTCACAATCAATCCCCTTATTACTCCCAATAGGTGATCCCAGGGGCATTACAGCAGAAACTCCTATATCTTCTAACTTTTTTGCAAGTACAAGATCTGGAAAAATATATGGAAATACTTTGAAACCTTCTTTTACAAGAATTTCTGAGGCTTTTAGAGTCTCCTCATTATCTGGGAAAAGATATTTTAATTCACCTGATATTTCAATCTTTACCCAATCAGAATTTGTAATCTCTCTTCCAATTAAAGCAATTTTTACTGCCTCTTTATGATTTCTTGCTCCTGATGTGTTCACCATAATTGTAGTTTCCTTTGGTAAAAAATCAAGAATAGAATATTTTGTTCCTCTCTCTGGATTTATCCTTCTTACTGCTACCGCAAAAACCTCTATATTCAGCTCTTCATACATTCTTTTTATAACACTGTAATCTGCAAGTTTTCCCGTTCCTACAAAAAGCCTATTTACAATTAACTTTCCACCTATCATTAAACTCATCTTCTTATCCTCCCCCTACTAAAGTGACAATCTCAATGTAATCTTTTTCTTTCAATTTATATACTTCCCAAGAATCCCTTTTTACAATTTCTCCATTAACCAGAACTGCTATCCCTTTAGATTTATAATTAAGAAATTCAAGAAGTTCTTTTATATTTCCCTCAAAGTTTACTTCTTTATCATTCACATAAATTATCATTCTTTTGATCACCCCTTTTTATATAAAAAGAAAAGACCGCTTAGGTATTACCAGCGGCCTCTAAAAATTTTTAATATATTTTCATATCATTTCCCTCCGCCGGTATTACCCGGATCAGGTTCAAAGGGTCGAGGTCGGGATCTTAGACCTCCTCTCAGCCGAAATTATCCCTTCGGCTCCCCTAATTAATATTTTAACAAAATTATAGTAAGAAAAAAGAAAAAATGCAATTTAAAATTTTAGAAGGATAAGACTCTTTTGTTTCTTTTTATTTGTACTAAATCAAAAGAGATACTTCATTCCTAAAGACAAATCACAAATAATTCTTTAGGATGGGAGATTTTCATTTGTATACCACAGCAACCAAAAGAGATACTTGACATAATTTTATTTTTTAGTTTACATACTACTAACTTTACCAAAAGGGTAAAGAATAGGAGGAAAAAATGTCAATTTCAGCAAAAAGCGACTATGCATGTAGAGCAATTTTAGAGCTCTCTCTTCATTGGCCTAACACTGAAGCTTTACCTAATAAATGTAATTGTAAAAAGCAAAGAATACCAATGAAATATTCGATACAGATTTTGATTGATTTAAAAATACAGGTTTAGTTAAAAAATTAGAAAATCTCTCCTTTTTCCTATATGGATAGAAGTAGAAAAATTCTTCTCTAAAATGCTTAATAAATTTACCTTTGAGGATATTGTAAATAAATTAAGAGAAGCATCTCTAATGTATCAAATACAAGTTCTTAATAGGAATATAAATAAAAGGGAGGTAATGAGAAATGGATATAGAGGGTAGAGGAATTAAATACCCAAGAATAGCAAATAATGTGATAGATCTTATTGGTAATACACCTATGGTAAGAATCAATAAAATTGTAGAGCCTGAAATGGCAGAAATTATAGCTAAACTTGAATCTTTTAATCCAGGTGGAAGTGTAAAGGACAGAATATGTTTTTCTATGATTAATGAGGCAGAAAAACAAGGATTATTAAAACCTGGCTCTATCATAATTGAACCCACCAGTGGAAACACAGGAATTGGCCTTGCCATGATCTCTGCTGTAAAGGGATACAAATGTATTTTGGTAATGCCAGAAACTGTAAGTTCAGAGAGAATTTCTATATTAAAAGCATATGGAGCAGAAGTAATTCTTACCCCTGGAATTGAGGGTATGTCTGGAGCAGTAAAAAAAGCAGAGGAATTACTAAGAGAAACTCCAAATAGTTTTATGCCTCAACAATTCAAAAATCCAGCAAATCCTAAAATTCACAGAGAGACAACAGCAATAGAAATATGGGAGACTGTAGAAGGGAAAATAGATGCCTTTGTAGCAGGGATAGGAACGGGAGGAACTATAACTGGCGTTGGGGAATTTTTAAAGGAAAGAAACCCCAATATTAAAATAGTAGCAGTAGAACCATTAGCAAGTCCTGTTCTTTCAGGAGGAAAACCTGGGGCCCATAAGATTCAGGGAATTGGAGCAGGTTTTATTCCTGATGTTTTAAATTTAAAAATAATAGATGAGATAATTCAAGTTAGTGATAATGATGCCTTTAGGACTTCTCGGAGATTAGCAAGAGAGGAAGGTCTATTTGTAGGTATTTCTGCGGGAGCAAACATGTGTGCAGCATTAAAAGTTGCAAGGGATTTAGGAAAAGGGAAAAGAGTAGTTGTTATCCTTCCTGATACTGGAGAAAGATATCTTTCTATGAATCAATATTTTGAAATTTAAGAGAGTAATAAAGCAAAGAGGTGAGATAAATGGAGCAAGGATTCATTTTTAGTATTAAATATAGAGACAAAATATACAATTTAATTTCAGATAAAAGTAAGTTGAGTCCACAAGATATTTTAGAATTTTTAGAACTTTCCGAGGAGTATGCCTTTGTAGTTAAAAATGGCGAAATAGTCTTACTAAATACCTCTATCTCTCCAGAGGATTAAATAGAAGTTATAAATGCAGTCTCAGGAGGATAATCAATGAATTGTAAGATTTGTAAAATAAAAGGTATAAAGAAAAATGCAATAGTAAATTTATCCTCATATAATCTGAGCTTATGTAAAGAACATTTTATAGAGTGGTTTGAGAGGAGAATCCAGAATACTATAAAAGATTTTCACATGTTTACAAAGGAAGATAAGATCTTAGTAGCAGTTTCCGGTGGTAAAGATAGTCTAGGATTATGGTTCGTTTTAAATAAACTTGGATATGACGCAGATGGAATACATATTGATCTTGGAATAAATGATTATTCTAAAAAAAGCAGAGAGTATGTAGAAGAGTTTGCAAAAAAAATTGGAAGGAAGTTATATATTGTGGATTTAAGCACTGAAATTGCATCAATTTCTATATTAAAAGAAAAAATACCTAACAAACCTCCATGCTCTCTTTGTGGAATAATAAAAAGATATTACATAAATAAGATTTCTAAAAAAGAAGGGTATAACGTTCTTGCAACGGGTCATAATCTTGATGATGAGATATCTGTACTTTTTGGAAATACTTTAAATTGGAATTTATATTATCTCTCAAAACAGTATCCTATTCTTAAAGAACATAAAGATATGTTTGTAAGAAAGGTTAAACCATATTGCAGAATCACAGAGAAGGAGAGTGCCATATATACCTTTCTTATGGGAATAAAATATATAAAAGAAGAATGTCCATTAAGTATAGGCGCTACTTCTTTAAAATATAAAAAGATTTTTGGAGATATTGAGGAACAATTTCCGGGAACGAAGTTAAAATTCTTCAATAACTTTTTAAGGAGACTCTACCCATTACTTACCAATAAAATATCCGAAGAGAACCTTCAAAGATGTAAAATTTGTGATGAGCCTTCATCTCTTGAGATATGTGCAGTATGTAATATAAAGATGAAACTTGCAAAACTTTGAAAGAAATCCTTTTTTCCCCTTGTTGATATTCTATTTCTCAGAGATTAAAATATAAAAAAACAGAAAGGTTGGGATGCTAAATGGATTTATTTGAAAAATTTCTAAATTTAGAGCCAGGGCATCCTTTATTTGAAGCAAGGTATGCTATTAACCAAGGTATTTATCCCTACTTCTTACCCCTAGAAGAAACTGAGGGTACAGAGGTAGTTATTAATGAAAGAAGACTTATCATGTTAGGCTCTAATAACTATTTGGGACTTACAACTCATCCAAAGGTAAAGGAGGCAGCTATTAATGCCGTTAAAAAGTATGGTACCAGCTGTACAGGTTCTCGTTTTATGAATGGAACCTTAGCTCTACATAGAGAATTGGAAGAAAAGTTAGCAGAATTCTTACATAAAGAAGCCTGTATAGTATTTTCCACAGGATATCAAACCAATGTAGGAACAATTTCTGCCCTTATAGGAAAGGATGACATTGCAATAACCGATAAAGAAGATCATGCATCAATCATCGATGGATGTAAAATGTCCTATGGTAAGATGTTAAGATTTAAACACAATGATATGGAAGATTTAGAGAATGTATTAAGAAGTTGTCCAGATGATGCAGGAAAACTTGTTATAGTAGATGGAGTATTTTCTATGGCAGGAGATATTGCCCCTCTTCCTGAAATTGTAGAACTCTGTAAAAAATACTCTGCCCGACTTATGGTAGACGATGCCCACTCCATTGGGGTTTTAGGAGACCGTGGAAGGGGAACTGCTAATTATTTTGGAGTAGAGGATGATGTAGATATTATCATGGGAACTTTTAGTAAATCTTTTGCAAGCTTAGGGGGTTTTATTGCAGGAGACGAAGGAGTAATTTTCTATATTAAGCATAATGCAAGATCCTTTATATTCAGTGCCAGTATATCCCCTGCAAATACTGCAGCTGCACTGGCAGCTTTAGAAATTATGCAGGAAGAGCCTGAAAGGATAGAAAGGGTATGGCAAGTTTCCAACAGAATGAGAGAAGGATTAAAATCCTTAGGATTTGACATAGGAAATAGTTGTACTCCAATTATTCCTATATACATAAGAGATAGATGGAAGACTATATATATGTGGAAGGAACTTTTTGATTTAGGGGTTTATTGTAATCCTGTACTTCCTCCTGGTGTTCCCCCTAATCAGTCTTTATTGAGAACAAGTTATATGGCGACTCACACCGAAGAGCATATAGATAGAGCCTTAGAAATATTTGAGAAGGCAGGTAAAAAAATTGGAATAATATAAGAAGGAGGAATTTTATGCCCATAGTTAATCACAGTATCGAGCAATTTATAATGCTTCTGGCCTCTAAGGAGCCAGCTCCTGGTGGTGGTTCTGCTTCTGCCCTTTTAGGAGCAGTAGGTTCAGCATTATCTTCCATGGTTATCAATTTAACAATAGGTAAGGAGAAATTTAAGGAATATGAGACAATCTTGCAGGAGATGTTAAAGGAACTTGAAGGGTTACAGAATGAATTTTTATCTTTAATAGAAGAGGATACCACAGCTTTTAACAAGGTTTCTCGGGCATATAAAATGCCTAAGGAGACAGAAGAACAAAAAGAAATAAGAAGAGAGGCTTTAGAAAAAGCATTAAAAGATGCTTCCTTGGTTCCCTTATCAATAATGGGAAGGGGATTAGCGGTCCTTAAATTATTAGAGAAATGTATTGGAAATACTAATCCAAATATTATAAGTGATATTGGAGTTTCGGTTCTTTGTCTTAAATCTGCAATTCAAGGTAGTTGGCTTAATGTTCTTATAAACGTTAAATATATAAAGGATGAGAATTTTACTAAAGAAACAATGGAAAGAGCAAAGAATATCTTATCAGAAGGAGTTAGAATTGCAGACCATCTTTATAATAAAGTAGAGGAATCATTAATAAAATAGGGGGTTGTATCTCTCTCCCCCTATACTCTTTTAAATTTTTCCCCTTGCAACCTTTTAAAGGTATTTTTCGTATTACTTAGTAGAAAATTTTATTATGGAGGAATCCAAATGGAGAAAAGACTTTATAGAAGTAAAAAAGAAAGGGTTCTTTTAGGAATATGTGGAGGAATTGCTGAATATTTTTCAGTGGATCCTACCATTGTTCGTCTTGCTTTTGTTCTTTTAATATTTGTTTCAGGCCCTATTTTGCCAATACTTTATTTTATATCTGCTTTAATTATTCCGGAAGCTCCCGATGAGAAAAGAGAAATTGAAGAAAAAATTGAAGAAAGCTCTATAGAAAAAATTAAGGATGAGTTAAAAACGCAATATAAAGGCTCATCAAAGGAAATTTGGGGATGGTTTCTTTTAGGATTAGGAGTGCTTCTTCTAAGTTCAAATTTAGGATGGTTTTTTATTCCTTTTAGATTTCTATTCCCATTGTTTATATTAATTCTTGGAATAATTCTTTTAATAAAAACTTAAGTTAAAGAGGTGAGGAATAATGAAAAAAATATCATTACTTGGTATCCTTCTTATAATTTTAGGGGCAATATTATTAGCCTCAGAATTAGGATATTTAAATATTAAATGGTATGATCTTTTAAAATTCTGGCCAATTATATTCGTATTTTGGGGCATAGATATTTTAATGGGAGAGAAAAGATGGTTTATATGGGTTTTTCTTCTTTTTTTAATTTTTTTCTTGGGCATCATTTTCTTTTTTATGCCCTTTAGAATGCATCGAGGTATCTACAGAGATTGGCTTCTTCCCTATGATCCAAATATAAAAAGTATGGCTGTGAATTTAAAAGCAGGTATTAGTGAGTTATATGTAGTTTCGTCTTCTGATAAAAAAAATCTCATCCATATCTCCTCCTCACGAGAATTTAATATACACGAGAAAAAAAAGAAATTAGGAGAAAATTCAATATTAGATTTAGAGATTGAAGATAATTTTCCTTCTTTTTTGGGAGGAGATACTAGAGGTGCAATGAACGTTTATTTACCTTCTAATGTAGAGATAAGTTTTAGTTTAGAAACAACACTTGGCAATACTAAATTAGATTTTAGAGGATTAAAATTAAATTACTTAAATATAAAAGGTGGGGTAGGAAATTTTTCTGCGTGGCTTCCTAAGAAAAAATTAAAGGTAGAAGTTAAAAGTGGTATTGGGAATGTAACTATATATATTCCCGAAGGAGTAATTCTTGACTTAGACACAGAAACTGGAATAGGTAAAGTCACTGTGGATTCAGAAATTATAAGATTTAAGGAAGAAAAATCAGAAGGTATAATTTTATACATTAAAGCAAAAACAGGGATTGGGAATATATATATAAAACAAAGTAAAGAAATAATATAATTTGGGGTGGTAAAGATTTTTTCACTATCTCTTCAGCTTAAAAAATAAATAACTTCTCCCAATAATGCCACTATAAAAATTCGAAGGAATAGATTCCATTTAGTTTTATAGCAAAGAAATAAAGATAATAAAAATAAAATTAGTCCTTCCCAGTCAATTACTGAATCTAAAAGAATATTATAGGTAGCTGAAATTACAAGAGCAAAGGTCATAGGTCTTAAGTGGTATAATATATTTGAAAATTTTCCACTATTGATTTTATGAAAAAAATAAGAAGAATAATAAACCAAAATAAAAGGAGCAAGAACTGAAGAAATAGTAGCCAATATTGATCCTAAGATTCCACCCATTTTATATCCTATGAACGTGGCAGAATTTATAGCTATAGGACCTGGGGTAATCTGGGAAATCGCAAGAACATCTATAAATTGAATATTAGTAAGCCATTTTTCTTCTATTACCACACAATGTCTTATAAGAGCTACTATGGCATAACCACCACCGAAACCAAAACAACCTATCAAGAAAAATACTTTAATTAATGTCCCCAATATACCCATAATATACTAATTCCTAGGGAAGCAAGAATAATATACATAGGATTAATTTTAAAAAATATTAATATAAAAGATAAGAAGAAAACAATAGAAATCTTAGATAAAGTAAAATTCACTTTTTTAAAAAGTTCATAAACACTATAGACCATAAGGCCTGCAATTGCAGGTCTCATACCATAAAACAGCCCCTGTACTATTCTGTTTTTCTGCCATTTAATAAAAAAAATCGCAATTATTAAAATTGAAATAAAAGAAGGCAGAACAACCCCTAAAGCACTTATTAATGCGCCTTTATTCCTTTTTAATTTATATCCCACTGCTACCGCAAAATTAAAGGCTATGGGACCTGGAAAGAGCTGAGCTAAAGTTAATGTTTCTAAAAATTCCTCTTCTCTTAGCCATTTTCTCTTTTTTACAATTTCTTCTAAAAAAAGAGGTATCATTACATACCCTCCACCAAGGGTAAGCCAACCTATCTTTATAAAAACAAAAAATAATTCCCAACAATTCACAACAATTCTAATTTTACATCTTTTTTGTAGATTTAAAAGGAGAATCCCTAACTCAAATAAAGATAAATTTAAAAAGCCTCCTGAGAGAAAAAATATATCTCCCAGGAGGCTTTTTGTCTTAAATTTTTAATATGTTACTTAACAGGTTTTAGTGTACCATTTGTTAGCATGATTACAACAAAACTATTAGAGTATGGACTATTCTTGTAAATTGGATCTCCCTCAGGTGGCCATCCCGTTGCTCTTACCCCTTCTAAGGAAGGATTATTTCCATAACGCTCCCAGAGGGGAATTATGGGGAGTAATTCATTAAATGCTAAGGCAAGAGTAGTCACATATTTCTTTTGGAGTTTCATATCAAATCCCACTGCAGAATCAGTTGTCAATTTATTTAAATCTACCTCTCCTACCGCTTTTGTCCTTTGCTTCATTGGGAAATTCATTCCAGGTCCTACCCCAAGAGGATAGTTAAATCTGATTAAATCTTGATAGAATGAGAAATGAGGATGAGGATGGGCTGCACCCCATGCCTGTATCAATAATTGGAATCTTCCTTGTTCTGCCTCTTGAGGAACTTGAGCAAAGGTTACTCCACGAACAGTTACCTTTATTCCCAATTTTGTTAATTGTGATGCAGTATTTTCTGCGGCAGCTGACCAGTCTGCAAATTCTGCAGGAACGATTAGTTCATATTCCATTCTCTTTCCTCTATCATCTATCCAAACCCCATCTCTATCCCTCTTGAATCCTAATTTAGTTAATATTTCTTCTGCCTTCTTAGGATTATATTCATATTTATCAAGTTTCCTTTGATCGGCTGAAGAAATCCATAATGGAATCATATTGTCACTAAATCCTGCCATAAGTTTTACTCCAACTCCAGACTTTCCAAGGGATACAAATCCATTTTCATCTCTGTTTATAGCATAAGCCATTGCTTGCCTTACTTCTACTCTATTTAATGGATAAATATTGTGATTTACATATATTGCAGGCCCAGAGTAAAATTGAAATATCCAATTTTTGCTTTTGCCACCATCACATAATATTCTCCTAAGTTGGATAAGGTACTACTTTTCATTGTAAGGATCCAACCTCCAATGGTACTAATAACATAGGTAAGAATAGGCATAGAAGCATGGAAAAAAACATCCTTTATGAAAATCCATGTAAACCCAGGTTTTACTCCGGGAGATAAAGATCCCCTCATGGCTTCGATGGGAACTAATCTCCATTGAACTCCTACAAAAACTAATATCATGATCCCAATAAGATAATTGGGAATAGAACTTAATGTAGATATGATACTTGTAATAATAAAATCTATACTGCTTCCTCTCTTATAGGTAATAAACATCCCAATTATAATTCCAAGGGTAAAACTAATAAGTAGAGAAACGCCAACACTAAACAGAGTCCATTGTAAAATTAAAGACTTTTCAAGATCGATAGAAAATAGTGATGCAGATTATGCCTCTGCTTCTTTGTAAGTCATCCCGTATTGGGATATTAATTGATTTATATAAATTTGGATTGGATTTGAAGGCATAAGTCTTATTATAAAGAAAATGAGAGAAACAACCACAAAGATTGTGAAAATTGATTTTATAAATCTTCTTAGGATTACATTTTTACTTATCTTTTTAAGGGTATCATAGATCTTTACCACAAATTCCTCCCAAAATTTTTTAAAATAACTTTAGAATCTTCTATGGTTAATATATAATAGGCTATAAAATTTGTCATGTAGGTTTACAAAAAAGAGGGAAATATGAAGGAGAGAAGAACGCCAAAGTATGTAGGAAGTTATAATAAAAATTTAATTCTTGAAGTATTAATAAAACAAGGCCCAAAATCTCGGGCAGAGCTCTCTCGTATTACAAAGCTTACTAAAACTGCAATAACAGAAATTATCGAGGAACTTTTATCTAAGAACTTTATAGTGGAGTTGGGAAGGGTTAATACCCTTAGGGGTAGAAGACCAATAAAACTTGCTATAAGCCCTGACCTTTTGGTATTAGCTTTAGACCTTTCAGGAGTTTATATAAAGGGCGCAGTAGTAAATCCTAGGGGAAATATATTAAAGATTTGCTCTATAAAAATGAAAAATATTGAAGACCTTCTTAAGTTAATACAAGAATTATATGAACCCTTTAAAGATAAAATTATCGCTATTTCCGCATCTATTCCTGGGCTTCTGGAACTTAGCTCAGGAAGAGTAATATTATCTACAAGTTTAAATTGGAAGGATGTAAATTTAAGGGAGACCATAAATAAAAATTTTCCTTTACCCCTCTACATGCAAAAGGATACAAATGCTGGTATTTTAGCGGAAAATTGGTATGGGGAGGGAAGAAATTATAGAAATTTCCTTTATCTTTTATTAAGTAAGGGGATAGGATTAGGAATTTATCTAAATGATAGAGTATTAGATGGATACGATGGAATTATTGGAGAAATAGGTCATACTATTATAGAAATAAATGGAAAAGATTGTTGGTGTGGCAAAAGGGGATGTTTAGAAACTGTGGCATCTATTCCTATAATAATCGAAAATTATAGTAAATCTTCTGATATAAATGAAATTTTTAAGCATGCTATAAGAGGAGAAAAAATAGAAAGTTTAGATAAAGCTCTTAAATATTTAGGAATCTCTTTATCAAATATTATCCAAATATTGCCACCCCAAGCGGTTTGTATTTCAGGTAATCTTCCTTTAGAAAGTTTAAAATATATAACTGAAAAAATTAAAGATTATATCCTTCCCAATGTCTTTTCCCAATTAAGAAAAAAAATAGTTTTTTACCCTTCAAAACTTGGTGAAAATAGTCTTATCTTAGGAGCTACAGTTTTAGGATTTATGAATTATTTTAATAGATAGTTTTTAATTAGTTTTCTTTACAATTTATCTAATAAATAATATAATTATTTATTATTTATCATATGATTGGAGGAAAAAGATGAAAATATCAGTTATTGGCGGAGGAAGTTCCTATACTCCTGAATTAATGGAGGGCTTAATTGAGCTATCCTTTGAAGTTTCTCCATTAGAAATTTATTTGGTGGATATAAATGAAGAAAGATTAAATATTATAACTGATTTTTCCAACAGAATGATTAAAAAAAGAAAAGGAAATATCAATATAAAATCCACTTTATCCTTAGAAGAAGCATTAGAGGATTCTGATTTTGTCATAAATCAAATAAGGGTGGGAGGACAAAGGGCAAGATTTCTTGATGAAAGTATCCCATTACAATTTAATCTTTTAGGACAAGAGACTACAGGCGCAGGAGGATTTGCTAATGCATTAAGGACCATTCCTGTAGTTTTAAGTATTGCAAAAGAAATGGAAAACCTTTCTCCCAATGCTTGGTTAATTAATTTTGCAAATCCTTCAGGAATTATAACAGAGGCAGTTTCAAAATACTCAAAAATTAAGGTTTTGGGACTCTGTAATGTTCCCATCAATTTTCAGAGTTATTTTGCGAAGATTTTGAATGTTCCAATGGAAGATGTTTTTTTAGATTATTTTGGATTAAACCACTTAAGCTTTGTTAGAAGGGTTTTTGTAAATGGAAAAGATAGAACCGAAGAGGCTTTTAGCAAAGTAAAGGAATCTCTCTCAGAAGAGGAAAGGAAAATATTGGATTATTTAAATATGTTTCCTAATTATTACCTTAGATATTTTTATTTTAGAGAGGAAAAAGTAGAAGAGTTAAAAGGTAAATCAAAAAGAGCTGAAGAAGTACTAAAAATTGAGGAGAAGCTATTTGAACTTTATAAGGATCCAAGTTTAGATGAAAAACCAAAGGAACTGGAAAAAAGAGGCGGAGCACTATATTCTAAATCTGCAGTCAACTTAATATTTCATCTTTTAGGATTAAGAAGGGGATTTCAGGTAGTAAATATTAAAAATCAAGGAGTAATTTTTGATCTACCTTATAATTGTGTTGTTGAAATTCCTGTTTTTATTGAAGGAGAAAGGATTCAAAGGTATATAATTGGGAATTTACCCTTAGAAGTTAAAGGATTAATTCAAGCAGTAAAGACCTACGAAGAATTGACAATAGAATCTGCAGTAGAAGGCTCTTTCAGAAAGGCACTCTTTGCTTTGGCTCAACATCCTCTCATCTCATCTTTGACCTTGGCAGAAAAGATTTTATCTGTCCTGATAGAAGCAAATAGGGACTATTTTCCAAAACTTATGTAAAGGGGTGAAAATAAGTGAAATATTATTTAGGAATAGATGGAGGAGGAAGCAAGACTGAAGCAATTATTCTCAATGAAGAAGGAAAGATTGTTGGTTTTGGGAGATCTGGACCAGGAAATTATGAGGTATCAGGGATTGAAAATGCAAAAAGGAATTGGTTATTAGCAATAGAGGAAGCAAGAAAATTTGTAGGGAATATAAGTTTTGAGAAGGCGTGCTTTGGACTTGCTGGAGCAGATTTTCCAGAAGATTATGATATGCTTAAAAGAGAGGTAGAGTCTTTGAAAATAGCAAGGGAGATTCGTATAGAAAATGATACTGCCGTTGCTTTAAGAGCAGGGACAAAGGATTACTGGGGAATAATTGTAGTAATGGGCGCAGGAACAAATGGCTTTGGAAGGAGAAAGGACGGAAAAAGTTTTAGATTTTATGGAGAAGGGTATATATTTGGAGATTGGGGTGGAGCATCTTCTGTAATCCAGGAAATGCTTCATTGTGCCTTCAGATCCTATGATGGGAGAGGAGAAAAAACTATATTAGAAAAAATCGTCCTGAAATTTTTTTCAGTAAATGACTTTGATGAATTAGCAAAAAAACTTTATTATCATCATGAAGAATGGCATAAGGCTTTGTATCTTGCTCCATTTTTATTTAAAGCCATAGAAGAAGGGGATCTTGTTGCAAAAAAAATTGGAGAAAGAATAGTAGAAGAAACTGTAAAAAGTGTATATGCCTTGATGAAAAGATTAGACTTAATAAAGGAAGAGACACCTGTTGTCCTTGCAGGAAGTCTATATAAAGGAGCAGAATGGCTTAAAGAGTATATATCTGCAAAGATTCATATTTTTGCTCCCAAAGCAAAGGTGGAAATTTTAAGGATTCCTCCAGTAGTTGGGGGAGGAATTATTGCATGGGAAATGGATGGGAATTCTTTATCCTCTGATAAATGGGACGAAATCTTAAATTTTAATTATAATAGAAGCGAAGGGGCCTAAAATTATATCTTTATCTATTTTTGAATTGCAGAATAAAGAACATTAAAATTCTCTTTTAGAGAACAAGAAAAGATACCATAAGGATTATATTCTGAAAATAATTTTCTTTCTTCCAAAAGAAAATTGATAAGTTCCAAGTCGAGCTGAACTGATAGCTAGGGTAAATATCCATGGTACTTTGCTATTATATATTCATTATCCCAAACCCCTCCTAAAAAACATATATCTTCCTTTATTGATTTAACATAGTTATAAAATTCCTTTACCAGGGGATAGAGTTAGAGAAATCAAAGGATAAAATTAAAACTATAAAAAAATCTGAGTTTTTTATACACTTTTTATTCTCTTTTAACATAATTAAACCCTGGGATTACCCCAGGGCTTCTCTCCTTTTTACCCCATGCTCCTAGATAATTTTAACATATCCTTAGAAAAACCTCAAATATTTAATCTATAAACTTACATAATCAAAGAATTCTCTCAATGTATAGCCTTTTCCTTTAATCAACATTAAGAAAATTATAAAAATCTTGAGGGAATAACTCCAAAAATTTATTGGTTTTTTGCACTAAAAATTTTCTTACATGAACACAAAGATGACACTTTCCCACATAACCTTCAGAATACCCTTCAAAACCAAGTTCTTCAGCAAATCTCATTAATCCATAGGGACCTCTTTCCACAAGAATTTTTATTAATGGAAGTTTATCTAAATTAAAGTTATTATAAAACTCCCCAAGATCTTTGCAGGATCCAAGGGAAATTCCTCCACAAAAATATGGAATATAATTTCCATAAGGATCAAAATGGGCATGTTGAGACTTTAAGATCTCAAATCTACATGTATCCTCTCTAAATACTTCAGGAGGATATTTATACCATAAATCTCCTAATAAAAATCCAGATCTTCCACCAGAAATTAGTCCATATCCCTCCCAAAATATATAACCTGCTCCTTTCTTTCCATAATTGCTCTCCCATCTATCTAATGGAACAGGATTTTCTATATCAAACTTCGCAATTTCTTTTATGAAATGAGCCATATAAATAATGACATTTTCAGGTCCCAAAACCCTTTGAGCTACCTCAATTGCAAGAAGAGTTCTTTTAAGGGGAACTTTTTCTGCATGGAAGGGAGAACAACTGATAAAAATTCTTGGAAGTCCTGAATCTTTTAGAAGAGAAAATTTTTCATATACGTCTTCTTTATCTATACACCATTCCGCATTTGTCTCTACATATCCCATATATACTCCAAACTCTTTTGCTATCCTTACTGCAGAAAGAAGTAGGGGAAAATTTAGAAAAGGTTCTCCTCCTGCAAAATGTATTCCGTGGAAAAGTATATTTTTAGAAGGATTTGGCCTATAATTTTTCCATAGCCTTTTAATGCTTTGAAGTATTGAACTTAAGGTTTCTATTTTCATAAATTCCTTCCATTTAGGTCCACAAGCATATAAACAATGCTTACACCCTAAGGGGCATTTATAGGTTAACATTATTCCTACAGAATCTATGGGATAAATTTTTTCCATATTGTTTAAAAGTATATCTAAAAATAAATAAAGTTTCAAATTATCAAGTTTATATAAATGAAAATTATTTGCAATTTTGAGGAATAGGTAATATAATAGAATTACTACTAAATAAGTGCAGATTAGGAGGTTAAAGATGAGACCAAGAAAAATTAAAGAAGGGATATATTATGTCGGTGCTGTAGATTGGAATAGAAAACTTTTTGATGCTTTAATTCCCCTTCCTGATGGAACCAGTTATAATGCCTATTTAATAAAGGGAAAAGAAAAGATTGCATTAATAGATACTGTAGATCCAACTATGACTCAGGTTCTTCTCTCTTATTTGGAAGATATCCATCAAATAGATTTTATAATCTCCCATCATGGAGAACAGGATCATTCAGGAGCTATCCCTATAATTCTTGAAAAATATAAGTCTGCGAAAGTGGTAACAAATCCTAAAGGAAAAGAAATTCTCTCTATTCACCTAAATATTCCAGAAGATAAATTTATTATAGTTTCCAATGGAGAAATATTATCCCTTGGTGATAAGACTTTAAAATTCATTTATACTCCTTGGGTGCATTGGCCTGAAACCATGGTGAGTTATCTCATCGAAGATAAAATACTTTTCACCTGCGATCTTTTTGGATCCCATCTCGCCACATCAGACATTTTTGTAAATGATAAAGGATTAGTCTATGATTCCGCAAAAAGATATTATGCAGAGATTATGATGCCCTTTAGAAATATTATCCAAAAAAATTTAGAAAAGATAAAGGCATATAATATTGAATTAATAGCTCCAAGTCACGGTCCTATCTATCAAGATCCACCCTTCATTATTGATGCCTATAATGATTGGGTAAATAATCCCCCAAAAAATATAGTAATAATTCCTTATATATCCATGCATAATAGTACCCATATAATGGTGGAATACTTGACTGAAAAACTAATAGAAAAAGAGATTAAAGTTGAAATTTTTGATCTTTCTTCGGTAGATATTGGAAAATTAGCTATGGCCCTTGTAGATGCTGGGACTATAGTGGTAGGAACTCCTACAGTTCTCATAGGACCTCATCCCAAAGTTGTCTATGCAGTTTTTCTTGCTAATGCTCTTAAGCCAAAGGCTAAATTTTTAAGTATTATTGGCTCCTATGGATGGAGTGGAAAGACTATTGATATATTAAAAAATATGGTATCAAATCTTGATATGGAGATATTAGATCCTGTTTTAATAAAGGGGTTACCAAAAAAAGAAGATTTAAAACTATTAGATGATCTTGCAGAAAAAATTTACGAAAAACATAAAGAGCTTGGGTTAGCTTAATATAAATAAGGAGAGGCATTTTGCCTCTCCTTATTTATTAAATCTTTTTTCTATCTCTTTCATAATATTAATTAAAGGAATTCCCTCTTTTTCTGCAATTTTTCTACAATCTTCATACTCTGGAGATACCTTCTCAAAGGAACCATATCTTGAGATTTTCACCCTCACTTTTCCCCAGAAAGTGTCTATTTCTTTAATCTCCCTTTCCATCATTATTTTATCCACGAAATATTTTCTAAATCCAATGGTTGAAGTTTCTTTGAATAGAAACTCTGCTATTTCCTGCTCCATCCAAGGCTCCATAAGAATAGTAAGAAGAATTCCAGGTCTTCCCTTTTTCATAAATATGGGAGTTAATGTTACATCTAAAGCTCCTTTTTCAAAAAGTCTTTCCATAATATATCCATAAATTTGAGGATTCATATCATCAATATTTGCCTCAATAACAAGATTTTTTTCCTCTCTTACATTGGGAATTATTTCCCCCATAAATACTCTTAAAAGATTGGGAATAGAAAAATCCCTTTTTCCTGTTCCATATCCCACTTTATATATTTTCATATTAGGAATGGGGCCAAAATTTTTTGCTAAAGTAGAAATAATGCCAGCCCCTGTTGGAGTCACCAATTCTCCCTTTATCCCTCCTGAATATATAGGGACTCCCTTAAGAATCTCAATAGTGGCAGGAGCAGGAATAGGAATGATACCATGGGAAGTTTCTATAAAACCTTCTCCTAGGGGAAGATGAGAAGAGTAAACTTCCTCCACCTTTAAGATTTCTAAAGCTATAAAGGTACCTACTACATCAATTATCGTATCTATAGCTCCTATTTCGTGAAAATGTACTTTTTCTATAGGTTCATTATGAATTTTAGACTCTGCTTCAGCAATTTTAATAAAAACCTTTTTTGATAATTCTTTAACCCTTTTAGAAAAACTACTTTTCTCTATTATCTCTAAAAGATCAGAAAGATGACGATGACTTTTTTCATCATATGAGATTATTTCTACATCAGTCCCCTGTAAAAACCCTTTAGCTTTTTTACTGATTTTTATCTCGTATCCTTCTAAGGGTAATTTTTTCAATTCCCTTTTCCAAATTTCAGGATCTAAGCCCAAATCCAAAAGAGCTCCAAGGATCATATCTCCACTTATCCCAGAAAAACAATCAAAATAAATGATCATTTTTTCCCCTCCACTAAGAGGTTAATCATACTAGCTAAATACCCAGCGGAAAATCCATTATCAATATTTACTACTGCTATCCCCGGTACACAGCTATTTAACATAGTTAGTAAAGCAGATAGACCATTAAAATTTGCTCCATAACCTATACTTGTAGGAACTGCAATCACTGGTTTGTCAACAAGTCCTCCAATAACAGAGGGAAGAGCTCCTTCCATACCTGCTACAACAATAATAACATTAGCACTTCTTAATATTTTTATCTTATCTAAAACCCTGTGAAGTCCAGCAATCCCTATATCATATATTCTTTCCACATTACTTCCTGTTATCTCTGCAGTCTCTACAGCCTCTTCTGCAACAGGTAAATCTGCAGTTCCAGCACATGCAACAATAACCTTCCCCTTCTTTTCATATTCTTCTCTTATTACCGTTATGGTTCTTGCAATCTCATTATATCTTGCATCTTTTATTTTTGTCCTTACCAATTCAAAAATATCCCTTCCTGCTCTGGTAGCTAAAACCCTGGGATTTTTTGAAAGAAGCCTTTCCATTATATTAACTACTTGTTCAGGGGTTTTTCCTTGACAAAGTATTACCTCAGAAAAACCCCTGGTAATACTTCTTTGATGATCTACCTTTGCATATCCTATATCTTCGTAAGGGAGAAAACTAATTTTTTCCAATCCCTCATCAATATCTAAATCTCCTCTTTTTATCCCTTCTAATATCTCTCTTATTTTCTCTCTATTCATTTTCTTTCCTCCTTAATACTTCATTCATACTTCCTGTCCTATATCCCTCTAAATCTAAGGTTACATAAATATATCCCAATTCTTTAAACCTCTTCACAATTTTTCCTCTATTTTCTTTATCAAAGAATATATTAAAATCTTCTTGCTCTACCTCTACCCGAGCTATATTATTATAATTTCTAACACGAACCTGTTTTATTCCAAGACTTCTTAGGAACTCTTCAGCCTCGTCTACCCTTTTTAAAGCTTCAATATCTATCTTTTCTCCATAGGGAAATCTTGAGGCAAGACAGGCTAAAGACGGTTTATCATGAGTAGGTAAACCAAATTCCTTAGATAATTCCCTTATCTCCTTTTTCGTAAATCCTATTTCCAAAAGGGGACTTCTTATACCAAGTTCCTTTAAAGCTCTTCTTCCTGGTCTATAATCTCCCAAATCATCCACATTACTTCCATCTAATATGTAAGAAATTTCATATTTTTTTGCTATCTCAAGAATTCTTCCAAACTCCTCCTTCTTACACAAATAGCATCTTTCAGGAGGATTTTCTAAAAATTTATGGTTTTTTAGTATATTTTCTTCCCTCTCAATTATATGTTTTACTCCTAAAATTTTTGCAATCTCTTCCGCCTCCTTTATTTCCCTTTGGGGATACAATGGAGAAACCAAAGTTATAGCTATAACATCTTCTCCTAAAACATCCCTTGCTATTTTTAAAAGAAAAGTACTATCAACACCACCTGAGAAGGCAATGACAACTTTCTTCATGCTTCTAAGTAGTTCCTTTAAATCTTCTAATTTTCTTTTTAAATCTTCTTTCATTTTATTCTCCTTTTTTAGGATATTATACCAAAAAAGTATTAATTTTTGATTCCTTTAAGAATAATATTGCAATAAAGGTGGAAATTCCAGAAATAAAGGTCAAAAAGAGGTACATTCCAGGAAGTCCAAAAACATCTGCAGAAACTCCTGATAGGAGGGGACCAAAGGTTGAAGAAAGAGCTGAGGTCATACTCAATATCCCTTGGGCTGTAGCTCTTTTTTCGGGAGGAACTAAATCATTAATATAGACAATAGGAATTGTACCAATAATTGCAAAGGTTAAGCTATGCATAAGCTGAATAGTAATAATATACGATGGATTCTTAGTTATACTGTAGAGGAAAATTCTTATAGGGAGGATTAGGGAAGAAAATAAGAGAATTGGTCTCCTTCCAATTTTATCAGAAAGGGATCCCCATATAATCATAAAAGGAATCTCTGATGCTGAACTTGCAGAATAGGCAAAGCTTATATGTTGGTTTGTCCCCCCAAGATCTTTAATAAGAAGATTTACATTAGATGAAGCACCCACCAAAGATGTAAAGTAGAAGAAATAAAAGAGAAGGAAATTTCTTACCTTAGGAGAAAGAATTATTTCCTTTATATCCCTTAAGTTTAAAGCTTTTATACCTACTTTCAATTTTGGTTCCTTTATAAAGAATACCGAAATTAAACTTAGAAGATAAATTAAAGAAATGGAGGGAAACATATATTCAGGCTTTGTGAGAATTGGGAAAATTCCAATAATAGTTATTAATACAAGAAAACCTATACTCCCCCAAATTCTTGTGGAAGCATATTTTCTTCCTATTTTGTCTTCTAAAGAAAGATCAATAACAAGAACATTGGAGAAGGTAATTACAGAGTTGATAAATATCCCTATTAAAGGATAAAGGAAAAAGAAGCTTAAGAATGAATCCAGTTTTGGAAATATAAAGTAGTAGATAAAAGATAAACCTAAAAGCCCCAAAATTATGAAAGGCTTTCTTTTTCCAATTTTGTCAGAGAGATAACCCATGAATATTTGGGTAAAGGCTCCAATAAGAGAAGAAATACTTGCTAAAATTCCAATTTCCCCAACAGAAAAGCCTTTATCTCTTAAATAGACTGGAATAAAGGAAAAGATAAAACTCCAAGCTGAAAAAAATAGAAAGAAAAATGCTCTTATCAAAAGAATATTTCTTTTCATCAATTGTTATAAATTGTTATCTTCCCTCAATATTTCCTCAAAAATTTCCCTATAAAGATTTAATTTTTCTTCATTCTCTGCCTCAAATCTCATAACTATTACTGGCTCTGTATTACTGGCACGAGCTAAAGCCCATCCATCGGAAAATTCTATCCTTATCCCATCAATAGTTGTTATCTTTTTTATATCCCTATAAATCTCAGGATACTCTCTTTCTAATTTAGGTAATATATTTTTGATTACCTCAAATTTTTTATCTTCAGGACAGTGGATCCTAATCTCTGGAGAAACATAGACCTTAGGAAGATCAGCAAGGAGATGAGAAAATTTAAGATTGGAATTTTTTAGTTTTTCTCTTGCATAAATTTCTATAAGTCTTAATGTTGCATATAAGGCATCATCATACCCGTAATATCTATCATTAAAGAATATATGACCACTCATCTCTCCTGCCAAAAGAGCATTTTCCTCTCTTAGCCTTTTCTTAATCAAGGAATGCCCTACAGGAGATAAAACAGGAATTCCTCCTAATTTCTCTATTCCATCAAATAATGTTTTTGAACATTTAACTTCTCCAATTATTTTCCCTTTTGGGTGATCCCTTAAGATATCTTTTCCAAATATATATGTTAATCTATCTCCATATACAACTTCTCCCTTTTCATCAATAACTCCAATTCTATCTGCATCTCCATCATAGGCAACTCCAAAATCTGCCTTTTCTCTTAAGATAGTTTCTTTTAATATCATTAATGTTTTTACCACAGTAGGATCAGGATGATGATTAGGAAAGTTTCCATCGGGTTCTGAAAATAAATCTATAACGTTAATCCCAAGATTTCTTAAGACTTCAGGAATCACAAGTCCTCCACATCCATTTCCAGAGTCTATAACAATCTTTAAACTATTCTTCTCTAACTCCCTTATAGGTCCTCTACTAAATTCCTTTATAAGATATTCTTTATAAACAGAAAGAATATCAAAATCCTCTACTCCTCCCCTTTTCTCTCCATTTACTTTAATTTCTGTAGCAATTCTATAAAGATCTTGAATTTCTTCTCCAAAAATTGTTTCTTTTCCAATACATATTTTCATCCCGTTAAATTGGGGGGGATTATGACTCCCTGTAATCATTATTCCACCATCAACAGGAAGGTTAAACAAAGAAAAATACAAAACAGGAGCAGGAATTAGTCCTAAAAATATTACATCTATCCCTTGAGAAATAATTCCTTCAATTAATGCTTGTGAAAATCTTTTTGAAGAAAGTCTTACATCATGTCCTACAGATATTTTTAAATTATTTTTCTTAATCTTTTCCTTTAGTTTTATACCATAGGCTTTTCCAAGCAAATTAACTATATCTTCTGTTAAATTTTTATCAACTTCTCCCCTTATATCATACATTCTAAAGATATTTTTATCTAAATTCACGCTCTTTTCCTCCTTTCTTCTTTTCTTTAATTACTTTTTGAAAAATAAAGCCTCCTTGGGATAGAATTTTATTAGATTTTAGTCCCTCAAAAATCTTATCCCAAGGAGGTGATATCATACACAATAATAAATATTTTACCAGATATTCCTCTGAATAAGAAGAGTAAAGAAATTTTTGGGGTATACAAATAAAAAGGGCACATATATCTGTTAAGGAAAAATCTTCCAAAGGAATTATGTGGGACTTGCCTTTAGGATTAACATTTTAGGTTACTAATTTCTTTGAGTTTATATAGATTTAAATATGAGAGTAAGAGAAGAATAGTTCTTATATTGAAAAAGGGGTGAAAAGTGATTACAGATTCAGAAAACAAAAACTATTGTGAAAAGTCAATAAATATGTTAAAAATTTTTAAATTTTTTATTTAGTAGGTATGATATACTTTATATTATAAAGATAAAAACTAAGGAGGTTTTAAAGATGCCATTAATAAGCACAAAGGAAATGTTCCAAAAAGCCTATAGTAAATATGCTATAGGTGCTTTTAATGTAAATAATATGGAGATTCTTCAGGGAGTTATAGAGGCAGCAAAGGAGGAAAAGGCCCCACTAATTCTTCAGATCTCAAAAGGTGCAAGAAATTATGCAAAGCTTGTTTATTTGATGAAGCTGGTAGAAGCTGCTATGCAGGATGTTCCTAATATTCCCATATGTGTTCATTTAGATCATGGAGATTCCTTTGAACTTTGTAAAGAAGTTATCGATGCTGGATTTACTTCGGTAATGATAGATGGATCCCACCTACCCTTTGAAGAAAATATTGAAATCACAAAAAAGGTAGTGGATTATGCCCATCCAAGGGGGGTAGTAGTGGAGGGAGAATTAGGAAGATTGAAAGGAATTGAGGAGCATGTGGTTTCACAAGAGGCAGTCTATACTGATCCCAATGAGGCAGTAGAATTTGTAGAGAGAACTGGGGTAGATTCCTTGGCTATAGCTATTGGAACAAGCCATGGAGCATATAAATTTAAGGGTGAACCCAAATTAGATTTTGAAAGATTAGAACAAATTGCCAAAAAACTTCCTGGTTTTCCTTTAGTTCTTCATGGTGCATCCTCTGTTCTTACTGATCTTGTGGAAAAGGCTAATAAATATGGAGCAAAGTTGGGAGGCGCAAAGGGAGTCCCCGAAGAAATGATAAGAAAAGCAACAACAATGGGAATTTGCAAGGTTAATATTGATACTGATTTAAGACTTGCAATGACTGCAACATTAAGGGAGCAATTTGCACTAAATCCAGCAGAGTTTGATCCAAGAAAATATTTAGGTCCTGCAAGAGATTCCATTAAAGAGATAGTAAAGCATAAATTAAGAAATGTTTTAGGATGTAGTGGAAAGGCAGAAGAAATTATTTCAAGTATTAAGATTTAAGAATTAGAGAGGGGGAAAATCCCCCTCCTTTATTCTCTTTAATTCCTCTAAGCTTCTCCATAGTCCCTTTAATCTTTTATAAGAATCGTTTATTTCCAAAACAATAGAACCATTGAAATTTTTTAATTCTTCCCAATATTTTGAAAAATCTATATTTCCTTCTCCAAGGGGTAAATGCTCATCTTCTTTTCCACGATTATCATGAATATGAATGTGGGATATGAGAGGCTTTAATTCATCCCATGTTTTTGATAAGCCCTCAGGGGACACATTAGCATGCCCAAAATCAAAGCATACTTTTATCTTTCCATCAAAGGATGCTAAAAATTTTTTAAAATGAGAAATTTTCAAAAATAAATCTCTTTTATCCAAAGCTGTATTTTCCAAGGTTAATTCCATTTCATATTTTTGGGTTAAGTTTAATATCTTTTCTAAAGCCTTTTTTAATCTCCTTTTTGCTAAAAGAATTACTAAAAAATGCCTTACAGGGACCAATCCAGGATGAGCCACCACCAGTCTTACTCCACACCTTCTTGCATACTCTAAAGCCTTTGTTGTGCTTTCTATACTGCTTTCATATATAAGATCATTAAGACTTGCAAGATTAATATCGATCATAGGAAGATGAAAGGTAAGAAAAATATTATATCTTTCTGCTTTTTTCTTTATTTTTTCAGGATCCTGGACAGTTATTCCCTTTAAGATAACAGAAAGATCTCCAAAGAGTTCTACAACTTCTGCTCCCCTCTCCCTTGCAATATCGAGGGCTTTTATTGATAATACCTTTTTTAAAGATGTTAAAGAAAAACCGATCTTTTTCACTTTCACTTTTTAGATTTTTTTATTATAATAAATTATCTAAAAAATTGTGTCAAATATCACATAATTTTTGTGATAACAATCACTGATTTTTTATTATTGGAAGATTTATAAAGAAATTAGAGTAAAAAATATGGAGGTGTGATAATGAAAAAAGTTTTTATTAAGATTATAACTTTAATTTTATTTATATTACTTATTTCAAATATAATTTTTTCTCAGACTAATATAGAAAATTTAGATGCAAAATCCCTTAGCATGGGAGGAACCTTTGTTACCTTAGATAGTAATGGAGAAACCTACTTTTTTAATCCTGCAACATTGGCTTTGAAAAAATTTCCTCAGCTTTCTCTTACCTTTAATTATCCCCTAAGGGATAATCCTAACTTAAAATTGAATTATTTTTATCCTTCCACTTCATTTTTTGCTCTTTCAGTAGATTTAATATATAACAAAAATAACAATTCTTATATTTTCCAAAAATGGAAAACTGCTCTTGCCTTTCCCCTAACTTCCTATATATATTTGGGTGCAAGTTTCCAATATGATGAAGAAACTGATACATTAAAGGGAAATTTAGGAATCTTATTGGATATTTGGGGATTTATTAAAGCAGGAATTGTAGGATATGGACTTAATCTTAGAAGTTTTTCTGAAAAGGAAATTTTAGTTACATTACCCCAGGGATATGCCGTGGGAATAAGCCTAAAACCTTTCGAAGGGACAAATCTGTTTGTAGATTTAATAGATATAGAAAAATCTAATAAAGAAAATACTTGGAATTATTTAAGATTTGGATTGGAACAGTGGATTGGAGACTTTTTAGCTTTAAGATGGGGATCAATGGGGGATATTACAAATCCCTTAAATTATACTCTGGGAATAGGCTTAAAATTAAATATTCTTCAAATAGATGTTGGTACTCTATTAGCTCCCTTCATAAGCTCCGAGGAGACACAAAAACAACAATATAAGTTAACTGGAACCATTAGATTTTAATACTCAATTCCCCAACGAGCAGAAATTCCCTTTTTATATGGATGTTTTATTTCTCTCATTTCTGTTACAAGATCTGCAATAGCGATAATCTCTTCCGGCATATCTCTTCCTGTAAGTATTATCTCTAGTGAAGAAGGTTTATTTTTTAAAACTTCTATTAGCTCTTCTAAGGAAATAAGTTTAAAATTTATAGCTAAACTTATTTCATCTAATACAATTATATCAAACTTTTGGTCATAAATTGCCTCTTTAATTTTACTCCATCCTTTACTTATGATCTCTTTATCGAGATCTGTAGGTCCTTCTTCCCCAATTAAACAATCTCCACATTCAATACATAGAATAATATTATCTCTAATTGCAGAAGAAAATCTACAATCTCTACCAAATTGCCAAAAGGCAAAATTTGGGAGATATTTTGTGGAAAAAACTTCTCCTGAAAAACTATTCCCCTTTATAAATTGGGCAAAAAGGATCAAAAGACCATGTCCAGAACTTCTTAATGCTTGCCCTAAAGCAGCAGTAGTTTTCCCCTTTCCATATCCTGTATATACTTGAATTAAGCCCTTTAAAAGTCCCATAATAAATAATTAAAGACATACGTAATAAACCCTATGGATATTCTCTATAAATTTTAGCTCATTTACGACTGAGGGAGGAACTAGATTATCTACAATTAAAACCATAACTGCTTCTTTACCTATCTCCTTTCTTCCTACCTGCATTGCAGCAATATTTATATTTTCTTTGCCCAATATGGTTCCAACCTTTCCTATAATTCCAGGCTTATCAGTATGAAAGACAATAAGGAGATATGGAGCTAAGTTTAGGTCAATATAATAATCTTGAATTTTTACTATTCTTTCCTGTCCTCTATTTATTGTACCAGAAAGTTCCAAAAATCCCCTTTCTGTTCTTAATTGAAGTTTTATAAGGCTTCTATATACTTCTGTCTCTTGGGTTCTTATTTCCTTTATTTTTAGTTTTCTTTCCTTAGCTAAGGTAAGGGCATTAATAAAATTTATGGATTCCATAAGGATAGGCTCTAAGAATCCCTTTAACACTGCAGCAGAAAGAGAAGTTTCAATTTTTTGGGAGAGTTCTCCACATATGTGAATCTCCAATTCCTCAGGATTGGAATCGGTAAGTTGAGCTAAAAATCTACCAAGCTTTTCTCCTAATTTTACATAGGGCAATAGCTCTTCACTTATTACAATAGGAAGGTTTACCGCATTTAATACTGGCTCGCCTTTAAAGTATTTTATTATTTCCTCTGCTACGATTAATGCTACTTTTTCTTGGGCTTCCTGAGTAGAGGCTCCTAAGTGTGGAGTTAATACTACATTATCCAGCGTTAATAGTAGATTATTAGGGTCTATAGGTTCTTTGCTGAATACATCTAAGGCACATCCAGCAATTTTCCCTTCTTTTAATGTATTATACAATGCATCTTCATCTACAAGATTTCCTCGGGCACAATTAATTAAATAAGCAGTAGGCTTCATTAAATCAAGTTCTCTTTTTCCTATAAGATTTTCTGTTTCAGAAGTTAAAGGAAGATGTAAAGATACATAATCAGAGATTTTCAAAAGCTCATCAAGATTGTCTACAAGTTCTACTTCCAATTCTCTTGCTCTTTCAAGGGAAATAAAAGGATCGTAGGCGATTACTTTCATTTTAAAAACCTTTGCTCTTCTAGCTACTTCAGACCCAATTCTTCCAAGTCCTATTAATCCTAAGGTTTTATTGTAAAGCTCATTTCCTATAAATTTTTTCCTCTCCCATTTTCCCTCCTTCAAAGAATAAAAAGCATGGGGAATTTTTCTACTCAAGCTTAGAATTAACGCAAAGGTATGTTCTGCAGCAGAGATGGTATTCCCTTCTGGAGCATTTATAACTAAAATCCCTTTTCTTGTGGCATATTCCACATCAATATTATCTACTCCTACCCCAGCCCTTCCTATAACTTTTAACTTCTTTCCCTCCTCTATGATATCCTTGGTTACCTTTGTTTCAGATCTGACCACTAATCCTGAGTATTCTTTTATAATTTTTAACAGTTCTTCCTTTGATACTCCAGGTCTATAATCTACATAAAGAAGCTCCTTTAGTTTTTCTATACCCTGCTCTGCTATAGGATCCGATACTAAGATTTTTTCCATTATTATCCCCCCTAACCTTCTAAAAATACTTTTTCTGCTGATCTAACTGCCTTTCCTCTTAGATCATTATATCCCATTCTCTCTAATATAATTTCTATAGAAGATAAAGTAACAAGAATATCTGAGGGTTCAATATATCCTAAATGTCCAATCCTAAAGATCTTTCCCTCTAATTCTCCTTGTCCTCCTGCTAAAACTACCCCAAACTCTTGTCTTAACTTTTTCCTCATTTCGTCAGGATTAATTTCAGGTAGAGGAATTACTGCCGTTACTGTATTCGAAGCATATTTCTCATCTGCAAGAAGTTTAAAAATCTCAAGAGATGTGATCCCCTTTCTAACAGCATTCCCTAACATAATATGTTTCTTAAAATTATTCTCTAATCCCTTTGAAAGAATATTTTCTAGGGATTTTCTTAAGGCAAAAATCTGTGGAATTGCAGGAGTAAAGGGAGTTGCCCCCTTTTCTAAAGATTTTTTAGCCTTTTTAAGGTCCCAATAAAATCTCGGAAGTTTTGCCTTTTCATAATATTCCCATGCTAAAGGACTTACGGTGATCATACCTATACCAGGGGGAGTTTCTAAAGCCTTTTGAGAGGCAGAAACTACCACATCTATATTTAATTCATCAGTGGGAAGATCAATAGCACCAAGGGAACTTACCGCATCTATCAATAACAATAATCCCCTTCTTTTTACGATAGGTGCAAGTTCTTTTAAATTCAAGGTAACCCCTGTAGAGGTTTCATTATGGGTTAGAAAAACCCCTTTTGTTTCAGGATTTTCCTCAAGAACCTTTTCTAAATCATTAACTTCGATTCCTTTACCTAAAGAGGGTTTTATTCTCACAACATTAAGTCCATAAGCAGAACATATTTGAGCATATCTTTCTCCAAATACTCCACATACTCCTACAACCACCTTATCTCCTGGCGAAAAGAAATTTACTACTGATGCTTCCATGGCACCTGTTCCTGATGCTGTTAGTATGAAACAATCGTTATTAGTTTTAAATACCTTCTTCAAAAGCTCCGTAGCCTCAGCAATTAGTTTAGAAAATTCTGGTCCCCTATGGTTAATCATTTCTCGGGACATTTCCCTTAAGACATCATTGGGCACGGGAGTTGGACCTGGAATCATAAGATAGGTTTTTGGCATAAGACTCTACCTCCTATAGATTTTACCTAGATCATAATATAATTCTATATTCTCCTTAATTTTTTCCAGTTCTTCCCCTTTCACATGCCGAACAATTTGACCAGGAATTCCTAATACTACAGAATCTGAGGGAATTTTTTTGCCTTTAGGAATTAAAGTTCCTGCTCCAATAATGCATCTTTCTCCAATTTCTACACCATCTAAAATTACCGCCCTCATACCAATAAGGGAATTATTTCCAATTTTACATCCATGAATTATTGCAGAGTGTCCAATTACTACACTTTCTCCAATTTCAACGGGAAATCCTTTATCTACATGTATAATTGTTCCCTCTTGAATATTTGTATATGGACCAACATAAATTCTATCTAAATCTCCCCTTAATACCGCAAAGGACCATACACTAACTCCTCTTTCCAAAATAACATCCCCAATAATTACTGCCTCTTCTGAGATATAAGTATCCTCTGAGACCTTTGGAATTTTACCTTGAAATTCTTTAATCAGATTTTTCACTCCTTTCGTTAAGAAAGAAGTATAATTTACGAGGAGCACCCCTCTCATTTCGCCCTTGAAATTTCTCTTTTGAGTTTATATTCTATACAAATCTTTTGAAGGTTGCAAGTTTTTTAATAAAAGTTTAATATAAATTAAAAAAGAAAGGAGTGTTTATATGTTAGAGGGGAAGAAGATTGCAGTTTTTAATGTGGCTAATAAGAAAAGTATTGCATGGGCAATCGCTCAATCTATTACAAAATTTGGAGGAGAAGTAATAATAGGATATCAAAATGAAAGATTTAGGGATAATGTGGAAGAATTGGTAAAGGAAATTCCTAAAAAAACTTTATTAGTAGAGTGTGATGTTTCCGATGACATAAATATAGAAAAAGCTGTGGAGGAAATAGAAAAAAATGTGGGCAAGATTGACGGATTTGTTCATTCTATTGCATACGCTCCCACCGAGGCCTTAAAATCTCCCTTTTTGGAAACATCTAAGGAAGCTTTTAAAATTGCTATGGAAACAAGTGTTTATTCTTTTATCTCCATGAGTCGGTTGTTTCGAAGAATATTAAATTCTCCAGCAAGCATTATTACATTAACATATTATGGTTCTGAAAAGGTAATTCCAAATTATAATGTAATGGGGGTCGCAAAATCTGCATTAGAATCTTCTGTTAGGTATTTAGCATATGAGCTTGGAAAAGACAATATCAGAGTAAATGCTATATCTGCTGGACCATTAAATACCTTAGCTGCAAGGGGAATTTCAAGATTTACAGATATTTTGGAATATCATAAAGAAAGGGCTCCATTAAAAAGGAATATTGAACATAGAGAAGTTGGAGATACCGCAATTTTCTTACTTAGTAATCTTTCTTCAGGGATTACTGGTGAAGTTATTTATGTTGATGCGGGATATAATATTATGGGAATTTAGGAGGGAACGATGGAAAGGATAGGTGTGGCTCTTTTAGGAGCAGGAAGAATGGGACAGGAACATGCCAAAAATTTAAGTTCTCTCCCCAATGTTAAAGTTGTTATAGTAGCAGATCCTATATTAGAATATGCAAAAATGTCTCAAATTTTAGCAAAGGCAGAGAGAATTTCTGATGATGCTGAATCTGCAATATTAGATCCTAATGTGGAAGCAGTAATAATTGTAACACCTACAAATACTCATGCCCATTATATAAAATTATCTGCAAAAAATAAAAGGGCGATATTTTGTGAGAAACCAATAGCTCTTGAACTTTCAGAAACAGAAGAAGCTGTAAAAATTGTTGAAGAAATGAACGTTCCCTTTCAAATTGGATTTCAAAGAAGATATGACCCTTCTTATTCTAAGGCAAAGGAACTAATTGAAGAGGGAAAGTTAGGAAATTTAGAACAATTTTCAAGCCTGACCCGAGACCCTGCACCTCCTTCCTTGGAATATTTAAAGGTTTCTGGAGGAATATTTGTAGATATGGCAATTCATGACTTTGATGTAGCAAGATTCTTGATGGGAGAAGTAGATGAGGTAGTAGCATGGGGAAATGTTCTAATAGATCCCAAAATTGGAGAATTGGAGGATGTAGATACTGCAATAACCTTATTAAAATTTAAAAATGGTGCCTTAGGAGTTATTAAGAATTCAAGAAAAGCAGTTTATGGATATGATATCAGAGTAGAAATTCATGGAGAAAAAGGGAAAATCGTATTAGAGGACCTTCCTAAAACCCATCTCTGGCATTTTACTGATAAAGGTTATTATGCAGATCAATACTATTTCTTTATGGATAGATTTAAAGAAGCATATAAATTAGAAATCGAAGCCTTTTTTAAAGCAATTTTGGAAGGAAGAAAGCCTTCCCCAGGACCTAAGGATGCTTTAGAATCTTTAAGAGTTTCCTTAGCTGCTAAGAGAAGTTTTAAAGAAAAAAGACCAGTAAAACTTGAAGAAGTAATATAAAAGTCTCCTGAATAAAAGGAGACTTTTTTCTCTTTTTATTCTTATTCATTTTTAATAAAAAATTGGAAGTATCTCTACAATTCTATTTTTAGATTTTCTCCTTCATCCTTCACATCTATTATCTTACCTAAATAATTTATCCTAAAAAATTTTCTTTCTGAGTTAAAACCTTTATGAAGATATTCAATAAAAAAAGCATCATCTTTTATGGAGAATTTAATTAGATTATACTCCCTTTTTTTGTAATTCCAAGAAATTCCATCATCTTCATAATACATAAAATTTCCTTGGGAAGGGAAAACAAGAATTTCTAATATCTCTTGTTTTTTTTCACCTATATAATTTTGAGGCTCCCATATAGGGATTATACTTCCCCCTCTTACCAATAAAGGTATCGTATCTAAAGGAGCATAATAGGAAATATAATTTCTTCCCTCGTAAATATTTAAATTCCAAAAATCATACCATCTTCCCTGAGGAAGATATATTGTCCTTATCCTTGCATTTTCCCGATAAATTGGAGCAACCAAGATATTTGGACCTAACATAAATTGGTCATCATTAAAAATTATCTCAGGATCATCTGGAAATTCAAGAATTAAAGCCCTCATAGGAGGAATCCCTTTTTCCATTGCCTCCCAAAATAAAGAATAAATATATGGAATAAGTCTATATCTTAATCTTAAATATTTTTTTGCAATATTTTCAACTTCATTCCCAAAAGCCCAGGGTTCTTGGGGTTTTGTATTTATTTCGGAATGATTTCTAAGAAAAGGATAAAAAATTCCTAATTCTATCCATCTTGCAAATAATTCAGGAGAAGAGTCTAAACCAAAACCCCCCACATCTGCTCCTACAAAGGGAACTCCCGATATACTTAAGTTCTGGAGCATAGGAATACTTATATATAAATGTTCCCACCAACTTTTATTATCTCCTGTCCATACTGCAGAATATTTTTGAACTCCAGAATAACCTGATCTGGTTAAAATTAGGGGACGGATATTAGGCTTTTCTTTTTTCCACCCTTCAAAGCTTGCCTTTACCATAAGAAGCCCATATACATTATGAATCTCATCATGAGTATATTCTCCATTCTCCCCATGAATAACATCCTTAGGGAAGGTTTTTTCATAATATATTTCATCTTGATGGTCTGAAAAAACTCCCCAAAAGGTATTATTTTTCTCAAAAGTCTTTGAAATATAATTTAAGGGATGAGAAAAAGATGAAGGCTCATTCATATCATTCCAAATCCCTGAAAATCCTAATTCTATAATTTTCTTTTGTTTTTCTCCCCACCATTCTCTTACTCGCTCCTTTGCAAAGTCAGGAAAGACACATTCTCCAGGCCATACATATCCTATGTATATCTCTCCTGTAGATCTTTTACAAAAACATTCCTTTTTTATTCCCTCTTTATATATTTCAAAATCTATATCTCTTTTCACTCCCGGATCCACTATGGGAATTAACTTAAAACCCTTTTTATTTAATTCCTCAATTGATTCCTCCATATTAGGAAATCTTTCCTTATCCACAGTAAAGACTCTGAAACCATCCATATGATCGATATCCAAATAGATAACATCACATGGGATATCTCTTCTTCTAAAATTTTCTGCAATTTCCTTTACTCTCTCTAAGCTTCCATATCCCCATTTAGATTGCTGATAACCTAAGGCCCAAATAGGGGGCATGTGATATCTTCCAGTAAGAAAAGTATAATTTTCTATCACTTCCTTTGGTGTTGGTCCATATATAAAATAGTAATCCATTTCACCATTATCAGCAGAAAAGTAATAATATTTACTATTTTCCTCTCCTAAATTAAAATAGGTCCTACAGGAATTATCAAAGAGAATTCCATATGATGTTTTTCTATTCCACGCTAAAATAAATGGGTGAGTTTGATATAAAGGGTCAGTATTGGGATAATGGTTGGGATCATCAGTATTCCAATTAACAAATTTTTTCCCTTTTTTATTTAATCCTCCCATCTTTTCTCCAAGCCCCAAAAAGGCTTCTTCCTTATCTATTTTTTTAAAAGAATATACTTTATTTTTGGACCTTCCATATCCTAAATTTTCATAATCTGAGGCTATTAAATTTTCGCTATTATCAAAGAGTTTAATATTTCCAGAAGTTTTATGGACCATTATGAGAAGATCTTTTCCTTTAAGGATTAAATTTTTATCTTTCTCCAAAACCTCAAAATTAATTTTGGGAAGATCCCCTTCTATAGCAAAGGAATAATTATGTTTCCAATTTTTATCCTTTGAAAAATGAAATCTAACGATTTTATCAGTAATAAATTCTATTTTCAAATTCTCATATTCCCCAATGATTATAATTGAATCTTCTAATTTTTTAAATGACAAAACTTTTCCCCATGGTATTATTTTTCTTACCATGTATTAAGCTCCTTTCTTCTTTTATTCGTAAATTTCTAATTCTCCAATCTGCCCCCCTGTTGCTCCTGTATTAGCATAAAAAATTATTTGTATATATCTTAACCTTTTCCTTTCTGGAAGTTTTATATCTAAAATATTACTGGTTAAAGGATCAAAAACGTAGTCTGCCCTTGGTACTAAAACTTTATAATTCTCTCCATCAAGACTATATCTAATTTCAAAGGTTTGAATTCTTTTACTCCAAATTTTATCTGGATTCAAAGCAATCCTTATGGTATGAATATCACATTCCCTTTGAAGATCCACTGTCACAATATTGGGATATGTATTGGATTTTCCTTCCCAATAGCTTTTAATTCTTCCATCCACTGCATATCTTGGCATATAAACATCTTGATAACTACTTGCAGAAATAGGCTTTCTAAGGGCAACATTTTCACCAGATGGTTTTTCAGGAACAACTACTTGAATAATCTTAAATTTTTCAGGAGTTTGAGCTTCTCTTTGATCTGGAGTCTTTACTATTAGGAGATTTTCAGAACTTACAATTCCATCCGTTTCCGTTATAGACTTAGAAAATATTGGAAATTTTTCTACTAAAATCTTTTCTTGAGAAATATTTATATTCTTCACAAAGGGGTTAATTTTAAATTTACCCTCCTCAAGGGATTTTATCTCTTTACCAAGAATTACAAGATTTTTAATATTTACATTTTCAACAGTATGGTCTTTATCATAACCTACAATTCTTGATGGAGGAAATTTGCCCCTTAATACCTTAACATTGTTTACATATACATTCCTAATATTTCCTCTTTCCTTTGTAGAAGACCATTGACTGGAAAGGATGGCAAAATCAATTAATTGATTATTATCTCCTGCATCTCCTTCCCCCATAAGAGCATTTTCTACAATAATATTCTCATAATAAATATTCTTAATTAAGGCGTTATCACTATTATGAATACTTATTACTGGCTTATGAAAATTATAAAGAACTGTAATGTCTCTAAAGGAAATATCAGAGATTACAGGGTTTTCTTTCATACCTTTATTAGTTTCATATCCTATCTCCATAGATTGTGCAAGGTCAGTCCATATTTGTATATTGTTAAAATTAATAAACTTAGAATCTCCTGCATAATTTTTTATAACCAAACTATCATCCCAACTTCTTACGAATGAATCAGAAACATGAATATTTCTAGAAGACTGAATAGTGATACCATCTCCATTTTGACGAGAAGTGATAATTTTTACATTTTTTATAATAGTATTTTCACACTCATATAGGTTTAATGCCCATGCATTAGGATTTATAAGAATTACCCCTTCTATAGTTATACCTTTACTATTCCTCAAATTAATTGGAGGTCTTGCAATCTCGCCAGGAGTAAGCCAATTCTTCCATATACTTCCGTCAATAATTCCCCTTCCCCTTATGGTAATATTATTTAAAAAGATTCCATGAATAGTAGTATGTAAAACTGCTCCTCCTGATATATATATTGTCTGTCCCCTCTGAAGGGGAATATCATCTATAGTCCACTCTCCCGGTTCAATAAAAATTACATTAGGATCATTTTTGTCAGGAATATTTTCTTCTATTGGATTAGCAAAGATATGTAAAGCTCCTTTAGGGGAATCATTAAAAATTACAGTATAAAAACCTGGTTCATTTATATAAAAAACTATATTTTTACCATTAATCTTGGGAATTATATTGTAAGAAGAGGGAAGAATATTGCAAGACTTTATTTCCTCATCTTTTGTAATTTCTATTTTAATACTTTCACCATTAAAATCAAAGTAACACATAGGAGTTGAAGAAAGTTCTATCTCATTATTTCCCATCCATCTTCTATTAGGATTTACAGGAACATTATATACAAATACCTCATGTCCTCCCACTTTTACTTTAATTCCCATAGCTGGCTTCATAGTTTTAGGAGCCTCATAAATAACAAGTTTTGTTTCAAAAGATCCCTCTGAAGTTTTAGCAAAATTTACTCCTTGAAAAATTACGAAGATAAAAAATAAAAGAGAAATTAACTTAATATTGTTTCTCATAAAACACCTCCTAAAAATTATCCTCTTATTCCTATACTTGAAATTCCTTCCCTCATATACTTTTGGAAGAAGGCAAAAAGTATGATTGGAGGAATTATTGAGAAGGTAACAGCTCTTATTATATCTACATCAGTGGCTACACTATTTCTAAATAAAAATAATCTAACCATTACTGTTTCTTTTCCTGTGTTATTTAATAAAAGATAGGGAAGGAGAAAATCAGACCAGGAGGCATTAATTGTAAATATTGTGATAACAGTATTAATAGAATAGCTTAAAGGGAATATTATTTTAAAAAATATAGACCACTCACTACATCCATCGATTCTTGCTGCCTCAACTATAGATTGGGGTATGGAATCAAAAAAGTTTTTATATAAAATAACAAAAAAAGCATTTGCTCCTGCAGACATCCATAAAGGAAGAAAGGAACCTTGAAGTCCTAACTTTACTATGTTGATAAATAGAGGGACAATACTTGTAGTAGCTGGAATCATTAAACTCCAAAGAATAAGGAGTAAAATCACTTTAGACCCTATTGGTTTTATTTTAGAAAGAGCATAACCCAATAATCCATTTGCTATGACTGCAAAGAATATACTTCCAATAACTACTATGAAGGAATTAAGATAAAATTTAGTAAAATTTAATATTCTCCAAGTTTCAATAAATTTTCCTATATCATAAGAATTAGGAAAAAACTTTGGCTCATTTACAAATTCCCTTAAGGATTTGAAACCTGACAATATAACCCAAATTATGGGAGCTAAAGCAGTAATTATTACCAATAAAAAGACCAATAAAAGAATAAAATACAATATTCTTACATGTGGCCTTTTTAGATCATAAGTTCTTATTAATCCATTCTCCTTTATAAAAGATCTAAACATTATAGAAACCTCCTATATTACATTTCACTTTCCTTTACCAGCTTATTATAGAAGGCTGTTAAGATGATCAAGACTAATGCAATTATTACCGAGACAGAAGCTGCCTTAGGATAGTCAAATTTCTCAAAAGCATATTTATATACAAGAAGCATAAGGGAAATAGAGGCATTATTAGGACCACCATTGGTAAGAACTAAAGGTTCATAAAGTACTTGAAAAACGAAAATAATTTGGAGTATTAGAAGGGTCCTTGCTAAGTTATATATTTGGGGAATAGTTATATATCTCAATCTTGCCCATATATTGGCACCATCTATAGTTGCAGCTTCATAAAGTTCTGGATCTATCCCTTGAAGACCTGCAAGATAAATTAAAGTTGTTGCTCCTGCTGATCTCCAAGTCATAAAAAGAACAATTAAAGGTATAACTAAATGGGATTTGGTAAGCCAGGCTTGTGGAGGAAATCCGAAATTTCCAAGGATCATATTTAAAAGGCCTGTTCTTCCTGCCCTATAAATGAAAAGCCACATAATAGTAACAGCAAGCCCAGGAATTACATTGGGAAGATATATAGAAATTCTAAAGAATCCCTTAAAATGAATAATTTCATTAAGAATAATTGCAAGGATTATGGGAACTAAAAATCCTATGATTATAGACCAAAAGGTATAGGAAAAAGTATTAGAAAAAGCAGATTTAAAATCTGGATGGGTTAGAACAGATACATAATTTTGCAAACCAACAAATCTTTCTAATCTTATTCCCTTAGCAGAATAAAAGGACATAAAAATACTTGCCAAAAGGGGTTCCCAAATATAGAAACTAAAAAGAGCAATACCAGGAAGCATAATTAACCAACCCGATAAATTTTTTCTATATTTCTCAAACATTACCCTTTCCTCCTTAAAAAGCCAGGGTACTTTATTATGTACCCCGGCCTTGATATTTCCTATTTTTTATTTACATAGGCATCTAAAAGATATTGAAGATTTTTGTTCGCAGTATCTAATAACTTAACCACATCCGCATTCTTATTTGTTAATACTGCCTGAAGAACCTTTGTAAGCTCTGCATACATATCTTGGGTTAAATAGGGCTCCTCAGCCTTTAATACTCCCCTCTTCTTAATCCAGTTATAATAATCGTTGTAAAGAGCCATATTCACATTTCTATATTTATTCACAATCTCCTCTTGAGCTTTTAACCAATTTGGTTCTGTCCAGGCTGGAAAAGAAGGAATAACAGGAACACCATTTCTTATCCTATTTTCTGCATCTGCCTTCATACCTGCTAAGGATTCAGGGGTAACTACAGGTGCTTTACCCATGATCTCAAGGAAATTGAGAGCAGCAATTATTTCTTCAGAAGATGCCTTAGCACTGAACATATATGGTGTTCCTCCCATTAAGGAGTAATGGCCCTTTGGTCCTGCAGGTACTGGAAATATTGCTAATTTATCTAAGGGTAACCCATAAACTTGAGTAGGTTGGTTTACTGCATCTTGAGCTCCTAAATACATAGCTGATCTTCCCGTTGCGATAGCCTCAAAACCAGATCCCCAATCTTCACTGGTGGGATCATCGGTTAATACATTATATTTCCATTTGAGATCCTTTACAAAATTCATTGCATCAATTACTTCTTTTGAATTTAAATTGGCATACCATTTCCCATCCTTTTGAATTTCCAATTTTGCCCCAAAATTCCATGCAATCTGAGTAAAATGCCATCCTCCTGCATTATCCTTTGCTAATAGACAAAGTCCTGCTCTTCCTGTTTTATCCTTTATTATCTTTGCATATTTAGTAAGTTCAAACCATGTTCTTGGATATTTTGGAGTCCCATGAGGATTCATTAACCCAGCCTTCTGAAAAAGTTCAAGATTTAGATACATCCCAAGAGCATAAGCATCCCTTGGAACTCCATAAATTCTTCCATCCTTAGATAGAATATTCTTTACCGAAGGATTTATCCATTTGTCCCAACCCTTTTTACGAAGCTCATTAGTAATGTCCTTTACAAACCCACCTGCAATTAGTTTTTGAGGCTCAGTAAACCATGTCTCAAAAATAGTTGGTAAATTTCCAGACTCAGCTAAAGGAACAAAGGTATCAGGGGAATATTTGTAAGTAGCTGGAACTACTTGCACATTGGGATATTTCTTTTCAAATTCCTTTTTCCACTTCTCAAACATTTCTACATCACTTTTTAAAGTAGGTTCCGGCCACATTCCAAGTTTTAAAATTATTTTTTGTTGAGCTACCAAAAGACTGTTATTTAATAAAAGAAGAAAGACTATAAGAAGTAACAAAACTATCTTTTTATACATGGCTTATCCTCCAAATAAATTATTTAAATAAATCTATTCGAAGGCTTCTTTATCGTTAGTAAGAATTATACTTTGTACAAAAAGTTTTGCCTTATTTGCGGTAGCTTTATTTAATGCAAAATCAGGTTCTGCTTTTGTTCCATCCCCCCATTTAGTAAGACCGAGGGCATGTAAGTCTATTATATAAGTTGTAAATTCCTTATTTAATTTTATTTTCCAATCCTTTATTGGTTTTTTAATATCCCCAAAGGTCATTACAATATTTTGGGCATCCTCAGGATCATCTGTCTTCATAGTAATTACTACATATTTGTAGTCTTCTGGTTCCATAAAATCATCTTTAAAATTTAAAGTCATCCAAGCATTGGGGATACTTGAGTCAAAAACCAATATACCATTTTTTTCTAAAGTAAAAGCAGGTCCATAAGGTCCCCAATATCCTTCTTCGTTTGGTGCAGAAAATTTTGTTGCTACCACAAAATCATCGGAACTGAATGTAAAGGTTAATATTAGAATTAATACTAGGAAACTAATTAAAAAATATTTTTTCATTTTTACTAAACCCCCTTTCATTTATTTTTCAGATCCCTATTAAGTTTAACGTTTAACTTTTTTCTACTTATTAATACCCCCTTTCTTCTTTATTAATATTCAAACTTTAACGTTAAACTTTAAATATAGTTTAATACTCTTATTTAAACATTTAAAGGGAAAATATAATTAATTTTATCCATTTTATTAACCAATTTCCCCTTTTTCCTCCCATTTTCTAATTTTCTCTTAAACTTTATTTAAATTTCTCACACTATCTCTTTCAACTATATGAACTGGCAATATAACTTCCCTTTTATTAATCTGATATCCCTCAATCTGCTCTACAATCATTTGAGCAGCAATCACTCCCTTTTTTTCCACTTCTTGATGTATAGTGGTGAGTCTCGGATTAGTAAGAAGACTTATCTCCAAATCATCAAAACCTACAATAGATATATCCTCAGGGATTTTTATTCCCTTTTCCCTCAAACCACTCATAATTCCTGCAGCCATTATATCTGCAGTTACAAAGATAGCTGTTATATCCTTCCTTTCACTTAGCTTTCTTCCTAAATCAATACATTCATCAATTCTTGTCCCGTGCTCATATATATTTTCCCCTTTAAAGGGTATACCTGCCTCCTCTAAAGCCCTCTTATATCCTCTCAATCTCTCCTCTAATACCCCTTTGGGTTTTATTTGAGGGGATATAAATAAAATATTTCTATGCCCCTTTTCAATTAGATATTTAGTTGCTAAATATCCTCCTTTAAAATCTTCTAAACCAACCTTTAGAAAAGAGTCATCGTTAACGTAACTATCTATTAAAATCACAGGAATTTCAGAAGTTTTTAATACTTGATAAAATTCATCTTCAAAGATTCCTGTAATAATTACACCTGCCAAATTCCAATTTTTAAGAAGAGTATTCAGCTCTTCCTTCTCCTTCACAGTCCTTAACATTATGAAATATCCCTTTTTGCTTAATTCCTTTTCTACCCCCCCAATAAAAACAGTATGGAAAGGATCTTGAACAAAACTTCCCCTTTCTAATGGAATAAGACAATTAATAACTCCAATTATTTTGGAATGTTTCTTTACTAAGGATCTTGCGAGCATATTGGGAATGTATCCCTTTTCCTTTATTATTCTTTCAATCTTCTTGGCAGTTTCTAAGGATACATGTTGATAATTTTTATGAATTACATTTGAGACAGTAGTGGGACTTACCTTTGCCTCTCTTGCTATATCTTTTATGGTAACTATTTTCTTCTTCTTCATATATCTCCAAGAATAATTTTGTATTATTATAATTTTTAAAATCTTATTTTTCCATTTTCCAAGGCATGGATAAAAGTATCCACTACCAATGGATCATAAAGAACACCCTTTTTATCTAAAATTTCTTTTATCGCAGATTCTAAAGGCAAAGCAGGACGATAAGGCCTATGGGAGGTCATAGCCTCAACTACATCTGCAACTGCAATAATTCTTGCCTCAAGAAATATCTCATCTCCTTTTAATCCCAGTGGATATCCAGAACCATTCCATCTTTCATGGTGCTGATATACTACAGGTGCCACCTCTCCCAATATATTTATTTTTTTGAGAATCTTATATCCTATCTCAGAATGAGTATTTACAAGGCTTCTTTCAAGAGGAGTAAGGAAGGATGGTTTATTCATTATTTCTGAGGGTATAGCAATTTTTCCAATATCATGAAGAAGAGCACATATCGCAATAAATCTAAGTCTTTCTTGAGGTAATTTCATTTCTCTTCCAATAATCACAGAGATTCTTGCCACCTTTTTTTGATGTCCTACAGTATAAGGATCCCTTGTCTCTACCAAATCTGATGCTATTCTTATTACCTGATAAAGGGAGGATTTAAGACTTTTTTCAATAATTATTTTTTCTTCTAATTCCTTCTTGAGAGATTCATAAAGCTTAGCATTTTCCAAGGAAAGGGCGAGAATTGGAATAACAGAATTCACTTTTTCAATATCCCTCTCAGAAAAAGTATAAGCTTTATCACTATCAAAACTTATAATTCCAGTAATTTTATCTCCATAGATTATGGGAATCATTAGAAGAGATCTTATCCAAGCAGTTTGCGGGATAAAAACCCAAAAGGGATAATCCTTTGTGTCCTCTATGAGGAGGGGCTTTTTAGTCCTTAAGACAGTATCAAGAGTATAAAACTCTTCCCTTTTCATCTTAAAGGAATTAATAAATTCATCTGCTTTATACTTTTCGTATCCTCTAAAGGATAAATATTGAAGGGTATCATTTTCTAAAAGTCCTATATTTGCTGATGTATAAGGTATAATTTTTTCTAATTTTTTAAGAATCTCTTCAAAAAGTTCATTAATATTTCTTTTAGATATAAAGGAAAAGGTAAGGTCTTTTAAAATCTTTGCTTCTTTTTTTTTCAAATATCCCTTGATAAGCAGGGCTAAGATCCTAAGAAACTCAATATCTTTATCATCAAGATCCTTCTCTATTCCCACACCAGTAAGTATAAAAGAAAAATAGGTGGTTCCAATGGGAATTGAGAATTTTTTATCTGAAATAATCCCTTCTTCATAAGTTAATCCATTTAATTTTTCTAAGGATATATGAATCTTTAAATCCCTTTTCAAAATTTTGGATATACTTTCAATAATATCTTCAAAGGATTCTTTCTCATTATTCTCCATAATTTCAAGAATTTCATATATAAATTCCATGCTAACCTTCAACATAAATAAATTTCTCCTATCCTTATTTTTATTAGAATAACATTTTTTGTTAAATTATGCTACAATTTAATTAGACAAATAAACAACTAAAAGGGAGGTGCTTATGGTGAGTAAATCAAGGATAGAAAACCTTATTAATTATCTTAATAAGGCTTTTCAAAAAGGTGCTGGACTTTGGTCCCACTCAGTTTTAGATATTCTTGAAAAGGTCTCTGTAAAAGAGGCAATTTGGAAACAAAATAAAGTGCATTCTATTTGGGAAATTATAAACCACTTAATCTCTGGAAAGGAATATATAGTAAATCTTTTAGAAGGAAAAGAACCACCCTCTGAAGAGGAGTTTAAAGTTTCTGAGGAAGCATCAGAAAAAGAATGGAAAAATACAGTAGAAAGATTGAAAAATTCCCATGAAAAGTTAATTACCCTTCTAAATAATAAAACCGATGAGGACTTAGATAAACCCTTTGGAGAATATGGCACATTAGAAGAAAATCTTTATGGTATTCTCAGTCATGACTGTTATCATGTGGGACAAATAGTGATCCTTCTACAAATTATAGGAATTGAGATATAATTAGGAGATAATCTCCTTCTCCTTTTCTTCCCAATATTTAAATTGAGATACAAACATCTCATAATAGATACCTTTCTTTTTCATAAGTTCCTCATGGGTACCTATCTCCACGATTTTCCCATTCTCAACAACAAATATTCTATCTGCATTTTGCACCGTGGAAAGCCTATGGGCAATAATAATAGACGTTCTTCCTTCCAATAATCTTTCTATCCCCTTTTGAAGAAGTCTTTCTGTGTAGGTATCTATACTTGCTGTTGCTTCATCAAGAATTAGAATTTTAGGGTTTGCAACTAAGGTTCTTGCTAAGGAAATGAGTTGTCTTTGCCCTGTGGAAAGCCTTACTCCCCTTTCTTGTACATTGGTCTCATATCCCTTTTCAAGAGAAGTAATAAAATTATGGGCATAGACTTTTTTGGAGGTTTCTACTATTTCATTGTAATTGGCATTGAGGTTTCCATATTTGATATTATCCAATACACTACCTGAGAATAAAAAAGTATCTTGAAACATTATTGCAACTTGTTTTCTCAAGCTTTCTAATTTTATATCTTTTATATTAACTCCATCAATTAGGATCTCTCCCTCTTGAGGGTCATAAAATCTACATATTAAATTTATAATAGTAGTTTTTCCAGCACCTGTATGTCCTACTAAAGCAATCCTTTCTCCAGGTTCTATTTTAAAACTTACATTATCTAAGACTTTCTTTCTTCCATCATAGGAAAAAGACACATTTCTAAATTCAATCTCTCCTTTGATATCTAATTCTAAAGCATTGTTTTTCTCAAAAATGGCAGGATCAATGTCCATAATCTCAAAAATTCTTTCGGCACTTGCCATGCTAGTAACAAGACTATTATAAAAATTGCTGAGATTCATAATAGGTCTCCAAAACATAAATATATAATTGATAAAAGCTATAAGAAGCCCTACAGTTATATTTCCAGAATGTATCATTTTTATACCAAAATAGAAGGTAATAACTGTCCCAATACCCCAAGAAAATTCCACCATGGGCCAGAACATATCATTAATCCTTACAGCTTTAACAAAAGCCTCTCTAACCTCCCATGCCAGTTCAGAGAATAGATTTTTCCTATATTTTTCTGCTGTAAAATATTTAACCACTCTTATACCAGAAAAATTTTCATGGGTGAAAGCATTAAGGGTTGAATTTTTCTTTCTTACTATTTGCCATCTTTTTCTACTTATAACTTGAATTGAAAAAAGGGTTATTATTAGGAAAGGTAATGTACTTAAACCATATAAGGCAAGCTTTGGATTAAGATAAAACATTATGCAAGATGTGGCAATAATAGTTGCAATATCGGGAATTAAATTTGTTATACTCATATTGAATAAATTGGTTAGGGAATTTACATCCCCTATTATTCTTGCTAATATTTTCCCCACAGGTCTTTCATCAAAAAAATTAAAAGAAAGTTTTTGAATATGATTGTATAAGTCTTGCCTTATATTTAGAAGAACACTATGGGTAATATTGGCCATTCTTTCAGTTCTCCTTTTTGCTGAAAAAACAGATATTAAGTTTAATATCAGAACTATTATCCCAACGGATATTAAACCCTTTGAATCTTTATTTTTTATGTATTTATCAATAGCGAGTTTCATGAAGTATGGATTTGCAAGGTCTACTATCATTACTATAAATATAAAAAAGAGAACTATAAAGATCTCCTTTTTAAAAGGTTTTAGATATTTGAAAAGCCTCTTTAATATTTCAAAACTAACTTTCTCTTCTAATTTCTCATCCTCTCTTAAACCATAAGGCATCTATACCAATTCCTCCTCCATAAATACATACTTTCCATACTGCTCTTGATATATTTCATAATATTTGCCCTTTTTTCTCAATAATTCCCCATGAGTTCCCCTTTCAACTATCTCTCCCTTTTCAAGAATGATTATCTCCTTAGAATTTTTAACAGCAGAAACTCTGTGAGTTATAATTATCTTTGTAATTTCTTTATATTTTTCTAAAGCTCTTTGTATATACAGTTCCGTTTCCATATCCAATGAAGAAGTGACATCATCTAATATAAGTATTTTAGATGGTCTTATTAAAGCCCTCGCAATTGTTAATCTCTGTTTTTGCCCTCCAGAAAGTCCCAATCCCCTTTCCCCAATTACCGTTTCTAAATTCTCAGAAAGATTTTTAACAAAATTATATGCTCTTGTATCCTTTAAAACCTGAAGTATTTTTTCTTCCTTTATATTTTCTCCTAAGCTAAGATTTTCCTTAATAGTTTCGGAAAAGAGGAAAATATCTTGGGGAACATAGGATAAGTTCTCTCTTAGAATTCTTAAATCAATACTTTTTATATCTATACCATCTATTAATATTTCTCCTTCCCATGGTTCATAGAATCTTCCCAACAAATTAATAAGAGTTGTTTTCCCAGCACCAGTAAGTCCCATAATTCCAAGGGTCTCTCCAGGCCTTATATGAAAACTTATATTTTTCAAAACATATTCATTTTTATACTTAAAGGAAACTTTCTTAAAGATTATATCTCCTTTAATTTCACTGATTTCTATGGGATCTCCACTATAGATCTTCTCAGATTTTTCTCTAAAGAGCTTTTCTATTTTCTTTAATGAGGCATTACATTGAGCAAGCATATTCACCAACCACCCTCCCAATCTTACCGGCCAAACAATCATAGATACATAACCAGAATAGGCAACTAAAGTGCCAATGGACATTCTATCTCCAATTACTAATAAACCCCCAAAGGTTATAACGAGGGCAATGGAAATATTTGTAAAGAAGTCCATCCAAGGAAAATATTTTGCAAATATTTTTGCCTGTTTCACATTTAATTCATAGTTTTTCCTATTCTCCTTAAAAAATTTCTCAATCTCAAATTTTTCCCTTCCAAAGGACTTAACAACTCTAATTCCTGCTATATCCTCTTGGGCAGTAGTATTTAATATTACTCCCTGATCTGAAATTTGTCCGTATACTTCATCATTTTCCCTTTCAAGGTTATAAGCAATATAACCTACAATGGGCATAAGGCTAAGAATAATTAAAGTTAATTTCCAATTGATCATCATAAGAATGATACTTGCAATTATAAAGTAGAAAAGCTGTTCTATAAAAAAAACTAATCCAAATCCAAAAGTAAACCATACATTTTCAATATCTTCCTTTATCCTTGACATAAGTTCTCCTGTATTTATCCTGTCATAAAAAGAAAAGGGTAAACTTTGAAGATGCTCAAAAAGATCCCTTCTTAATTCATAGGCAAGTCTTGATCCTCCTAAATCCATAAAATACTCTTTCGAGTATCCCAAGATTACCCTAAATATGGTGATAAAAATTAGAAAGGATAAAAGCCTAGGAAGTAAATCTAAATTTTTATCAAGAATTACTTTATCTATTATCTCCCTTATAATTCTGGGATTAAACATATCCAAAGAAAGGGATAAAACTGCAGAGAAAATAGCAATAATAAAAAAATGTAAGTTGTCTCTAATATACCCTTTTAGCCTTTTCATAAATCCACCTTATAATTTATTTAATAGAAAAACAAACTTTAATTATACATTTTTATACAAAAAAATAAAGCCCCCTGAAAAATTCAGGGGGCTTAGATATATATTAATTTATTGTTCCAATCTTAGATTTCCAAAACTTGATGGGTTCTGCCAATTGATATTCTCCATTTCATTCCAAGCAATTATTCCAACCCTTGATCCTGAAGCATCATCATAATTTACCTGCACATCAAATCCTACAACCTTTCCTATCTCTAATTTTACTTCTTTCATCTTAACCCTTGCTTTCACAATATATCCAAAGAGTCATATGCTTCTGCGTATACATAAATACTTGTATCATCCCATAATATTCTAAATTTTGCGTAGGCAACCTTTCCTTTCTCTCCTTGCACACAACTATCTGTCACATATTCTGGAGTTTGTTTCCATATTTCATCCATAACCCCATCAATTTTGGGGGTTCCCTTCTTTGCAATAGCAAGTTTTCCTGCCTCTTCAAGCTCACAGGTTCCGTATCTTACAGTGTGAGATCTTTGTTGGTTAGAAGTATCACTCCAGCTTATAATTTTATGCTGATCTTTTATTGCAAAATCTATCCCCATCTTTTTACCCTTCTCAAGGCTTGTTCCAAAAATCACAACTTCTGCCTCAACTATATATCCCTTCCCGATTTCCTTTGTAGCAACTCCCTTTACCGCTGGAGTAAAATTGCTTTCAAATTTCCCATCTCTATTTACTGTTAGATGGATATCGTCAATTTGGAGATAAGGTGATTTTGCATTATTTTGATCAAAAAAATACTGTAAAGCTATCAGTAGCATCCTTTGAAGTATCATATATCTCTGCAAAGATAAATATACTTCTTGGTCCCCAAAGGGTTTTAATTGAAGCAATATTCTTTCCTTCAGAGGTTATTACAATAGGCTTGGAAATATTATATGCATCATCTTCCCTTCCATCTACTACTGCTGTTCCCTTCACAATAGATCCCTGTTGAGTTAGAGGTGATAATACCTTTGGTTCAACTAAAGCCCAATATACTAATTTTGCTTGATAATCTTTATCAAAAAGAATTGGTGGCTTTAGATATTCAACTCCAGGTTCGGTATAAACACTCATATCAAGCTCTGTAATATGAATTTCAATTCCGGGGATTGTACTAAATAGTTTAATAGTATTTTCCATTTCAGAAACTTGAGGTCAGCTAATATTTATATGTTCTTGTATCCCAATTCCATGTATAGGAATTCTCTTTTCTTTTAGACTCTTCACTAAGTTATAAATTAGCTCTCTCTTTTTGACATCTTCAGTGTTATAATCATTTATACTCAGGGCCAATTATCTCATACCATTTACTTCTTCTATATCCATGGGGCTGAGAAGGATCTATTGCTTCATTTACAACATCCCAAGCATAAATCTTTCCTTTATATCTTCCCACAAGAGTTTTAATATGTTTTTCAAGCCTTTTTAAGAGAACTTCCTTAGATATAGGTTTCCCATCTTTATCCACAAAAAACCATAAAGGTATCTGTTGATGCCATACTAAGGTATCCCCTCTGACCTTTATATTGTTTTCTTCAGCAAATTTTATGTAATCATCAGCCTTTGCAAAATTAAATTCCTCTTCCCTTGGTTGAATTGCATCAGGTTTCATCTCATTTTCTGGTGTAATACTATTAAAATGTTTCGCTACCATACTTGCTTCTATAGGGTTAGTTAAAACGAAATAGGGAATAGCAGTTCCTATGCTAAAGTAATCCTTGTATAAGGAAAAGAGAGAGGGAATCTCTGGTTCTGGATTTGCAGCTTTAGCCCTTTTATCAACAGTCCTTACATCATCAACAAAGAATTCTAAAGTGGCATTTGGTGATTCCATAGTAAGGGTTATTTTTTGATCAGATCCCGACTTCTGATATACCTCAACAGAAATAATATAGAATCTTCCAGGCTGAAGTTTTTTATACATTCAATTGAGGCCCATGCCAACCCCTCGGCCTACCCTTTGTGAGTAGAGAATAATCTCCGCTATAGGCAAACTCTTTTGTTGCGAGAACCCATACCTTATCTCCACGAGGCTCCAATTTCCATGTCTTTGGCATTACAATTGCTTCTCCTACAAATTCAAATCTTTCTCCCATAAGATCTTTAACACATGCAATAATTCAGAAGGGTTGGGGCGAATCTCCTGTTTAACACTCAAAATCTTAACTTTTTCTCCTAGAGGAGTAAAATTATTCAAGGAGCCCTTTTCAAAACTCAAAACTGCAAAAAAATTCAAGGGATCAGAAGCAGAAATTGACAATATACTTAAAAGAAGAAAAATTAAGATAGGAATTAGAAATTTTTTTATACATTTTTAAACCCTTCTCCTTAATTTTAGATTCCTAAAGCATTGCGCAAAGGTTTTAAAATTATTTTTTAAAAAAGGGGATCCCAGTTGGGATCCCCACTATGAGTTTATTCAAAATAGAACTGATCTGGATAAGAGATCAATGGGGATCTTAATGGGTCATCCCAAATTGCATATTCAGGTACATTCTTCATGTTATTCTTTACAATAACCAACTGTGGTAGAGCTCCTACGGTACCGATGATCCAGATATTCTTCCTATGTAAAGCAACAATTTCTTTAATAAGTTTATCCCTTTGCTTTGCATCTACAGTTCTATTTACCTCGTCCCAGAGATCATATACTCTTCTAATATCTCCAGTGGGCTCCTCTCCCGATGCTCCCTTTGTGGAATACCATTGAGCATATAATGGTGCCCATGGTCCATCAGTTATTGTTCCAAGAATTCTTCCAGGACTTAAAATAAAGTTAGCAGTACGATCCATACTCCATACTCCAATTTCGATATCACCAGAATTGCAATTGGTAGTATATAAGCTTCTTTCAATTTGTCTTACAATGGTCTTTATTCCAATAGCTTCCCAATAGCTCTTAATTAACTCCATACATTGCATATTAGCATTTCCTGGATATGTTGTGAAATCAATAACTAATTCTATAGTTTTTCCATCAGGGCCAACTCTATATCCATCCCTTCCAACCTTCAATCCCATAGCATCTAAGATTCTTTTAGCCCTTGCTGAATCATATTGAGCATAAGTTTTTTCCCATGCTGAGTCATGATATGCTCCGCCCTTTGGTATTGCTGCTTGCATTGGAGTTCCTAATCCAAAATAAAGCATCTTATTTATTTCATCCCTGTTTATTGCTAAAGATAAAGCTTGCCTGAATCTTATATCCTGGAATAATTTTCTCTTTACAGGATCTTTAACATTCTGGTTAAGATAAAGAGCTGGATCAGCTCCTACTCCAGAACCCCATCTCAATACCCTATATTCACCCTTATCTTTATTTTGCATAAATAATGTATAATTAGGAAGTCTAATATGTCTTGTCTGCATATCTATCTCTCCTGCTATTGCCTTCATGTTGATCATTTCTGCATCACTTACTAGGTAGTGAACAACTCTATCAATATATGGTAATTGATTCCCTTCGGTATCTACTACAGGATAATAGGGATTTCTTTCCATTACGTATACGGGTTCGGTGGGGCTTTTACTTACCACTTTCCATGGTGACATTGTGGGAAGTTCTGGATTTTGAATATAATCAATCTTAAATTGGAATAGTTCATACCATCTTGAGAATCCCTCTTTCTTTGCCATAGCTTCCAGCTGTTCCTTAGGAGTATATTTGGGGTGGAATTGCTTCAGATAATGTTTAGGAGCATAATATCCAAGGGAACCAAAACGATGATCTATAAACCATCCTTGAGCAGCAAAGTTGTAAATAAATAATGGGGCCGGATTTTTAAAGGTAATTCTAAAGGTATAGGTATCAATTTTCTCAAATTTTGCCTTCTCACCACCAGAGAGAAGAACACCAGGATATGTTGGGGTTAGTTCATCATTCAAAATAATGTCCTCGTACCAGAACATTACATCCTCAGTAGTAAGAGGTGTACCATCGGACCATTTTAATCCCTCTCTAAGTTGGAAAGTATAAACTCTTCCATCGGGAGATACTGTATATTTATTTACAAGCCATGGTGTAGGTTTTACATCTCTACTCCAGCGGAAAAGGTTATTAGCATCATAACATAACTTTGCAATTCCCCATCTATCTCCAGCACCAAGCCAAGCTCTCCTCCAAGTTCCACCATATTTCCCAACCTTTTCCACAGGCTTCACAACTATAGGATTCTTAGGTAATCTTTGCTCCACAGGAGGAAGCTTCCCTAGCCTCACTAATTCCGCAAGCATTGGCGCCTCTTTGTACTTCTTTTGCCCTATCGCTACCTCACTTACTATTAATACGCTCAGTAAAAGGAAAATCAAAAGAAATCTTAACTTCTTCATATCTTCTCCCCCTTTTCTCTATAATATACTTGATACTCCCCTCAAACTTAATTCCTTGGAAAAATGACACGCCACATAGTGTTCCCTTCCTATGTCCTCTAAATTTGGCATCACCTCCTTACATATCTCTTTTGCATAGTTGCACCTGGGATGAAAATAACATCCTGATGGCGGATTTGATGCGTCTGGCACATCCCCCATTAACACTATCCTTCTCTTCTTATACTTCGGATCTGGCTTAGGTACCGCTGATAATAACGCCTCTGTGTATGGATGCTTCGGACTCTCAAATATCTCCTCCGCCTTCGCAAGCTCCATTATCTTCCCTACATACATGATCGCTACTCTATCACATATGTACTCCACTACCCCTAAATCATGGGATATGAATAGATATGTTAATTGAAAATCCTTTTGTAGATCCTTCAATAAGTTCAATACTTGTGCCTGTATAGATACATCTAACGCAGATACTGGCTCATCACATACCACAAGTTTCGGGTTTAATGCTAATGCCCTCGCTATACTTATCCTTTGCCTCTGCCCCCCTGAAAAGGCATGGGGATATCTCCTCATATATTCAGGTCTTAATCCAACCTTCTTCATTAAGTCCGCTACCCTATCATCAAGTTCCTTCCCCTTTGCTATCCCATTCACTAATAATGGCTCTCCTATTATCTCCTTTACTGTCATCCTTGGATTTAATGAGGAATAGGGATCCTGAAATACCATTTGCATGTATCTCCTTATCTCCTTTAGCTCCTCCTTCCTTAATTTCCCTATATTTATTGGCACCCTATCTAAGTTAAGAATAATATCTCCGTCATTGGGTTCATATGCCCTCAAAATTGTCTTCCCTGTTGTGGTCTTCCCACATCCTGACTCCCCAACAAGCCCAAGGGTCTCCCCTTCTTTTATGAAAAAGCTTACCCCATCTACTGCCTTCACTTGACCTATCTCCCTCTTGAAAAATCCCTTGGTTATTGGAAAGTATTTCTTTAAATTCTTCACCTCTAATAATATAGATCTTTCCATCTTTCTACACCTCTCAATATAGTAAGCAACTCACTTTATGTCCTGGCTTTACTTCCCTTAACTCTGGTACCTCTTTATCACATAAACCATTTACATATTTGGAACATCTTGGGTGAAAGGTACATCCAGAAGGAAGATTATATGGGTCTGGAACTATACCCTTTATTATCTTCAATCTTTCTTTTGTCTTTTTCCCAATTTTGGGAATGGACTCTAATAATGCTTGGGTATATGGATGTAATGGATCATAAAATAGATCCTCTACCTTTGCACTCTCAACAATTTTCCCCAAATACATTACTATTACTTCTTCTGCCATCTCTGCTATCACTCCTAAATTATGGGTTATAATCATTACTGCCATACCAAAAAGTTTTTGCAACGCCTTTATAAGTTCAAGAATTTGAGCCTGTATTGTCACATCTAAGTTTGTAGTAGGCTCATCTGCTATTAAAAGAGAAGGTCTACAAGAAAGAGCCATAGCAATCATAGCTCTTTGTAGCATACCCCCTGATAATTGATGAGGATACTCATCAATTCTTATTTCTGGTTTTGGAATTCCTGCGACTTTAAGAAGTTCTATTGCAGATTCCCTTGCTCTTTTCTTATCCATCTTCTGATGAAGAATTATTGCCTCAATAATTTGCTCTCCTATGGTATATACTGGAGAAAAGGAGGTCATAGGCTCCTGAAATATCATTGCTATCTCCTTTCCCCTTATACTTCTCATTTCAGGACCCTTTGGATCAAGTTTTACCAAATCAATTACCTCAGTTCCGTTCTCATCTTTATAAAAAAGAATATTTCCTTCAATTTTACTTCTTGCTCCTGTTAATCTTAGTATGGATAGAGCAGTAACACTTTTTCCGCATCCCGATTCTCCAACAATTCCTAAGGTTTTTCCCTTTTTGATTTCAAAGCTTATTCCATCAACTGCTTTTACCACCCCTTCATCTAATACAAAATGGGTTTTAAGATTTTTTATTTCCAATAACTTTTCCATTTCTTATCCTCCTCATCTTGCATAGGGATCTGCAGCATCCCTCAGCCCATCTCCCACAAAATTAAAGGCAAGTACAACTATTACAACAAAAAGAACAGGAATTAACAGCCAAGGAGCAAGGGCAACAGTTCTAAAGTTTTGGGCATCCTGTATTAATACCCCCCAGCTAATAGCGGGAGGTCTTATTCCTAATCCTAAAAAGCTTAATGAAGTCTCCCCAATAATCATATCAGGTATAGCTAAGGTTATCGATGCAATTATATGACTTAAGAAGGAAGGAAGCATATGTCTAAAAATGACACGAGCTTCACTGGCTCCTGCAAGTCTTGCTGCAGTTACAAAATCCTCTTCTCTCAAAGATAAGAACTTACTTCTAACTACCCTTGCTAAATTTGTCCATCCAATAAAGGAAAGGATTATTGTAATAGCAAAGTAAACTTTTACAGGAGACCATTTTGGAGGAACAGCTGCAGAAAGCGCCATCCATAGAGGTAGAGTTGGAACACTCATTATTAACTCAATTATACGCTGAATTATATTATCTATGGCTCCCCCAAAATATCCAGAAATTCCTCCAATTATTATCCCAAAAATAAAGCTCAAAAATACCCCTACTAAACCTATAGTCGTAGAAATTCTTGTTCCATATATAAGTCTTGAGAATAGATCTCTTCCCATAGAGTCTGTACCAAATAGGAATAGATGCCCTTCTTTAACTCCAAAGAGATGAATATTTGTTTTAAATAATCCCCATAACTTATATTCTGGTCCTCTTACAAAGAAATATATGGGATATTTCTTCGATTTATCTTCTATATATATTCTTCTAAGGGTAACAGGATCAATTTCTAATTTATAACCATACACAAAGGGCCTTAAGTGGAAGCCTTTCTCATCTACAAATCTTATTCTTTGGGGAGGAGCAAGAACATATCTTACATCATATTTATAAGGATCGTTAGGCGCTACAAACTCTGCAAAAATAGCGATAAGATAAAAGATTACTAAAACTATGCTACTTATAATTGCAAGCTTATGCCTCTTAAATTTCCACCACATCAACTTCCATTGCGATGCCAAATATATTGCTTCTTCCCTTTCAACTAATACTTCTTCCATAGATTCATTTCTTTCTATCTCTGCCATAACCTTACCTCCTTATTCAAACCTTATACGGGGATCTACCCATGCCAACAAGATATCAGATATTAAGGTGCCTAAAAGGGTTAATAGGCTTAGGAAAAGAAGAAAGCTTCCTGCAAGATACATATCTTGATTTTGTAAAGCAGATAAATATAAAGGTCCCACTATAGGTAAATTTAGTACTATAGAACTAATTAAAGCACCAGAAACTAAAAAGGGAAGAGTCCATCCAACGGTACTTATAAATGGTATCATAGCTATTCTTAAGGGATATTTAAAAATTAGCTTCCATTCTCGCAATCCCTTAGCTCTTGCAGTTAAAACATAGGGCTTATTCAACTCATCAAGAAGATTAGCTCTAAGGGTTCTTATCAATCCTGCTGTTCCACTGGTTCCCACTATAACCACAGGAACCCATATGTGTTTCATCATATCTAAAAATTTAGCCCAGCTCCAAGGGGCTTCTAAATATTCTGGAGAAAAAAGTCCCGAAAGATTTTGCCCAAAATAGGCATATGCAAACCAAAGAATAATTAAAGCAAGCATAAAGTTTGGAGTTGCAAGACCAAGATAACCCAAAATTGCAGCAATATAGTCCCCAAAGGAATATTGATGGGTAGCAACATAGACTCCAATAATAAAAGATACTATCCAAATAAATATAATAGTACAAAAGGAAACCACAAAGGTTAACATCAATCTTTCTCCTATTAATTCCTTTACTGGCCTATTCCATAAGAGGGAACGACCAAAATCACCATGAAGCATATTCCAAATCCAAACAAAATATTGTTGCCATAGAGGTCTATCCAATCCATATCTTGCTTTTAAGGCTGCTATAGTCTCTAAATCCACAGATTCACCACTCTGTTGCAATTGGGCAATATATGACGTTAAAAAATCACCTGGAGGAAGTTGGATAACTATAAAAACAAGAATAGAGATTAATATTAAGGTGGGAATCATATAAAGAAGTCTTCTAAGAATATAATGAAGCACTCTTTTGTCCTCCTCTCAATTTCTCTTTAGTTTTATATTTGTGGTGATCTCTCCTTCTAAATCAAGAATTAATTACGCAATCGATTTGTTTTTAATAATACCACATAATTTTTTAAAAGTAAAGGAGGTAAAAAAACCTGATCTATAATCTTTAAGAAAGAAGGTTTCCTTGGGATAGAATTTTATTAGATTTAATCTCTCAAAAATCTAATTCTGTGGTGAAAAGTAATTATAAGATCAGTCTCAAACCCCCTTTACAACTTACCAAAAATTTGTTATAGTAGTTTAAAACTAAACGGTTGCGTAATTGGTTTGTTAATTTAGGGGTAAAAATTTGAGAAGAAATTTAAAAGTGCCAACGATGAGAGATGTGGCAAAATTAGCGGGGGTATCTGTGAGTACCGTCTCCCATGTCATAAATAAAACAAGACATGTGGAA
>CAZTGC010000004.1:0-177586 GCA_964612975.1 uncultured Dictyoglomota bacterium | reverse complement strand
TTCTTTTTAATATTCTTCTTTCTGATTTCACTTGTTTATAGAATAATTGGAGAATATATTGGAGATACTCCTGGAAATTCCTCTTGTTAAATTTGCTAAGGAAGTAGATTATATAATCAATGTTCCCAAATTAAAAACCTACACTTTTATGTTGATGACCCCCTACCGGAAACCCAAGGAAATTTGCGAAAATTATCATAGGATTTGATCCTGTAGCATAGGAAGAAAGAATTTAGCTAATCTCATCATTAAAACACAAGATGATAAACAGTAAGGGGAGGAATCTTCAGTTCAAAACTGTTGTTAACAATGTTATTAACCCCACCTAGCCTTCTTATTTCAGGAGAAGTATAATCAAATCCATAAATTTGACAAGAGGTATAATTATAACTACTATTTATCTTTACTTTAGCTATACCCTCTTTATCCCAACTTCTATTTATAAGAATGATATGAAGCTTATTGTTGTTATCACTATGAATAGAAGCATAAACAGGCATATTTTCTACATCAGTAGTCTCTGCCTTAACTGATATATTACCATAATCATAATTTAGATATATATTATAGGCAGAAGTTATATAACTTCCCGAATCTCCCCATCTTGTTGCAAGATACACCCCATATTTCCCAAATATACCTAAGACATCTACCTGAGCAATACCTCCAGAGATATGATCCTTTCCACCATAGTCATATTCTGTGATAGCAAGTTTTGTACCAGGGTAGTGGGTATCTATGTCTCTAATTATCGTGGGAATTATAGGTAAATATTCTGGAAACCATTGATTAATCCAACTATGCTCGCCAGCTGTGATCTGCCCTTTGACTGAAGTCTTGTATTTGGGATCCCATAAAGTTCTTGGTGCTTGCATCCTTGCGATACTCACTTCTTTAGTTGTAGCTTTCTCGCCCTCAAAACAAATTCTTATATCTCCACCTCTTGCCTCTGGATACCAATGAAGGGAGAGTACATCAAGAAGTCTCCTACCATAAGATTGTGATGCCTCTCTCATTTTTTCTAAATAATAACTTATAAACCACCTATGATTTCTCCTTACCTGATTCCAGTCAGGAGAATCCTGTAAAGAATAAAATCCCATAAACCCATAAGATTCATATCCAAATACTTCTGCATAAGGATCTATTTCTTTTATCACCTTGGCAAGCTCAATAGATTTTTGTATTAGCCCATTACAAGTAACTTTATTAGGATGAATCCTTGGATGAGTAGAAAACCAAAGATCAGGTTCATTGTCAAGAAGATACCCCTTTATTCCTGTTTTTGTATTTGCATATCCATATTTATTTATCAAAAAGTTTATAAGCTCATCCATGTATACATAGTCATCAGAAGGGTCAGGTGTTAAAGATAATGGGGCATTTTTCCTAAATTTTACCTCTGCCCATCTTGGAGAGGGAGCTACCTCATTTTCAATTACAGGCCCCTTACCATCCTTTGCCACATATCCTGCCATTTGGAGAGTGATTAGACTTATCGCTCCCATCGCTAAAGACTGATCATGGAAAGTGGTAAGAACAATTCCTGGTTTATTATAATTACTTTGATGAATACCCATAATCCATAGTAAATAGTAATCACTAAAATGATACCAGTCAGATCCTGCATTAGACACGTTTATCTCCCAGTTATATCCAGTGAGCCTATTTCCTCCAATTCTTCTTGCCGTATGTTTAACTCCTATTACATCCTGATTAGCCCCATATATGTAGGGGCTTATAGGATTTCTATCACTATTAGGATCAATAGTAATATTCACTGTAAATTTTCCTTTAGGGGTAATAATCTCAATTCCCCCACTAGCTCCACTTGTACACCCAAAAATAAAAAATATAAATATCACCAATAAACTCAACAAATGGAATCTTCCTAATCCTTTAACTCCTTGGGAAATTCTCTCCTTAGGAAATGGATAAACTTCACCCCTTACATCAAGCACATAATTGGGTTTGGCATCCATTTTTTAGCCCCCATTTTTTTAAAAATTTTAAGAATAAACCCAATACAACAATATTAATTGCAAAAATTATAACTTGTTTTTGTATTAAAAATCAAGTAAATAAATATCTTTGTAGATGCCCTGCTATTAGTGAAACCTTTCAAATCCTAAACTAGTTGAAAAACTTTTAAAACCTTCTATACCTTCTGTACTCATGAAAGATTATTTTCCAAATATTTAAGTAAACTATTTTTCTTCCACCTGAAGAATATTCCTACCAAATATACTTACTAAGATAATAAAGACGGATACCATAATAAGGGACATACTAAATATGAAGTTAGAAGTTCCTTCTTCTACCCCTACGGATATTCTTAAAGCCTTTGCCACATAATAAAGGGGTAAGGCTTGTCCCAATTTTCTTAAATACTCAGGAAGAAAATCTAAGGGAAAATATATTCCAGAGAAAAAGATCATGATATTGAGCAATAAGCTTCCCACATTATTTGCTGTTTGGGGTTCTTTAAATAGGGCAGTTAAAAAGATACCAAGAGCCATCATACCCAATATGGATGATGAGATAGATAGAAGAAGATATTCCCAATTTATGTAAAATCTTATATTAAAAAAAAATTGGACAAAAAATAAAACAAAGAGGGAAGAAAGCAAAGATATGAGAAGGTTTCCCATAATCATTCCTAAAACAAAGGAGAAGGGATTTATAGGAGAAACAGCAAACCTTTTAAGAATTTTTCTTTTTCTATAATAACCAAAAAGAGCTATCATAGAAAAGATAGAGGAAGCAATAGAAAAACTCATAACTCCCGGCAGCATATATCCTAAATTAGAGACTCGAGCCTTTCCAGGATCAATAAATTCCTCTTCTACACGGAGGAATCCCTCTCCTATTCCTGCCTCCTGTAAAGAGTAGGCATTTGCTATGGTATCTCCTAAGGTTCTTAAAAAGGGCTTTTGCTGGAAGCTGGAAAAATTTATTATTAAATTGAAGGTTTTGTCGTCAAATATTATACCTGCATCTAAGGAGCCCTTCAACACTAAATTCTTCAATTCCTCAAAATGGTTCACAAGGGATATCTCTAATCCTTCTATTTTCTCAACTACCTTAATTAAAGCCTCATCATTATTTATTATTCCAATCTTTATTACACTCTGCCCAGAGTTCATACCCCCTGATCCTCCAAAAACAAATCCAAATATCACAGCAAAAATTATGGGAAGAATTAAAGAGAAAAAGAAGGTGAAGGTATCCCTATAAAAACTTTTAAAGCGATATAATGCAATACTCAAGAAAGCCTTCATGAGAACTCTACCACCCTATATTTTCTAAGAGCAATAAAAAGAAAAACTCCTGTATATAATAATGGAATCAAAACTGTTAAATAAAGAGGATAAGGAGATGGTATTATTCCAAGGGCATCTCTGACACCAGCAGCAAGATAGGTTATGGGATTGATAATAACAATCCATCTTATTATCCAGGGAACATCAAAAACAGAGAAATATATCCCTCCCAAGAATTGTAGTGGAAATTGGATAATCTGGGCAATAATAGAAGCAGAATTAGTGTTTTTAGAAACAGAGGATACAAAAAATCCTAAAGAGGATAATACAAACATAGACAAAAGGATATATAAAATAAAATAAAAAGATAAGGGATTTACTGTACTCTTATAAATTACCTTTCCCACAAAGGTTATTGCTAAAATTTGGATAATAAAGAAATAAAATCTTGCCAGAAAGTAGGATAAGAAAAATTGTAAAGTAGAAAGAGGGGTTAGTTGATATCTTTTTAAAATCTTTCCCTCTTTGTACCAAGAAAGTTCCTGGCCAATTCCCATAAGTCCTGCAAAAAAGATGGAGACTATAACAATTCCCGGATAAATAAAATCTACATAAGAAAAACCTGCCTTACTTCCTACAATCTCTGTTTTTACTGAATATTCATTTACCTTTCTTATTTTTCTCACAAACTCTAGGTTCATCCTATCAAATATGTTCTTCACTATCATACTGGCACTTTCTGAAGGAACATTGTATTTCAAAGTATAAATTTTTACTGGTGGAGGAGTGCTCTCCATCCCCAACATTTTAAAAGTAATGTAAGAAAAAACTCCTGTATCAAATCCCTCGGGAATCTCTACAATAAGATTGGTTTTAAGTTTTTTAAAATCATCCAAAAGTTTTTTTGATGAAATTTTCTCCATTAATTTTAAATTGAATATTTTCTCTTCTCCCTGACTCAGCTTTTTGAGTACCTCTGAGATCATATTAGAAAATTCACCAGATTCATTTTTAACAAGGTAAATATCAAAATTTATTCTTTCAACCCTTGTCATAGAAGAGAAGATGGTAATAAGCATTACCATAAGAATTATGGGAAAGGCAATAAACCAAAAAATAAAAGCCCTTTCTCTTATAGCAGATTTAAAAAAGTATATAGAATTTCTTAATACTATCATTCTTCCCTAAGTTGTTTTCCCGTAAGGGTTAAGAAGACATCTTCTAAATTTGGCTGGCGAATAATCTCATTTCTAACCTTTACAGAATATTCTTTTGCCACTTTCAAAATACGATCTATAGTTTCTAATACATAATTAGTTTTAACTAAAAGGCGACCATGCTTAGGATTGTAAGTGTAATTTATTTCTAATTCCTTTAATCTATCCAAAAAGAAATGATTCTCTTCCACATCTACCTCAATAACACTTTCCCCACCTATACTCTTTATCAAATCTTCTGGAGTTCCCTCTATTATTATCTTTCCATAATCCATTATACATACCCAATCAGCTAAAAATTCTGCCTCTTCCATATAGTGGGTAGTCAAAACTATTGTTTTTCCTTGTCCTTTCAACTGTAAAAGAAGGTCCCATACACTTTTTCTTGCCTGAGGATCAAGTCCTGTCGTTGGCTCATCAAGAAAAAGAAGCTCTGGATCATTTACTAAAGCAAGACCTATTGCAAGTCTTTGTTTTTGTCCTCCTGAGAGTTTGTCCACATGACTTTTTGCTTTATCCTCGAGATTTATGAATTTAAGGACATCCTCCACCTTTAGTCCCTTTCTATAAAAACTTCTAAACATGCTAAGGATTTCTCTAACGGTAAGATGAGAAATAAGTTGGGTTTCTTGGAGAGAAACTCCAATTAACTCCTTTTCTTCCCTTCCAACCCTTTTTACCTCTTTACCAAAGATCTTTATATTTCCACTATCGGGAATTCTTAATCCTTCTATTATTTCAAGGGTAGTAGTTTTTCCTGCGCCATTGGGGCCAAGAAGGGTAAAAATAGATCCTTTTTTTATCTTAAAACTTACCCCGTCTACCGCTTTGACATTTCCATAGTTTTTTCTTAAATCTTCTACTTCTACAATAAATTTATAATTATTCATAAAAAGAATATAACATTAGAATTTCTAAATGTCAATTTTTTACTCTGATTGTTCCTTAAGAATTACGTTGGGAGATACTGCTCTTATTCTTCTCCTTCCAAGATATCTGGAAAGAAGGAAGGCTAAAAATAGATATGAAAAGGAAAATAAAACATCCTTTATAGTAGGTTGAAGTTTAAAGGAAAAATCTACATCCTTTAGGGCTTGATTCATTATATATGTAATTAAGGTATTATATAAAGGAATACCAAGAAGGAATCCCCCTATAAAGGAAAAATTATTAAAGCCTAAGAACATTGAGCTTAATTCTCCATCTTTATATCCTAATATTTTAAATATTCCAAGGGGTTTTCTGTTTTCGGTAATTACAAGGGCAGCTAAAACATAGATTATTATAAAAGCTAAGAAGAAGGAAAGCATATACATAACTTGGAGCATCTGATCCACACTTTGAGCAGAGTCTCTAAAGGATTTTATTATATCCTCTTTACTTAGAGTGGAAACAATATTTTCCTTGGGAATATTGAGTTTATCCATAGAATAAAGTCCAATAAAGGAGTTCTTTTCCATATTAAAGGTACTGTTAAACTCATCTAAGGTCATATATCCACTATTTCCCACATATAGATCCGAAATCCTATTAACTTTTAGGTTATATTCCTTTCCATCAATTTTGTTTACAATATTAAGATAATCCCCTTCCTTTAGATTAAATTTATCTGCTAAGGATTGTGCTATAACAAGTCCTTCAAGTTCTATCCTATTTCCCCTTTTATCTTTTAAAATTATCATTTCAGAATTCTTCTCTATTCCATAAATTACTACCTTTGCCTTTGTCCCCTTTATATAAAAAGAGAGTATATTGAAGGGCTCTGAATTGGGATATTTATTTTCATTTTCATAATAATTAAAAATGTAAAGATAGTTATACTTAAAAATATTTTGGAAGGTATCTTCCACCAAATAACTAAGGGCAGTTTTTGCTACAACACCATACATAATAATTAATGTAGCAAAGGCAACCCCAACTATTAATACAAGTTCCCTTGAAGGATGAAGTAAGCCCTGCTTAAGCATAATCCTTCTTTTAAAGGAAAATCTGTCGAGGAACTTCATTCTAAATTTACTCTTAAATCCCTTCTCAGACTCTCCCCTTATTATCTCCACAACGCTTCTTCTTAAAAGATCCCTTATAGCCATATATCCAGAAGGTAGCATAAATAATGCAGGTATAAAAATAGCAATAAAGAGGTCACTAATAGGGAAGAATTTCTCTACAACAGGCACACTTATAAAGGAGACATAAAATTTTGTAAAGGGATCAGAGAGAACATATCCTATAGCTCCTCCAGGAATTGCTCCCAATAACCATATAAATATAGGAAACATTATATAAGTATTTACTATTTCCCCTTTGTTATAACCTAAGGCATATAAAGTGCCAATTTCTGCATGCATAGAACTTATAAGTCTTCTAAGGACTATAAAAAGAAGTACCGAAGAAATTATCATTATAGTGAAAGATATTACATATGCCATAGGTCTTGAACTTTTCATCTTCATTTCTGTAACTATAATTCTGAAATTTTCATCCTTCTCCTGTAGAGAAAGAAGGTTATATCTAGAATTTACCTCTGCTTTAAAGGAGTCTAAATCTGAAATATTACCCTTTACCATGTAATATCTATAGGCTATACCCCTTAAGAATTTACTCATATCCTCAAGGTTCATTATCCCTATTCCGAAGCGAAGGGGATCTGGAAGCATATCATTTTCATTTTTTATTATGTATATATAATCGGGAAGGGCAACAAATCCAGAAATTTTAAAATTCCTTCCCAGAATTTCTATCTCATCCCCTATCTTTAACTTATTGGTATTAGCAAAATTAGGATCAATAGCAATCTCTCCCCTTTGGGGCATCTTTCCCTCTAGGATTAAGGCCCTATTTACTTTTTCAGTTATATTAAAAAATCTGATAGTCTTATCTCCAAATTCATAATCCCAAGTAAATTTTTCTTCAATGGACACATTATACTTCTTCTCTAAGATTTCTGTATCAACAGGAAAGAAGGTAGTGAAATGAAAATCTTCTTGATTATAATTTTTCACAAAGTTTTTATAATTTGTATCGATATTTGTAATAAGAATACTAAAAATAGCATAAGCAAAGGATGCAAGAAAAACCAATAGAATAATTCCAATAAAGTGAGCTTTATCCCTCCACATTATTCTTAATGGAATTTTCTTTAACATTACCACACCACCTCCTCAGCGGGTATAGGAGATGGATTATCAGCAAATTCTACAAGTTCTCCACTCCTAAGCCTTATTATCTTATGGGACATTTTGGCGATGGCAGTATTATGGGTAGCTAGAATGATAGTGGTACCATATTTTTTGTTTATATCTTCAAGAAGTTTAAGAACCCTTTTTGCATTTTCAAAATCAAGGGCACCTGTTGGCTCATCACAAAGAATTATAGAGGGATTTTTAACAACAGCCCTTGCAATGGCAACCCTTTGCTGTTCTCCCCCAGAAAGTTCAAAGGGAAATTTATCTTTGTGTTCCCACATGCCTACAACTTCAAGCACCTCTTTGGGATCTAACCCATCTTCAGAAAGATATTTTGTGGAAAGGACATTTTCGAGCACAGTGAGGGAAGTTACTAAATTATAAAATTGAAAAATAAAACCAAGCTTTTTTCTTCTGTAATTAGTAAGGGCCATAGCATCAAGGGATGTTAAATCCTCTCCATCCACAGTAACCTTTCCTGAATCTACTCTATCAATTCCCCCAAGGATATTAAGAAGGGTAGTCTTTCCAGACCCAGAGGGTCCAAGAACTACATAGAATTTTCCTTTATCTAAATTCATGGAAACATCTTTTAAGGCATCAATCTTGAAATTACCTACTTGATAACTCTTCCATAAATTTCTAATTTCAATAAACATAAATTTCCCCCTTTCTTTAATCTCCCCATTATTATGACTCATTAGTCAATATTTGTCAAATAAAAAATTAGGGAAGGATATTAACCATTTTCTCCTCTGAAAACTGCACAGAACAAAGCTTATAATAAAGTCCCTTCCTCCTCATAAGTTCTTCGTGATTTCCTATCTCTATAATTTCACCATCCTTTAATACAATTATTTTATTTGCCTTCTTTACTGTAGAAAGTCTATGGGCAATAATCAGAATTGTTCTTGTTCCTGCTAAGTTATTAATTGCTCTTTGAATTTCTTCTTCTGTTTCTGTATCCACTGAGGATGTAGCCTCATCGAGGATAAGAATAGGAGCATTTTTTAATACTGCCCTTGCAATGGCAAGTCTTTGCTTTTGTCCTCCCGAAAGTTTTACTCCTCTTTCTCCAATCTGGGTATAATATCCATTGGGAAGTTCCATTATAAAGTCATGGGCGCAAGCAATTTTTGCTGCAGAAACAACCTCTTCTAAGGTGGCATCCTCTTTCCCATAGGCTATATTTTCAAAAATGGTACCATTAAATAGAAAAACATCTTGCATCACCATGCTAATATTTTCATGCAAGGATTTTAATGTTACATCCCTTATATCCATGTCATCTATCTTTATACTTCCCCCTTGGGGATCAAAAAATCTATTTATAAGATACATAATAGTTGTTTTTCCAACACCAGTGGGACCTACAAAAGCCACCATCTCCCCCGGTTTTATCACAAAGGACACATTTTTTAAAACAGGGATTTCAGAATTATAGGAAAAATAGACATTTTCAAAGGTGATTTTTCCCTTTACATCTATTAATTCTATCGCATTTTCCTTCTCTTTTATTTCAGATTCTGTTTCCAATACCTCAAAAACCCTTTCTGCGCCAGCCAATGCCTGTTGTAAATTTTCCAAAATTTGAGAAAGGGCATTTATGGGTTGATAGAACATATTTAAATAAAGTAGAAATCCTACTATATCCTGGATAAGTACTTTCCCATTCAATGCCATTATTCCACCTATGGAAATCACTATTAAATTACCAAGGGCACTTAAAAATCCCACTGTAGGATGAAAAACTGCACTGAGTTTAAGGGCAGAAAGAAGAGCGGAAATATGTTTATAAACCTTATCCTTTATCTTTAAGTATTCTTTCTCTTGCTTATTAAAGACTTGGATTTCTCTTATTCCAGAAAGATTATCTTGAAGATCTGCGTTTAAATCTGCAATAGCCTTTTGAGCCTTTCTAAATATGGGCATTATTTTTTTGGCAAAATAGGTGCTACTTAGTAATAAAAGGGGAATGGGAATTAAAGAAAGCAAGGCAAGGGTAGTATTTATTTTAAATAAAAGTATCATAATACCTAAAAGAATAAGCAAATTACTAAGAAGATCTGGTACCGCATGGGCAATAAGCATCTCTAAATTAGCAGTATCATTGACTACCCTGGACATAAGTTGTCCCGTTTGTTTATCTAAAAAATATTTAAAGGATAGATTTTGAAGCTTATCGTAAACCATCATCCTAACATCAGCAACAAGATGCCATGCTGCATAATGGGAGTAATAACTTCTCAAAAATTGAAATATAATTCCCCCGATATAGGATAATATTAATAAAAAGGAGAGATTCATTAAATCCCTTTGGGCATTTGGATATTTGCTAATATTGACTATAATCCCAATTAATGATCTGATAAGCCAAGGACCTAAAAGATTAAGTCCTGTGATAGCTAATAAGCTAATTATAGATAAAATTAAATATCCCCAGTAAGATTTTGCAATTTTTATAAGTCTAATTATGTATTGCAAATTTCTTATCCTCCCAATAATTAGCTATCAAACTATTTTAGTATAAAAAATAAAATTTGTCTACAAATTTATATATTCCTTTTGGTATACAAATAAAAATGTCACATATTGTTATTAAAGGGAAAGGTCTTTCAAAGGAATTATTTGGGTCTTGCCTTTTAGGAATAGCACTTTTTCCCAACAATACAATCTGGGTTATCTTTAGAAAAGTACTTATCTAACACCCTCTCTTATATATCCAAAAAATTTTTTACCTCCAAGGATTTTGAGATGTGATTGCCACAGGCATCAAGGGGTCCGAAGGGGCTCGGAGGCACTTAGCTGGGACAAAGTAAGTCCTAAGAGCTGGGAAAAGGTTGGGGCGAGACTCCAAACCAAGTACTCAGGTAGCTTAAGGAAAGTAGTAGAAGTATTAGTAAGGCCTAGTACTTCTATGAAATCTTAAGCTAAATCTTGGGTCTGAAAGGTTCTAGAGAGTGTTGAAGGGTTCCTTTAGGGGTTTATGGGGGCCTATGGCTTAATTTTTTTAGGTTTTGATTTACAAGGTAAAACTATTTTCTCTTTATATAGATATTGCTCCATTAGTTAAATATACTAACGGAAACAAAAACTACCGAGGGATTTAATTTTAACTAAAGGGATAAAACATGTGATAATATTTAGAGAACGGGAATCTTACTGGAATTATGTATGTTGTTAATGGGCCAACAGATACGCCAGAAGTAAAAGAAATTGCTCCAAAGAAATTTATCTCTAATTAATTAGTAAGTTTTATTTGACATAAAATTAAACATTAAGTAAAATTTAAGCTGAATTAATTGAAAGGAGGATTAAAAAAATGAAAAGATCCTTTAAACTCGTTTTTCTTACCTTTTTAATACTTTTATTGCTCTTTACAATGATTTCTGGGCAAGCTAGAAAACTAAAAATTGGTATCATTACAGGAACCGTAGCCCAAGGTGAAGATGAGTATAGAGCAGCTGAAAGAGTGATAGCAAAATATGGAGCTGATCGTGTAATTCATAGAACCTATCCTGACAATTTTATGGCCGAACAAGAAACAACCATATCTCTCATCACAGGTCTTGCTGCCGATCCTAATGTGAAGGTTATTGTAATTAGCCAAGCAGTCCCTGGATCCTTAGCAGCCCTAAGAAAAGTAAAAGAGGTAAGACCTGATATCATTATGGGTTTTATAACCCCTCATGAAGACCCAGAAATGGTCAATAAAGAAGCTGATTTTGCTATTGATCCTGATCAAAGATATCGTGGAAGATCCATAGTAAGACAAGCTAAAAAGATGAAAGCAAAGGTATTCATTCATTACTCCTTCCCAAGACATATGTCCTATCCTCTTCTTGCTGAAAGAAGAAGAATTATGGAAGAAGAATGTAAGGCTCAAGGTGTTCAATTTGTTTTTGTTACAGCTCCAGATCCCCTTGGAGAAGGAGGTCTTCCTGCTGCTCAACAATTCATTCTTGAGGATGTCCCAAGACAACTTGCAAAATATGGTCCCCAAACAGCCTTCTTCAGTACAAATTGTGGAATGCAGGAACCATTAATTAAAGCCATACTACAACATGGGGGAATATTTGTAGAGCAGTGCTGTCCAAGTCCAACCCATGGATATCCAGGAGCACTAGGCATTAAGATTCCTCCCGAAAAGAAGGGTGATATGAAATACATATTGGAACAAATTAGGAAAGCAATAGCAGAAAAGGGAGGAAGTGGAAGATTTGCTACATGGCCAGCTCCTGTAAATATTATAAATACTTTAGCTGCTGTAGATTATCTGGTATCAGTAGCAGAAGGAAGAGCTAAGAAGGGCGATATAAACTTAATTAGAGCACTTCTTATGAGACATGCAGAAGTACCAGTTACTCTTAACAAGTATAAAGAAACAGGAAATCTATATTTAGTTGTTTTAGGTTCTGTTGTCTTTTAGTATTTACAAAATTATAAAAAATTAAATACTTAGGGAGAGCTGAGATTACAAAGCTTGATCTTAGCTCTCCTTTAGATTAAGGGGTAAGAAATAAATGTTGGAGTTTAAAAGCATTTCAAAAGATTTTTATGGTAATTATGTCCTTAAGAATATAAATTTAAGAGTTGAAAAAGGAGAAATATTAGGATTAGTAGGTGAAAATGGTGCTGGTAAATCTACTCTTATGAATATACTTTTTGGGATGCCTGTAATCTTTAGTACTGGAGGATTTGAAGGAGATATATATCTGAAGGAAAAAAGAGTTGATATAAAGTCTCCCAAAGAGGCTATGGATCTGGGTATTGGAATGATTCACCAGGAATTCATGCTTATACCCGGTTTTAGCATTTTTGAGAATATAAAATTAAATCGAGAAATAACAAGAGCTAATTTCATCTCAAAAATTATAAGAAATCCGAAATTAGAAACTCTAAACACTTCTCTAATGAGAAAGGAATCAAAGGAAGCTTTAGAAGAGATAGGTTTAGGAATAGATGAACTTTTACCAGTGATTGGTCTTCCCGTAGGATACAAACAATTTATAGAAATTGCAAGGGAGGTTGATAAATCTAAAAATAATAATCTAAATCTTTTAGTTTTTGATGAACCCACAGCTGTTCTTACAGAATCAGAAGCAGATAAACTTTTGGAGATTATAAAAAAATTAGCTCAGAAGGGAATATCAATAATATTTATAAGCCACAGGTTGGATGAGGTAATAAAACTATCGAATAGAATAGTAGTTTTAAGAGATGGAGAAAAGGTGGCAGAAAAATCAAGTTCCCAAACCAATGTTTTAGAATTAGCCGAGCTTATGGTAGGTAGAAAGATGAAATTAGATATAGGAGTAAAAAGAAAACCATTATCTGATGGAGAGGTTGTTTTAAAAATAAAAGATCTACATGTGGATATGCCTGGTGAAACAGTAAAGGGTGTAGATTTGGAAGTGAAAAAGGGAGAAATTCTGGGAATAGGAGGCTTAGCTGGTCACGGAAAAATTGGTATTGCCAATGGGATATCTGGGCTATATCCTGCTGAAGGAGAGGTCATATACAAAGGAGAAAATCTTCCCCTTAATAACCCCTTTAGTTTTTTAAAAAAAGGTATGGCTTTTCTTTCTGAAGATAGAAGAGGGGTAGGTCTTATGTTAGATGAATCCTTAGAATTAAATATAGGTGTTACTGCCTTTTATATTATAGGAAAATTTGCCAAAGAAATTTTGGGCATAAAATACTTAGATTCTAAATCTTTAAGAGAATGGACTCTTAAAATGATAAAGGATTTAGATATAAGATGCCTTGGTTCACATCAATTAGTTAGAAGTCTAAGTGGGGGAAATCAACAAAAAGTCTGTATAGCAAGAGCTTTAACCTTAGAACCCGAGGTGTTATTTGTTTCTGAGCCAACGAGAGGAATAGATGTAGCAGCAAAACAAAAGGTCTTAGAACTCTTAGTTAAATTCAATCAAGAACTGGGTATGACAATTGTTTTTACCTCCTCAGAGCTTCAAGAGCTTAAGGCAATATCTGACAGAATAGCGATTATTCATCAAGGAAAAGTTAAGGAAATACTTCCTCCTAATGCCTCTGATGTGGAATTTGGTTTAGTAATGTCTGGAATAAAGAGGGGAGAAAAATGAAAGAAAAAATTAAAATTTACATAAAGAGTATTGGAATACCTCGTTTTATAATCTTTAGTTTTTTACTTTCCTTACTTACTTTAGCTCTTATCTTAGGGATGGATGTAAAAAGACTCATCTCTGATTCCTTGGTAAGGGTAGGGAGAAATGCAATATTAGTTTTGGCATTATTACCACCAATAAAAGCAGGCATTGGGCTTAATTTTGGTTTGCCAGTAGGAGTAATCTGTGGATTAGTGGGTTTGGTAATAGGTTTAGAATTTAACCTTATAGGATTTTCTTATCTTGCCTTATCTTCTATAATAGGTGGAATTTTAGCACTATTGGCAGGCTATCTTTATGGTAGTCTTCTGAATAAAGTAAAGGGACAAGAAATGATGGTAAGTAACTATGTTGGATTTGCAATAGTTTCCTTAATGTGCTCCTTTTGGCTTTTGGCTCCCTTTAGAAATCCCTCTCTTGTATGGGCAATAGGGGGATCTGGTCTTAGATATACTTTAGTTTTACCTTCAGAAACATCACATATTTTAGACAAATTTCTATCCCTCAGTATATTAGGAACAAAAATTCCTACAGGTTCCTTTCTTATACTTATTCTTCTTTGCTTAATAATTTCTTTTTTCTTCAAAACAAAGATGGGGGTAGCTATAAGTACTGTGGGAATAAACCCTATTTTGGGAAAAGCTTCTGGTATGAATATAGATAAACTTAGGAAATATTCTATAATTTTATCCACAATCTTAGGAAGTTTTGGAATAATAGTTTATGCTCAAAGTTTTGGTTTTGTTCAGCTATATACTGCGCCATTAATGATGGCATTTCCAGCTATAGCCTGTATTCTGATTGGAGGCGCTACTCTAAGAAGAGCTACCATAACAAATGTGGTGATAGGAACCTTTCTCTTTCAATCCCTACTTACCATCACATTACCTGTAATAACCCAAGTAGTAGCAGTCTCTGGTGAGGCTGGAGATATAACTGAAGTTTTAAGAGTAATAATCAGCAATGGAATGATACTTTATGCCTTAACTAGAAGAGGTGGTGATTAATATTAAAAAAATAATAAAATTTATCACATCCTATCCTGTTCCTTTTGTTTTTCTTACCATATCAATCCTGGGACTTTGGATTTCAGAAATTCCCTTCCCCATATTTTTAAACGATATTATTATCAGAATGGCTAGAAATTCTTTTTTAGTTTTATCTCTAATAATCCCTGTAGTGGTGGGTTTAGGTTTGAATTTTGCCATAGTTATTGGTGCTATGGCAGGACAAATAGGTGCAATATTGTCAGTGGAATTAGGTCTTACAGGAATTATTGCCTTTATATTTGCATGTGGCATAGCAATTCCCTTAGCAATGCTTTTTGGTTTTCTCGTGGGAAATCTTTTTAACATAGCAAAGGGCAGAGAAATGATTACAGGATTTATTGCTGGGTTCTTTGCTAACGGAATCTATCAATTCATATTCCTCTTCTTAGCAGGTTCCCTTATTCCCTTTAGAAACCCTACCTTGCTTCTTTCTCAAGGATGGGGAGTAAGAAGTGTTGTAGATTTAAAAAATATACAATACTCCATAGATTCCTTATGGAGACTAAAATTCTCAATAAATGAATATTTCATAAGTATTCCTCTTTCTGCCTTTATACTTATATTTATGTTGGCTCTTGGAATAAAATTCTTCTTAAGGACCAAATTGGGACAAGAATTTAAAGCAATAGGACAAGATGCCAATATATCTTTGGTTTATGGAATAAATGTAGATAGAAACAGAATACTTGCCACGATAATTTCCATCGTATTGGCATCTATAGGTCAATTGGTTTTTCTACAAAATCTTGGAACTATGAATACCTATTCCAGTCACGAGCAGGTGGGATTATTTTCTATTGCAGCTCTTTTGGTGGGTGGAGCTTCTGTACAAAAGGCGAATGTCTTAAATGCGATATTAGGAACATTTCTCTTTCATACCCTATTTATAATATCTCCCCAAGCAGGGCAAAAACTTTTTGGACAGCCCCAAGTAGGCGAATATTTTAGAGTATTTATAGCTTATGGAGTTATTGCCTTAAGTTTAGCTCTTTACGCCATAAAAAGAAAATAAGAAACCTATTAATAGGGGGGAGAAAAAACTCTCCCCTTTCTTACTCATAAATCAATTTCTCCAAAGGAGCATAAAAAGTTATTCTCTCCCACATTAGATAATACTGATCAAAGGATACATCCTTCCTCTAAAGGCTCTTTTAAAGGATTAGGTGTAACTGCCTTTTAACTATTCCAGGGCCTTTCTAAAAATTCTATGGAACTTGCCCTTCTACAAAAATCTCTGGAGGAAAAGTATATATCTTCTATATTTCCCACGGGAAAAACTCCTGCGATACTTGTGGTTATAAAACATTCTTCCATATCCTTTATATCTCTCAAAGTTAAAAATGTTTTTTTCATTTCATATCCCATAGTTTTACTAATCTCTATAATTTTTTTTCTCATAATACCGGGAAGAATGCCACTCAAGATATGGGGAGTATAGAGTGTATTCTCTTTCCTAAAGAATATATTTCCAAAGGAGACTTCTGTAATGAAACTTTTCTCGTTTAGAAAAAGAGCTGTATCAAAACCTTTTTCTTTTGCCCTTTCCTCTTCTATTAGATTTATCCCCATATTAAAAGTTTTTATGTAATTTAATATATTATGAGAAGACTTTATAACCTTTGAAATAGTAACACTCAAACCTCTCCAAAACATTTCCTTGCTATATTTTAATTCCCTTTCCTCGATAAAAAGGTACTCATCCTCCCAATAAATTCTGATAGCCCCATAGGGCTTATTTACATTATCCACAAAATCTCTTATAAATTTTTCAAAACTCTCGTAGGATATTTTAAAGGGAATACAAAGTACCCAAAAGGATCTTTTCATCCTTTTATAATGCTCAAATAAAAAGTGCACATTTTTACCTTCAAAATAAAGGGTTTCAAAGGGTTTCAATCCAAATAAAAAGTAATAATCTTTTTTATTTTTCAATTTTCTTGACTCCTCTTATGGAAGAATTAGAACTTTCCATTAAAACAGACAATAATGGTTTTCCTTTATGTAGAGTTTCTTCATACTCATCTTCCTCTGAGGAATCCCAAACTATGCCTCCCCCTACATTATAATAAGCTCTATTCTTTTCTATTATAAGGGTTCTTATTGCAATATTAAAAACCATATTGAAATTATTAGCCACAAAACCTATAGAGCCTGTGTATATCCCCCTTGGATCTTTTTCTAATTCTTCAATTATTTTCATCGCATTTAATTTAGGGGCTCCTGTAATAGAACCCCCTGGAAAAGTAGCTTTAATAATATCTTTAAATGTAATATCTTTTTTTGTCTTACCCTCCACTGTAGAAACTAAATGATAAACGGTAGAGTATTCTTCAATTTCAAAAAGCCTCTTTACATTAATCGTGTTTGGTATACATATTTTAGCAAAATCATTCCTCTCTAAATCTACAATCATAAGAAGCTCTGATCTACACTTTTCATCATTAATAAGGATATTCCTGTTTCTTTCATCCTCAAATTTATCTCTTCCCCTTTTTATGGTACCTTTAATAGGTTTTGTGGTGATTTTATTTCCTAATTTATATAAAAAAAGTTCTGGAGATGTGGAGAGTACATAACTTTCTCCCATTTTTATAAAAGCATGAAAGGAGCCGTAATTTTGCTTTCTTAGTTTAAAATATAAATGATAGGGATCAAATTCACCAATAAAATTAAATCTTTGAGACAAATTTACTTGATACACATCGCCCTCATAGATGTAATTTTTAATTTTCCTAATTGCGTCTAAATATTCTTCCTTCTTAAAATTAATAAAAAGGTCATAAATTTTATTTTTCCTAAAATAGTAATTTAGTTTATTAATATATAGTTTTCTTTTAGCTTCTTTATATATAGAGGGGGTAAAATATGCTGTTTTCTTCAAATGATCAAATATTATAAAATCTTCGTAATATCCAAAGAAAGCCTTGGGAAGAAAACTTCCTCTTTTTCTTGAAATACCCAAGAGATCCCCTCCAAAATCATAGGATAAATAACCTACAAAACCCCCATTAAAAATTAATCCACCTTTTCTCCTTCTTCTCTCTATCTCTATAGAAAGTTCTTCTAAATACCGATTTACATCATCCTCCTCTTTGCACACGAAAATATCCTTGACTCTTAAAAAGATAAAAGAATATCTTCCATAATTTTCATTAAAATAATTACTCTCTAGGAGAATAGAAAAATCCTCTTTAAATAAGTAATATATATAAAAGGGTTCTATAAATACTTTTTCCTCAATCATAAACTATTAAAAAATTTCTTAATAAATCAATACCCAATTGGGTACCTATAGATTCAGGATGAAATTGGACTCCCTCTATTTTATATTTCTTATGCTTAATTCCCATAATCTCGCCCCTTTTAGTGTAGGCTGTAATTTCCAAACCACTATTTTCTAAGCCCAAACTATGGAGTATAAGAGAATGATATCTTACCACTTTTAGAGGATTCTTAATATTCTTAAAAATTCCCTTTCCATCATGCATTATCTCATCTAGGATACCATGCATAGGTCTCATTGCTTTCACAAGCTTCAATCCAAAATATACTCCAATAGCCTGATGCCCAAGACATACTCCTAATATTTTTTTATCTTCCTTAAAATTATCTATAATTTCTAAAAGAATACTATCATCGGTAGGTCTTCCAGGACCTGGAGAAAGAACAATATATTTAATTTTCAGTTTTTTAATATAAGAAACAGAGATCTCATCTCTATTTTTTACAAGAGTTTTAATATTTAGCCTAAGAAAATAATTATAAAGATTATAGGTAAAGGAATCAAAATTATCCACGATAAGTAACATTATAATAAAAACTACCTCTCGGCTAACTCCTTAACCAAGGGCCCAACTTAAGGACAAGGCTCTAACTTCTTCTTTTATCTCAATCTAAAAAATTTGTAAATTCCTTTATTAAAGAAGGCAGTGCTTCTAAGAATAAATGAAAATTACTATATACTCTCTTGGGGTCTATCTTTACATATTCATGGACCAATATATTTCTAAAACTTCCCATTCCTTTGATTTTGGAATAAGTAGTCTCTGAAATTATTTTTTTTAAATACAATTCTTTTATTACTTCCTCATAGGTTTTAGGGTAGATTTTGTATAAAGCTGTTAAAAGATGATTCCCAATATCTAAGATAATATTTATACCAGCTAATAAACCTCTTTCTATGATCCAGCGAAGGCTTAAGTTATCTATGAACTCCTCTTCAGATATATTTTTATATTTTTGGAGTTCAGTATAGATATTTCTTATTTCTATCAAATTTTCTCTTATTAGATTAACATCAAAGGTCATAAAATTCTCTCTTTAAAATACTAACTTGCTTTTTTCTAAAAATTTCCAAATCCTGACATATTTTAAGAATTTTCATTTCATAAGTATTCTCTGTTCCCACATCTTCTTTATATATTAGTTTACCGCTACTTATTATATGCAATGCAAAAAAGGGTGATACTTGAGAAAGATCAATTAAATCAATTCTTTCCGTATTTAACAGTTTCTTCATATCTTCGTAAAGCCCAAAATAGTCTCCATCGGATAAAAACCCTATATCGATATCTTCTGGATCTTCTCTGTTAAGAAATGATCCAAAAATATATGCTATCTTTACTTTATTCCTTTTAAAGATAGTCTCAAGATCCTGGATTTTTTCTTTGATATTTTTAGGAAGTGGCGGAATATTTTTATATTTTTCTCTTATTCCCATTTTTTACCTAATATTTTTATTTCTTCATTATATCATAATTACTAAGAGAGATGGGCTTAACACCTCCATACCAAGTGCTTAAAAAATCCTAGTTTATTTTTTTGTCCATCTTTCTTTAAGATAGAAGGCAGACATTTTAGGTTGCCTTTGTCTTGTAAATACTCCCTTCCTGTTTCCAACTACTCTTCTTACCTCTTGTTTTGTAGCAAAATCAGCAAAATTCCAAACATGCTCCCCAATTACAAAGGATAATTTATCAAGAACCTTGCAATATCTCTTTAAAAATTCCACCTGGAATTCTTCTGTAAACATAACGGGAGGATCCTGAGAAAATCCTGCAATGGTATCAGCTCCAAATTCAGAAAGCAATATTGGTTTTTTATATAACTCATACCATGTTCTTAACTCCTTCTCCAACTGAAAATCTATTAGTTCAAAATGTCCCATATCAGTATACCAAGAATAATACCTATTTACACTAATAACATCCACATATTTTGCAGTCTTGGTCTCAAGGGGGCTGGTACTTTCTACAATAGTGATGGGGCGAGTAGGGTCTAATTTTCTTACCTCCTCTATCACCCTTTTAAAATACCCTTCGGATTCTTCTTCGTAATCTGCTGGTTCATTAGCTACACTCCACATAATAACACAGGGATGATTCTTGTCCCTTGCTATCATCTCTCTCATAACTTGAATATGATACTGTAAGGTCCCTTCATTAACCCTATCTTCACAAAAAACCTTCCTTGATGGATTAAAGAAGTTCATACCAACACAAGGAGCCTCATCTATCACTAATATCCCATATTTATCTGCAAGATCTAGGATTTCTTCTGCATAGGGATAATGGGATGTCCTAAAGGAGTTTGCATTTATCCATTTTAACAGATTAAAATCCTTAATAGCTATTACAGGATCATATCCCTTCCCTCTAATATCGCTATCTTCATGCTTACCAAATCCTTTAAGATAAATAGGCTTTCCATTTAAAAGAAATTTATCATCTTTAATCTCAATGGTTCTTATCCCAATATTTAAATAATAAGAATCTTCTAATATTTCTCCATCATAGATATTTACCTTCATGGTATAAAGGTAGGGATTCTCAGGACTCCAAAACTCTGCATCCTTTATAATTAATTTACCCCTTTCTCCCCTTTCTTTACAGACTTCTTTTCCCTTTTTATCAAAAATCAAAACCTCTATTCTTTCACTATCTCTCTCTGTTTTTATCTCATAATTTACCTCCCCATCCCTTCCCTTTATATCCGTTATTACCTTTATATCAGAAATATAATTTTTAGGGGTTGTATAGAGAAATACAGGTCTATGAATTCCAGAATAGTTGAAAAAGTCAAAATAGTATTCCTGAGTTTTATATCCCTCAGGGTGCATAGGATCCTTATATTCTATGATCTCCCCGGGAGGAAGAGAATTCCAATCAAGAATGTTATTAACTGCTATGGTTATCCTATTTTCTTCCCCAAATTCTAAAAAGGGAGTAATCTCCCCTTCAAAGGGTAAAAATCCACCTTTATATTCCAAAATCTTCTTCCCATTTATCCATAAAATAGCATAATGGGCTGCACTTCCCACCCTTATACATACCCTTTTATCCTTCCAATGGGATGGAACAAAGAATTCCCTTTCATACCAAACATACCCTATATGATCCCTTATTGAAATATCCTGAGTTATATCGTTATAACTTGAAGGGACGGGCATTAATATTGTATCCCCTAAGGGGTTTAAATACCATTCCTCTTTTAGTCCCTTATTTTCCTTATCTACCTTAAACTTCCAAATTCCTGAGAGATTTTTTACCTCCCTCCTTTCACTTTCCCTTGGGTATAGCATCCCTAATAACCTCCCTTTAAAAAATTTGCTATTATTGATAATATTATGGAATATATCTTATGAAAAATCAAAGAATTAATAGGAGAAATATTAAATGAAGGTAAAGGAAAGGGCATATATATTATTACTAATTGGCACCTTTGCCATGTCCACGGCTTCTCTTTTCATAAGATTAGCTCAAGCCCCACCTTTAATCATTGCTACCTTTCGATTGGTCATATCTTCTTTAATATTAATTCTCATGTATAGAAAAAAAATTAAAATAGAAAAAAGTATATTACCCCTTTTAATCCTTTCTGGAATTTCCTTAGGGGTTCATTTTTATACTTGGATTTCATCGATTTACCTTACCTCTGTGGCCAATGCAGTGGTACTTGTAAATACAAATCCCCTATTTATTATCTTATTTACAATTCTTATTGATAAAAAAAGACCTCCCCTTTACTATTTTATTTCTCTATTTTTTGTTATCTTAGGAATGTTTCTTATTACCAGCAAAAGCTTAGAGTTCCAATTGGGAATGGGAGAAATTTTTGCCATTATTGGGGGATTTTCTGTAGCACTATATCTTTATATAGGACAAAAACTATCTAATAAAATCTCCTTGTTAAGTTATATATCCTCGGTCTATAGCGTCTCTGCAATTTTTTTATTTATCATTTCCCTATTTTTCCCGTATCCCTTCTTTAATTATCCATTAAAAACTTATTTTTACTTTCTCCTTTTAGCTCTTATTCCCCAGCTTATGGGACATTCCTCTGCAAATTATGCCCTAAGAATTCTTCCTGCAAGTTCCGTTGCCTTAGTAATTTTAGGAGAGAATGTATTTGCTACAATCCTTGCATATATTTTTCTAAAGGAATCCATCTTTTTTAATCAAGGATTAGGAATGGCAATAATTACCTTAGCTATTATGTATAACTCCATTAAAGAAAGGATTTAGGAAACATAATAATGAGATTTTGGATAGCCCTTTTCTTAGGAAAAACAATTTATTATATCATGAAGCTTTTCTCTCAAGATGCCACCACTTTACCAGGGAAAATAGCTTTAACTATAGATCCCCTTTTTATAAAGAAGATCTCCAGAAGAATTAAAAATATCATCCTTATAACAGGCACCAATGGAAAAACCACTACCAATAATCTCATATTTTTCCTATTGAGAAATAATAAATATAAAGTTTTAGGAAATCTTGAGGGTGCCAATTTAAAAAGTGGAATCGCCACATGTTATATAAAAAATCCCAAGGTATTTGATTTTGCAACCTTTGAAATTGATGAAGGGGTTTTCCCAAAAATTCTTGAGGATATATCTCCAAGTATTGTAGTAATTACAAACTTTTTTAGGGATCAACTGGATAGGTATGGGGAGATAGACATAACGGTAAATAGAATTTTTAAGGCCTTAGAGGGGAGGGAGAAAATAAAATTGGTATTAAATGGGGATGATCCCTTTGTAGCAAGATTTCAAGATCTTCCCCATGAAAAGATATTTTATGGAATAAAGGAGAAGATTAGTGAAAAGGAATCCGATATAAAGGAGAGTACATATTGTCCTAAGTGTGGAGAAAAACTTTTCTATGAATATTTTACCTATACCCAATTGGGAAGATATTCTTGTTCCTGTGGCTTTAAAAATCCAGAGTATGAATTTTATATTAAAAATATAAACAGGAAGGATTCACAGGATTTTTCTATTATAGAAAAGTCTAAAGAAGTTTCTCTATCCTTTAAATATCCTGGAATATACAATTTATATAATGTTCTTGCAGGATATGCTGTGGGAAGGCTTATGGAGCTTTCTCCTGATTATTTAAGGGAAAATATTTCAAATTTTTCCTTCTCTTTGGGAAGATTTGAAAAATTTATATATAAAGGAAAGGATAAAATTGTTATTCTTGTAAAAAATCCAACGGGATATAATCAGGTTCTTGATATGATTAAGTTAGATCCCTGGGATAAGATATTAATTTTAATATTGAATGATAATATTGCCGATGGAAGGGATGTCTCATGGATTTGGGATGTGGACTTTGAAAAATTAAAGGAAGATAAAAGTATTAAAAAAATTTATTGTTCAGGGAAAAGAGGAGAAGATTTGATGGTGAGATTAAAATATGCAGAAATTCCCTTAGATAAAATCTTATTAGTCAAGAGTTTAAGAAAAGCTATAAATCTTTCCCTTTCCTCACCCTATAAGGCTTTTATTCTTCCCACTTATACTGCCCTTTTTAAAACCAGAAAATTATTATTAAGGAAGGCAAAAAATGGAACTTAAAATATTTCATATGTATCCAGATCTTCTAAATTTATATGGGGATAGGGGAAATATAATGATAATTGAAAAAAGAGCAATATGGAGAAAGATTAAAGTAGAGATAAGGAAATTTACAAAGGATAAAGAGGAGGATTTAGAAGAAGCTGATATAATTTTTATAGGGGGAGGATCCGATAGGGAACAAGAAATCTTGTTTTCTCATATCTTAAAGTTTAAAAAAACTATTAAGGATTTGATAGAGGATAAAGTACCCCTCCTTGGAGTATGTGGAGGATATCAACTTTTGGGAGAGTATTACATAGATGCTTATGGGAAAAGAATTGAAGGGCTCTCCCTATTAAACTTTTACACTCAAGGGGAAAGGGGAAGACTTATTGGAAATATATTAATTGAGACAGACCTTCCCATATATCCCAAAACCCTAGTGGGTTTTGAGAATCATGGAGGAAGAACCTATCACAATTACAAGCCCTTAGGAAGGGTTATAAAGGGGTATGGAAATAATGGAAAAGATGGATATGAGGGACTTGTTTATAAAAATTGTATAGGGACCTACCTTCATGGTCCCATCCTTTCTAAGAATCCTCATCTTGCAGACTTTTTGATAAGATCTGCCCTTGAAAGAAAATATAAAAGGGAAATTTCTTTAGAACCCCTTTGTGATAAAGAGGAATTCCTCGCCCATAATAATATTATTAAGCTTTTAAGATAAGATGTTATAATTTATTAAATATTGAGGTGAAACATGGATTTAGTGGAAAGAGTAAAAAAATTAAAAAAGGAAAGAAATGCTATAATATTAGCCCATAATTATCAGCTTCCTGAAATTCAGGACATAGCAGATTTTGTTGGGGATTCCCTAGAACTCTCTCGAATCGCCAAAGGGGTAGAAGAAGAAGTTATTGTATTCTGTGGGGTTCACTTCATGGCAGAAACTGCGAGCATCTTGGCACCAGAAAAGAAAGTATTATTACCTGATATAAATGCAGGATGCCCCCTAGCAAATATGATTACTCCAGAGGATGTAAGAAGATTAAGGGAAAAATTCCCAAAAGCACTAGTAGTAGCATATATAAATACATCGGCAGAGGTTAAGGCAGAGAGTGATTATTGCTGTACTTCAGCTAATGCAGTAGATGTGGTAGAGAAAGTTCCTTCGGAGGAGATAATTTTTATTCCCGATAGAAATCTTGGCTATTATGTAAGTAAAAATACAAATAAAAAAATGTATATATGGGATGGCTTTTGTCCCACCCATCAAAGAATTCTTCCTCAGGATATTGAAAAATTAAAAAGGGAGTATCCCAATGCCAAGGTTGTTTCCCATCCTGAATGTAGAAAGGAAGTATTAGAGCTTTCTGGTAAGATTGCCAGTACCAGTGGAATTATAAAATTTGTAAAAGAGGATGACGGAAGGGAATATATAATAGGGACAGAGATGGGAATTCTTTATAGATTAAGAAGGGAATGCCCTGATAAATTATTTTATCCTGCATCTTTCCTTGGGGTATGCCCCAATATGAAAAAAAATACATTGGAAAAGGTTTTGTGGGCTTTAGAAGATTTAGATCCTGAGGTAAAGGTTCCTGAGCCCATAAGATCAAAGGCATTGAAGGCTATTGAGAACATGCTTAATTTATGAGAGAAAATTTCTTTGATATTATTATTGTGGGAAGTGGAATTGCAGGACTTTCCTCTGCTTTTTATTCTCCTGATAACTACAGGGTTGCCCTTTTGACCAAGGATAAATTAGAAGAGAGTAGTACCTATTATGCCCAAGGGGGGATTGCCGTTGCCCTGAGTAAGGATGATTCTCCCTTACTTCACTATGAAGATACCTTAAAAGCAGGAGCCTATTTTAATGAAGAAAATATAGTAAGAATTGTAGTGGAAGAGGGAATAGATAGAATAAAGGATCTAATAGAAATTGGAGTTTCCTTTGATAGAAGTAATGGTTTGGAATTCACACGGGAAGCAGCCCACAGCAGAAGAAGAATCCTTCATGCCCATGGAGACTCTACAGGTCTTGAGATTGCAAAAACATTAATTTCCATAATTAAAAATAAAAAGAATATATATTTTTTTGAGAATTATTATCTTGTGGACCTAATAAGGGATGGAGAAAGGGTAATCGGAGGAATATTTTTAAATGAAAAAAAAGAGCTGGAGATATTTTATAGTAATTTTGTTATTTTAGCTGCGGGAGGGGCAGGACAACTTTATCTTTATACTACAAATCCCAAAACAATTACTGGAGATGGCTTAGCTTCAGCCTATAGAGCAGGAGCAAGATTAATGGATATGGAATTTTTCCAATTTCATCCCACCGCCCTAAAAATAGATCTTCCTCAAAAATTTTTAATCTCTGAGGCAGTAAGGGGAGAAGGAGGAATATTAAGAAATTATTATGGGGAAAGATTTATGTTAAATTATCATCCCCAAGGAGAATTAGCTCCCAGGGATATAGTAACCCGAGCCATATATTTAGAAATGCTGGAGACAGAAAAAGATATCTATTTAGATTTTAGACCCATAGGGGAGAGAAAAATTAAAAAGAGATTTCCTAATATTTTGAGAATCTGTAAGGAATATGGATTTGATATACTAAAGGAGCCAATTCCTGTGGAACCTGTAGCCCATTACTTTATGGGAGGAATAGAAACCGATGAATTTGGAAGAACAAGTATAAAAAATCTCTATGCCTGTGGAGAGGTAGCTTGCACAGGTCTACATGGAGCAAATAGATTAGCCAGCAATTCCCTATTAGAAGGATTGGTCTTCGGAAGAAGATGTATATTGGGAATTCTTCAGGATGAACCTGTCCCTTCTAAGAATCTTCCAAAATTAAAGTTTAATATAAAAGAGAAGGAAGTTCCCTTTGATAAGGAAGAAATTAAAAAACTAATGTGGGAAAATGTGGGAATTTTAAGGGAAGGGAAAAGATTAGAATATGCATTAAAGATTTTTGAGGGATGGATAAAAGAAATTGATATTTTCTTTCCCAATAAAGAATTTCTGGAATTGAAAAATATGAGTACCATTGGCTATTTAATGACAAAATCTGCCCTTTTAAGGGAAGAAAGTAGGGGGGCCCATTCTAGGATAGATTTTCCTACTATGAAGGACAAATGGAGAAAACATATAATCTTGGAAAAAGATAAAGGAGTGATATATCGTGATGTCAATTCCCCACCATCTTTTAAGAAAAATTGTTGAGGAGGCCTTAGAAGAAGATATAGGATTTGGAGATATAACCACAGAAAGCATTGTTCCAGATAATTTCTATACAAAGGCATATATTATTGTAAAGGAGGAAGGGGTAGTTGCAGGAATTCCTGTTGCAGAAGAGGTCTTTAAATTTTTGGATCCCTCTATAACCTTTTCTCCAAAGGTTTCAGAGGGAGAGAGAATAGAAAAGGATAAAATTATTGTAGAAATTTATGGAAGGGCAAAAACAATTCTTTCTGGAGAAAGAACTGCATTAAATTTTCTTCAAAGACTATCGGGAATTGCAACCTTTACCAACTATTGTGTTTCCCTTGCAAAGCCATATAATGTTAAAATTTTAGATACGAGAAAAACTACCCCCCTTCTTAGGGTTTTAGAAAAATATGGGGTAAGGGTGGGAGGAGGAGAGAATCATAGATTTGCCTTATACGATATGGTTTTGATAAAGGATAACCATATAAAAATAGCAGGAAGTATTACTGAGGCAGTAAGAAGGGTAAGGAAAAAATTATCTTTCCCTTACAAGATAGAGGTGGAGACAGAAAATCTTGAGCAGGTAAAAGAAGCTTTAGAAAATAAGGTAGATATTATAATGTTGGATAATATGGACAAAGAGAGTATAAAAAGGGCAGTGGAAATTATTAACAAAAGGGCATTAATAGAGGTATCGGGAAATATAAAGCCTGAGGATATAAAGGATATTGCAAAATTGGGAGTAAACTTTATATCCATGGGAAAATTAACCCATTCTGTGAAAAGCTTGGATATTAGTTTGGAAATTATTTAGAGAAATGGAAGGAAAAATAGTAGCTTTAAGTTGGCATAAAGAAAATAATAATTATAAAAGGGCTTTGGAAAGACTTAATATTCCGTATATAGTGCTTTATCCAGAGGAAGAAATGGCTTGGAATAAGATTTCCGCTATAATTTTCATTGGTGGAGAAGATATTCATCCCTCCTATTACAATGAAAAAATTGAGGAAGAAAATCTGGAAATAAATAAAGGAAGAGATCAATGGGAATTCAATTTAATGGAATCTGCTTTTAAAAGAAGGATACCTATATTGGGAATATGTAGGGGATGCCAATTAATAAATGTATTTTTTGGGGGCTCTTTATATCAAGATCTAAAGAGATATAAGAGGGAAAAGAAAATTTCTCAAACCCATTGGAGGGAAAAGGGAAAGGATTCCTTTCACAAGGTTTATATTGAAAAAAGGAGTAATCTATATAAGATACTAGAAAGGGAGGAGATAACAGTAAATAGTTCCCACCACCAAGCTATTAAAAACCTTGGTAAGAATTTAGTAGTATCTGCAAAATTTATAGAGGATGGATTTGATATTATAGAGGGAATTGAATATAAAGACTATCCCTATTTAATTGGAGTTCAATGGCATCCCGAAAGACTAAAGAGCAAAGAATCCATTAAACTTTTTTTAAGTTTAGCAGATTCCCTTGACAATTTTAACAAAGGTTATAAACTATATATGGTTTAGCACTCTCAGGGTGAGACTGCTAAAATTTAAAAATGAGGTGAAATTATGGAGGAGAAAGAGGTGCTGGAAGAAGAAACAAAGGAAATAGAACTTAATAAGGAAGATACAAAACCTGAGACCTTAGTAGATGACTGGGAAATAAAATATATAAGGCTTCAAGCAGAATTTGAAAATTTCCGTCAAAGATTAAGAAGAGAAAAGGAAGAGTGGCAGGAAATTGCCAACTCAAGATTAATAAAGGAAATTGTAGATATAATGGATAACTTTTCCTTGGCCTTAGAGACTATTAAAGATGCAAGAGAAAAAGATGCCATCATAGAAGGAATTTATATGATCTATAGGCAATTTGAAAACCTCCTTCAGAATGAAGGAGTTGTAAAAATGGAGACTATTGGAAAATCCTTTGATCCATCCCTTCACGAAGCAGTGGGGATGGAAGAGGTTGAAGATGGGGAAGATAACCTAGTGATTCGAGAGGTTTTTCCCGGATATTTCTTTAAGAATAAAATATTGAGGCCTGCAAAGGTAATTGTATCTAAAAAAATAGAAAAAAAGGAGGTAGATGATAATGGCAAAGATTGTAGGAATTGATCTTGGGACTACTAATTCTCTTATAGCATACCTTGAAGGGGGAAGACCTGTAATAATTCCAAATACAGAAGGAAGCAGGTTAACACCTTCAGTTGTTGCCTTTACAAAGGATGGACAACTTATTGTGGGAGAGCCTGCAAAAAGACAGGCAATTATTAATTCGGAAAGGACCATTCGCTCCATTAAAAGACATATGGGGACAAATTATAAAGTAAGGATCGATGACAAAGAATATACTCCCCAAGAAATATCTGCAATGATCTTGAGAAAATTAAAGAATGATGCAGAAGCATATTTGGGGGAAAAGATTGAAAAGGCAGTAATTACATGTCCTGCATATTTTTCTGATGCCCAAAGACAAGCCACAAAGGATGCAGGTGCCATTGCTGGTTTAGAAGTGGTAAGAATAATTAATGAGCCCACAGCAGCTGCCCTTGCCTATGGCCTTGATAAGGAGGGGCACCAGAAAATCTTAGTCTTTGATCTTGGTGGTGGCACCTTTGATGTATCTATTTTAGAGATCGGAGAAGGAGTATTCGAGGTTATTGCAACCTCTGGAAATAATAGGCTTGGTGGGGATGATTTCGATGAAAGAATTGTAAATTATTTTTGGGAAATTTTTATGGAAGAACATGGGATTAACCTAAAAGAGGATAAGACTGCTCTACAAAGATTATTTGAGGCTGCAGAAAAGGCAAAAATTGAGCTTTCTTCAAAACTTTCTGCTGAAATTAATCTTCCCTTTATTGCCATGAAGGGAAATACTCCACTACATCTTTCCTTTACATTGACCAGAGCTAAATTTGAAGAATTAACCTATGATTTAGTGGAAAAAACAAAAGAACCAACGGAAAGAGCCCTTGCCGATGCGGGTCTTTCTCCATCACAGATTGACAAGATCATATTAGTGGGTGGAGCCACAAGAATGCCTTGTATCCAAGAATGGATAAAGAAACATTTTGGAAAGGAGCCCCAAAGAAACGTAAATCCCGATGAAGCAGTAGCTCTTGGTGCTGCAATTCAAGCAGGAGTAATTGGTGGCGAGATAAAAGATATAGTTCTTGTGGATGTAACTCCCCTTTCCCTTGGAATTGAGACCCTTGGTGGTGTATTTACAAAAATTATAGAAAGAAATACCTCTATTCCCGTATCAAAAAGTCAGATATTTACTACAGCAGCCGATTATCAAACCAGTGTAGAGATTCATGTTCTTCAAGGAGAAAGGGCCCTTGCTAAGGACAATATTACCCTTGGAAGATTCATATTAGATGGAATTCCTCCTGCTCCAAGGGGAGTCCCTCAAATAGAAGTTACCTTTGATATAGATGTAAACGGCATTGTCCATGTCTCTGCAAAGGATAAAGCTACAGGAAAGGAGCAAAGAATAACTATATCAAATGCCATAAGACTGAGTGAACAGGAGATAAAGAGAATGACTGAGGAGGCAAAGAAGTTTGAAGAGGAAGACAGAAAAAGAAAAGAAGAGATTGAGACAAAGAACCAAGCAGAACATTTGATATATACTGCAAGAAAGACTATAAAGGATTATGGGGATAAAGTGAGTAAAGAATTAGTCCAGAAAGTTGAGGATAAAATTAAGAATTTGGAAGAACTAATTAAGCCCGAAAGAATTGATGGGGAGAGGGTAAGGAAGGGAATGGAGGAATTAACCCAAGCCCTTGGTGAGATGGGGCAAGTTATGTATCAAACTGCAGGAAGCTCTACAAATCCCCAAGGTCAAAGTGGTAGCGAAAATCCTGGTGGAAAAACCATTGATGGAGAATATAAGGTAGATTAATATGCCTACCAAAAAGGATTATTATGAAATCCTGGGTGTGCCCCGAAACGCCACCCAGGATGAAATAAAACAAGCATATAGAAGATTAGTCCGACAATACCATCCCGATCTAAATAAAGATCCCTCTGCCCATGAAAAGTTTAAAGAAATAAACGAAGCCTATCAAGTTCTTTCAGATCCCCAAAAAAGAGCCCAATACGATCAGTTTGGGCATATGGGAGATTTCTCAGGATATGGAGATTTTCAGGGATGGCAAGGGGGAGATTTTGATTTTGGAAACTTTGGAAGAACCTTTGAAGATATTTTTGAGGACTTTTTTGGAGATAGTATCTTTGGAGGTCTTTTCGGAAGAAGGGAAAGAACAAAAACTGCACCAAAAAAGGGAGCAGATTTAAGATATGATGTTTATATAACCCTTGAAGAGGCCTCCTTTGGAGGAAAAAAAGAAATCTTTGTATCAAGGCTTGAGACCTGTGAAAGATGTAATGGAAAGGGGACAGAACCTGGAACTTCTACTATAAAATGCAATATGTGTAATGGCACAGGACAAGTAAGAAACGCAAGACAAACTCCCTTTGGACAATTTGTACAAATAAACACATGCCCCCAATGCCGTGGAACAGGAAGATTCATCCCCCATCCATGTAGGGAATGTCATGGAGCAGGCAAGACAAAAAAGAGAAGAAAAATTGAGTTTAGAATACCTCAAGGAGTAGATGAGGGATATGTAATAAGACTTTCTGGAGAAGGAGAACCTGGAGAAAATGGAGGCCCCAATGGTGATATTTACATTTATCTTCATATACAACCCCACAAAATATTCAAAAGAGATGGGCAGGATATATGGATGAATCTACCTATAGATTATCTTATTGCCCTTTTGGGAGGAGAGTTGGAAGTGCCCACCCTAGAGGGAAAGGAAAAAATATATATAAATCCAGGCACCCAATCAGGAGATATTATAACCCTAAAGGGCAAAGGTATACCCAACCTAAATAGCTCCTCAAAAAGAGGAGATCAAAAAATTATAGTAAATATTACAGTGCCAAAAAATTTATCCCCAAAGGAGAAGGAATTACTTCTTGAGATAGCAAAATTAAGGAGAATAAATATAGAAAATAATAAAAGCTTTTTTGAGCAGATAAAAGATGCTTTTAGGAAATAATAAATCCAAATTTCTCAGGATTTTCCAATAATTCTTTTATACATTTTATCTAAAAAAATAATCCCAATATCTATATCACTATCTTCTCTCTCAATCCCAAAATGCAAAGAACCAAAAAGATAAATAATTCCAATATTTAGCTTCATAAATTTGGAAATAATCTTTTTGTTTAGTTTTTCCATAAATAAAAAAAAGCCCCCCAAAAGTGGGGGGCTTTTTTATTGAGTTATCCTTAGAAGGAGATAGAAATTTTATTAGTTAGATTTAGCTCAGTAAGACCAGGATTAAGTGTATCATTTTCATTAGCCTGATAGCGTGCAAGTAATGTGTTTGTTGCAGGTCCCACTGGAGTAACAAGCTTTAGATAACCTCCAAAAAGATTATCTGTAGTTCTATATCCACCCCAGGCTGTTAAAGTTCCTATAGGTAGAGATTGAACAACCTTTGCCCAAGCATAGAATGCACCAGTATATTCTCCGTATAAAGTTACATTGGGAATAGTGGTTACAGTAGCGCTAACTATATATGTATTATCTCCTTTATAGTGGCCATAAAGAGTTAAACCTGCAACGGGTTTTACAGTTGCCCCAACAATCCAGTTAGGAGCTATAGATGCATATTCTGCAAAAGCATCTACCATTGGAACAGGCTTTACACTACCACCAACTGCAAAATTGGTAACTCCAAAATTCATTGATACCAATCCATAGAAGGTAACAGGATCAAAGCTTCCATCTACTCTTGCTGCAAGAACACCCTGATTGAAGTTGAAAACATCACCACTATCAGGTTTATATCCAGCAGTAACTTTGAGTGGGGTATTAACCACTAAACCAAAACCATCTGCTCCACTTAAGGGATCGCCTACTAATCTTGTCCCTTTTACAGTAAGAGTTCCCTTATTTAGGGATAGATCTAATAAACCACCTAAATTCTTGAAGGTGAGAGAACCAGAAGTAGAAGGACCACCACCCTGCGTTAAATCAGTAACACCATTTATTACTGCAACAATATTTCCAACGGTTTTTGAATCTCCAGAAAGGTTAAATTTTAAAGATAAACTTGCAGAAGGGGCAAAAGTTACTGGAGTTGGTAAAAGTTGAGAACTAAACTCTAAATAACCAGATGTAGATACTGTAAAGTTAATAGCTGCAAAAGCAGGAACCACAAGAAGAGCTAAAACTAATAACCAAAACAATTTTTTCATCTCTTTTTGACCCCCTTAGGTTTATAATTTTTTTTATAATTTTTAGAAGACTTCCTGGCAAGTTTACGGAACCTTACCTTGCCAGTCTCAATTATATAGTGGCAACCTAAAGGTCTTCACCTCCTTTCTCGCCCCTACAAAAAGTTAACTTACAGTTATTTTACCTAAAATTTATATCTTGTCAAGATTTTTCATAAAAATTTAATACTTAATTTTCTCAATTCATCCTTCCTAATATTTTCAAAAATCTTTCTTATAGTATTTAGATTTTTTAAATCAGAATCTTTATATTCCTTTGGTGTTTCCAATATTAAGGGTAATCTTCTGATTTTTTCCATCTTAAGAAGAAAATAAAATCCCTTCTTACCAATTCTTCCCTCTCCAATATGCTCATGCTTATCCCTTTTACTTCCCAATGGATAAAAGGAATCATTTAAGTGAATAAGAGAAAATCTTTCGTAGGGAATTTTTTCAAAGAAAATAGAAAAAGTATTTTCACAGGATTTATAATCCCTTAAATCAAAACCTGCAGAAAAAAGATGACAGGTGTCAAGACAAAAATAAACAGGAGATTCTTTATAAATATAATATAAATCCTCTGGAGTTGAGCCCCATCCATCAGAAGATCCAGAGCTATTTTCTACAATTAATCTTGCTTTTCCATTATATTCCTTAAAAATCTCTTCCAATGCCTTTAAAAAATTATACTTAGCCTTTTTTCTTCCTTCTCCTCTGCTACTTCCTGTATGAACTAAAACTCCTTCCCAATTTTTTTGGGAAGCTAATTTTAATTCCTCAAGAACCAATTTACAGGATAAAGTAAAGATATTCTCATCAGGAGATGCTAAATTTACCACATAAGGAGAATGGATAAAAATAGGAGAAAAGGAAAAGTTAGGAAGGGAAATTTTTGATGGTTTAAAACTTCTGGGATTTCTTGAGAAGATTTGGGCAGTATTTATTTTTAAATCTTCTAAAGTCTTTAAAAGATTTTTATCTCCCCTATATAAATGAACTCCCAATTTTATTTCCTCTTTCTCCAAAATTCCTTTAAAAACCCCTCCCCCAGGGAGGGGTAAAATTTATTTATTTGTTGCCTCTTCCATCCTTAATAAATATTCCCATTCCCTTTCCAAATCCCTCTTAAATTCCTCTAATATTTCTGCATTTTCTGGCCTCAATAGATGAGCAAATCTTCCCTGAACCTCTATATATTCTTCGATGGGTTTGAAGCCCTTTGCAGGTTTATAATTTATCTTATATCTCCCATTCTCCACCTCATAAAGATGCCAGAATCCAGTTTCCACAGCAAGCTTTGCAATTTTTACTGCAGAATCATCAGGGGTTCTCCAACCTCGGGGACATGTGGAATAAATATTCAAAAAGGATGGTCCATCGGTATCAAGAGCCTTTCTAACTTTTTCCATAAGATCTCTCCAATGGCTTAGAGATGCCTGAGCTACATACTTTGCTCCATTTGCCACCATCATCTCGGTCAAGTTCTTTCTCTTTTGAGGCTTTCCGGGAATTACCCTTCCCGTTGGAGATGTAGTGGTAAAGGTTCCCCTGGGTGTGGCGCTGGATCTTTGAATTCCTGTATTCATGTAAGCTTCATTATTATAACAGACATATAGGCATCGATGTCCCCTTTCTACAGCTCCAGATAATGCCTGAAGTCCTATATCATAGGTTCCACCATCACCTGCAAAACTTATAAATCTAATATCCCTATCAATTTTTCCTTTCTTCTTTAATGCTCTATATGCAGATTCTACTCCTGCTATGGTAGCTGCAGAATTTTCAAAGGCACTATGAATCCAAGGAACTCCCCAAGCAGTATATGGAAATATAGTAGTTGCAACCTCAAGACATCCTGTAGCATTGGATACCACAACAGGCTGTTCTGCAGAATTTAATATCATTCTTACTATTATACTGGCACCACAGCCAGCACATAACCTATGCCCGCTGGTTAATTTCTCTCCCTTTAATGCCATTTCCCTTAAATTAATTGCCATTTTTACACCTCCTATTCCCTGACACCAATATAGATTAGATCCTTAGGTTTCCCTAATTTTTCTATCTCTTGAAGTTGTGTAAATACATTCCTAATATGTTCCTTAGTAATATCCCTTCCACCCAATCCATATATATAAGGTTGGAAAATGAGTCTTTTATCTAAATGGTACATACCTGATAATATTTCATGATATAAGGGACCTGAAAAGGATCCAGGAATCATACTTCTATCTAATATTCCCACAACCTTTGCATTCTTTAATGCATTGGAAATTTCTTCCAATGGGAAAGGTCTAAATACCCTTATTTTAAGAAGGCCAACCCTTTCCCCCTTTTCCCTTAATTCATCCACCACTTCCCTTACTGTTCCACAGGTGGAACTCATGGCAACAATTATATATTCTGCATCATCGGTATGATATTTTTCTATTAAATCATAATATCTTCCTGTTATATCCCCAAATTCCCTTCCCACTTTTTTAATAATAGGAAAAGAATTTGCAATAGCATAGGCTTGGGCTACTTTAAACTCAAAATAGGAATCAAAAAGGGCCAATGGTCCCACGGTCATGGGATGATCCACATCCAAAAGAGAATATTTTGACTTATATTCCCCAATGAATTTTTTAACTAAATCATCATCAAGAACTTCTAACATCTCCTCGGAATGGCTGGTTATAAATCCATCAAAATTAACCATTACCGGAAGTCTTACCAGAGAATCTTCTCCTATTCTTACTGCCTGAAAAATATTATCATATATCTCCTGAACATTCTCAGAATATATTTGGATCCATCCAGAATCTCTTGCTCCCATAGCATCACTATGATCTCCATGAATATTAATGGGAGCGCTTAGGGCACGATTCGCTACCGTCATCACAATGGGAAGTCTTAAGGCAGAGGCAATATATAGCATTTCCCACATTAGTGCTAGTCCTTGGGCTGCGGTAGAGGTCATTACCCTTGCCCCTGCAGCCGATGCACCTATACAGGCACTCATGGCACTATGCTCACTTTCCACAGGAACAAATTCTGTATCTACTTCTCCATTCGCTACATATTCAGAAAATTTTTGAACCACTTCTGTTGATGGAGTTATGGGGTATGCTGCAACCACATCAGGATTTACCTGCTTAAAGGCCAAAGCAGCTGCCTCATTCCCCTCTATAGCAATCTTTTTAAATGTCGTCTTCATCATCTTCCCTCCTTTATTTTTCTTCTTCCTTCATGGTAATGCACTTTACAGGACATTCTGCAGCACAAATTCCACAGCCTTTACAATAATCATAATTTATCTCTACCCTCTTTCCATCAAAGGAAATAGAGGAGTCAGGGCAAAAAAGCCAGCAAAACAAGCAGGTGGTACATTTACTATAGTCTATCTCTGGTCTAAAGGTCCTCCAGTCTCCCGTTTTATACTTCCTTGCATTTCCAGCCTCTAAAATAATAGGTCCTGTCTCTACTAATTCTTTCCAGCCTGGTAATTTCATTCTTCTTTTACCTCCTCGTAAGCTCTTTTTATTGCCTGAAGATTTCCTTCTATTACTTCAGGCTTAAATCTTCCCTCAAATTTTTTCTTTAATTGATCTAATACTTCTTCTAGGGAAATAATAGGAATAATCTTTATTAATGCACCCAGCATTGGGGTATTGGGAATGGGTCTTCCCAAGGTAGCCAAGGATATGCCTGTAGCATCTACAGTATATATCTTCCTGTCGGAGATATTTAATTGCCTCCTTATCTCTTGGGGACTCTGGGTGGTATTTACAATAATTATCCCATCAGAGGGAACCCCTTCTAAAATATTTACCTTCCCAATAAGAGACTTATCAAGAATTACTACTACATCAGGATTGTAAACCTGACTATGGATTCTTATGGGTTTATTACTGATACGCGTGAAAGCCTTCATTGGTGCTCCTGTCCTTTCAGGACCATATTCGGGGAATGCCTGAATATACTTTCCTGCCTCAAGGGCAGTCTCTGCTAATAAATAAGATGCAGTTTTTGCTCCTTGGCCTGCACGAGCGTGCCATCTAATTTCTAACATTTCCTTCATTTTTCTAGCCTCCTAATCTTTAATTATTTTCATCTCTTTTCTGCCCCGAAGGGCATGAGTTAATGTTATTTCATCGGCAAAATCAAGTTCTGTTCCCACAGGCAATCCATAGGCAAGACGGGTGATCTTTACAGGATAGTCCAAAAGAAGCCTTGAAATATAGATAGCTGTTGTCTCTCCTTCTGTTGTGGAATTTGTTGCTAAAATAATCTCATTTATATCTCCCTTTTCCACCCTTCTTTTTAATTCCAAGATTCTTAAATCCTCTGGGAAAATCCCATTCAAGGGAGAGATTAATCCTCCTAAGACGTGATAAACTCCATTATATTGCTGGGTTCTTTCCAAAGCCCATATATCCTTGGGTTCTGCTACAACACAAACAAAGGAATTATCCCTTTCCGGATCAGAACAGATTCCACAGGGATCTTCTTCTGTAAGATTAAAGCAAAGGGAACAATATTTTACCTTCTTTTTGAGGTTTAATATGGCGTTTGCTAAGTTTTCTACAAATTCGTCCGATTGTTTAAGAAGAAAAAAAACTAACCTTTGAGCAGATTTTGGACCTACCCCCGGAAGTTTCGTCAGCTCCTCAATGAGCCTTTCAAAATATTTTTTCTCACTCATTTCTCAGAAAAGTCCTGGTGGCAAAGCCAAACCCTTAGTAAGATTTTCCAATTTTTGAGAGGAGACTTCCTTTGCCTTTGTTAAGGCATCCCTTAATGCAGAGGCAATTAAATCCTCCAGCATCTCCACATCTTCTTTATCTACCACTTCTGGATTTATCTTTACCTCCTTTACCTCTTCCTTTGCAGTAAGAACTATTTTTACCACACCTCCACCAGCGGATCCCTCAACTAAGGTTTGAGAGAGTTCCTCCTCTACTTTTTCCATTTTCTCTTGTAGTTTTTTAAATTGTTTCATTGCCTCAAAGGGATTCTTCACTTTTCGCCCTCCTTTATAATTTTTCCGTTAAAAATACCCTTAAGATCTTCGGGATTTATGTCCACCCTATCATTCTCTATTAAAGGAACCTCTTCTTCGATAATTATAAATCTTAGGGGCAAATTGATATTAAATATTTTTTTGATCTCTTCCTCAATAAGTTGCCTATTGGGAAGTTCTTCGGCCCTTTCCTTTAAAAAGGTAAAGTTTTTGGGAAAACCTAAAACCAATCTTCCATCATCACTTATCTCTACAATCCTTGCTTCCCTTAAAATTGCCTCAAGGGAAACTTTTCTCTTCTTAACCCTTTCTAAAACCTGACTCCATCTTTCCTTAATATTATCCAAGGATATAAGCATCGGAGAAATTGCTTTGGATTTTATCTTTTCCTCCTTTGGTACCTCTTCTACTTTTATCCCTTGAACCTTCTTTTCCTCAGAGCTTATAAATAAAGGAAGAAGGCTCATCTCCATAAGTAAAGGCGCATTAGTAAGATCCCTCAATCTATTCTCTAAATCCAATAAAGTATTAATTGTCTCCTGAAGTCTTTTGATGGAAAAAAGCTTTGTCTCTTCTAAAATCTCCTCATATTCCTCCTGAGTTAAAGATAAAAGATTAGAAAGGCGAGGCTCTACCTTAATAAGAATTAAATTTCTAAAATGTTGTAATAATTCCCTTACAAATTGCTGGGGATTTTTCCCCAATTGGAAAACCTGCTGGATAAGCCTCCATCCTTCATCTAAATTATAATTTGCTAAGGATTTTGAAAAATCATATACAAACTCATAGGTGGGAAGACCCAAAAGCTGTCTTGCTAAATCCTCAGTAATTTCTTGAGAGGAATATACTAAAAGTTGCTCCAAAAGGCTTATGGCGTCCCTCATGGAGCCCTGAGATTGTATGGCTATTAATTTTAATGCATCCCCTGTTATATTTCCTCCCTCTTCTCTTGCAATTTTCTCCAAATGCTTAATAATCTCCTCCCTTGATAGTCTTCTAAAATCAAACCTCTGGCATCTTGAGAGAATAGTTAGAGGAACCCTTTGGGGCTCTGTTGTTGCCAGCATAAAAACTACATGTTCTGGAGGTTCCTCTAAAATCTTTAAAAGGGCATTAAAGGCTTCTGTAGTTAGCATATGGACTTCATCAATTATATATACCTTATATCTATCTCTTACAGGTAATAATCTTGCCTTTTCCCTTATATCCCTAATCTCATCGATTCCCCTATTGGATGCGGCATCTATCTCAATTACATCTAAACTGTTTCCCTCTGCAATTTCAATACAGGAGGAACATTTTAAGCATGGGATTATTATTGGCCCCTCTACACAATTTAGAGATTTTGCAAAAAGCCTTGCAACTGTTGTTTTTCCTGTTCCCCTGGGTCCTGCAAAGAGATAAGAATGGGCGATACGACCTAACTTTATGCTATTTTGTAAAGTTCTTACTATATGTTCCTGTCCAACAATTTCCTCAAAGATCTTTGGTCTCCATTTTCTATATAATGCTAAATGCATCTAGCTCACCTTCGCTCCAGGAGGTAAATCTTTATCTACAGTTAAAAGGGATAAATTACCCTTTTCATCCTTTCCTGCAAGAAGCATACCATAGGATAAATATCCCTTTATTTTAGCAGGCTCTAAATTTACAACAACAATTATCTTCTTCCCAATAAGTTCCTCTGGAGAGTAATACTGGGCAATTCCTGCTACAATTTGTCTCTTCTCAAATCCCAAATCCATCTCTAATAATAGAAGCTTATCACTATTTTCTATTCTTCTTGCGAATAGAACCTCTGCAACCCTAAGATCCAATTTTTGAAAATCATTTATATTTACCAAAAAAGTTTCTTCCTTTTCCTCTTTAATCTCCACCCTTGGGAACAATACTTTTCCTTTTTGCACCCTTTGTTCCACTGGAATTTTGGCATTCCATAATAGATCCCAGGCAAATTGTTTATCCTTATATCCCAATTGGTCTTGAATTTTTTCTGCGGTATCAGGGATAAAGGGATAAAGAAGTATAGATAACTTTCTTAATGTTTCCAAGAGGGTGTAGATAACGGTATTAAGAAGTTCTATTTTTCCCATCTTCTCCAAATTCCATGGTGCAGACTGATCTATATATCTATTGGCAGATTGGATTATCTCCCAAATAAAATTAAGGGCAGAGGCTGGGTTTAAATTCTCCATAGAAGATTCTACATTCTTTATGGAATTCTCTATTATATTAAATAATTCCCTTTCCCTCTCTCCAAAGGAGGAGGGTTCTGGAACCTTTCCTTCTGTATACTTTTCTGTAACAGTTATTACTCTGTTCAAAAGATTACCCAAATCATTGGCTAAATCCGATTGATACCTTCTGTGAAAGGCAGAATCAGAATATTCTCCATCCAAACCTAATGGGACTTCCCTTAAAAGGAAATATCTTAAAGGATCTACCCCATATAAATTCATAAGTTCATGGGGATCTACCCTATTTCCTTTAGATTTGGAAATTTTTCCCCCTCTAATGGTCCAAAATCCATGGGCTAAAATAGTTTTAGGTAAAGGGAGTTCTAAGGCCATTAAGATGGCAGGCCAAATTATAGCATGAAATCTCAATATATCCTTACCAATGAGATGGATATCTGCAGGCCAATATCTATTAAATTTTTCATTGTCTTCCCTTAAATATCCCAAGGCACTAACATAGTTAATCAAGGCATCAAACCAAACATAAACAGTATGTTTTGGATCAAAGGGGACTGGAACCCCCCATTTCACAGTGGATCTTGTGGCACTAATATCCTTTAAACCTTGCTTTATAAAGCTTATTACTTCATTTCTTCTGGATTCGGGAAATACAAATTCTGGGTGTTCCTCTATGTATTTAAGTAGTGGCTCAGAAAATAAAGAAAGCTTAAAATAATAGGTTTCTTCCTCTAACCATTCCACAGGCCTTTCACAATTGGGACATTTTCCTTCCTTTAGCTCATCCTCTCCCCAATAGGTTTCACAAGGGGTACAGTACCGTCCTATATAACTTCCTTTATATAAATATCCTTTATCATATAATTTTTGAAAGATTCTTTGCACCACTATCTCATGTCTTTCCTGGGTGGTCCTTATAAAGTCATCATTGGTTATTCCCATTCTCTCCCAAGTCTTGAGGAATTTTTCTGCCATCATATCCACAAATTCCTTTGGGGTATAACCCCTTTCTTCCGCAGACCTTGCAAGTTTTGGTCCATGCTCATCCAATCCCGTCAAGAAGAATACATCATAGTCCCTTAATCTATAGTAACGGGCAAGGGTATCTGCAACTACTGTGCAATAAGCAGTTCCTATATGGGGCTCGGAATTAGAATAATATATTGGAGTAGTTATATAAAACTTATTCCTTGCCACTTTTCTCGCTCCCTTCTTTATCTAAAATTCCTTGATAATAATACAACTTAATAATTAGAGTGTCAATAAAAGGAGAATAATGGAAATTACCATGTAAGGGAGATATGAGATCCTAATCTTATAAAAGAATAAAAGTTATTATCTTTTTCATAATAAACCCCCTCTAAAAATATTTTGCTTTTATTATTTTTAAAGGGAAAAACCTCAATTACATTTTTCCATTTAAAGGAAAGATCAGAGTAATCTTCTTTTATTAAGGAGTAATTCCAATCCATTCCCAAAAAACTTGTATTATAAGAAAGGGAATAGGAGGAAGAAATATAGCTTAATATACTTTTATTACTTTCCCTTTTTTCATTAAAGTAGGAAAGGGAAATTTTCCCATTAAAAAGATCAAAACTAGAAGAGATTTTAAAATTTCTTATTTTTAATAAATAATTGGAATAGATAGATTCCCTAAAATTGTATTCCCCTTGAAGATTTAGAAAAAATATTTTTCCCCTACCCCAAAAGAAGAGATTTCTTGCTAAGCTTGTGGGAGTTTCTTGATAAATGTATGATTGAGAAAATTCAAAGGGAAAGGGACGATAAGAGGTATTTAACAATAAATTTATTTTATTCTCTTCAAAATATCTGGAAAAAGAAAAATTTAGGAAAAGCATTGGGATTAATTCCCCATATAGGGATAGGGAAAAAATCCTCTTAATAGATCTGTTATTATCTAAAATGGTTCCTTTGGGTGTAATATTGAATTTATCCCATCTTAGGGTTAAAGAGATCTCATTCCTTTTTAAGTAGCTTTTATTGGGAAGAAAATATTTATATGAGATAAGGATATTTAATCCTGATAAGGGAGGATTTTTTCCTGATTTATCTATGAAAAATATTTGTAAGATTTTATCTACTAAATTAATCTCTAGGGTATAGGTTACTGTATCTCCTGAAGGAAGATAATAGGTAAAGGTACCTCCATTTTCTACATAGACATTGTTTATATAAACTTTAATATCTTCAGGTAATGGGGTATAAGTTAGAGTAAATTCATATTGATATCCATCGGTTATAAAACTTTGGGTTGTTTCTAAGGGAAGATCAGGCTTAAAATTTATATTTTCTTGATAACTTTCTCCTAGTAAAAGATTAATATTAGGGGAAAATATGTTTATATAAAAGGAAGTATTAATTTGATTTAGTAAAAGAGTACCAAGGGTATAGGTATCTTTGGTAAGAAAATTAATATTTATTTTGGCATTGGAAGATTGGGGATTAAAGGAAAAGCCCTTTAACAATTCTCTCTTACCTTCTTCTTTATTTTCTTGGATATAAAAGGATGAAGGAATATTTTTATAATTAATAGTTAACTTTTTAATATCCCTTTCTTTATCTTTAACTTCATTATTCCATAAACCTGAGATGGAGATTTTGGAGAAATCAAGGGAAAGACTTTGCTTAATATTTTGATAATAATTGGTATAATCCTCCCTTAAAAAATTTAAATTATATGTAATAAGGGAAAAAGGAGTATAGTTTATATTTAACCTGTTTCTAAATATTCCTGAAACTATATCAAAATTTCCCAAGATCTCCTTAAAATATGGATAATGCTCTTCTACTTTTAAGCTCTCTCCATTAATATTAATATTTTCCCCCTTGTAATTAAAGCTTAAATTATATGCCCTTCCTGCAAAAATATTTTCCAGAAGACCTTGAGATAAAGAAAGATTAAGATAATTATCCCCCCATCTTCCCAAAAAAGAAAAATCTATAAATTTCCTATTTATTTGAGAAGAAGGATCATCTATATTTAGAAGGGTTAAGGATAGGGGAAGATATTCAAATTTTAATCCCAAAAGATTATATATTTGAGGGGTAATTCCCCTAACCTCATACTCCACTAATATGAGATCCTCTGGAGAGATTATTTCAGTAAAATATAAAATTCCATAGGAATAATCTATGATGTAATCTATATCCCTTTCTAAAATCTCTCCATTAAGATAAACCCTTTCTTTTCCTGGAACTAAATAAAAATCAGAAAGAATATAAGGCCCATAGGTATTGTTACCGTAAAAGTTCTTTTGCTTCTTTGTGCTTTCAACCTTTACCAATAATCCCTTAAAGGAAAATTTCTTATCGGTATATTTTAATTCAAAACCATTTACATTTTTTTTCCATAATGTTAGATAGGAAAGGGATTCTTGAAAGTTATTACTAAAGATGCCTTCAAAATTCCTTGATTTAAAATTTAATAATATTTGATCTTGGGGAGTATATCCCGTTATAAAGTTTAAACTTACTGACAAAATCTCGGTAATTTGTTTAAAGGATACCCTACCTTTTATTTGATAATTTAAACCTGGATAAAGGGAATTCTGAGATTCAAAAAGATTTTTATCCCCAAAAACCCATAAATAGTAGGGATCAATATAGCCTTCTCCATGAAAATCCCAAACTTGGGGGAATATAGGGGTCAGAAGGAGGAGAAAGATAATATAGAAAGGGAGGAATTTAAGATGATTCTTAGATTTAGTTTTGAAGTCTGAACCTTTATTCTCCATTCCATCTCCCCTTTTTCCTCAACTTCCCAAGAAAAGTTTTCTTCCTGCCTTATATATCCCTTCCCCAGAAGAAAATATCTAATAACCTCTTCCAAATTCTCCAAAGGACTTTCTAAAATCCTTTCAATACTTCTTATTATCCATCCTCTTCTTATCTCATCCCCCACAAATTCTATAACACAAGATACACTATCCGAGGGCTTTAAAAAATAACAAAGGAAAAGATTTCTATTTTCAGGAGGAAGCAAATTATCAAAGGTAGGATTTAGGGAAAAGGGTATTGCAAGAATTATTTGTCCTTCTTTTGCAAAATTTTTAAATCCTTCTATACTTTCACTTTTCAAAATCTCCAAGATTAATTCCACATAGGGAAAATTCCCAAGGATAACTGCTCTTATCCTTGCGATAACTTTGCTTCTATTCTCTACTACAGGAACTCTTTCTGCCCAAATAATATTTGTTATAAAAAGGATAAATATAATAAAGAATAATATCTTCATAAAAGCTAACCTTCCTATAAAGGAGTATATTAAAAAGAAAAAGTCTTGTCAAAGTTTTTAAAGGCTAATCTGTAATCAATTTTATCACCCCCTTATCAAAGAAAGGATAAGGGATTTAATAATTTGAAGAAATTTTTATCTAGAGGGTATTTAGAGATTATAGGTCAAGCGGTTATTCCCAAAGGTAAGTTACAAATAATTCCTTTGGAAGACCTTACTCAAGATTAGTTTCTGAGTTAAAATAGTAATATGAAAAAACAAAATAATATAAGTAAATTTTTAATAAAAGCCCAGGAAGAAGAGAGAAAAAAGATTGCAAGAGAGCTTCATGATGAGATAGGTCAGGCTCTTACCGCTATAAAAATTAATTTGGAAATCCTAAGGAAAAAATTAGATCCTAATTTACTCTCTTACATAGAGGACAGCATTAACTTAATAGATAAAACTATTGATCAAGTGAGAAATTTATCTTTAAATCTTCGTCCCTCTCTTTTGGATGATTTAGGACTTTCCCCTTCCCTTAAGTGGTATATAGAAAAAGGAAAGAATAGGAGTAATCTGAATATTGAATATATTTTTGATTTTGATCAGGAAAAAATTAATAAAGATCTTGCCATAGTTATATTCCGTATAATTCAGGAGAGCATAATAAATATAATAAAACATGCTCAGGCAAAAAATGTCTTTTTAGAAGTAAAAGAAGAAGAGAAGAATATTATAATTAATATCAAAGATGATGGGATTGGATTTGATGCAGAAAATATATGGGAAAAGGTAAAAGAGGGAAGAGCCCTTGGAATTTTAGGGATAAAAGAAAGAGTTGAACTTTTTAATGGAAAAATGGAATTAAAAAGCAAAAGGGGAGAAGGGACAGAAATTAGGGTGGTTTTACCATTTTTGGAGAGTTGAACTCATTCATATACTCATAAACCTCAAAGGGTAAGGAAGACTTATCTATTTTTTTAATCATATAACCTGTTGACTTAGAGTTAAGTCCAGCCTATATAATCTCTTTATGTAAAAATAAAAGAGGTTTTTAATATTAAAAACTGGAGGTAGAATCTATGATCCATGAGAGAATAACCTTTACTTCAGATGGTAGTGTATATATAAAGACATATACTATTCAGAAGAATCCTATTTTTCAAGGAGGAGAACCTGGAATGTCTGTCTGCAACAATCTTAGTACCTATGATGAGAGATCAAAAATTGGTAGATGAAAATCTAAAGGTATCCTTATGGGTTCCCATTTGTGCTAATTGGACAAATAGTTTATTTAAAATTTAATTTTTATAAACAGGGAGGAATAAAAATGAAGTACAGAAATATAGTAAAACTTGGTATAAAGGTCTCCATATTGGGTTTTGGAGCTATGAGACTCCCCACAAAGGGAAGTTTTTCTGATGTGGATGAGCCAAGAGCTATTGAAATGATAAAGTATGCTTTGGACCATGGGGTGAATTATATAGATTCCGCATATGTGTATCATGAAGGACAAAGCGAAGTGGTAGTTGGAAAAGCCTTAAAGAATGGTTATAGAGAAAAAACCTATATTGCCACAAAACTTCCTGTATGGCTTATAAACAATAGAAGGGATATGGATAGAATATTAAAGGAACAGCTTAAAAGGTTAAACACTGATTATATAGATTTTTATCTTCTACATGGAATTGATAAGTATTCTTGGGAAAAATGTCTCAATTTAGGAGCTATAGAATGGGGTGAAGGGATAAAAGAAAAGGGATTTATAAAATATTTTGGTTTTTCTTTTCATGATAGCTTAGAAACATTTAAAGAAATTTTAGATTATTATGATTGGGATTTCTGCCAAATTCAGTACAATTATATGGATGTAAATTTTCAGGCTGGAAAAGAGGGACTAGAATATGCAGAAAAGAAAGGAATCGGAGTTATAATAATGGAGCCTCTAAAGGGAGGAACCCTTACCAATCCTCCAGAAGAAATAAAAAAAGAAATGGAGAATTATACAATTAAAAGATCTCCTGTAGAGTGGGCTTTACTCTGGATATGGAATCATCCTGGAGTCTCCACAGTGCTATCTGGTATGAGCACCTTAGAACAAGTAAAAGAAAATATTGAGATTGCTAATAAAGCTGAGGTTGGATTACTAACAAAAGAAGAGTTCCAATTTGTAGATAAAATTAGAAAGATTTATTCAGGAATAAAAGCTATTTATTGTACCCAATGTCAGTATTGTATGCCTTGTCCCTATGGAGTAAATATACCTCGCAATTTCAGTCTGTATAATGAGGCAGTAAGATTTAAAAGTTTTAGATCCCAATGGTATTTAGGAGCTCCTTGGTTTGTATACAATCACGAAATGAAACCTGAAGAAAGAGCTAGTAATTGTAAAAAGTGTGGGGAATGTGAGACAAAATGTCCTCAAAATCTTCCTATAAGAAAGCTTCTTGATAAGGTTAACTCATCTTTTACATAGTTTAAAGGTTTATTCTCTTTAGGGATTTAGTCTTTCAACCAGATGGTCCAGGAAGGCTTCGTAGTCCTTCCATCTTATGGCAACTTGCAATTTATCACCTTCAGGATCTGGTAAAGTAAATCCATCATCAGTTATTTTAATATTAATATTCTCAAACTCTATAAAGTCCCTTGAATAGGCTAAATATATGGCTACAGTATCAAATAATGTAGAAGAGACAACTTTATAATCTACTTTTGTCCAAGGGACAAGCTCTGCCCATATTTTATAATTTTCAATTAAAGTTTTTAATAATGGATTTTGAGAATTTAAGATCCTTTTATACCTTTCTCCTGATAAATATACTAATCCACAGGTATCAAGGGGAGTTATAATTTTTTCTATAAAGGGAGAGGAAAAAACCTTTCTTATGGAAGGCACATCATAACGTACATTGGCCTCAGGTTCTCTTTCATCTTTCCCTCCATATCCCTTATATATACTTCCATGCATTCCTACAAATCTTGAATTTTTAACTATATCTGGATATATTTCCAAGGCTTTCGCAATATTTGTAGCCACACCAATAGAAATTAAAGTTATGGGCTCATTAGAATTTTTTATAATTTCTACTATAGCATTTATGCCATCTTGATATATCTTTCCTCCATACTTATCCAGGTTATAATCTTTAACCCATGGTTCCTGAAGGTTCAAAGAATTTTTAGGATCTCCCATCCCAATTCCAATAGGAATATCCATTCTTCCTGCTATCTCTAAAAATTTGGCAACAATCTTTGTCCTATATATGGTATCACCACTTACAGTGGTAATGAGTTTTACGTCGAGTTCTGGGGAGTTAAGAAGCATTATTAAAGCCCATATGTCATCAATATCCGTCCCTATGTCAGTATCTAAAATAGTGGGTATTTTTTTCATAATTTTCCCATTAAAAAGAAAAGAATTACCCCTAAGAAGGCTAAAAAATTCAGATTTAGTATGAGTATTTTTTTCTACACCTCTATCTTCTTCTTTAGTTCCTTCTCCGCTGGTATTATTCTTGTTTCATATACAGCAATTTTGTGATTTAACTTTTCCAATGCCTTTTGTATCTTTGCTAGCTGTTCTAAGAGTATCTCCCTCTGCTCAATAAGAATCCTTTTCCTTTCTTCTGATGTATGTTCTCCTTCATGGAAGAGTTTTACATATCTTGTTAGGGCTTCAATACTTATCCCTGCTTCCCTCATACATTTTATAAAAGCAATCCATTTAAGGTCATCCTCATTATATTCTCTGATACCATTTTTGTTCCTTTTAATCCTTGGTAGTAATCCTATTTTTTCATAATATCTCAAGGTATCTTCTGAAATATTAAATTTCTTACTAACTTCTGAAATTATCATTTTCTCACCTCTATTTCTTTTTCTCTTATTCTACCACCCCCTCCCATAATTTAGGAGAAGGATTCTTGGAAATTATTTTAAAAATCTTTCCCTATAATAATCAAGGGAAACATTTTTATCCACTTTTCACTCTCCTAAGTAATTTCTGACAAGATTAACATTTTCCTTTATAAGATCTATAATTGGAAGATTATAAGGGCATCTTGTCATACAGGTACCACATTGGGTACACTTTTGTGCTTTCAAGTAGGCATCATAAAACCATCCCCTTCTTATGGAAGAATCAGGAAGTCTCTTTAAAAAGGAATCTGATCTTATAACTATTGATATGGGAATTTCTTGAGGACAGGGTTGGCAGTAGTCGCATTTTCTACAGAAGCTAGATCCCATCTCTTCTTTTGTTTTTTCAATTTCTTTCCATTCTCCATCGGTTAATGGGGTAATATTTAATGCAACTTCTACATCTTCTTCAAGTTCCTTTATATTTTCAATTCCAGGGTCAGGTATTAAAAATTCCCTTTGGAGGGCAAATTTTAGAGAAAGTCTTGGATTGGGAAGCACGCCTCCTGCCATTGGCTTCATTACTATAATTCCTACATCCCTTTCTAATGCTAAGGGAAATACTTTTTCCTCTGCCATAGTCTCTATAAAGTTGTAGCTTATCTGAATTACATCAAACTTGTCGGTCTTAATAAGCTCTTCCATAATCTCGTTATTGTGGCTTGATACTGCTATAAAATCAATAAGACCATCTTCTTTTGCCTTAAGAAGACCATAGTAAGCTCCATCAGGTTCAAAGATCTTTTTAAAAGTATTCTGGTCATTTACGCCATGAATATGATATATATCAATCTTATTAACACTTAAATTTTTGAGACTTATCTTTACATCCTCATAAATTCCATCCTTTGTTCTATTTAGAGATTTGGAGGATAGATATACCTTCTTATTTATTCCTTTTAATGCTTTACCGATTTTTATTTCACTATCGGTATATCCTCTTGCAGTATCTATAAGATTTATTCCCAGTTCTATAGCCCTTCTCACTATTTTTACTGCTTCATCTTCCCTTACTCTCTGAATGGGAATTCCCCCAAAGGCAATAGGAAAGGATTGAATATTTGTTCTTCCAAGTCTTCGGTAATTCATTTATAGTCCTCCTTTTATAGAACTTATTTTTTATAATTTTGAGTATATATATTAGAGTTAACTCCAAGTCAAGGTGTGTATCTCTTAAAACATACAATAAGAACTCTTCTTTTTACTGGCAAGGATCTTCCTAAAAAAGGGAACCCTATGTAGGATAATTCTATTCTTCTATACTAATTTCCAAGGAGGCTTAAATTATACTTGATATTCATAGGTAAATTTTTCTATAATATAAACCAAAAAATGGTCTCTGAAGAAAAAGATATATTAATAGTTGAGGACTCTCCAGCTCAGGCTGAATACTTAAGAAAGATCCTGGGAGATGCTGGATATTCTTCTTTTGTTGCATTAAGTGGAGAAGAGGCTTTAGAGTTATTAAAAACAAAAATTCCTCAAATAATAATCTCAGATATTGTAATGCCAGGAATTGATGGCTATGAACTCTGTAGAAGAATTAAATCCGATGAAAGATTAAGGTATATAATCGTTCTTCTTTTAACAGTGCTTTCAGAACCAAGGGATATTATAAATGGTTTAGCAGCAGGAGCAGATGGGTTCATCACAAAACCCTTTAATAAGAAATATCTAATTTCTACAATTCAATTTCTTCTCTCCAGTAAAGAATTGAAAAAATTAGGCACCATTGAATCTATTATTGAAGTAAATATTTTAGGGGAAAAATATAGGCTTTACACTACCCAGATCCAAATATTGAATCTACTTCTTATGAGTTATGAGGAACATTTGAAAAAAAGTGAAGAGCTTAAAGGATTAAAGGAGGAAATTGAAAGATTAAATAAAGAACTAAAGCTTCTCCACGAAAGGGATAAGGAATATGAATATCTTATTGAAGGAATTCCATTACCTATTTTGATTATTAGGGACGTTGGTGGCGAAATTCTAATTTCCAATTCCTATATTTCAACCCTTTTTAAGAAGGATAAGAGGGAAATTGAAGGAGAAAATATCTTTAATATTATTAAGCTGGCACCCCTTGAATTAACAAAGCTAAGGGAAGTCCTTTTTTCTCCAAGGGAAAAAAAGAGTTGCAAAATTAAGGGAAATATAAATGGAGAAGAAATGGAATTAGAATGTATGGGAATTCCTATTTTCTATAAAGAAAAGCCTGCAATACAGCTTACTATAAGGAAAATTTAAATCCCTTTTCTCTAAAAAGCTTAATACAGATATCCACCACTCCTTCATCATATTTTATTCCTTTATTATCCTCTAGCTCATTCAATGCCTTGTCAATTCCCAGGGGAGGGCGGTAGGGTCTATGGGAGATCATAGCTTCCACTACATCTGCAACAGAAACAATCCTTACAGGAAGGGATATTTCATTATATTTAAGTCCTTCGGGATATCCTGAGCCATCAAGTCTTTCATGATGATGAGCCACAATTTCAAGAACCTCCAAAGGAAAATCAATATTTTTCAACATATTATATCCATTGATAGGATGGGTCCTAATGATATTCATCTCAAGGAGATTTAATTTTCCTGGCTTATTCAGAATTTCACCAGGAACAGAGATTTTTCCAATATCATGGAGCAATGCCCCAATCTTAATAGTTTCAATTTCATTCTTTGAAAGATTTATCTCCCTTGCAATTTCTTGAGAAAGTTCCGAAATTCTTTTTTGATGATAGGCAGTATAGGAATCCTTGTACTCCATAATAGAGGAAAGAGCCATAATTAACTGAGTAAAAATGTCATTGAGTTTATATAAACTATCTTGAAGTTTTTTCTCTATATCTTTCTGTTGAGTTATATCCACCACTGAAGCTAAGAGCTTTGCATTTTCAAAGGGCACAATATTTACTCTCAAGTTTTTTACTTTCATTAAAGGGGTATATAGTTCTATTTCAAAATCTAGATTCCCATTACTATCATAAAACTTACTTATTTCTCTTTTTATAAAATCTATGCTGGCTTCACTTATATAATTAAAAAAATTCTCTTGAAAACTCTTAAAATTAAGCTCTGGATATTCCCTGAGGAAAGCTGAGTTTACGTTGATAATATTTATTCTATTTGCAATTTCATACATTACTTCAGGATAAATATATAAATATTTATATATTTCTTTTCCAACAATTTTTCTTAGAGTTTGAAAATATTGAAGAAGTTCAGAAATATCAAGGATTATGAGGGGTATATTAATCATATTAAATAAATTGCTATTTTCTCTATACTTATTAAGCTCAGCAAAGGAAATTATGGTTAACTTCTCATTAATGGGAAAAACATCTACAAAAACCTTTATTACTTCCCCATTTTTCCTTTTAAGAGAGGTCTCAAATTGTTTTTCCTCTAAAAAATTTATATTTCCAAAGATATCGTTAACAGATAATTTATTTTCTACTTCTTCCTTCTTATAACCCCATATCTCTTCAAAGGCGGAATTACACTTTATTATTAGATTATTAGAATTTATAACAATAATTCCATATTCTAAAAGACTCATCATAAAACCTTAAAATTGTGATTTTTTTAATTATAACATACAAAAGGGATAGGAAAAAGCTGGTGAAATTCTATAAGGATAAATCATTGTTTCTATGTTATAATTTAAGAAAAATGGAAATTAAAATCTTAATTGCTGATGATCATAAATTAGTTAGAGAAGGAATAAAATCTCTCCTTAAAGATAATAAAGATATAGAGGTGGTGGGAGAGGCAGGAGATGGTGATGAAATTTTAAATAAACTAAAGGATCTTATTCCAGATATTATTCTCCTAGATATCTCTATGCCAAAGGTAAACAGTTTATCCTTCTGTGAAAAGATAAAATTTATATCACCTAATACCAAAATAATTATCTTATCTATGCATTACTCAGAGGAATATGTAAGGGAAGCTTTAAAATATGGAGTAAAGGGATATATATTAAAAGATTCCTCCCTTTCGGAGATGGAATTTGCAATAAGATCGGTATTTAACAATGAGACTTATTTGAGCCCTAAAATATCTAATATCCTGGTAAAGGATTACTTGGAAAAGGTAAAAGATCCTTTAGATGTCCTCACAGAAAGGCAGAGGGAGGTCTTAAAACTATTAGTAGAGGGCTATTCTCCAAAGGAAATATCTCATAAACTTGGCATCAGTGTAAAAACTGTGGAAACCCACAAATCTCAGTTAATGGAAAGGCTAAATATTTATGATTTGCCTGGACTTGTTAAGTTTGCAATTAAAAATGGATTGATTAAATTAGAATAAAAATCATACTTTTTCCTATTACCTCCCCAGAAATTTCCTGATTGAGAATCTTTTTTATTTTTTTTATCCTTAAATTAAGGAAAAGTTAAAATGATAAATGTAATTCTTATTGATGATAGTAAAGATTTTATCATTTCTGCTAAAAAACTTTTAGAAGAAGAAGGAATAAAGGTTATTGATTTTGCTCTTTCTGGGAAAGAGGGGATTGAAAAGGTAAAAATCTTAAATCCTGATTTAGTTTTTGTTGATATAGTAATGCCAGGATTAGATGGATTTTCGGTAATAAGGGAGATCAAAAATATAAATGATTCCATTAAAACAGTTATTCTTACTCTATATGATAATGAAGAGTATAAAAAGGCAGGAGATGAGGCAGGAGCAGATGGATTTGTTTCTAAATCAGAATTTTTTTCAGGGGTGAAGGAGACTATTAATAAGATTTTGGAGGAGAAGAATATGAAGACTGTCTTAGTTGTTGACGATTCAAAAACTATAAGAAAAATGGTAATTACATTGTTATCTAAAATCCCCTCCTTAATCTTTGAAGAGGCGGAAAGTGGGCTTTTTGCTTTAGAAAAACTTGCTATTAAAAAAATCGATTTGATGATTCTTGACCTCAATATGCCCGATATGCATGGCTTAGAAGTACTTAAATTTGTAAGAAGTCACGATAATTTTAAGAATCTTCCTGTAATAATTCTTACTACTCGAGGAGATGAGGAAATGAGAGAAAAAGCCCTAAAAGAAGGGGCAAATTATTATATGACAAAGCCCTTTAATCCTGAGGAATTGATATCAAGGGTAAAGGAGTTTTTAATTTAGGAGTTTTTTATGGGGGAAGATAAGGAATTTTTAGAATCCATATTAAAGGATTACTTTGCAGAATGTGATGAACATCTTCTCTCTATAAAGAGGAATATTTTAGCTTTAGAAAGCTATATTGGAGAAGAAAAGATAGATGATAAGGTTGTTAATGAGCTTTTCAGAAGTTTTCACACTATAAAGGGACTTTCTGCAATGGTGGGAATCTCTCCAGCAGAAAAACTCTCCCATGATTTAGAGAGTTATTTAAAGCTCTTAAAATCAGGCAAAAAAACCTTAGAGGATAAGGATTTTTCAATTTTAAAGGAAGGGGTCAAATATTTAGAAGAGGTTATATTAAATACAAAAGAGAATAAAGAAATTCCTGATTTGTCTATTATTATTGATAGATTAAAGCTTCTTCTTTTAGAATCTTCCACCCAAAAAGAGGAAGAAAAGAAGAATAAGAATATAAAGATAGAAAAAGATTTAGAAGATATTATCTCCTTGAAGACAAAAGAAGGGAAAAATATATACCAGGTAATGTTTTATCCATCTCAAGAGCTTTCTGAAAAGGGAATTAGTGTGGAGTATATTAAAGAAAAGCTTTCCTATGTATCAGAGATTCTTAAAGTATCTCCAAAAATTGATGAGGCAAAAAAAGTATACTTTGAGTTTTTTATTGCCTGCGAGGATAAAGAGAAACTTAACTTTCTCTCAGAGATAAATGTTAATTTTAACTTAGTTAGGGAAAAACTAACCCTAAAGGAGGAACAAAGAGAAAAACCTTCTATAACTTCCTCCCTTCCCTCTTCTTTTATTCGAGTTGATCTTTCAAAGCTTGATGAGCTGATGAGAATTTTAGGAGAGCTTGTAATTGCAAAATCAAAACTTCAAAATAAATTGAAGGATATTGAGACTTATCTTCCCCCTCAATTATTTAAGGATTTTTCTGAAGCAAATAGAGGTTTAGAGAGACATTTAAAAGATTTAAGGGAAAGTCTTATGAGAATAAGACTTATCCCCATAGGAGAGGCCCTTGAAAGGATGCAATTTGTAATAAGGGATTTGATAAGGGAAAGCAATAAAAGGATAAATTTACATATATCGGGTAAAGAAACAGAAATTGACAAATATATCGTGGAAAGAATTATAGAGCCTCTTCTTCATTTAGTAAGAAATGCTATAAGTCACGGTATAGAAGGCGAAGAGGAAAGAGTTAAAAAAGGAAAAGATCCTACTGGAAATATTTATCTTAGGGCTTACACTGAAGGAGAGGAAGTGGTAATAGAAGTAGAAAATGATGGAAGACCAATTGATCCTGATAAAATAGCAAAAAGGGCATTGAATCTGGGACTTATAAAGGACAAATCTGAAGTAAATTCCGAAGAAAAGATATTAGAAATTATATGTTCTCCTGACTTCTCCACAAGAGATGAAGCGGATAGAGCCAGTGGAAGGGGAGTGGGAATGGCAGTTGTAAAAAATACAATAAGGGAACTGGGCGGAAAACTCCTATTAAGAAGTGATGAGAAAAGCACTTGTTTTACTTTAAAACTTCCCCTTACCCTTGCTATTTTAGATACGATAATAGTAGAGGTCTCTTCAGAAAAGTATGCAATTCCCCTCTCCTCTGTAAAGGAGATAATGGAGATTAAAAATGAAGATATTTTTGATTTTAGAAATATGAAGTTCATCTCCTATAGAGAAAAAAGTTTACCCTTAATATTTTTGTCAGATATCTTTAATTTGCAAAAGGAAAATAAAGATAAGTATTTTGTACTTGTAGTTATAAGAGAGAATAAAGAATGGGGAATTATAGTAGATAAATTAGTTAATATAAGAGAGGCAGTGATAAGACCCATTAATGATCCTATTATTTTGAAAAATCCTTCCATTTCAGGGGCTACAGATTTTGGGGATGGAAAGGTAGTTCTTATTCTAAATATTGATGGAGTTTTAAAAGGAGGGTTGAAGTACCATGTTTAATATTCTTGACGAAGACAATTCCTATGTAATATTTCAGCTTGGTAAGACCCATTATGGAATAAGAAGTAGATATATTCAGCAAATTGAAATGATAGAGAATATAACCCATGTGCCCAATGTGCCCAATTATGTAGATGGAGTTGTTTTTTCCCGAGGAAAAGTAGTTCCTGCTATAAATTTGAGGGCAAGATTTGGGATGGAGAAAATTTCTTATGATATTAAGACGAGGATGATTGTGGTAAAAGTTAAAGATAGAGAAGTGGGATTAATTGTGGATTCTGCAAGGGAATACCTTACTATCCCAAGGGAAAATATTCAGGAGTCCTTTGAAGATATCTTTGAAATTTCCGAAAGATTTTTAGAGGGAATTGCTAATTTAGGAGGAAGATTAATATTGATATTGAACTTAAAAGAGATTTTAAAAGAAGGAGGGATTGAAAGTGAAAAGGAAAAGGAATGAAGATTTAGGTTATGAGAGTCTTGATGAAACATTGAGGGGTTTTACCGAGGAATTTAGGAATACACAAGACCAAGCAGAAAGTATAAGTAGATCTACAGAGGAGCTGGTTTCTTCAGCCAATGAGATGACTGCATCCATAGAAGAGATGAAGGAAAATCTTGATGGTCTTGCCACATCGGTAGAGGAAATTTCTTCAAGTATTGAAGAGCTATCGAATTCCATTCAAAGTGTAAGTCAGATGGCTCAAGATATGGCAACCTCTTCCATAGAGGTTTCTGCTAGTATTACAGAGATGGTAAGTTCCATAAAGAATGTAAGTTCCGATGTGGAATCCTTAGCAACAGCAGTTAGTGAGACTGCTACATCTATAGAAGAAATCTCAAAATCAATTGAGTCTGTTGCAAAAAATGCAAAGGAGCTTTCTGAATCTGCAGAAATAACCACATCATCTATAAATGAGATGGCAAGCTCTATAGAAGAGGTAAATGCTTCTATTGAAAATCTTTCAAGCTTGGTTGAGGATATAGCAACAGCAATAGAAGAGATGGCAAGATCCATAGAGAATGTAGCAAAAGGTGCAAAGGATATAAGTGATATGGCATCAAATAGTGCCACCAGTGCCCTACAACTTGAGAAGTCAATAAAATCAGTGGTGGATATTACTAAGAGAGCAGATGAAACCTCAAAGGTTCTTGAGAAAGAAGCAAAGGAGGGAGGATCTACCGTTGAAAAAGCTATTCAGGGCATAAATAGGATAAAAGAAGTAATGGAGCAAATCTCCTCAGTAATAAAAGAAGTAAGAAAAAGAGCAGAAGAGATAACTGAGATTGTAGATATTATAGATTTAATTGCAGAAAGGACGAATCTACTTTCCCTTAATGCTTCCATAGAAGCTGCAAGGGCAGGAGAAGCAGGAAGAGGATTTGCGGTAGTTGCTGAAGAGATAAGAAATCTCGCTGATAGATCCACAAGGGCAACATCTGATATAGCAAAGATTATTAAAGATTTGCAAAAGGTAACAGAAGAAGCAGTTGAATCCTCAAGGGAAGGAATAAGGGTAGTTGATGAAAGCACACGTTTATCTGAAGAAGGTGCCAGTGCTATAAAAAGAATTCTTGCAGGAATAGAGGAAACTACTAAGATGATTTCTCAAATTGCAAGATCCAGCGAGGAACAGCTTATTGCAGGACAAAATGTGGTAAATAACATAAATCTTACATTAAAACAGTCAGAAGAGATTACAAGATCCACCTCAGAACAAACAAAAACTGCCCATACTATTGTGCAAAATATAAATAATATAAGAAAAATATCAAAGGAGATGGTAACAGCAATGCAAGAGCAGACTAAAACTGCAAGGGAAATATTAAGATCAGGTCAAGCCACTTCTCGCCTTGCAAATCAAGTGGAAAAGGCTACTTTAGAACAATCCCAGGGAACTTCTCAAATTGTGCAAGCAGTAGACTCCATGAGAAAGATCTCCCTTTCCACAGCAAAAGCTATGCAGGAACAAAGTATAGCCAGTGATCAGATATCAAAAGAGACCGATAGGCTTTCTAAGACAATTAATAATGTAAGTAAAGCCTTAACGGAACAGGCAGTAGCATCATCTCAAGTGGTAAGAGCAGTGGAGGATATAAGAAAACAATTAGAGAATATAAGAAAGGGAATGTCAGAACAGGTTTTGTCCAACAAGACTACTTTAGAAGCTATGACTAATATATCAAAGCAAATTAAACTTATAACGGACTCCAATAAAAGAAATATTGAAAATTTAGAATTAATTTTTAAAAATATTTCTAGTATAAAAAAGTTAGTGGAAGAGTCTAAAATAGAATAATATATTTTAAGGAGCATTTTATGCCAGAAAATTTAGAAATAGGTATTATCATTACCGATAGAGATCTGGTCATCACCTATTGGAGTCCTTGGCTTGAGAAGATTACAAATATCTCCTCAGAATATGCCTTAGGAAAAACCCTTTTAGAAGTCTTTCCAGAGATTAAAGAAAGAAAACTTGATATTTACTTTGAAGAAGTATTAAATTCTGGAATAGTAAGGGTTCTCTCTGCCAAAATTCATAGATATCTGTTTTCTGCGAAGCCTCATTTTTCCTCAGAGTATTTTGAAAAAATGCAACAATTAGTAACCATATCTCCATTAAGAAAAGAGAAGGAGATAATAGGGATTATAATTACCATTAAGGATGTTACTCCAATTTTAGAAGAGGAATTTAAATTAAGAGAAGACCTAAAAAGCCCCAATGAGAATGTAAGACTTCAGGCTTTAGAAAAATTATCTCAAAAGGAAATTCTGATGGATTCAATTTCTGATGAAAATTGGAGGATAAGAAGAGGTGCAATAGAGGAGATAAAAAAATCTTCAAAGGAAATGGCAGGAGAACTATTGAGAAAAATGAAAGAAGAATATAAAAATCTTAGTGTATTAAATAGCATTATTCAGGTATTAACTGGTATAGACTTAGATGTTATAGACACCCTCTCTGATATGCTCTCTGATCCAGATCCTGACTTAAGACTATATACCGTCCAAATCCTTCAAAGTCAAAGGGATGAGAGGGCAGAAGATTTGCTAATAAAAGCTCTTGATGATGAAAATCCCAATGTGGTTTTTTCTGCTATAGAGGGACTTGGAAAAAAAAGATCCCAGAAGGCCATTCCTAAATTTTTAGACATTCTTGAGAAAAAAGATTTTTACCTTGTTATTCCCACTTTGGAGGCCTTAAAAGATATAAGGGACCCAACAATACTTCCAAGAATTTATCCCCTTCTTAAGGAAGACCTTTTTTCTCCCTATGTAATTGAGCTCTTGGGAGAGATAGGAGATGATTATAGTTTTGAAATTTTAGTGGATTATCTTAATCAAAATACTGAAAATGTAGAAGGTATATTAACAGCCTTGGGGAAAATATATAGAAGATATAATGAGGAAGAATACATTGGAAACTTATTTAAGGATAGAATTAACCCCTTTGGCCTAAGAAATATTATTGACCATATATATAAATTGAAAAATGACGATTCTAAAACCATAATTCCTCTATTGGGATATGTAAAAGATCCTTTATTGGAAAAAGCTATTGTTAAATTTATAGGAGATCCCAATATAAGAAATGAGGTAGTAAGTACTTTAATAAAATATGGGAAGGATATAGTTCCATTACTTGTAGAGAAATTAAAGGATGAAGATATAGAGGTAAGACTTTCTGCGGTACTTGCCTTGGGAAGAATAGGAGATAGTTCAGTATTACCATATCTTATTGAGGCTTTAAAGGAAGAAGAATTGGCAGTAGCAAGTGCAGGAGCTATTGCAAAAATGGGAGATAAGGAAGCCTTTGAACCTTTAATTAATATGTTGGGACATCCTAATCCCTATATAAGACATGCAATAATTTCAGCTTTAAACTCCATAGGACATCCAGAAATGCCCAAGAGAATTAAGGAATTACTAAAAAGTGAAAATCCATGGGAAAGAGAATCTGCAATTAAAATAGCTGGATATTTTGGATATGAAGAATGTAAAGAGGAAATATTCAACTTGGTAAATGATGAGAATGAGGAGATAAAAAGAACAGCCTACGAAAATATAGTATTTTTTGAGGATGAAAGAGTTCCAGAAATATTAAATAGAGGACTTGATACAGAAAAGAGAAAGGTAAGGGAATCCATAGCTAAATCTTTAATCTTTTTAGATAGAGAAAAATCAATTCCCCTTTTGGAGAAGGCTTTAAAAGATTCTTCTCCTTGGGTAAGATATTATGGAGTAAAATCCCTTGTTTTTCAAAATCCTTCTAATTTATTTGAAATACTTAACTCTCTCCTTAAAAAAGAAGATACTAACTTAGTAAAGGTTATTGTGGTAGAATCCTTAGGGAAATTAGGAGATAAGAAATCTATACCCATATTAAAATCCCTTTTAGATTCTAAGGATAAGGATTTATTAGTAAGTGTTATTAGAGCGCTAGGAAATATAAATCATCCTGAAACTATTTCTCTTCTTATTCCCTTCCTCTCTTCAGAAAAGGATCTTAAGAAAGAAGCTTTAAAAGCCTTAGGAAATAAGAAAGATAACTCTATAATACAGAATATTTTGTGGGTTATTAATACCGAAGAGGATAAAGAGATAATTAAAGAAGGTCTATTGTCTCTTCTAAATATGGATACAAGGGAGAGTCTTAAGGCAATTCTATCTTTATCTATAGATTCCTATAGAAGGGATCTTTGCATAGAAATTCTTTCCCAAGCATCAAAGGAAAAAATTCCCATTCTTTTAGAAGAAGCATTAAATATGCATAAAATCGTAAAGAAATCTCTAATTTTAGCCTTGGAAAAGAAAAAAATCGAGGTTTCTTCTTTTATAGGAAGATTTCTAAGGGATATAGATAAAGAAGTTAAAATTCAAGCAATTTTATCCTTGGGAAATCTTAAATGCTTTGAAGCTGAAAAATTGTTAAGGGAATGTATGAGTGAGGAGAAAGATACTGAAATTATTAAAATTATATTAGAAATTCTTAAGAAGGAGAAAACATGAGATTTTTCCAAGAATCCTTAAGCTTTCCAGGAAATTCCTTTTATCTTTTAAGAGACCTTATTAAGGAAAACATAGGAATATTTTTTGATGATTCTAAAAGGGATCTTTTAGGTGATAAACTTTCTTCCCTTGCCCTGGAAAGAGGTTTCTCTAATTTTTTAGATTACTATTATTATTTAAAATATGATCCTGAGGGAAAAGAGGAATGGGATAAAATTGCAGATGTTCTTTCAGTTCAAGAAACCTACTTTTTTAGAGAAATAGATCAAATTAAAGCCTTAGTAAATATAATAATTCCAAAGATTTATCAGGAAGGATTAAGATATTTAAAAATATGGAGCTGTGCCTGTGCCTCAGGAGAAGAGCCCCTTTCCATTGCCATTATGCTCAATGAGGAAAACTGGTTTGACAAAATTTTTATTGAGATTTTTGGAAGTGATATAAGTACTTCAGCTCTTGAAAAGGCTCAAAAGGGAATTTATAAAGAAAGATCCTTTAGAAATTTCCCCAAGGAATTAATTAATAAATATTTTATAAAAGAAGAAAATGGTTTTAAAATAATTCCAGAAATACATAAAAAAATAATTTACAAAAAAGCAAATTTAGTTAAAGAAGATGAGGTCAAAGAATTGGCAAGATCAAAAGTAATTTTTTGTAGAAATGTATTTATATATTTTTCTGATGATATAATACGAAAAATATTAAAGATTTTTGAAGAGAAGATGGAAAACCCAGGATATTTATTTGTTGGAGCTTCGGAATCCCTTTTAAGATTCTCCCACTCCTTTGATTTACAAATTTTAGGGGAGGCTTTTGTATATGTTAAAAAATATTATTAGGGTATTAATCGTAGATGATTCTGCCTTTGTAAGAAAGGTTCTTAACCATACTCTTTCAAAAAGTCCCTTTATTGAGGTGGTGGGAACTGCAAGAGATGGAGAAGAAGCATTAGAACTTGTAGAAAAATTAAATCCTGATGTTATCACATTAGATTTAATTATGCCCAATATGGATGGTATCTCCTTTTTGAGGGAACAAATGAAAAGAAAACCTATCCCAGTGGTAATTGTAAGTATAGCCAGTGAATCAGGAGAGCTTGCCATTGAGGCCTTAAACTCAGGAGCACTTGATATTATTCAAAAACCCACAGCTCTTGCTACGGAAAAGCTTTATGAAATTGCAGATGAATTGGTAGAAAAAGTAAAAAATGCAAGCCAGACTCCTATGGAAAAAATATTTAATATAGCAAAAATCTCTCCTGAAAAGATAGAAATCAAAAAGGAAATAGTAAGAACTACAGTAGATATAGTAGTTATAGGTATTTCCACAGGAGGACCTCAGGCTCTAAGATATATGATTCCTAAATTTCCTAAGAACTTTCCCGTTCCCATAGCAGTAGTTATACATATGCCTGTGGGATATACTAAGATTTATGCAGAAAGACTTAATGATATATCAGAGTTAGAGGTTGTGGAAGCAAAAGATAAAGAGTTATTGGAAAAGGGAAAGGTTTATATAGCTCCAGCTGGAAAACATATGCTTTTTGAGAAAGAAGAGAAAGTATATATAAAGCTTGACCTAAAGCCCTTTAATACTTTACATAGGCCATCGGTAGATGTAACCCTTAGATCTGCAGGAGAGGTTTTCGGAGAAAGGGTATTGGGTGTTATAATGACAGGTATGGGAAATGATGGACTTTATGGCTCTGAATTTATAAAATCAAAAGGTGGTAAAATTTTTACAGAGGCAGAAGAGACATGTATTGTTTACGGGATGCCCAAGGTAATAAATGAAAGGGGATTAAGTGATAGGATAGTTCCTTTATATAGAATGCCAGAGGAGATACTTAAATTTGTATTGGAGGGATGGAATGAAAATTCTTTTAATCGATGATTCTTCTCTTGCAAGAAGAATCTTAAGAAAAATACTAGAGAAAGAGAATCACGAAATAATAGAGGCAAAGAATGGTATAGAGGGTTTAGAAAAATATTATTTGGAAAAACCCGATATAGTCTTTTTAGATCTTACCATGGAAGAAATGTATGGTCTTGACGTCTTAGAAAAAATGAAAGAAATGGACCCTTCTTCTAAAATAATTATAGCTTCAGCTGATATCCAGAAAAAAACAAAGGAACTTGTCTTTGAGAAAGGGGCTTCTGCATTTATAAATAAACCCTTTGATGAAAAGGAAATATATGAAGTATTAACAAAAATCATGGAGGAAGAGACATGATTTTGACAGAAAAACAGAAAGATGCCCTCACCGAGGTCATCAATATTGCCTTTTCAAGGACTGCAAATTCCCTTTCAGAACTAACAGGGGATAGAATATTGTTGGACCCTCCCAAGGTAGATATTTTACCTATAGAGGAAGTGAGTAAAAGGTTGGGGAAGGAGCTAACGGGAGAAGTGGCAACAGTGCACCAGATTTTTACAGGATCATTTTCAGGAGATGCATTACTTCTTTTAGATTATCAGGGGGCAGTAAAACTTGTTAACATAGTATCAGAGGAAGAGATAGAAATTGATTATCTTACCCCTTCCCTAAAAGAGGTTTTAATGGAAATGGGAAATATCCTCCTTAATGCCTGTCTCGGTATGTTTGGAAATATCCTTAATACCCAAATAATATTTTCCGTGCCTAAGCTTCATTTAGACGAGCTTCATGCAATCTTGAATACTCTTATTATAATACAAGAAGAATTAAGATATGCCCTCATTGCAATGACAAAATTTAAGGTAAAGGATAGCTCTATAAATGGATATTTAGTGATAATTCTGGGAATTGCATCCTTAGAGAAACTTTTAGAAAGTTTAGAATTTTTAGGATAAAAGTTTATGGAAAAGTATTTTGAATGTTATCACCAGTGGCTTGAAGAATATATACCCTTAGGAATTTTTACAATAGATAGGGAATTTAGAATTGTCTTTTGGAATAAGTGGCTTGAAATAAATACAAAAAAGAGAAAAGAAGAGGTTTTAAATAAAAATCTATTTGAAGTTTTTCCTGAAATAGAAAAATTTAAAGATTATTTTCTTCAGGCTTTAGAGGGAGGCTCAATTATATTATCCCAAAGATTCCATAAATATCTTATTCCCATAGAGATAGAGGAAAAGGATTTAAAATTTATGCAACAAACGGTCCAAATTTTTCCCCTTATAGATGATGGAAAAACAAAAGGGGTAATAACGGTAATCGAAGATGTTACAGAAAGAGTTAAAAGGGAAGAGAACTATAAAAGACAGATTCTAAATCTTAAGACATTAAATGATTTTCAAAACTCTATTTATATTTTAGATATAGAGGATTTTATTGAAAAATTCTTTGATGGCATACTAAAACTTACTAATGCACCATTAATTGCATTAATTTTAAAAGAAGATGATAAACTCATATTAAAAAAGTCCAAAAAAACTTTTGAAATCAATCTTCTTTATAAATCAACCTGTATAATACAACAAGTTATGAAGGAAAAAAGGACCATATATATTCCCAATATAAAAGAAACAGAAATAACACCTCTTAATCCTAATTCCAATTCTATCCTTGCAATTCCTTTATTGGGAAAAGAGGATTTAATGGGGGTTTTACTTTTAGAATCCTTTGATAGAGATGCCTTTAAAGGTGAGGATATTCTTAATTTAGAAACTATAGCTAGGCAAGGAGCAATAATCCTTGAGAATGTAAGACTTTTTTCTGTTTTAAGGGAGTCTGAGAATAGATATAGAATCTTTGCAGAGAGTTCATTAGTAGGAATATTTTTAATCCAAGAAGAAAAATTTGTTTATGTGAATCCAAGATTTATAGAGATTTTTGCCTATCCTCCAAAATTAGAAAACTTAAATGATTTTTTAAATCTTATATCTCCAGAAGATAGGGAAAGATTTAAGGAAAGATATAATATGGTATTGGGGAAAAGCTTAGATTTTATTATCGATGAATTTAAGGGGAAGAAATCCTATAATGAGACCATTTATTTTGAGATTTCAATGGTTAGTATATTATACAAGTCAAAACCCACCATATTAGGGACAATTCTTGATATTACATATAGAAAGAAGTTAGAAGAGGAGCTAAAAATTTTATCCATAACCGATTCCCTTACAGGGCTTCATAACAGAAGGGGCTTCTTTACTCTTGCGGAACATACCCTTGGGCTCGCCAAGAGACTAAATAAAAAGGCAGTAATATTATTTATAGATCTTGATTATATGAAATGGATAAATGACAATTTGGGACATAGTATAGGAGACCAGGCTTTAATTGATACTGCAAATATTCTGAGAAATACCTTCAGGCAAAATGACCTTATTGCAAGAATAGGAGGAGATGAATTTGTAGTTCTTGGGGTAATTGGAGAGGAAAATAATAAAGATAAAATTTTAGAAAGGCTTATTAATAATCTCAAAGAATTCAATGAGAAAAATGAAAGACCATATGAGATATCCCTTAGCATTGGAAGTGTGGTTTACGAACCAGAAGAAAATTTATCAATTGAAGATCTTCTTGGAAAGGCAGATCAATTAATGTATGAGAATAAAAGAAGAAAGAAGAAAATATGGGAAATGAGGTGAAAGGATCTGCCTAAAAAGACCTTTTTTAATCTTCCAGAGAAAAAGAGAGAGAAAATAATAAATGTTCTTATAAAAAATTTTGCAGAAAAACCCTATAGCCAAGTAAATATAGAAGATGTAGCGAGGGAATGTGGTATTGCTAAGGGGAGCATGTATCAGTATTTTGAAGATAAAAGGGAGATGTATCTTTATGCTATTGAGATTGCTACAAAAAGGATTCTTGAGTTAACAGAGGATTATAACTTTGAAAAGATAAGCCTTTTTGACTACATAGAAAAATCCTTTGATGATTCTTGGAACTTTATTTTGAAACATCCCCATGAATATAACCTCCTTGAAAAATCGGCCTTCTATGATGATTCCCCCTATAGAGAAGAAATAAAAGAATATTATGAGAAAATGACAAGGAATATTTTATATAATTTGGTTTTAAAAAATCAAAAAGCAGGATTTATAAGGGATGATCTTTCTCCTGAAATGATTGAGCTATTTATTGAAAGCTCCTCTTGGGGACTTAAAAGATTCTTTATCTATCTTATGAAAAGTAAAGGAATAAAGATAACTGATCTTTCTCCTGAATATATAAAAAATATTCAGAGAGAATATATAAAGCTATTAAAGGAAGGAATTGAGAAAAAGAAAGATCAAGATTAAATTTTTACTCTTTTATTCCTATTTTCTTCAACCAAGAAGAAATTTTCTCTTTTAAGTCTTTATCATCACCTTCATTTACTGAAAAAATTTCTAAAATTTCAGTATTGGGACATAATTTCTCAATATCTTTTACAATTCTTCCCTGTCCTCCTCCCCCATGGGTACAGAAGGGAGCTATAGTTTTTTTGGAGAGATCATATTGGGTTAAAAAAGTAGCTACAGGAGGCGCCATAGTGCTCCACCAGTTGGGAGTCCCAATAAATACAATATCAAAAATATTCATATTTTCAACCTTTCCCTTTATAGGTGGTTTATATTCATCTTTTATTTCTTTTTTTGCCTGATCCACTGTTGCCTGATATGAGGAGGGATAAGGAGTTTCAGGTTCTATTTCAAAAGGAACACCTCCAACTTCTTCCTTGATAATTTCCGCAATTCTTTTGGTATTCCCTGACCAGCTGTAATATGCAATAAGGATATTTTTCTTCAATATTAAATCACCTTCCCTTCTTCCTAAATTATAAATCTTAGAGTTAACTCCAAATCAAGGGAAAAATTATCTAATCTGTAATCACCTTTTGAAAAAGGATGAAAAATGATTACAGATCAATGGATTTTTTATATTGACTTCTTTTGGTTTCTTTTTTATTATTATATCAACATGACAATAAAAGGGGAGTGAAGAATGAAAAAAGAATTGCCTCTTCCCTTATATTACAAGCTCAAGGAAAGTATAAGGGAGAAAATATTAAAGGGAGAATATTCTCCGGGATCTAAAATTCCTTCAGAGCAGGAATTAATGCAGGAATATAATGTTTCAAGAATGACTGTAATAAGAGCGGTTAATGATTTAGTTCAAGAGGGATTATTATATAGGAAGCAGGGTAAAGGAACCTTTGTAAATGTTCCCCAGGTTCAGCAAAGATTAGGAAAGATTACCAATTTTACTCAAGATATGCTATCAAGAAATTTAAAACCCGATAGCATCATCTTAAATTTAGAGCTTATATTTTCTCCCTTTGTAATTCAAGAAAAACTAGGAATAAAGGAAAATATAAGGGTTTGGAAATTAGAAAGATTAAGACTTGCAGATGATAATCCCATGGGACTTCAAGTGGCTTATCTTCCTTCGGATATATTCCCTGTTATTGATGAAAATGAGTTGGGAAGGGGTTCATTGTATGAGTATTTGAGGAAAAAATACAATATATTTTTTAAGAGGGCAGAAGAAACCTATTGGGTGAGGTTACCCAATAATTATGAGGCAGAAAAATTAGAAATAAAGAGAAACACTCCTGTTTTTTATGTTCAGAGGTTAACCTTTTTAGAAAATGAAAGGCCCGGAGAATTTGTGGAATCTGTTTTAAGGGGAGATAGGTATCAACTCTATGTAGAATTAAGTGTATAGGAGAAGGGAATGAAGTTTATAAAGGATATATCCCCCCATGAAAAGAGATTAGTTTTAGGAATGATGTCGGGAACATCCTGCGATGGAATTTCCTGTGCCTTAATAGAGGTTAAGGGATTAAGGGAAGAAAAAAAGATTAAATTTATAGGCCATCACCAATATCCCTATCCCAGGGAAATTAAAGAAAAAATTTTTCAAGTTTATCCTCCAAATTCCTTTAAGGTAAAGGATTTAGTAAGGCTTCATCATTTAATTGGTGAAATCTTTTCTGAAGCTGGATTGGAATTGTTAAAGAAACTAAATATTAAAAAGGAAGAACTTTTTGCAATTTCCGCCCAAGGACCAATTCTGTATTATGATCCTCCATCAGAAGAGAATAACTATCAAGGAGCTCATATGGAGATAGGGGAATCAGCAGTTATTGCAGATAGATTAGAAACTATTACCGTTATGGACTTAAGAGCAGCAGATATTGCAGGGGGAGGACATGGAGCTCCCTTAAGTTTATATGTAGATTATATTCTTTTTAAGGACAATAATATAAATAGAGCAGTTCAAAATATTGGAGGGATTGCCAATGTAACCTTTCTTCCTAAGGATATTTCATGGAATTCTTTAAAATCCTTTGATTGTGGACCTGGAAATATTCTTATTGATTACGCAGTAAAATACTTTACAAAGGGAGAATGGGATTATGATCCTGATGGAAGCATAGCAAAAAAGGGAAAAATTGATAAAGAAATCCTTTCTAATCTCTTAAATCATCCATATATTAAAAGGAAACCTCCAAAAACCACTGGAAGGGAGTTATTTGGAGAAGAATTTTTAAAAGAAGTATTTGAAATGGTAGAAAAGAATCTTTCCCCTGAGGATATCATTGCCACATTGACAGTCTTTACTGTAGAAGCCATTGCCTACAATTATGAAAAATTTTATCCAAAGGGTTATGAACTACAAGAAGTTATAGTTGGGGGAGGAGGAACATATAATAAAACTATGATGGAATGGCTTAAAAAACGTCTTTATCCCGTTAAGGTTAAGACCAACGAAGATTTTGGAATCCCCAATGATGCAAGGGAAGGGATAACTTGGGCAATATTAGCTGACGAGATGCTTTTTGGAATTCCCAATAATGTTCCTTCTACATCAGGGTCAAAATATCCTGTTTTAGGAGGGAAAATTTCCCTTCCACCTTTTAAAAAATGAAAATAATTGCTATGGGTGCCCATATCATGGATATGGAGTTTATGACAGGAGGGCTTTCTGTTAAATACTTTACCTTTGGTCATGAAATAAAATTGATCTCTCTTACTGGAAATAAAAAGGATCCTTTTAAAGAGAAGTCTTATTTTCTGATTATCCATTGGGGTGGAGGCTGGCATTCTACCCATAGAAAAGCCCATTTTTTAATTTTAGAAATCCATATAAAGGATTCCCTAAGTCCATGGTTAGGGTTCATGGATTGGAAATTGGAGTAAACTATGCTATGGTTTTTAAGAAATGGCATATATCAAGATTAATATAAAAATGGGGGAGGAATTACTATGAAAAAGGGACAAAGGGTTTTAAATTTAGGTTTAGGAATTGCCTTCTTAATTTCCCAAGGTATTTTGAAAAATGGGAAAGAATTTTCTTTAAAAAATGAGAATTTTAGCAAACTTGATATTCAAAGAATTATGCAGAATTTATCCTTGGAAACTACAGGAACAAATCAAAGGATCTCAGAAATTGCTCCAGTTAGCATAGTAAAGGAGAAGGATATAAAGCAGTCGGTTAGAGTTGCAGTTAATATGGTGGGAGGTCTTAACTTTATAAAACCCCAGGATACAGTTCTTATAAAACCTAATGTGAATTCTGACGACCCCTATCCCGGAACCACAAATCCTGAAGTCTTAGAAGAAGTAATTTTGATGGTAAAGGAAAGGGGGGCAAAAAGAATCATAGTTGCTGATTGTTCAGGGGTGCCCTGGCCCAATACCATGAGAAATATGGAAAAGGTAGGAATTGCAAAGGTAGCAAAAAAATTAGGGGTAGAGTTGTATGCATTGGATAATATGGAGTGGGTATGGGTAAAACCTGAAAAGGCAAAATATTGGAGTAATGGTTTTAGAATACCAAAAATATTAAAGGAAGTGGACCATATTATTAATGTGGCAGTAGTTAAGACCCATTCCATTACAGATTTTACTATGTCCCTGAAAAATTTTGTAGGTTTTATCCATAGACAAGACAGAATGGTAATGCATGCTTCAAGATATATAAATGAGATGATATCAGAGTTAAATCTTGCCTTTAATCCAGCCTTGAATATATTAGATGCAAGTAAAGTATTCGTTAGAGGAGGACCTGCAACGGGAGAAATAAGGGAACCCATGATGATTATTGCATCTCCTGATAGAATTGCCTGTGATATGGTGGGACTTTCCCTTTTAAAAATTCTTGGGACAACTCCTGCTATTCAAGATAAAAATATGTGGGCCCATCCCCAGATAAAAAGGGCAGTAGAAGTGGGATTAGGAGTTAAAGGACCAGAAAATATTTTAATAAAGGGATCCAATGTGGATACTGAAAATTTTGAGAAGAGGTTTAAATAATTTTATGATTTTAATTCTTCCTTCTTTTCGGATATTTGTCTTTCCAAATCTTCTATCCTTTTTTGTTGCTTTGAAATGATAAACTTGTTCTTTATTAGTACAGGGATAACAGAAATTAAACTTAAAAAGAATCCTAAGGAAAAGGATATTAATAGAATTAAAGCAGTAGATCCTTGGAACTGCCAAGGACCAAAATATATAGTTATGGATGAATTATTCTGTATTGAAAAGAGAAGAGCCAATATTACCCCTATAAGAAATACCACTAAAAATCTACTCATTGGTCTTCCTCCAAATCTTTTCTTAATATTATATATTCTCACATTGAAAAATTAAAATTGGGAGGTAATAAAATGGAAGGAAAAATTTATGTGGTTCCTGAGCCAAAGAGATTGGAATCTACAGGAAGATTTTTTCCCTTTGATGGATTTGAAAACTTTCCAAATTTTCTTCTAAAGGAGTTTAATATTCCAAGGGGTACCTGGAGAATAAATAAAGTGGAAAAGAAGGGAACAGGAATCAAGATAAGGGAAAGATTAATTAATATTTGGGGAGAAGAGAATATATGTTATGCAACAATTATTCAACTTATTACAGAAAACAAGAATGTTCTTCCCGAAGTAGAAATTGAAGAAGAACTTTCCTTTCCCTTTAGGGGATACCATTTGGATATAGCAAGGGGAGGTGTTCCTAATCTAAATACCTTTAAAAAGCTTTTAAAATGGCTTTTCCTTCTTAAATATAATTATTTTGCTATATATTTTGAGGATCTATTTCCTTGGAGGAAATATCCTCAAATTGGTATTCTCCGGGGAAGACTAAAAGAGGAGGAATTGAGGGAAATTATAGATTATGGGAAAAATTTGGGGATAGAAGTTTTTCCATCTTTGGAACTTTGTGGTCATATGGAACATATTCTTTCTTTACTTGACTTTACAAAATTTAGTGAATGGCATAGACCCCAAGAGGGATGCTTGGATGTCTCCAACAAATCTGCAAGGGATTTTGCATATGATCTTCTTTCTGAGGTTTTAGAATTCTTCCCTTCAAGTTATATTCATATTGGAGGAGATGAAACCTGGGCATTGGGAAGGGGAAGAAGTTTAGATAAGACAGGAGTTTTTGAGGGACCATCTCTTTTTGAAATGCATCATAGAAACATGATAAATATGGTTAAGGATAAGGGAAAAATTCCCATGGTATGGGGAGATATGTTAACGGGGATGTATTTAAGGGAAGAGGAGAAGGAAAGATGGAAGGTGGTATTAGAAAGTGATATATGGGATGAAGTTGTTATTGCCAATTGGGATTATACTGACCTTTCTGAGGAACATTTTGAGAATAAGATAAATATGTTTGGAGAGAGAAAGAAAAAGGAATTGGCATGTCCCGGACTTTCCAATTGGTCAAGATTTTACCCAAACTTCGATATCGCCCTCGCAAATCTTAAAAACTTCTTTACTCCTGCAAAAAGGGAAAAACTTCCTGGATTTTTAATTACCGCCTGGGGAGATGACGGCTCAGAATGTCTCTTTTCCCTTTTAGATCCCCTAATTCTTGTAGGAATGGAAATTGCCGAAGGAAATGGAAAATGGGAAGAAAAATGGATGGCATTATCAGGAGAAGGGCAAGATATTCTTATGGTAAGAAAGGCCTTTGGGGAGACCTTCTTTTCAGAGACCATTAAGCGAGTAGTTTTTGGAGATCTTATATTTAGATACTTTACAGAAATATTGGGAAGAGAATTTCAAAAAAGAAAACCAGAGGGAGATTTTTGGATAGATTATTATTCGAAGAAGATAGGAAATTTAGCTGATAAAGATGGATTGTTGAAAAAATACGAGGAACTTTGGGAGAAAGTATCTTCCATAAATCTTCCTGAGGCTCTAAACTTTATAAGGGAGATGTTAAGGGTTGGAATAAATAGATTAAGGCAAGATTTAAAGGTTTCTGACTTTATAAAGCTTGGAAATATCTATGGGAAGTTATGGCTTTCTGAAAGAAAAATGGAAGGATTGGAGAATGTAATTACAAAAATATGGGGTGCAGGGGGAAGGGTAGATTTAGGAATTAAATAAAAAGGGGAGAGTTTTTTCTCTCTCCCCAAAAAATTATAACCTTATCTTCTCCTTTACCTCTTCTAACATTAATGTGGCCACATCCCCTGTTTTTACCATTGCAGCATTTGCCTCATCGGTATCAATATGTAATTCCCATACAAAATCATTCCTTATCCTAATTAAAACATTCTCAAAGATCAGTGCCCTTATGGTTCCTAATTTCACTTTAACCAGCTGTTTCTCATAGAGTCCCAACTTATCTGCTATTGAAGTTGGTGTGTGGATATGCCTCCATGGGATTATAACGCCCTTTTCAAGGTTTACTTCTCCTTTAGGACCAATAACTTTAATTCCTGGTGTTCCCTCAATATCTCCTGAGTCTTTAATAGGAGGTTTTAAACCAAGGAAAATAGCATCGGTTAAAGATAATTCTACTTGAGTTGATCTTCTTTCAGGTCCTAAAATTCTTAATTTTAAACTTCTCCCCTTAGGACCAAAAACCTCTACCTCTTCTTCGCAGGCAAATTGGCCCCTCTGAGATAAAGGATTTCTTGGGTTAAGTTTATATCCTTGCCCAAAGAGCTTTTCTTTATCTTCTATAGATAAATGAATATGTCTTGCAGATACTCCGATGGGTACTTTAATTTCTTCCATTTTATAACTCCTCCTTGAGATAATTTTCAATTATATTTTACCACTTTTTCAAAAAAATTTTCATTTGTCCTAAAAAATTTTTTAGTATAAAATTCCAAAGAAAAAGGGATAGGGAAAAAATTATGGAATATAAGGAAGCGGTAAATTATTTATATAGCTTTATAAATTATGAAAGACGTTTGGATCAAATGAGCTATGGGGAGAAAAAATTTTATCTTGAAAGGATGAATCATCTACTGAATGTAATGGGAAATCCCCATAGATCTCTTAAAGCCTTTCATATAGCAGGTACTAAAGGAAAGGGCTCCACCTCTACTATGATTTTTTCTATTCTAAAATCTAAGGGTTATAAAGTTGGATTATTTACTTCTCCCCACCTTCAAACCATAAGGGAAAGGATATCCACCCATGAAGGATGGATAAGTAAGGAGGAATTTGTAGAACTTATTGAAGGGGTAAAGCCCTTTATAAAAAAGGCAGGGGAACATCCCATATATGGACCCCCTACTTTTTTTGAAGTTTTAACTGCTTTCGCCTTTTTGTATTTTTATAAGAAAAAGTTGGATTTTGTAGTAATAGAAGTGGGACTTGGGGGAAGATTGGATGCCACAAATACCATTATCCCTATGGTCTCTATTATAACTCCCATAGGTTTTGATCATATGCATATTCTTGGAAATACTTTACCTGAGATTGCCCGAGAAAAGGCAGGGATAATTAAGGAGAAGATCCCATTAATTTGTTCCCCTCAGGATCCCTCAGCCTGGGAAGTCATAAGGGAAGTTGCTATTAGTAAGAAAGCTTTTTATTTAAAGGTAGATGATTTATATACTTGGAAAAAAATAGCATCTAATCTTAAGGAACAGATTTTTGTAATCTCTGGAAATGGAAGAGAGGAGATTTTTAGCATTCCCCTTTTGGGAGCCCACCAATTGGTAAATGCAGTATGTTCCTATGCAAGTTTATCTCTAAATCTTAACTGGGATATTTCTTCGGAGGATTTTAAAAAGGGATTTTCATCGGTAAATTGGGCTGGAAGATTTGAAATAGTAAGAAAAGATCCATTGGTAATTCTTGATGGGGCTCATAATGTTTCTTCCGCTATCGCCCTGAGGGAAACCTTAGAAGATTATATAAAATTTGAAAGGTTATTTTTAATTTGTGGTATGATGAAGGATAAAGATTCCTATTCTTTTCTTAATACCTTGGAACCTTTAGTATATAGTTTTCATTTTTTACCCCTTCCCAGCTCTCGCACAAAAGATCCTGAGGAGCTAGGGGAAAATGTAAAGGATAAAGGAAAAAATATTTATTTTTATAAAGATTTTCCATCTGCCTTTGAAGATGTACATAAAAAAGCCTCACCCGATGACCTTATCTTAATAACAGGCTCTTTATATCTTGTGGGTGAGGCTCGAGACTACTTCTTTGGAAAAATAGATTAAGATTTTATAGCAGATTTGATATATTCTACAAAGATGTCCTCGGGAACTGCTCCTTCTACTTCCACAGTTTCATTTATTATACTCTTGGGAACTCCTGAAACCTGATACTTTTCTGCAAGATGAGGAAACTCTATGGCTTCAATCATATCTGCAGTTATTAATTTATTTTCCATTGCCATCTGATGGGCAAGTCTTACTGCCCGAGGACAATAGGGACAGGTGGGAGTTACAAAAACTTGAATATGTACTGGTTTTGTTATAGTTTTAAGAAAGTTCTTAGTTTTTTCTGAAAGGTGAGTTTCTCCTCGAGAGATATCTACTATATCCTCTATCAATGTGGAAAATTCATAACCTGAAGGAATTCCAAAAAATCTTAAATTTAACACTTCATCATCTTTTTGGAATAAGATTGCAGGAATCTTATCTATTCCATATTTTTTAGCTGATATCTCTTCTGCAAGAAAATCATGGACTTCTAATTCCAATAACTCAGAAAGACCAACAACTTCTTCTAAAATTTCTCTTGTTTGCTGACAATAGGGACATTCTATCCTTCCAGGAATATATAATTTACTTCCAGAAGATTTCTCACTAAAAAGTATTATCTTTACTTTATCCTTTAGATTTTCTTTGAAAAGATCTTCTAAATATTTTCTATCCTCATCTCTTAATAACGCCATATTTAAATTCCTCCTTTAAATCTAATTTCTTCAAGGTATTTAGTTGCAGAAACCCCTGCAATAGCACCATCACTCAAGGCAGTAACAATCTGTCTTAAAGGTTTTACCCTAACATCTCCAGCAGCAAAAATACCAGGGACAGATGTTTGCATATTCTCATTGGTAATGATAAATCCGTTATCATCCAATTTCAATAGAGAAGAATATAGCTCTGTTTGAGGGGTAAGACCAATATATATAAATACTCCATCTATTGGAAAGACTTTTTCCTCCTTTGTTTTTAAATTTTCTAATATTAATCTTTCCACCTTCTTATCTCCCTCTATTGCCTTAACTATATGACTCCATAAAAACTTGATTTTAGGATTAGAAAAGGCTTTTTCTTGGGTTATCTTTTCTGCTCTTAACTCATCCCTTCTATGAATTATATATACTTCTTCTGCAAACCGTGTGAGATATAAAGCTTCCTCTACCGCAGCATCTCCACCTCCCACTACTGCGACTTTTTTTCCTGTAAAAAATGCCCCATCACAAACAGCACAATAGGAGACTCCCTTCCCCAAAAACTCTCTTTCCCCGGGAACACCTAATTTTTTAGGCTTTGTCCCACTACATATAATTACTGAAGGAGCTCTATAAACTCCCTTTGTAGTTTCTACAACCTTCCAAATTCCATCAAGGGTTAAACTTAAAACCTTAGCATCTAAAATTTTTGTTCCAAATTTTTTAGCTTGTTCTTCTAATCTTCTGGAAAGCTCTTCTCCCGTTATTCCTTCTGAAAATCCTGGATAATTCTCAATAGCCGCAGTTAAGGATGCAAGTCCTCCTATGGAGGACTCCTCTATAAGAAGGGTTTTTATGCGAGCTCTTCCTGCATATATCCCAGCAGTAAGACCCGCGGGCCCTCCTCCAATTATAATAATATCTTGTTCCTTCTCTATTTCTTCCTCCTTTTTTGGTATCAAAAGAAACTCCAAAACTTATCACCTACCTTTCTTTAATATCCTCAAATTGTACCAAATAAGTATTGAATTGCCAAATTAAAAAATTATTAAACTTCTAATTTGAATATAGGAACAATATCCTTTGCTTTCTCTCTTAGATATTTTATTTCCTCCCCTGTTATTGATTTAAAATTTTCAGCAATTTCCAATGCCCACATTAAGAATTTATATTCCCCAGGAGGGATAGCTGAGACTATTGGTTGAGATAGGGTAAATCTTAATGCTAATTCAGCCAAGTCCTTATCATCCACAGGAATATACCAACATTTATTATAAGGGCTTTCCTGTCCTTCGGAAACCAAGGTTTTTGCAAAGGGTTTTATAGCTAATATACTTGTTCCCTTTTCCCTTGCCCTTTCTACAACTTGGGGACCAAAATCTTCATTAAAATAAAGCACCCAATTCATGGGAAATAAAATAGAATCAAAATTAAAAGCATCTAAAAGTTTTAAGGCAATCTTAACAGAATGAGCAGAAAAACCTATATATCTTATTATCCCTTCCTCCTTTGCCTTTAAAAAGGTCTCCATTGCTCCATTGGGTCCCATTGCTTTTTCAAAATCCTCTTCTGTGGTCATTGCATGGAGCTGATATAAATCAAAATAGTCCGTCTCAAGTCTTTTTAAAGATTCATGAAGTTCCCTCCAAGCACCATCCTTTGTTCTTTCTTGGGTTTTACAGGCAAGAAATATTTTCTCCCTTTTTCCCCTTAAAGCAGGACCTAATCTTTCCTCTGCGTTCCCATAGGATGGGGCAACATCAAAATAGTTTATTCCCCTATCTATAACTTCTGCTACTAATTTATTTGCAAATTCTTGTTCTTCATCCATTATCGATACTCCCCCAAATCCAATAATAGAGATAAACTCCCTATTTTTATATTTCCTCCTTTCCATCTTTTTACCTCCCAAAATCCTTCTTTTAATATTATAAAATTTGTTTAATAACTTGAAAAGGAAATAAACTTGCCAAGATTTTTAGTTTTAGATTAAAATTTAAGAAATAGATGAAAATTTAAAAATTGTTATGAGAACTGTTAAAGAGCCTGAAATAAGAAGGCAAGAATTAATAGAAACTGCCCTTAAACTTTTTCTTAAAAAGGGTTATGAAAAAACTTCTGTAAGAGATATTCTAAAAGAGGAAGCAATTCAATATTGTGTAGAAATTTCTACTAGAATACTCTTTCAAGTATTTAAAAGAGAGAATTTTTCCTTTATGGAGTCTATGGATTATTGTGGCAAGAAGCAGAAAATATGGGGAATAGAGAAAAACTTTCGCAATTAATACAATTATAGAGAAAAGGTGAAAAATATGGAGAAGATTTGTAGGATAGCTTTTAAATATTCAAAATATGTAATCTTCCTCTCTTTGGTTCTATTCCTCCTATCCCTTTATCTTACCTATCATTTAAAAATTAATTATGATTTGTATTCTTTACTCCCTAAGGATTTACCTTCGGTAGAAGCCATCAACACTCTAAAGCAAAAATTTAAATTAGGAGATGAGGCCTACATCTTTCTTCCCTTTAGTAATCCTAAAGAAGTAGAAGATATCAAAAATAAGATAGAGAAAATAAAAGGAGTTTCTAAAGTATCATGGCTATCTAGTTTTCAGGATATCTTCTTACCCCAATACTTTTGGAGTGGGGATTTAAAGGGAAAATTTATAAAAGATGGTTATACCTTTTTAAAGATAGACTTTATAGAAATCTCTCAAGCTCCTCTTACAAAAAGGGCCTCTCAAGAAATTAAAAGAATTCTACCTAAAGGAGCATACTTTACAGGTAGTGCAGCAATAGCCCAAGACTTAAGTGAGATAACCCAAAAAGAAACTGCCAAATATCTCCTTATAGGAAGTATTTTTGTAATTCTTTTTCTATTTTTTGTCTTCCCCTCTATGTATGTTCCCCTTTTAATATATTATAACATATTTCTTGCAATACTATTAAATACTGCTATTTCTACCCTTTTAGGAGAAGAGATTAGTTTTTTATCCCGTATGATTGTGGGAATATTGCAAATGGGAGTTACCATGGATTATGCCATATTTTTATACCACCGATATGAAGAGGAAATAAAGAAGAGAAACAGAGAAGAAGCAGGATGGATTTCAGTAAAATCTACTACAAAAAGCCTAATAGCAAGTGCAGGTACTACTATAGCAGGTTTCCTTGCCATGACTCAGATGAAATTTGGCCTTGGGGAAGAGTTGGGCTTTATCTTAACAAGGGGGGTATTAATTTCTCTTATCTTATCTTTAACCCTTCTTCCTGTGCTTTTTTACCATTTTTATAATAAATGGGCTAATACAAGAAGATGGGTTCTAAGACTTTCGGGAAAAAGACTTTTTAACTTTATAGTTAAAGGAAGACCTATACTTCTTGTTTTATTCCTAATTGGTTTTATCTCTCTTATCATAAGTCCTAGATTCCCTATGGATTATAAAATTTTAAGGGGACTTCCTGAGGATATGCCTTCTATTGTAGGACAAAGAAAACTTGAGGATATATTTGAGAAGAAATCTACAATTTTCCTTATTGGAAAAGAATCTCCTAAAAACTGGAAAAAGATTATGAATATTTTAAGAGAAGAAGATAAAATAACTGGAATTATGGGATATTATGATATGGTAGATCCCCTTCTTCCTGAATATATGGTACCAGAAAGTGTAAGGGAGAGTTTCTTTAAAGATGGTATATCTTACGCTTCTTTGGATATAAATCTTCCCTATGCCACCGAGGAGTCCTACAATTTTGTGCAAAAATTAAGGGATAATATAGAGAATAAATCTAGTATAAAAATTACAGGAATACCTGTTCTTAATTACGATATGAAAAGTATAACCACAAAGGATCTTAACAGGGTAAACCTTATCTCATTATTTACCATTTTTACTATTATAGCCCTATCCTTCTTATCTATTCCTATCCCTTTTCTCTTAGTAGCCGTTATACAAATGGCTATAAGCTTAAATCTATTTATAGACTATCTAACCTATGGCTTTATATTTTTCTCCTCTAATCTCTTCATAGGAGCAATTCAATTGGGAGCTACCATAGATTACGCAGTTCTTTTAACCTCTAGGTATTTAGAGGCAAAAAGTAAGGGTCTTGATAAAGCTTATTCTGCCCATTTTGCCTTTGAAGGTATAAACAGCATCCTTACCAGTGCAGGTACTATGTTCCTTATTTCTATTCCTTTAGGAATATTATCTAACATATTTATGGCTCAAAATCTCGCAATGCTCGTTAGTAGAGGTGCTATTATAAGTGTACTTTTTGTAACTCTCTTTACAATACCTCTTCTAACTACATTAGATCCTATGGTGGAAAAACTTACCTTTATTAGGAAAGGGAGGTAAAAAAATGAAAAAGATTCTACCTATTCTTGGACTTATAGGTTTATTATTTATTAGCTTTTCCTTGGGTAGCTCCTTTAGTATTACAAATGATGAGACAGTTTATGTCCTTTTAAATTATGATGGGAAAATTCAAAAAATGGATCTTGTTAACTGGATTGAGGTGAGGGGAAGAGGAAATTTTTTCCTATCAAAGGATGTAAAATATTTTAAAAATATAGATCTTTATACTGAAGATATAAAAATGGTTTTATCTTCTAATTCTTTAAAACTCTATGGAACTTCCCATGATGTTAAAAATATCTACTTGAGGGGAGTACCCCTTAAAAAATCTCCTTTAGAATTTAAAATAACCTATAAATATAATGGAAAGATCTCTAATCCCAAGGAATTTATAGGAAAAAAAGGAAATTTAGATATAGAAGTGGATATAAAAACCATAGAAGGTCTTCCTTTTAGAATAGTTATGTCCACAGAGTTTTCTGCTGATGATCTTAACCTGAAAAATCCAGAAAACTTTATGCTCATGATACTGGGAAAAACGGTAAGAGTTACAGGTTTTGCCTATCCCATACCCTATGGGAGGATAATTCTTTCCTTAAGAGGAAATAAATTAAGAATACCAGAAATAACCTTTACGGCTTTTCCCTCTATCCCTCCTATAGATCTTTCCATGGCAAAAAATTTAAAATCCTTTTATACTGGTTTAGAGGGATTTTTACTACTGAATCAAGCCCACCAAAAAATATTGAAAGGAATATTAAAGAGTATAGAAGAAAGTACTCCTTCTATTCCTCAAGAATTCCTTACTCTACCCTTTACTTTAATCTCCTATCAAAACAAAGCCTATTATATAGCAGAGGGTTTAAAATCCCACCCTATAAACTTTAATAAACTCTACATCTACATTAAAGAAAGGGCCGAAAAGAAAGATGATGAGGAGTGGAAAACTGCCTTGAACCTTGCCGAAGAGGTTAAAAAAGAGATGGAAGAAAAAAACTTTTCTAATGAAATCCAAAAAATAGGAGATTTTATAGGAGATCTTGGTTTTCAAAGTAAAAAAGCCATGGAACTTATTGGCTCCTCCATGGAAGGACTACAAAAAATTGAAGAACTATTAAATATTATGCTCTATGGAGGAGAGCTGAAAGAAAGAAAAATTCCAGGCCTTGTGGATGCAGAAAAAGAAATTAAAAAATCAAGGGATATATTAAAAAATAATATACAAGAGTTAGAGAGGGGAGAAAAGAAGATCAAAGAATGGGAAAAGAAACTAAAAAATTATACCTTTACTGGAAAAATAGAAGGAGCAAAATCAGTGGTAAGATTTTACTTTAAATTAAAAGAGATGAAATAGAATTATTTATGTTGTATAAACCTTTTTATTGAGGAGACAAATTCTTCTATATCCTTTAAATCAGACTGAATTATCTGATAAAGTTCTTCATCACTAACTAAGTTATACATATGAACTAATCTATTCCTGTATCCTGCTATCTGTACTAATTTTTCTCCTAATCTCTTATCTACTACCTTTATCTCTACTAATCCTTTAGCTATAGATTTATACTCTGTAGCCATGTCTATATATCCTGTTTTTGCCAAAATATGTCTCCCTATATCAAAAATTGCTTCTAATGTTCTTCTTAAAAAGCTCTCACAGGCTGCAGTATTTCTTTTTTCAAAAATAAAAGAATCTTTATCCAGAGAGGCTAATTCATATAATTCTTTAAGAAAGGAATCAATTAATAGCAATCTCTCATTAATAAATTCCTTGTTTAGCATAATTAGTACTTCTCTAAAGCCTCCTCATAGTATTTATCCAACACATATTTAAAATCTGCAGACCTTCTAAGTATCATCATCTCATAATTATCTCTAAATTCTTCAGATATGTTATATACGCATATACCCTTAATAGCCTCTACTTGAAAAACAGAATGACACTCCTGAAGAAAAACTAAATCCAAAGGATAAGGCTTAAATAAATCCTCCAACTCATTGTATATATCCGCATAGAGTTTATATCTTTCTGAAATATCCTCAATATTTTTAGTAAATACTATTCCCACATCTATATCAGCTAAAGGATCCTTGATTTCTACTTTCTCCCCCTCTAAAATCCTTAGGGCATTATCCTTCTGGGATCCAAAAAGATAAACTAAACCAATATTATAAGTATAACAGATCTTTGTAAGTCTTTTTAGCTTACCCATAAATTGATTATATCATAATAAAAATCATTTATTATTAACTTAGATTGAAATATAATATTTTAAATGGTAAACTCATAAAAAATGAGGTAAATACAATATGAAAGGTGTAATTTTAGCAGGAGGAACAGGTTCAAGACTTCTTCCCCTTACAAGAGTGACCAATAAACATTTACTCCCTGTGGGTATATATCCAATGATTTTTTATCCCATATATAAACTAAAGCAAGCAGGAATTTATGAGATACTAATTGTGACAGGAAGAGAGCATATGGGTGATGTGATGGAGCTTCTTGGAAGCGGAAGAGATTTTGGAGTTGAGTTTACCTATAGAGTTCAGGATGAGGCAGGAGGTATAGCCCAAGCTTTAGGACTTGCAAAGCATTTTGTAGGGAATGACAACTGTGTGGTGATCCTTGGAGATAATATTTTTGAGGATGATATAACCCCATATGTGAATAACTATAAAAATCAAGAAGAAGGAGCAAAAATACTCTTAAAAGAGGTTTCAGACCCTCATAGGTTTGGAGTTCCTGAGATAAAGGATGGAAAGATCCTAAGAATAGAAGAGAAACCTAAAAAACCAAAAAGCAATTTTGCAGTTACAGGAATATATATGTATGATTCTGAAGTTTTTGAAATAATAAAAACATTAAAACCATCAGCAAGAGGAGAACTTGAAATAACAGATGTAAATAATACTTATTTAGAAAAAGAAAAATTAACCTATGATATATTAAAGGGATGGTGGACCGATGCAGGAACTCCAGAATCCTTATTCAGAGCTAATCAACTTGCTCAGAATATAATTATAGATTTTGATAAAATATAGAATTATGAAGATTGTTATATTAGGGGGAAAGGGACAGTTAGGAAAAGAGTTTGAAGAATACTTGAGAAAAAGAGATGAAGTTTACATATTTTCGCATTCTGAGCTTGACATTTTGAATTTAAAGGGACTAATTGAAAAATTATATGAAATAAAACCAGACTGCGTAATAAACTGTGCAGCATATACTAAAGTAGATAAGGCAGAAGAGGAAATAGATGAATGTTTTAAGACAAATGTGATAGGAGCTAAAAATGTATCCTATGCTTCTTATAAAGTAAAGGCAAAGGTTGTATTTTTTAGCACTGATTATGTATTTGATGGAGTAAAAAATACCCCCTATAGAGAAAGTGATAGACCAAATCCAATCTCTATTTATGGAAGAACAAAACTTTTAGGAGAAGAGTATACAAGAACTCATAATCCAGACCATTTAATATTAAGAATATCATGGCTATATGGAATAAATGGAAATAATTTTGTAAAAACAATAACTAAAAAGGGTATTGGGGAGAAGAAATTGAGAATAGTAAAGGACCAAATAGGAAGTCCTACCTATACTTTAGATGTGGTTAAACAGACTTTGAGACTTATCGAAGAAGATAAGATAGGTACTTATCATTCTTCTAATCAGGGAGAGGTAAGTTGGTATGAGTTTTCAAAAAAAATCTTTGAGATATTAAATATAAATGATGTAGAAATCACTCCTATAAAAACAGAAGAATATCCAGGAAAGGCTAAAAGGCCAAAATATTCTGTTCTTGAAAACTACTACTTAAATCTTGAAGGTTTGAATATGATGAGAGATTGGGAATCAGCATTAAAAGATTTTCTTAATACCTATGGCTCAATTCTTATAACCAGTTCTCAAAGGGGAGAAAAGTAAAAATGGATTCTAAGGTATTATTAGTCACGGGCGGAGCAGGTTTTATAGGTTCCAATTTCGTACACTACACTCTAAAAAAATATTCTAACTATAAGGTAATAAACTTAGATAAATTAACTTATGCAGGAAACCTTGAAAACTTAGAAGAAGTTAGAGAAAACCCTAATTATCATTTTATAAAAGGAGATATAGGGAATAGAGAACTTGTAGAGTACATATTTAAAGAATTTAAACCCAATTATGTATTAAATTTTGCGGCAGAATCCCATGTAGACAGAAGCATAGAAGGTCCTGAAATTTTCGTAAAAACAAATATTTATGGTACACAAGTGTTATTAGATGTGGCAAAGGATTATTGGGCTAAGGGAAAAATGGAAGATACAAAATTCATACAAATAAGCACTGACGAAGTATACGGTTCCCTACCTCTTGAAGGTGAGGAGAAGTTCACAGAAGACTTTCCTTTAAAACCTAATAGTCCTTATTCAGCCTCGAAAGCAGGTGCAGATCTTCTCTGCAGAGCATATTATATAACTTATAATTTTCCAGTAATAATAACAAGATCATCAAATAATTTTGGGCCAAGACAATATCCTGAAAAACTCATACCCCTTACCATAAAGAGAGTGTTAGAAGGCAAAGAAATTCCCGTTTATGGAGATGGCCAAAATGTAAGAGATTGGTTATATGTGGAAGATAATTGTAGGGGTATAGATTTAGTACTTCACAAAGGAAAAATAGGAGAAATTTATAATATAGCTGGAGAAAATCAATGGAAAAATATTGATCTTGTAAATTTAATATGTGAGATTATAGCAGAAGAGAATAAAAAGCTAGAAAAAGAGTATAAAAAATTAATCACTTTTGTAAAGGACAGACCAGGACATGATAGAAGATATGCATTAAGTACTGAGAAGATTAAGAAAGAGCTCGGATGGAAACCAGAATGGGAATTTAAAGAGGCTTTAAGAGAAACTATAAGTTGGTATTTAAAAAAATGGGGAAATTTAAATTCTTAGAGGGCCCTTTAAAGGGATTAATTATAATAGAACCAACTGTATACAAAGATGAAAGAGGCTTCTTTATGGAATCTTATAATTTAAGAGATTTCAAAGAGGCAGGTTGTGACGTAATCTTTGTACAGGATAATCATTCAAAATCGAAAAAAGGAGTATTAAGGGGACTTCATTTTCAAAAGAATTATCTTCAGGGCAAACTAATAAGAGTAATTAGAGGAAAAATATTTGATGTAGCAGTAGATATAAGAAAAGATTCTCCTACTTTTGGTGAATGGTATGGGATAGAACTTTCAGAGGAGAATAAACTTATGTTCTACATACCAGAAGGGTTTGCTCACGGATTTTTAGTATTATCAGATGAGGCAGAAGTTTTGTATAAGACAACAGAATACTATCACCCTGAAGATGAGGGAGGAATAATTTGGGATGATCCTGATATAGGGATTAAATGGCCTCTTGAGGAAATAGATGAAATAATTCTTTCTGAAAAAGATAAGAAGTGGGGAAGATTGAGGGATGTTTGACTTTATAATAGTTGGAGCTGGCTTTGCAGGGAGTGTAATAGCTGAAAGAATAGCAAAAGTATTAGATAAAAGGGTTTTAGTTGTTGAAAAAAGAAGCCATCTAGGTGGGAACTGTTATGATTATTTCAATGAATATGGAATTTTAGTTCATAAATATGGTCCTCATATTTTTCACACAGACTATAGAGATGTTTGGGAATATATTTCCCAATTTACCGACTGGATTTATTACTATCACAGAGTATTAGCATATATAGATGGGAAAAAAACACCTATACCTTTTAATCTCAACAGTCTAGAGCTTTTGCTCCCTAAAACTTTATCCTATAAATTAGAACGAAAACTGATAGAAAAATTTGGATATGACAATAAAATACCTATATTAAGACTGAAGGAAACAGAAGATCGTGACTTAAAAATGCTAGCTGATTATATCTATGAGAAAGTTTTTTTGAACTATACTAAAAAACAATGGGATGTGAGTCCTGAAGAACTTGACAATAGTATAATAGAAAGAGTACCCATAAATATTTCAAGGGATGATAGGTATTTTCAAGACAAATATCAAGGTATACCTAAAGAAGGTTATACAAAAATCTTTGAAAGGATGTTAAGTAATAGGAACATAAAATTGTTATTAAACACGGATTATAAAGAGATTGTTGAAACAGATCTCAAAAAAAACGAAATTTACTTATTTGGGAGTAAATTTAATGGTAAAATAATATATACAGGGAAAATAGATGAATTTTTTAATTATGACTTAGGAGAGCTCCCATATAGATCTTTAAAATTTGAATTTAAAACATATAATAAAGAATATTATCAAGAAGTAGCCACAATAAATTATCCAAAGGACTATGAATTTACAAGAATAACAGAATTTAAACATATGACTAAACAAATAAGTAGTAATACTACTATAGTTGAGGAATATCCCCAAAAATATGAAAAGGATAAAAATATTCCATATTATCCCATTCCTAATAGGGAAAATATAGAAGTATATGACAAATACTTAGAAAAAGCTAAGGAGCTTAAAAATATAATATTTATAGGAAGATTAGCAGACTACAAATATTATGATATGGATGATACAATTAAAAGAAGCTTAGAGGTATTTAGAAGGTTAAATTAAATTGATACCTATATATAAGAACACAAAAATATATGTTCTTTGTCCTCCAAATGTTGTTACTGGAGGACCTGAATTGCTACATCAATTGGTTTTTTACTTAAGAAATAATTTGAATTTAAATGCATATATGTATTATCATCCCAATAATTTATCTGATCCTATTCATAAGGAGTATAAAGTATACAACAACCCATTTGTAAGAAAAATAGATGATAGCAAGATAAACTTATTAATGATTCCAGAAGTATACGACTATATTATGTTATCTAAGAGCTATAAACACATAAGAAAAGCGTTATGGTGGCTAAGTGTAGATAACTTTAAAATAAGCAAATTAGCTAAAGAGCAAAAAACTATCTATTTTCTAATGTTTCTAATAAGGGTTATAAATAAAATATTTAAAATTTCTATAGGCAGACCCCTTATAGATTTATATCTTTTCAACTCCAAATATTATTCAAAAAAATCTAATGAAAATTTTAAAGATGATCTTAGGTTTATTGATTATCATTTAGTCCAATCCTACTATGCTCAAAATTACCTTAGAAACTTAGGATTTAAAGATGTATTTTTCTTATCAGACTTTTTAAACCTAGAATTCTTGAAAGAGAAATTTACCTATTCCCAAAAAGAAGATTTAGTAGTATTTAACTATCAAAAGTTCTCAAGTATAACATATAAGTTGATTAAATCTGCGCCTGATATTACCTTTATTGCAATAAAAAATATGACAAGAAGGGAAGTTATAGAGACCCTTAAAAAAGCAAAAGTTTACATTGATTTTGGCCCTCATCCTGGCAAAGATCGAATACCAAGAGAAGCGGCCATATTGGGATGTTGTGTTATTACAGGTAAAAGAGGTTCTGCAGCATATTCTGAGGATATACCAATTCCAGAAGTATATAAATTTGAAGATAAAAAAGACAATATTCCTAAAATTATAGAGAAAATAAAAGACTGCTTAGAAAACTATGAGGAAAGAATAAAAGACTTTGAATATTATAGAGAAGTCATCAAAAAAGAGCCCCATAAATTTATTAGCGACCTAAGAAAAATATTTATAAAAATTGAAAATGCAAAAAATTTTACTTCTTAAAATATACCTCCTTATAATATATTATAAAGGTATAAAGGATACTCTTAAACTAATCGAAAGCCTATTGGCGTTAAATTATCAAGATTTTCAAATAATTTTAGTAAACAATAATCCCTCAGAAGATCTAAAAAATAATATATTAAATTTTCTAAATGCAAAAGGATATAATACCCATTATTACTTTGAAAGAGAAAATACACTTATTTTAGAGAGTAATATTTTTAAGTATCCAATCATTTTAATTAATCAGGAGAACAAAGGATACGCAGGAGGAGTAAATGCTGGATTGAGATATGCATTATATAAGAATGATTTTTCATACGTATGGATATTAAATAATGATTTAATTTTAGATCCTTACTCCCTTAGGGAACTAATTAATTATGTAGAAGATAAAAGAAATAAAGGTATAAAAGTAGGAATTGTAGGTTCAAAATTGCTTTATTTTTGGAATCCTAATATTTTACAGGGTGTGGGAGGTAAACTTAACAAATACTTAGCTTTAACAAAACATATAGGGGGATATGAGGAAGATAGAGGTCAATATGACAAAGAGATTGATAATATTGACTACATTATAGGAGCATCCATGTTTGTATCAAAAGAGTTCTTACTTGTTGTGGGTTTAATGGATGAAAGATATTTTTTATATTATGAAGATGTGGATTGGAGTGAAAGAGCTAAAAGAAAGGGTTATAAAATTTTATACTGTTGGAAGAGTAAGGTTTTTCATAAAGAAGGGGCAAGTATTGGTTCAAGTTCAAAGGGAGAAAAAAAGAGTGAGTTTGCGGATTACTATGGAATAAGAGGTAGAATAATCTTTACAAAAAAATTTTATCCGCAGTATCTGCCTCTTGTTTACTTAAGTTTTATCGGAATTTTATTAAATAGGATTAAGAGAAGACAGTTTAAAAGAATAAAGCTAATTTTTAAGGCTATAAAGGATGCAAGTTTTTCAAAACATAATATTATTTAAAGGTAAAGTTTCCTTTTCATACTTTTAGAAACTAATTCTGTGAGCAAGAAATAATTTTATGATTTTAATAGGGAGTTAACAAATGTCAAATAAAATTCTATTTTTAGTTTACGCTTCCCATCCATTTCATAAAGCTCTTGCAGATTCCTTAGAAGAAAAATTGATAAGTATGACATACTTCTATGTGAAGGGAACTTCTTAATTCCTATTAAGAAATGTAGATCTATTTATCTGTGTAGGAGAGATGGAAAGCTTATTGTTAAGAGAATTCTTACCAGTTTTCCCCTAAGAAAGAATTCAACCATAATATACTCTTTATAGGAAATGGACCCGACTGGTATTGTAAAGGATTAGATATTTTGATTGAATCTTTTAGAGAGATAAAAAAGATTTATAAAGATGCAAATTTACATATTATAGTTTTAAATGACTTTTTATATAAAATGAAAGCTTATCTTTGATTATTTTTAGTACTCAAGACTATAATCCCAAAATCAACTCCAAATACTTTCTTCCTGAATTTTCCCATGTGAAATTTTTAGCTCTCTTAAAACCTTTACTTATTAACTCATCTCTCATTTCTTTATCTTCTTCCACATCTGAAATCCCCTGTGCTATATTCCAAGGATCAAAGGGATTTACATAATAAACTGCATTGCCACATATTTCTCTAATAACTGGAATATCTGAGGCCACCACTGGACATCCACAGGCCATAGCTTCTAATGGAGGAAGCCCAAAACCTTCATAAAGAGATGGAAATAATAATAAATTTGCTATATTGTATATTAAAGAAAGATCTTCCTTTTCTATATATCCTGTGAAAATAATCCTTTTAGAAAGGGATTTATTCCGTCGTAAAATATAAAAGACTTCCTTATCCCCCTTGTAAAAACCTTCTTTCTTGCCAACAATAACCAAATAAAAATCCTTACATTTTTCTGAGAAGATTTCAAAAGCTTTTATAGCATTTTTAATATTTTTATGAGGCTTTACATTTCCAACATAGAGAATAAACTTATCAGGCAAATTGTACTTGAGCCTTACTTTATTTAATATCTCCTTTTCATAGACTTTAAAAATATTTACGTCAACTCCGTTATATATAACTTCTATCTTATGAGGATCTACATTTGTATATTTTATTATTTCCTCTTTTGAAAAGTTAGAAACTGTAATAACAACATCAGAAATCTTAACAGCTGACCTCACAAGAAAATTCACATATTTTCTCTCCCAAAACTTGTAATAATTTGAAAAGGCAAGATGAAATACATCATGTATGGTAACAATTCTTTTTTTAGCCTTTATTGGAAAAAGGGGAGTATTAAAGTGAGGAGACCAAAAAATATCACACCTTTTAATTTTTAATGGAATCTCAATTTGTTCTAAAGGGGAATAAATAGGTGATTTTAAAGGAATAATTTCTACATTATTTATATATTTTCTAATTTTCTTTTCATCCCCAAGAAAAATTAAATTAACCTTTTCCTTCAAAAAAGGAATCAAATTTTGAATATAAGTACCTATTCCAGAAGATTCTATCATCCGAGCATCAAGAAAAAGCTCCATATAAACATTATAACCTATAAATCTTTAGAAGTATAGAAATTAACCACTTACAACAGCTTTAGTTTTTCTAAAGTTTGATAAAGCAAAAAATGTTGAGATCAATGCAATAAATGTTAGAAATATATACATACCCTTAAACCCTATAATGTCTACTATATTGCCTGATATTAATAATGCAATGGTTTGGGAGATTGCCATAGCCATACTCAAAATTCCTTGAGCAGTAGCTCTTTCCTCTTCTAATGTGAGATCATTAATGTATAACAAAGGGATATTAGCAATTATTACAAAGGTAAAGCTATGGGTGAAAAGCTGAATCAAGATAACATCTAATGCATTTCTTGCTAAAGAGTAGAGAAATACTCTTATTGGTAAAACTAAAGAGGTAAATATTAATAGGGGTTTTCTTCCTATTTTATCCGATAAATAGCCCCATAAAAATGTGGTAGGAATCTCTGTGAAGGCACATACAGATAGAGCCCAGCTTATATCGCTGTTGGTTCCTTTTAAGTGCTTTATTAGAAGATTTACATTTCCTGCTATACCCGATAGGGCAATAATATAGAATATGAAAAATACCAAAAGATTTCTTATATCCGGTTTTGTAATTAACCTTTTTACATCTTTAAGTTCAATAATTTTTGTCTCTGCTTTTAGATTTGGTTCCTTTAGTAATGTGATTATAAAAAATCCTGTTAAAAAGGAGGATCCTATTATGGGAAACATAATATTGGGTTCTGTTAATTTTGGATATATTCCAATTATTATCATGATAATTAGAAAACCTATTGGAGCCCATACCCTTGTATTTGCAAATGTCTTTCCAATATTTTCTGATATGGAGTAATCAAAGATGAGCACATTGGATAGGGTTATTAAGGAGTTAAAACAGATTCCCAACAAGAGATATAAAAGTAGAAAAATTATAAAGGAATTTATTCTTGGGAAAATAAAAAAGTATATAAAGGTCAGGAAAAAGGCACTTATTAATAAAAAGGGTTTTCTTTTTCTAAATTTATCAGAAAGATAACCTATAAAAACTTGAGAAATAGCTCCAAAAAGAGAGGCAAAAGCAGATAATGTTCCTATCATTCCCACAGAAAAATTCTTTTGTTCCCTTAAATAGACAGGAACGAAGAAAAAGGTAAAGGCTGAAGTACCAAAGAATATAAATAGAAAAATTTTTAACAAAAATAAGTTTTTATTTTTCATAAATTTATATATTCCTCCTTAAAGATAAATTCTAATGGCTCAGTTTTATTTTAAAAGATATCAATGGACATAATACAAGATAATACTTAGAGTTAACTCTAAGTCAATATTTTTTTCAGATAAAAATTAGAGTAGAGGAGAGAGTTAAAAATATAATAATTAAAGAAGCAATAGATACTCCAAGGGAAATAGTTAAAAGAGTTTCTCTAAAACTTAGTCCAAGAATTCTTGAGAGTATAGCACCAGTAAAGGCTCCAGTCCCCGGTAAAGGTATGGCAATAAAGATGATCAAAGAAAAAAAAAGGCTTTTATGATATATCTTTAGTTTCCTTAACTTATTATTTATAAATTTAGAATAATAAGTCTTCAAAGGTTCCTTGTTTAAAATATTCTTACTAAGAAAATTTATACTTAAATATATTAAAATTCCCATCAGAGAATTCCCAAAGAGACTTAAAATAAAAGTTTCCATAGGAGAAAGGCCATTATAAATCCCATATGGTATGGATGCTCTACATTCTCCAATGGGCGTCATTGAAAGTAAAAAAACCTTCCATATTAATTCTAGCTTCATCATAACTGTAATTAGTATTTAGCAGATTTTATCATTTTTTTCAATAGTCATAAGGGATGAGGAATAGTTATAGATCGAACATTAAAATTCTTTTAAGAAGTTAGTTGTTATGGTATAATTTTTTAATACTATGGAGTTATATCTTTATAATACTTTAACAAGGAAAAAAGAAGTTTTTAAGCCTATAAATCCATACTTTGTAGGTATATATACCTGCGGACCTACGGTATATAATTATGCCCATATTGGTAATCTTAGAACTTATATTTTTGAGGATATTCTGAAAAGAGTCCTTATTTATAATGGATATAAATTAAAACATGTGATGAATATTACCGATGTAGGGCATCTAACCTCTGATGCGGACGAAGGGGAAGATAAGATTGAGTTAGAGGCAAAAAGGGAGAGGAAAGATGCATGGCAGATAGCAAGGTTTTATGAAGAAGCCTTTAAGCAGGATATTAAAAAATTAAACATTTTGGAACCAGATATTTGGTGCAGAGCAACAGATCATATAGAAGATTTTATAGCTCTTATTAAGATCTTAGAAGAAAAGGGATATACCTATAGAATATCCGATGGAATTTATTTTGATACCTCTAAATTTTCTGATTATGGGAAATTAGCAGGACAAGATTTAGAAGAAATTCTTCCCGGAGCAAGAATAGAAGTAAATCCTGAAAAGAAGAACCCATGGGATTTTGCCCTATGGAAATTCTCTACAAAGGATGTGAAGAGGCAGATGGAATGGGATTCTCCCTGGGGAATTGGTTTTCCGGGATGGCATATAGAATGTTCTGCCATGTCTACAAAATATCTGGGACAGCCCTTTGATATTCATTGTGGGGGAGTAGATCATATCCCTATTCATCATACCAACGAGATTGCCCAATCGGAATCAGCTTATGAAGAACCTATGGCAAATTTTTGGCTTCATGGAGAATTTTTGGTCCTTGGAGAAAAAAGAATGGGGAAATCTGAAGGAAACTTTATTACCTTAAGTATTTTAGAAGAAAAGGGATATAACCCCCTTGCTTATAGATACTTCTGCTTTTCTGCCCACTATAGATCTCCTTTAAAATTTACTTGGCTTGCCATAGACTCTTCTCAAAGGGCTTTGAATAGGCTATATGAGAATATAAAAAGATATCCTAAAAAGAATGTGGAATTTCACAAGGAGTATGAAGAGCGATTCCATTCTGCAATTAATGATGATTTGGATATGCCCAAAGCTATCTCTATAGTCTGGGAACTTATTAGGGATAATAATGTAAGTCCAGAAGTAAAGAAATCAACATTGATCCAATTTGATAAAGTTTTAGGTCTTTCCTTAGATAATCCTCCAGAAATTAAAATTGAAGTTCCCGATGAAATATGGGAGTTATTAGAAGAAAGAGAAAGGGCAAGGAAAGAAAAAAATTGGGAAAAGGCAGATAAAATTAGGGAGGAGATAAAAGATAAAGGATATATTATAGAAGATACCCCCCAAGGGCCAAGAGTAAAGAAGTTGATTAATATATAAGGCACTTGGTGAAGACATTTTTACCACCCAATTTATTATTCTGATCTGTAATCGCTTTTCAATATTTTTTGTGTTTTTTAATTTTATTTGATAAAATTAAAAATATCTTTATGAAAAGGAGATAAATTAAAAATGAAAAAACTAATGATTCTCCTATTTATCCTCCTAATTCTCTTCTCTTTTACTCTGGTGCAAGGAAATCAAGAAGAATTCAATGTTCCTAATATTCAACCCTCAATTAAAAACATAAAGGTTGCTCTGAGAACACCCTTGGTTTTGGATTCCTCAAGCTCTAAGCTTATTACCTTTAAAAAGCCACCTGTAAAGTTTAAACCCTTTGATTATTCCTTTTTTAAAATTAAAAAGGACCAGATAATCACCCTCGAAGATGGCGTTAAGATTTCAGGTGAAGAATTTTTAAAAGAGATTAACGAAATTGAGCAAAAGTTAAATGCTCTTGGATATTCTTTAAGGGACAAAGAGGAGGAGATAGTCATTCAGAGAATCGTAATTAAAAAGGATAACTTAGAGATGCAAAAGAAATTATTCAAAAATATTACTCCCATCACAACTTTGGAATTTGTCCCAAAAGATGAACCATTAAAGGAATTTAAAAATTTTTCCTTTGAGCGCAAATGGAATCTTCCCTTAGGAGATGATGATTTTAATGTTGACATCTCAACAGGACTATCTTTAAAGGGGGAAGAGTCTCAAGTTCATTCTAATGCTTATGCGGTAGCTAAGGCAGGAGTTTTGGGATATAAGACAGAACTTTTAAGGGTGGAAGCTGATATTAAATCTGGAAGGGAACAAAATACAGATAAAGGGCTTTTAAGGGTATATATCTTAGAAAAGAAAGAATATGAAAGGAATTTTAATACAAAATTTGATTTCAAGGAAAGATTCTCCTACAATTTAGATTGGAGTTTTCCTATTTCGGTACCCGTGGGAACCTTTAATGTGAAAGGATCCTTTGGAATAAAGGGAGGATTAGCTTTAGAATTAGGTTCTAATTTAAATTCCCTTCTCTGTAATGCAAGTATAAAGCCTTCTATAGATACAAAGGCTTTTGCTGAGGTGGGACTGGATTATAAAGTTGCCTCTGCAGGGGTTGGAGGAGAACTTACAATTTTAAAGAATACTCTAATTCTTAATGGTAGTTTAGGTTTAATTCTACAAGATCCACTATCCAATTCCTACTTTAAAATGTCTGCTCTTGGAGAGAATAATCTGAATGCTCTCTCTGGAGGTATTTATTTTTTTGTAAAGGTGAATTATTTGGTGGGATCAAAGAAATTTAAGACAGAAATCTATAATTGGGATGGGTTTTCATGGAATACAAAGCTCTTCGAATATTCAACTCAAGAGCCTGCATATAAGGATAAAAATGTATGGCTCTTAATTAAAAATATAAAAGGAATTACTCCTTATACTGCAAGAAATGAAAAGATAAATATAACTTCTGAGAACTTCCATGTAGAGGTGGAAGTAGGAGGTCAAGTTTTTACTAAAAAAATTAAAGATTCTAATAAAGATGGAATAGCTGATAGTGATTGGGATATCAAGATCCCTTTAAGCAGTAGATATACTTCAGTTCCTATAAAGATTCGAGTGATTCAAGAATATTCTGTGAGGGAGTTAAGATTTAAAAATAATCTTGATTTAGCCAAAGGAGAGAATAAAGATTTAGAGATTGTATTAGATTTAAATTCGTGGCAATTTACAGGTACTGTTAATGGTGTGGTTGATGGAGAATATACTGTTACAGGAGATACTAATTATTTTGGTGAGAGATCCCATAGTATAACCTTTAAATTGAGTTCAAGTCTTGGTTTTAATACTGCACCAAGTCAATCAAAATAATTTTCCGGGCGGCAAGGGAGGACTTTAAGGAAAATTTGGGATTTTTCTTTTAAAACTACTAAAATACATTTTTTGACGGGAATAAGTAATAAATGATATATTTGAGACAAAAAAATCTGAAACTAATTTTAAAAGACGGGAGGATTTAAGACTATGGAGGGGTATGAAAGGGGTTATGCATTATTAAAAAGTAAGTTAGAGGAGAAGGGAATTGATATTGAAAAGATTGAGAAGAAGCTGAAAGGTTTTAAAGTGGAGACTCCCAGTTGGGGATATGGTGATTCGGGAACAAGATTTGCAGTATTTAAACAAAAGGGAGCTGCAAGGGATATAAAGGAAAAACTACAGGATGCCGCTATAGTCCATGAACTTACAGGGATATGTCCCACTGTTGCCCTTCATATCCCTTGGGATATGTATAATGGTTGGGATGAACTTTTAAACTATTCTCTATCTCTTGGGTTAAAACCTGGTGCAATAAATCCCAATCTCTTCCAGGATGATGATTATAAATTGGGAAGCTTATGCCATCCTGATAAAAGGGTTAGAGAAAAGGCTATAAAGCATGTTTTGGAATGTATAGAAATTGCTAAGAAATTGGGATCTCGGGATATTTCCCTTTGGCTTGCAGATGGAACAAATCATCCGGGACAAGATGATTTTAGAAGAAGGAAAAAGAGATTAGAGGAAAGTTTGGAAAAGATCTATAATCATTTAGCTCCAAATATGAGATTACTTATTGAATACAAGTTTTTCGAGCCTGCCTTCTATCATACTGATATACCTGATTGGGGAACAGCTTTGATTTTCTGTAATAAATTAGGTGAAAAAGCCCATGTCCTTATAGATTTAGGACATCACCCATTGGGGACAAATATTGAGCAGATTGTAGCTATTCTTTTAGATGAGGGGAAATTAGGTGGTTTCCATTTTAATAATAAAAAGTATGCTGATGATGATTTAACTACAGGTTCTATAAATCCCTATGAGCTCTTCTTAATATTTAATGAATTGGTATCTGCAGAAGAGGATGGTTTAAAGATGGATATTGCATACATGATAGATGAATCCCACAATTTAAAGCCAAAGATTGAAGAGATGATCCAGAGTGTAGAAAATATATATAGAATTTATGCAAAGGCTTTAATTATAGATAGAAAAATGTTAAGAAAATATCAAGAAGAGAAGGATATTGTGATGGCTGAAAATATCCTTATCTCCGCCTTTGATACCGATGTAATGCCCTTAATATATAAAGTGAGAGATGAGATTGGGGTTCCCTTGGATCCATTAAAGGCCTTTAGAGAAAGGGGATATATGGATAAAATAATTAAAGAGAGAGGCTGAGGAAGAAGAAAAAAATGGAGGAAAGAAAATTTCTTGCCTTTGATTTAGGGGCTGAAAGTGGAAGGGCATTAGTTGGTATTTTGAAGGAGGAGAAATTAATAGTTGAAGAGATTCATAGATTTATAAATAGACCTGTGGAGATATTGGGAAGGTTATATTGGAATGTGCCTCAAATTTTTCAAGAGATAAAGGAAGGGATAAATAAGGCTTTCTCTAAATATAAAGATATTGAAAGTATTGGAATAGATACTTGGGGAGTTGATTTTGGATTAGTAACTAAAGAGGGATATTTAGCAGGTCTTCCTGTATGTTATAGGGATCATAGAACCGATGGAATATTAGAAAAGGCTTTTAAGATTATGCCAAAGGAGAGGATATATGAATTAACAGGAATTCAAATAATGCAGATAAACACACTTTTTCAACTATATAGCATGGTTTTAGAGGATTCTTCTCTATTTAAAGCTACCCATAAACTCCTCTTTATGCCTGATCTCTTCAATTTTATGTTAACTGGTGAAATGAAGACAGAATTTTCAATTGCTACCACTTCTCAACTTTATAACCCTATTAAAGACTCTTGGGAAGAAGAAATTTTGGAAAAATTTGGAATTCCTATGGAAATTATGCCGGAAGTTAAAATGCCGGGAACAGAGATAGGAAAAATTTCTGAGAGCATAGGGAAGGAGTTTAGTTTAAAGGATATATTGGTAATTTCTCCTTGTGGACATGATACTGCCTGTGCTGTTGCCAGTGTTCCTGCAGAAGGAGAAGATTGGGCATATATAAGCTCTGGGACCTGGTCCCTAATGGGTGTAGAACTTGAAGAGCCAATAATTAACAAGGATTCTTTTCTTGCTAATTTTACCAATGAGGGTGGGGTAAATAAAACCTTTAGATTCTTAAAAAATATAATGGGACTTTGGCTTCTCCAAGGTGTAAGGAGAGAATGGATAAAGGAAGGAACAGAGCTTTCTTATTCTGAGATAACAAAATTAGCAGAATCTACAAAACCCTTCCAATTTTTTATAAATCCCGATGATGCATCCTTCCTTAATCCTCCTAATATGGTATCTGCTATAAAGGAATACTGTGAAAAAACCAATCAGAGGGTTCCAGAAACAAAAGAGGATATAGCAAGATGTATTTTAGAGAGCTTGGCCTTTAGATATAAAGAGGTTTTTGAAAGTTTAGAGAAAATTATGGGAGGGAAGATAAAAATGCTCCATATTGTAGGAGGAGGTTCTCAAAATACTCTTTTATCTCAATTTACTGCTAATATTTTAGGGATTCCTGTGATGGTGGGTCCTGTTGAGGCTACCGCTATGGGGAATATTATGGTTCAGGCAATTTCAAGGGGTGCCATTAAAGATTTATCCCATGGAAGAAAAATAATAAGAAATTCTTTTGATCCTATTATTTATTATCCAAAGGATACTGAAATTTGGGAGAAGAAATATGAAATATATAGGGAGATAACAAGATGAATATTGAAGCATATATAAATTTTAAGAGCAAAATTATAAATAATATATCAAAGATTATAGTGGGAAAAGAAGATATTATTGAATTGATCACTATATCCTTTATTTGTGGGGGGCATGTGCTTATTGAGGATTTCCCTGGACTTGGTAAAACTCTAATGGTTAAAGCCTTTGCAAGGACTATTGGTGGGGATTTTAAGAGAATACAGTTTACTCCAGATTTACTTCCCTCAGATCTTACGGGAATAAATTTCTATAATCAAAAGACAGGAGATTTTGAATTTAAGTCGGGACCACTCTTTGCCAATATTATATTAGCAGATGAAATAAATAGAGCAACTCCAAGGACCCAATCAAGCCTCTTGGAAGCTATGGAGGAGAGACAAATAACAGTAGATGGAGTTACAAGAAGACTTCCTGATCCCTTTATGGTTCTTGCCACCCAAAATCCCTTAGAGACTTATGGGGTCTTTCCCCTTCCCGAGGCACAACTTGATAGATTCTTCATAAGGATAAAAATTGGTTATCCCAGTAGAGGGGAAGAGGTGGAGATTATAAATAGAAACAAGCGTTTAGATCTTTTAGAGAATATAGAGACAGTGGTGAGTAAAGAGGAGATAGATTATGTAAGAAGAAATTATAGTGGTGTAAAAATATCTAAAGAAGTAATGGACTATCTTTTAGATATCATTGAAAAAACAAGAAATTCTGATACCATTCAGTTAGGAGTGAGTCCTCGGGGAAGTATTGCTCTTTTTAAGGGATGTCAAGTCTATGCCCTCTTTCAAGGGAGGGACTATATTATTCCTGAGGATATTAAAAGACTTGCTCCTTACATCCTAAATCATAGAATAATAACCTTAGGAGCATCAAGGAGTAAGGATATATATGAGTCTGTGAAGATGATTCTTGAAAGTGCAAAGGTCCCTATGGAGGAAGTATAGAGATTGATATATTTGCTCTTCTTTCTTATTCTTTTGGGTATAATAATCAATATCTTTTCTCAAAAGTATATTCTTTCCAATATCTACCATACCAGGGAGCTTTCCAAAAAGGTTTTGGAAATTGGGGAAGAATTTACTATAACTACCATTATAGAGAATAGAAAGATTATACCTATAACCTTTCTGCAAGTAATAGAGCAATTACCCTCAATCTTGGAATATAAATTCAAATTGGAGAAATCTATTGCCAAGGGATTTTTCTATCATACCATGACCTTTTTTCTTCTTCCCTTTCAAAGAATAAAAAGGAGTTACAAGGCAATATGTAACTCTCGAGGAAGATATATATTTGGGGAGATCTCTTTATTGGGGGGAGATTTTTTGGGATTAAATGTGGTTTCTAAAAATTTTTTGGTGAATCAGGAAATTGTGGTACTACCTAAGAAAATGGATATTGAAAAGGAGATCATTCCTTATGGAGATTATAATGGAGATGTTAGTGTTAAAAGATGGATTATTGAGGATCCTATAATGATTATTGGAATAAGAGAATATACAGGTCAAGAACCAGCAAAAACTATTCATTGGCCTTTATCCCTTAAACATGGAGAACTTATGGTGAAAAATTTTGATTTCACCTATGAGAATAATTCCATGATAATTCTAAATGTGGAATGTTCAAGACCCTACTGGCTAAAAATTGATGAATCTGTTATAGAATCTTGTATATCAATAGCAAGGGGAGTAGGAGAAATTTTCTATGAAAGGAAAATACCCTTTGGTTTTACCACAAATGCTTTAATATATGGTTTTCCACGGGAAGAAAATGTAATATATCCTTCCTCAGGAGATTTACATCTTTCGAATTTTTTAGAGTACTTAGGAAGAATCTCTTATAATGTTAATATGCCCTTGGAAAATATACTTAGGATTTACCTTGGAAAGAAGCCCTTTATCTCAACTTATGTGATTATAACCCCCCAAGTTTTAAAAGAGTATATTCCTTATATAAATTCTCTAAATTATGAATTAAATAGAATTATTCTTATATCCTTCTATTCCGATAATCTTGAGTTTATTTCCCCTAATATAATGAAATATTTTATAAAGGGTAAGAAAAATGGGGCTTTTGTATCTTAATTTACTTTCTAATCTTTCCTTTGCCTTTTCTATTCTATCCTCTGCCTTTATTATAATTTCTAATATTACTCTAAATGAATTCATCTTTTTTATTCTGTTTCTCATCTCTTCCATTGCCCTTTATTTAAGAAAAAATAAGAGACTATTCTTCCTCTCTTTTCTTTTTTTCCTTATCCCCATCCTTTTATATTACTCCTTATTTGATAAAGCTCTCCTTTTAATTTTTTCCCTTTATGTTTTCCAGTTGCTTTATAAAGATTTAAAAGAAGTTAAATATGGAAATTTTATGGACTTTTTCAGAAGATCTCTCCCCATAGCATTTTTTATTCTTTTTATTTCAATATTTTTGATATATTCTCCTGAGAAATTTTTAGATGTAGAGAATTTTGTGCTTCCATATCTCTTTATTTATTTTGTTACCTCTGTATTTTTATTAAGAATATTAAGATATCTTGAATACAATCCCTTGGATAAAAGAATTATTATAATCAATATGAGATATGGTATTGGTATTATATTTTTATCAATAATTTTAAGCATTTCCTATATCAGGAATACAATCTTCACATTGATTTTAGAAAGTTTCAATTTTCTGATAAATATATTTATAGTTGCTTTTGGAGTTATTTTTATTATTATTGGATATCTTGTGCAAAAATTGATTCACTTTGTAATTCTCTTTCTTTCCTCAAGGGGGATAATTAAAATAACCCCCCATAGATTTGAATCCTTAGATCTTTCAAAAATTAGAGATATGTTTAAATTCTTAATGGGAAAAGGAAAGCCTTGGAATCTTCTGGATACCCTACTAATAATAGGTTTTTCTCTCTTGATTGTCTCTATAGCAGTAGCAATTATTTTCTGGCTTATAAAAAGAGAGGGTAGTTCCTCTAAAAAGGAAGAAATATATAAAGAGGAAAAAGAATTTATTTTTCCTGACAAAAATCTTTTCCGTAGAATTCTTACATTAATTAGAAGAAGAGACTTTAATGCCATAAGGGAATATTACAAAAAATATCTTTTGGAAAGTAAGAAAAGAGGGGTAGAAATTTTGCCATCCCATACTACCCTTGATATATATGAAAAAACTAAAAATATTTTTGATCCTAAAATATTATCCCAATTAAGAGAAATTTATATTTTTGTAAGATATAATATAAAAAATCCTTCTTCTCAATTGGTTAAAGATTTTCTTGCTCTTTATAAAAAAATGATGGAAGGGAAGAAATGAAGGTTGTTTTAGTTGAAGGAAATTAAATAGGAGATGAAAGCTTTCTTTTTGCACAATTTCCCATACCCTCCCCTCTTGCCTTTCTTTTTTTATTTTAAAGCTTTTCGGCGGCATTTTGCCAATTTTTAATAATACATTCCCCTCTATCTCTTTCTTTGTTTTAAAATAAACAAGATTACTCCACTCCTAGCTCCAGGGTTGACTTCTATATAGGTGTCCTTTTAATAGAGAATTCACATATCCTTTATTAAGGAATTTTGTCATAAGGTTTAATAAGTTGAAAATCTTATAGAGAGAAGATAGATAAGATGTTTAGAGATGAGAAGAAAGAGTTGAATTTAGATTCATTAAGGTGTATTGATAAAGATGAGGATAAGCAAGAAAAAAAGGGGTAAGAAGTGATTAGATATCAGCTAATTAATTTCCTTCAAATTACTTTTTGTCTATTAAACGATAATTTTCTATAATTGAAAATATTGGAAACATTTTCTTTTAAAAGGGAGGTTATTATGACTGTAGAATTTCCATCTCAAGACTTATCTTTATCTATAGAAGAAAGGGTTAAGGATCTTTTGTCTCGTTTAACCCTTGAAGAAAAGATAAGATTTCTTCCCACAAGACAGGCAGGGATTTCAAGATTAGGGATAGGAGAATTTTATGTGGGAGGAGAATCTGCCCATGGAGTAGCATGGCTTGGAAAGGCAACAATTTTTCCTCAACCCATTGGTCTTTCATCTTCCTTTGATACAGAACTTATGAGAAGGATTGGAGAGGTAGTTTCTAAAGAGGCAAGAGCTTACTTTTATATGAGAGGGAAAATAGGTGGACTTATGTTATGGGCTCCCACTGTTGACCTATTAAGAGATCCCCGGTGGGGACGTACAGAAGAAGGTTATGGGGAAGATCCCTTTTTAGCTGGAGAAATGGCCTCTTCGTATATTCAGGGATTACAAGGGAATGACCCCCTTTACCTTAAAGTGGCTATGACTCCTAAACATTTTTTTGCCAATAATAATGAAAAGGATAGAGATAAATTTTCTGCAAATATTGATCCAAGAAATATGTATGAATATTATCTTGATGTATTTAGGAGAGTTATACAAAAGGGGAAGGCTCCTTGTATAATGACTGCTTATAATGCGGTAAATGGGATACCATGTATTCTGAATTCAATTGTGAAAAGGGTAATTAAAGATAAATTTGGACTTTCTGGATTTGTGGTGACGGATGCTATGGATTTTAGCCAAACAGTTACATCTCATCATACTTTTGAAAATCATTATGAAACCTTGGCCTATGCATTAAAGGCGGGCATAGATTGTTTTACTGATGATCCTAATCTTGTGATTGATTCTGCTAAAAAGGCTTTAGAAAATGGTCTTATAAGTGAGGAAGATATTGATAGAGCAGTTTTTAATATTTTAAGGGTAAGATTGAGATTGGGCTTATTTGATGAGGAAATAGATAAAAGATTTTATGTGCCTCCTACTCAAATTTGTGCAAAGGAACACTCGGAGCTTGCTTACCTTTCTGCATTAAAATCTATTGTGCTTTTAAAAAATAACAATAAGTTCTTACCTATTAAAAAAGAAAATATTAAAAAAATTGCAGTTTTAGGTCCTCTATCTAATAAGAACTATAATGACTGGTATAGTGGAACTTATCCTTATAAGATTTCAATTTTACAGGGCATTATAAATAAATTTTATGATAAGGAAATTTATTATGATGATTCCTATGATATAGTGGCAATTAAATCTGTTAAAAACAATAAATACTTAAGGGTTTTAAACTCCAACGCAAGTCCTATTTGGGCCCAAGGGGATAGTGTTTTCTTAGAAGAAACTTTTAAATTAATTGATTGGGGATGGGGAAATAAAAGCCTTCTATCCTTATCAAATAATAGATACTTAACCTGTGACGATTCTAATCTCACCATCTCTTCTGCTTCGGATGAAGTTTTTGGTTGGTTTGTAAAGGAATTATTTAGTATAGATCCCTTAGAGGATGGAACTTTTATTATTAAAACTTGGAATGGAAAATATGCCTATTTAGATGAAAATAATGGGAATATTATTAAATTTAAAGATAGTTTTGAGAATATTTTAGAGGAGAAATTTATAATTGAGAAAATAGAGGATGGTATAGAAAGAGCATCCGCTCTATCCTCTCAATGTGATATTTCAATAGTTTCTGTGGGAAATAATCCCTTAGTAAATGGAAGAGAAGAGGTGGATAGGTTAGATATTGTTCTTCCTGAACATCAGGAAAGGTTGATAAGAGAAGTATATAGAAGAAATGATAATGTAGTTTTAATTGTAGTTAGTAGCTATCCTTATGCCATAAATTGGGCAAAGGAAAATATACCTGCTATAATTTGGACTTCCCATGGAGGACAGGAATTGGGAAGTGCCCTCTCTGACGTCCTTCTTGGAAATTATTCTCCTGCAGGAAGGTTAAATATGACTTGGTATAAGTCAATTCAAGATATCCCTCCCATAGAAGATTATGATGTTATTAGGGGAAAAAGAACATATATGTATTTTGACAAAGAACCTTTATTCCCCTTTGGACATGGACTTTCCTATACCCAATTCGAGTACAAAAATCTTAGAATAAACTCCAAAAAATTTAGTGTTAATGATGAAATTAAATTGACCTTTGAAATAGAGAATATTGGAGATATGGATTCTGAAGAGGTCCCCCAAGTTTATATAAGGGCTTTAAATTCCAAGATAAAAAGGCCAAAACTTCAACTTAAGGGATTTAGAAGAATTTTCATACCCATGGGAAGAAAAATAGAAGTAGATATATCTATTCCTGTATCAGAATTATTTATTTGGGACGTAAGAAGCGAAGGATATTTAGTAGAAAAGGGAGAGTATGAGATTTTAATTGGGGCTTCCTTCCAAGATATAAGACTGGGGGAAAGAATCTTTGTGGAAGGAGAAGAGGCTAAAATTAGAGATCCTTTTGGGAAAATTTTAGCTTTTAATTTTGACGATTGTAGTAGAGTTAATTTTGAAACTAAGAAAGACTTTGAAAGTACATATATTCTATTTACAGGAGAAGATTCATGGATCCTCTTTAGGGATTTGGAATTCAAGAGGAGAGCCAAGGGGATAAGAATGGAACTTTCTTCTTCCTCTCAATCCAAGATAATTTTATATTTTAGCAAAATTAGCAAAGAATTTTCCTTCCCTGTATTGGATACTCAAGAGGAGTGGAAGGAGGTAAGTTTTGATTTAACGGAAATTTTAGATTTACAGGACCTATGCATAAAAGGAGAAAAGGGATTAAAGTTAAATTGGTTTAAATTTGAGTAGGAAGGAGGAAATTTTTATGAAATTTACCGATGGATATTGGAGAATAAGAGAGGGAATAAAGCTTTATTATCCATGTATGGTATGGGACTATGAGATAGGAGAAAAAGAAATTGTAGTTTATGCTCCCTCTACCTTTGTAAAAAATAGAGGGGAAACTCTTTTTGGTCCTCTTTTTGAGATCCATTTTTCAGCGCCCCTTCCTAATGTTATAGAGGTTAAATCCTATCATTTTAAAGGAATCCTAGAAAAAGGACCAAATTTTGAAATATATAGAGATGAAAACTATAAACCAGAGATTTTTGAGAGGGAAGACTCTCTCATACTAAAGGCAGGAGAATTAAAATTAGAAATAAATAAAAAGGGCACTTTTAAATATACTTTTTATTGGAAAGATAGGAAACTAACTTCTTCGGGTTATAAAAATATGGCTTATGCTATAGATGAAACTAAGAAGACCTATATGGTGGAAAATCTAAATCTTTCTGTGGGAGAATTGGTATATGGGCTTGGAGAAAGGTTTGGTCCCTTTATTAAGAATGGACAGAGCATAGAGATGTGGAATGCAGATGCAGGTACCATTTCTGGTCAAACATATAAAAATATTCCCTTTTACATAACAAATAAGGGTTATGGTGTATTTGTTAACCATCCTGATAGGGTTTCCTTTGAAATTGCCACTGAGAATGTAGAAAGGGTTCAATTTAGTGTTTCTGGAGAAAAAATTAATTATTTTGTAGTAGGAGGAGATAATTTAAAAGAAGTTTTAGAGAATTATACCCTCCTTACTGGTAGATCTTTTCTTCCTCCTCCTTGGTCCTTTGGCCTTTGGCTTACCACATCTTTTATAACCGATTATGATGAAAAGACTGTAACAAGCTTTATTGAAGGAATGATAGAAAGGAATATACCTCTACATGTATTTCATTTTGATTGTTTTTGGATGAGGGAATATCATTGGGTAAACTTTGAATGGGATGATAGAATTTTTCATGATCCAGAGAAAATGCTTAAAAGATTGAAGGAAAAAGGTTTAAAGATATGTGTTTGGATAAATCCATATATTGCCCAAAGATCAAGACTTTTTGAGGAAGGAAGGGAGAAGGGATATTTATTGAAAAAATCTGATGGAAGTGTTTGGCAAACGGATGATTGGCAGCCTGGAATGGGAATTGTTGATTTTACCAATCCCTTTGCAAGGAAATGGTACTCTGAGAAATTAAGAAATTTGATAAAGATGGGGGTAGATGTATTTAAAACAGATTTTGGAGAAAGAATACCTACTAATGTAATTTACTATGATGGTTCAGATCCTGAAAAGATGCACAATTTTTATGCCTATCTTTATAACAAAACAGTTTTTGAGACTTTAAAAGAAGAATTGGGGGAAGAAAATGCTATAGTATTTGCAAGGTCGGCAACAGCAGGAAGCCAAAAATTTCCAGTTCATTGGGGAGGAGATTGCCTATCCACGTATGAGTCAATGGCAGAAACCTTAAGGGGAGGCTTATCCTTGGGACTTTGTGGATTTGCTTTTTGGAGTCATGATATAGCAGGGTTTGATAGTTCTGCAACTCCTGACCTTTATAAAAGGTGGGTTGCCTTTGGACTTCTTTCTTCCCATTCAAGACTTCATGGAAATCATGATTATAAAGTGCCTTGGCTTTATGATGAGGAATCCGTTGACGTATTAAGATTTTTTGTAAATCTAAAATGTCAACTAATGCCCTATCTTTATACTCAAGTCATGGAAGCAGTAAAGAGAGGAGTGCCCATGATGAGGGCAATGGTTCTTGAGTTTGAGGAAGATCCTACTTGCCATTTCCTTGATAGGCAATATATGCTTGGAGATGCTTTACTTGTTGCACCTATATTTTCTGAAGAGGGAGAGGTGGAGTATTATCTACCTAAAGGGGGTATTTGGACAAACTTTATTACTGGAGAAAAAAGAGAGGGTGGGAGATGGTATAAAGAGAAGTTCAATTATTTTTCCCTACCCCTTATGGTAAGACCTGGAAGTATTATACCCGTTGGAAATAATAAAGAGAAACCAGATTATGATTATGCTAATAATGTTGTCTTATATGTTTTTGATCCTGAAGATAATAAAAAGTCAACTTGTGAAGTATATAATTTAAATAAAGATTTAGAATTAAAGATAGATTTAACTAGGAATGGAAAGGATATTGAAATTCAGATCATAAAATTATCAGGTAAACTATTTTCTATATTGCTATTTAATATATTCGAATTAAAAAGTATTACTGGAGGAAAAATGGAAAAAACAGAAAAGGGAATAAAGATTTTTCCCCTTGAGGGAATGAAAAAGATAAATATTGAATTGGTTTAAAAATAAAAAGAAGGGGTAGGGAAATTTTCTCCTCCCCTTCTTTAAAAAATTAATCTTTACTTCTTCCAAAAATCCACCATCTCTCTTATCTGTTTTGTCTTATAATCTTCATACTTCTTTGCTCCAAGGGTCTCCATCCCTTTTAAGAAGTTACTCCATTCCTTATCAAATTCTGTGGTAGGTACCATGACAACTTTTGGTATATTTCTTATTACATATTCAAATAATTTACTACCTATAGCTCTCATATCTTCGTCGGGTGTGGGATACATCCAGAGATAGCCCCAGCTTTTTACTGGATATTCTTCTGCCTTTGGGAATAGATCCTTCCAAATTTCAACTTTGTATGCAGAAAGAACTTGTTTTTCTAAATCAGTATAATTTTCCCTTATATCTTCCTTTCTTGTATCAGGAACCACAGGATTTCCTGTAGAATCTATTACATAATTGGGAAGTCTTGGCCATGGATAGATGTATACTCCAATTCCAGTTTTTCTTCCAAAATAGGGATCTGTTCTTCTGGCCTCATCTACTTCTGGTAAAAACACTCTCTTTCCACCGACATAAGTATGATGTACTCCTTCCACTCCCCATTGTCTTAGGATATTTGCATCTTCTGTGCAAAGCCAATCTAAGAATTTGATAACTCTTACTGGATCTTTACACTTCTTTGTTATAGCTATTCCCCATCCTCCTGTATATCCAGTTCTTACATCAGGGGGAGCTTGTTTTATACTCTCGCTTACTGTTACAGGATAATATCCATACATTCTATCATATTTTCCAGCCCTTCTTAATGCAGTTATTGGTTCACCTACTGCCCATCCTGCATCTATCAGAGCAAGGACTCTTCCGCTGGCAATCTTTGCTTTATATGTATCTTCCTTTTGTATAAAGGTTTCTTTATCTAAGAGCCCCTGATTCCACATACGATTTAGCCATCTGAAGTATTCCTTTTCAATTGGTCTCTTATAATGGAAGGTACATTTTAATGTTTTTGGATCTACATATAATTCTCCATCATCGGGTGTACCAGTTGCTATAAATGCAGGGTTTGTTACACTAATTACTGTTCTCCAATCATCGGCACATAAAGTTAATGGAATAGTTGGTAATCCATCAGTTGTTGGATGTTTCTTATAGTAATTTTTTATTGCATTTTCAAAATCTTTCAAAGTCCTAATTTTGGGATATTCGAGTTCTATGACCACTCGGTGTTGTAGCATAAAGCCACCATTTACATCTAAGACTCTATCGTTGTCTGTTCCATAGGCACCTAAACAATAAATATGAGGATCTTCTTTACTCCATTTTAGTCTCTTTAAATTTTCTCCATATGCCTTCTTAATATTTGGAGCATATTTTTCAATTAAATCATCTAAGGGAATTAATGCTCCTGCATCCTTAAGAAGAGCCAAATCTCCCTTTGCATATACAAGATCAGGATAGTCTCCACTTGCTGCCATAATTTGAATTTTCTCTCTTACTGCTGCCTGATTGGGTGCATATTCAATATCTAAGGTTATTCCTGTCAATTCTTTGATTTTTTGTGCTACAGGACTTCTAAATTGATCATCATTTGGATTTACTTCTCCTATATATACCTTAAAGGTTATAGGTTTACTTGCTTCAGGCGTTGGGATCAAGGTTTTGTAAAGCTTTGCCTGAGCACTTACGATATTTACACTGATACTTAGACTGAGAATTAGAAAAACAACAAAGAGCCAACTGAAGATTTTTGTAAGTTTTTTCATATTTAATTATCCTCCTTCTAAAAATCTTTTATAGGATAGAATTTGGGAAAAAACTTAATTATTAACTTACACCCCCTTTCTTAGCTTTTTACTGCACCTAAGGTCATACCTTTTATAAAGTATTTCTGGAGGAAGGGATATACAAAAACAATAGGTAAAGTAGTTATAATGGTCATTGCCATTCTTAAAGATTGAGGAGTTACCCTCATGGTCTTTGTGGGATCAAGAATACTATAATAATCTATGGTAGAGGAGGCAGCTGCATTTGCTAATATTTTCTGAAGCTCATACTGTAAAGTGGTTAATGCTTTATTTCCTCCACAGTATAGATAAGTATCAAACCATGCATTCCAATGTCCCACTGCTACAAAAAGGGCAATGGTTGCTAAAACAGGAAGACAAAGGGGAAATACAACTTTAAAGAAAATTATTAAATCATTTGCCCCATCAATCATAGCAGACTCTTGAAGTTCCATAGGTAGTTGATCTATATATGCGCGAACAAGAATGATATTAAAGGGATTAAGAAGTCCAGGAAGAATATATACTAAGAATTTATTCATTAATCCTAAGCCTCTTATAAGAAGATATTCTGGGACTAACCCTCCTCCCACATACATAGTTATTAAAAATAAAATAGTAATAAATTTATTTGCAAAAAAATCTTTTCTACTTAAAACATAAGCTACTATAGCGGTAGATAAAACGCTCACAATTGTCCCTATTACTGTTCTTAAAATTGATATTAATGCTGCTTGTCCAATTAAAGGATAATTAAATATTTCTCTATAATTGTCCAAAGTAAATACTCGAGGGAATATGGTAATTCCACCTTTAATGGCATCAAAGGGGTCATTTAATGATACTGCAAGTACATATAAAAAGGGATAAAGGGTTACTAATACCAATAAGACCATTAGGGAATAATTGAATACATCAAAGATTTTATCTCCAAAACTTTTTCTCATTCTTCTCCTCCTAAAAGATTCTGTATTCTGAAAATCTTTTGCTGAATCTATTGGCAGAAAATACCAGTATTAAACTAATAACGGATTTAAATATTCCTGCTGCAGTTCCAAAGGAAAATCTTCCTGCCCTTATTCCGTAGTCTAAGGCATAAAGGTCAATAACATCGGAAACATTCCTTACTGCTGATGTTCTTAGTAGGAATTGCCTCTCAAAACCAATATTTATAATATTTCCAATAACAAGGATAAGAATGACTATAATTGTGGGCATAATGCCGGGAAGAGTTATATGCCACATTTTCTGAAATCTGTTGGCTCCATCTACTTCTGCAGATTCGTAGAGTTCAGGATTAATGGAGGAGATTGCTGCCAAGAATATAATAGTATTCCAACCCAGTTCCTTCCAGATATCTGAGAAAACAACAATCCACCAGAAATATTTTGGATCACCAAAAAATAATATAGGTCCCTTTATAAATCCCAATCTTATCAAAAGATAATTGATTATTCCATCGGGAGCAAGCATAGCATGGACAATACTTGCTACGATAACCCAGGATACAAAATGGGGAAGATAGGATATGGTTTGGACGGTCCTTTTAAAAAAGGTATGCCTTATTTCATTTATAAGAAGAGCTAATATTATGGGTAGAGGAAATCCAAAGATAAGTCCCATAATACTCATGGCAAGGGTATTTCTCATAACAAGATAAAACTCGGGATCAGAAAACATCTCTTTAAAATATTTCAAGCCAACCCACTGCTGTTGAAATATGGGAACGCCTGGTTTGTAATTCTGAAATGCAGTAATCCAACCCCAAAGGGGAATATAACGAAAAATAATAAGCCAAATCAAAAAGGGAAAGATCATTAGAATTAAATATTTTTGCTTTTTGATTATTTTAATTGTTTTTTCCATATTTTCCTCCACTCTCTCCTTATCTTAATAAGGATTAAACTAAAAAATTTTTCTATAGAAAACCTGAATTTTTAGATTTTTTTATCCTGAAAAATTAGAGAATTTTATAATTTACATAGGAAAAAATTTTGATTTATACTTAAAAGAGTAAAAAATAAAAGGAGAAAATTTTCCATGAGATCTTCTGATTTAAGGATGTATGAGAAGCTTATAATAAGTTATATTCTAATATCTCTTATCCCCATATTAATTCTTGGCTCCGTAGCTATTATTTATTTCAGAAATTTTGCCTTAGAATCCACATCTCGAGAAATATATAATAATCTTGAGAAAATAAGATTAAAGATGGAGGAAATGAACAATGAGGCTGTGACCATAGCAAATAAACTGATGATAGATCAAAGATTAAAAGAACTACTTTTATACAAATACAAAACTCCTTTAGAAGCATATTTAAAGTATTCTCAGTATAAAGAAATTGAAAATTATAAAACTCTATATGCAAAAACTATAGCTAATATAAGGATTTATTCTGAAAACCCCACAATATTAGAAAATGGAATATTTTACAAAGCAAAAGATGATATAAAAAAACAACCTTGGTATAAATTAGCCCATAAATTAAATGGTTTTATAAGATGGGAACTTATCTATGAATATAAGGATTTATATCCCCAGTACTATTTGAGTTTAGTAAGATTACTTAGGGATGTGTATAATGAGAAATTTGGTCTATTGGTTATTAATTTAAATAAGCTTGAGTTAAATAATATTTTAAGGCATCAACCCTTTGATACCTTTATTATTAATGATGAAAACTTGATAGTTGCAGGTAGTAAAGAGGAATTGTTAAATACAAAATTAGAGATAGATTTAGAAAAATTGTTAAGAAAAAATGGGGACTTTATCTCACATAATGGAGAAAAATATAAAACCATCGGAGCATATTTGCCTTTAACAGGAGATAATAAGGATTTTTATATAATCAGTATGGTCCCTTTAAAGGAAATAATGAGTGCACCGATAAGGATGCAAAATTTTGCTATCCTTATTGTAATTATTAGTTTTCTTGCTTCCATCCTTCTGATTTTTATTTTCTCAAAGGGTACCAGTAATAGATTATCTATATTAACAAGGGCAGTAAATGATATATCCCATGGAAGTTGGGACTTAGATATACCCCTTAAAGGAAGGGATGAGTTTGCTCAGCTTGCTGATAATATTAAGAATATGGCCCAAAGCATAAAAAAACTAATTAGTGAAGTATATATAGCAAACATACAAAGAAACGAACTTTTATTAAGACAAAGGGAGATAAAATTGAAGCTATTAACTAATCAATTAAATCCCCATTTTCTTTTTAATACCTTAGAAACCTTACATATGATGGCTATTTGTAATGGACAAAGGGAAATAGCAGATATAGTTTTAAAATTAGGTAATCTATTGAGAAAAAATATAGAATTAAGAGGAAATTTAATTAGTCTTAGTTCAGAATTGAGCCTTATTAGGGATTATTTAGAAATTCAAAAATATAGATTTGGAAAAATAAATTATAAAATTGAGGCCTTTATAGATACAGATAAGATTTATATCCTTCCCTTTCTCCTTCAGCCTATTGTTGAGAATTCTATTATTCATGGGTTGGAAAATAAGATGGATGAAGGATTTATTTATATAACAGTAAAGAGAGAGGAAGAAAAACTTATTATTTCTGTAGAGGATAATGGAGTAGGAATGGAAAAGGAAGTATTAGATTCTTTAATTAATAATCTTTCAAAGGAAAATAATGGTGAGAAAATAGGGTTAAAAAATATTTGGGAAAGAATAAAAATCTATTACGGAGAAGAATATGGATTAAGAATTAAAAGTGAGAAGAATGGGACGAAGGTAGATATTATTCTTCCTTATAGGGAATATGGAGAAAAATAAGATGTATAAGGTAATTATAATTGATGATGAACCTCTAATAAGAAAGGGATTAATGAAAATAATCAATTGGAATAGTTATGGGTTCAATATTATAGGAGATGCGGAAAATGGAATTGATGGATATAGAAAGATATGCTCATTAAATCCAGATTTGTGTATCATTGATATAAAAATGCCCGGAATGGATGGTTTAGAGTTGATTGAAAAAATAAAGAATAGGAATATTGATACAAAGATAATAATTCTAACTGGATATCCTGAATTTGAGTATGCCCAAAGGGCTATAGATTTAGGAGTTGATACCTATATTCTCAAACCTATAGATCCTGAGATATTAATAGGAAGAATTAAAAAAGTATATTCAGAGTTGGAAAGGAAAAGAAGTATTAAAAATATTATGATAAAAAGCATGGAATTTACAAGAGAGAGAATTATTGAAAAAATTATAAAAAGAGAGTTAAAGGATATTTCCATAGAGGAATTAAATAAAATTTATAACTTGAATTTCCCTTGGAATTCCTATCAAGTTATATTAATAGACCAAAATTACGAAGAAATATTCAAAGAGGTTAAAAATGAGTTTCCTAATTATTCTTTCCCCATCGATAATTTAATTGGAATCCTCATAGAGAATATATCCAAACCTCATTTTAAAAAGAAAATAGTTAACATGAAAAATAAAGTTAGATACAAATATTCAAAGGATATTATTATATCAGTGGGAGAAAAGGTTTTTGACCTAAAAGAAATATATAAATCCTATGATTCTGCTTTAAGCCTTCTTAGAAGAAGTTTTTTATACAGTAAAAAGGGAATAATCTTATGCAATGTAGATCAAGGGATAAGATTTATTGAGGAGATAACCGATGAAAACATAGTTGAAGAGCTGATAAAATCTATAGAAAATTTTAATATCAACAATGTCAATAATATATTGGAGAAAAAGATAAAAATTTGTCTATTAAAGGAAATAAAAGAGGAAGAGATTAAAAGAAGCTATCTAAGGATTTTTTTGAAAATTGTAAATTATCTATCCTCTAATTATTCGAAATTTAAGGAATTTTCCAAGGAATATTTAAGTGATGAACTCTTAAATGAATTTTATAAAAAGGAATCCCTCTTAGAACTACATAGCTTTATGAAGGGAATGATCTTAGATATTATTGAAAACTTTTCTAATATATTTGGAAAATCTATAATTTCAAGAGTCTTGGAGTATTTAGAATGTAATTATTATAAGGATTTAAAAATTAAAGAGGTGGCAAAAGTTTTTGGATACAGTAGCTGTTATTTTGGAAAGATTTTTCGAAAATGTATAGGAGAAAATTTTAATACTTATTTGGATAAAATAAGAATAAATAAGGCGAAGGAATTACTTCTTCAGGGGATTAAAGTGATAGAGGTTGCGGAGAAGGTTGGATATAAGGATATAGATTACTTCATAATGAAGTTTAAAAAATATACAGGAAAAACCCCAAAAACTTATAAAGAAGAAATTACAAATTTGTCTTGAAATTCCTTATCTTTTCTCCTAATGCACCCTCTTCCTTTAGAGAGATAGATTGTAATAAATTTTTTAAAAATCCCCTTAATTCTTCCTCACTTGCAAGGTATAAGTTTTGGTAAATATAGTTCCAGCTTGGAGTTAAATTTAAAATTATTTTATCGAAAATATGCCTTATTTCCTGAATATTGCCCTCTAAAAACTCCTTCCATTTGCTATATACTTCTTCCCACTTTTCTTTCTTGTAATCCTTCCTAACTTCCTTCCAAAGTTTCCAAAATTCAAATACCAATTTTAATTTTTTATCTTCTTCAATAGCTAATATTTTCTTATCTTCTATTAGTTTCCAGAAAATTAACTTTGTTTTTACATCATCAAAAATGGAATTTTCAATTACATTCCAAAGGGATCTTTCACCATTTAAAAACCATGAGAATAATTGTTCTTCAAAGAATTCTTTCTTTCCAATATAAATAAAGATTTTATCAAGAATTGGGTTTATGGATTCAGAGATGTCAGAAAATTTTATATTGCTAATAATATCATCAAAACTTATTTTCCCTAAGGAGAAAAGAAATCTCAAAGAATTTTTAGAAAAATTTTCTAAGGAAGAGCTAGAAAATTGTTTTAAGTTTTTATAAATATTACTCCAAATAACTTTCTCTCCAGAAATCATATTTTCAAATACATTTTTTATTTCTTCTTCCGATGGGAGATATTCTTCCTTCATATATCTGTAAAAATAGAGGGGAGAGATTTCTTCAGGAAAAGTGAATTCTTCAAATATAGATTTTACCTTTGAATCACTTTTATTCAAAAAGTCTTTCCAGCTTCTTTTTATGCTTCTTTCACTTATTCCCTTTTTAGGAAATTCCTCTAAAATATAGTTCCAACCTCTAAAGAAAACATAAAACCAGAATAGGTCTTGGTCATCATCGATCTTTATTAATTTTCCCTTTTCCATTAGGTCCCTTATAATTTCTAAAGTTTTGATCTTTGAAAGGCCAACTTCGTTTATAACATCTCCTACATCTTTTTTTCCATCAAAAAGATTTACAATATTTTCTTCCCCCTTTGATAATCCCTCTATGCTTATGGGAATTAAGATAAAATCTGATAAATAATTTAAAAGATCTATATATTTTTCAGAGCTTATTAATACCTCAAAGGGATCTAAACTTACAGGAGAAATAGGAGGCTTTTCATCAGGGATAAAAAGGAAAGTTCCCTTTCTCCATAGAGCTAAATCTAATAAAACATCTAAATTCTCTAAATTGCCTTCTTTGGCATATATAATCCTTCCATCCTTAAAAAATACCTCAACTTTATTACCATTATCCTCTATTTGAAATTTTCCTGTTTTTCTTCCTGAAGAAAGTAATTGTAAGACTTCCCATAAGGGCAAACTTAGAAGATCTCCTCTCAGACTCATCTTTTACCTCCTAATTATTTTAAGATTTTAATTATAACATTTTTTGTAACCTTTTCAATGTAAAAACTCTTGCCATTTCACATTTTCTTGGAATATACTTTCTAAAATATAAAATCTAGGAGATATACATGGATAAGGAAGAAAGGGTAAGGGAAATTTTAAAAAGATTAAAGGAAATTTATGAGCCTAAAACCGCCTTAATCTTTTCAAATCCTTGGGAGCTTTTAGTTGCAACAATTCTTTCTGCACAAACCACCGATAAAAGGGTAAATATGATTACAAAGGATCTTTTTAAGAAATATAAAAGTGTGAAGGATTACGCTGATGTTCCTTTGGAAGAATTAGAAAAGGATATTAAATCAGTGAATTATTATAAAACCAAGACAAAAAATATAAAAGCATGTGCCCAGATAATCTCAGAAAAATATAATGGGAAAGTACCTGATAGTATGGAAGAACTTTTGAAACTTCCCGGAGTGGCAAGGAAAACTGCAAATGTAGTTCTATCTGCAGGATATGGAAAAAATGAAGGAATAGTTATTGATACTCATGTTTTTCGTCTTTCTCATAGATTGGGTCTTTCCAATGAAAAGGATAGAGAGAAATTGGAATTTGATCTTATGAAAATTATTCCAAAGGAAGATTGGAAAGATTTTTCCTTTCTTTTGATCTCCCATGGAAGAAATATATGTAAAGCTCAAAAACCCTTATGTTCTGAATGTATCTTATGGGATATCTGCCCCTCAGCAGTTTAAGAATCAATCCTATTCATACTAATAGCCCTTGGGGGACAAAGCTTTACACATAATCCACAACCATCACAAAGATTAGTAATAAAGTATTTTCCATCTTTCTCTATAGGAGCATCATAAATACATACTCTCTTGCATATCCCACAAGCATTGCATAAAGAGGGGTTAATATATGCGGTAAATAAATGTCTTCTATCTATCTCATAATTTCCTAAAATTTCCTTTCCAGAGACTTTTCCTTTAAATTCTGAAATGGAGTTATAATTTTTCTTTTCCATAAATCTTTTAAAGTCATTGATAATTTTAGAAATTATTTCATATCCCATAAGATATACAATACTACATATTTGAACCCCATCGGCCCCTGATAAAATATATTTTACTACATCCTCACCACTTCCTACTCCCCCTGATCCCGCAATAGAGATTTTAAGATTAGGACGTGAAAGGGAAATCCATCTTAAAACATAATTTAGAGTCCAAGGTCCTCCATGTCCTGCATATCCCCCATGGAGAATGGGTTTTTCTGTTTCAAGATCTATATCAAGACCTGTTAATCTGTTAAACATAACTACTCCATCTACTCCTATTTCCTCTAAATCCCTTGCCATTGCAAGGGGAGATGAAAGTTGTATAGGCATTTTTACAATAAGGGGAATTTTTACATTTTCTCTAACTATTTTTGCAACCCTTAAAATTGTATTATCCACATCCTGACCCCTAAAGGATATAGATCCATGGGGACAAGAAACATTAAGCTCTAGCGCAGGAACACCAATCTTTTCAGCCATCTTTGAGTATTTAAGCCATCCTTCATGGGTAATACAATTTATACTTGGAATTATGGGAATAGATAAAGTATTTAAAGCTTTGCTAACTTCTTTAAAATATTCCTCAGGAGAAAAGGGACTTGCCTGTTCAAAGGAGTAGAAGGTTTGGGATCTTAAGGATCCCATAGATCTATTTATAATCTCAAACCGAGGAGTGGGGGAGGTTCTGCAAACTTCCTCTTCAAAAAGAGATTTTACTACTAAGGCACCTGCTCCATTCTCTTCACATTTTTTCATGTTTTTAAAATTCTCAGTAAGGCCAGAGGAGGCAATAATAATAGGATTCCTAAGCTTAAGTTTCACATAATAAGTAGATAAGTCCATAAACTAATTCTCCCTAAGCCTTACTTTTTAGGACATTATTAATACTTTCACAGGTTTTTAATAATTCTGATAAAAGTTTCTCTTTATTTTCCTCCTCAAAATTCAAATAATATCCTGATATGGAAACAGATGCCACCACTTTCCCTGAAAAATCAAATATGGGAGCTCCAATACATTTAATTCCTCTTTCATTTTCCTCTTCATCAAAGGCATATCCTCTTTCTCTTATTTTTTTAAGCTCTTCCCTCAATTTTTCTGGACTTGTTATAGTATTTTTTGTCCTTGGGATAAGGGGTACTTTTCTAAGATAATCCTGTATATACTCTTCGGAACTATAGGCAAGAAGAACCTTTCCAAAACTTGTAGAATAAAGGGGCATTCTCATGCCAATTCTTGACATCATGGGAAGGGTCCCAGGTCCTTCCACCTTATCAATATAAACTCCCTCAAATCCATCTTTTATTGTTAAGTGAACTGTTTGTTTCGTCTTTTCCATAAGATCTATTAGATAGGGACGAGCAATATCTCTTAGGTCAAAACTTTGAAGAATATAAGAGGAAAGTTCTAATATTCTAAAGCCAGGCTTGTAGAAACCATTGGGTGTTTTTCTTACAAATCCCTTATTTATTAGAGAAGATAGATAGCGATGCACAGTAGAAATATGAAGTCCAATCTCCTCTGAAATTTCCTTTAGTGATAATTCTCTCCCTGAAAGGATAATATATTCTAAAATCTCCAAGGTCTGTTCTGCAGAATTAATACCTGTTTTTGTTTTCATCTTTCCACACTCCTATCATTATTTAATGATTCTAAGTAATGCTCTAAGGTTCTCCTGTCAAAGGAAGAAAAATCTCCAGATACACTCATCTTTAAAGATGCCATAGCATTTCCAAGCTCTGCAGAATCTTGGAAATTTTTTCCATTAAGATATCCATATAAAAAACCTGCAACAAAGGCATCCCCTGCTCCAATTCTTTCTACAATATCAGTAGAAAGGGCAGATTTTGAAAACATCTCATTCTTAAAAAGAACACTACATCCTTCTTCTCCTTTTGTTAGTATATATATTTTTTCTTCTCCATACAATCTTTGAAGGTAAAAAAGGATATCTTCTTCTTTTATCTTTTCATTGAATAAAATATTGAAGTCCTCTTTTTTAAGGAACAAAATATCTACTAAAGTTATAATCTCATCTAAAAATTTTCTACATTCCTCCCTATTCCAAAGTTTCTGCCTATAGTTTACATCAAAGGATAGTCTCTGATTTTTTCCTTTATAATTGCAGATCTTTCTAACATTATCTCTGCAAATATCACTTAAACTTGGAGTTACTCCTGTAAGGTGTATTAGACGAGCATTTTTTATAAGATTCAAATCTTCTTCATCGAGGGGATTTAGTGAGAAAGAAGAGTTTTTTCTATCATAAAGTACTTGAATTCCCTTTGTTTTATGATGAAGCTCTACAAAATAAATTCCCATCCTTCCTTCAGGAGTCATTCTTACTCTTTCTGTTCCCACGCCATATTTTCTTAACTCATATAATGCTTTATAACCTAAAAAGTTATCGGGAAAAAAAGAAATAAACTCAGTTTTTAAGCCTAAGATGGAAAGTCCTATAAGAACATTCGCCTCTGTCCCACCAATCTCAATCTCCCAACTATTACTGGCAACAAAGGTTTTAAACCTTTGAGGAGTTATTCTTATCATTATCTCTCCATATGAAATTACATCCACCATATTCCCTCCTTGTCTTTCAAAGAACATTTTTCATGATTAATTATATTCTTAATTTTAAAATATACTTCACTATTTGCTACACTAAAGGATTTTGATCTTCCAACAAAAAATAAAAGAAGAGATATTTTTGATGAATCCCCAACCCTCATCACGGTCTCCTCCTCCCAAAAATCATACATAAATTATTTCTTCATCTTTATTTACAAATAGATCATAATTCCTGCCCCTAAGGATCTATCCAAACATTCATTATAGTTAAATTTCTGATCATACCATTGTCTCCCTTTAACTAAAATAATATATGACTCCCTATCTTGAAGTTAAGAAGGAAAATATTTAAGAGAGCCGATATTATTAAAAATTTAAAATTCATGGAATAGTCTCCTCTTATTTTTCTCCCCCTAAATATTTAGGAATGAATCTCTTAGTTCCCTCTATCATTTCCATAAACATTTTTCTTGCATTATCCCAATCAACCTTGCTCTCTACCAATGGATCATTATAAAAGGCACGAAAGGCAAGCTCTTTATCTTTATTAAGGACTGCAGAAAGAATCATTTCTTGATTCATGATATGTCTTATTACCCAAGAATTTACATCATAGGGAAGTTTTCCTGAATATATTGGTAAAATCTTATCTTTTGTAATATATACGTTGGTTTCTACAATAACATCCTTGGGAATATTATCTATCTGTCCTAAGTTTGGATAGTTTACATTAGTTATAAAATCAGAAAGTCCAAGAAGAGCTTTCATTATTTGAACTCCAACTTCTCCCGATGGTTTAATGGAAAATTCCATTTCTCCCTTTGCAAGTTTCTCACTCATTTTGTTAAGAAATTTTGCTTGTTCCTTACGAAAAGAGACAGGGGTAAGGGAAAATTTCCATTCATTAACCCTTTCAGGACTTTCAAGATACCAGGGTAAAAACTCTGCTAAATGTCTATCGCCTGCTGCTGCAATTATTCCATATCTTTTATAAAGGTCAAATTTAACTCTATTAGCCGAGGCAAAAAAATCCTTTTTCCATCTATCCTTTTCTTCTTCGTATCCATTATAATAATACTTATCCGCAAATTCTCCATAAATAGGTAAAAGATCCCTTCTATTCCAAGAGATTGTATCTACCCATGTGAAATGATTTATACCAAGAACATTTTGTTTTATTTCTGATGGGTCTACTTCTACTCCTTCCTTTTCCTTCAACATTAAAGAAAGAAGCCTTGGAATCTTAGAAACCTCATGACAACAACCAATAGCTTTTATTTTGGGGAATATAGCATATAATGTTCTTACACATAGTGCCATGGGATTTGTATAATTTATCACCCAGGAAGAGGGAGAATATTTTTTTATTGCCTCACCAAATTCCATATATATGGGAATTGTTCTTAAGCTTCTAATTACTCCTCCAGGACCAGGTGTATCCCCCACAGCTTGATAAATCCCATACTTTTCAGGAAGATGTACATCTACCTCCATCTCATCTAAGGTGCCCGGAAGAATTGAGATTATAACAAAATCTGCTCCCTCTAATGCCTCACCAATCTCTTTAACTGCTCTATATATCCATTTTCCCTTTGCATCTTTTTGCTTACTTATTCTATTTCCTATAATTTCATTAATTTTTGCAGATTCATAATTTATATCGTATAACCTTACTTCTCCAGAAAAACTATCTCCTAAGGCAAGATCTGACATAAATCTCCATGCCCAGCCCTTAGAACCTCCACCAATATATCCAATCTTAATATTATCCACTAACAAAATTCCCCCTTTCTTAACCTCTAAGACCAGTAGTAGATATTCCTTCAACAATATATTTTTGGAAGAAAACAAATATTATTAAAACTGGAACCAAGGATAGAGTAGACATGGCAAAGACCGCACCCCAATTAGTTACAGCAGATGGGTCAGAAAAGGCTCGTAAGGCAACAGAAACAGTATATTTTTCAGGGCTATTTAAATATACCAATGGTCCCATAAAATCATTCCAAGCCCAATAGAAGGAGAAAATAGCAGCTGTAGTAATTACAGGTTTTAAATTGGGAAGGATTATATGATAAAATATTCCAAATCTTCCCGCCCCATCTATAAAAGCAGATTCGTCTAATTCCTTTGGAATTCCCCTTATGAATTGCATTATCATGAATATAAAAAAGGGACCACCTAAGAAGGCAGGAACAATTAAGGGTTTAAAGGTATTTATCCAGCCAAGCTTCATAAAGAGAATATATCTCGGAACGATTTGAACCTGCATGGGAAGCATCAATGTAAGAATTACTGTAGTAAACCATAATCTTCTACCTATAAAGGGTATTCTTGCAAGCCCATAGGCAACAAGGGTGGAGGAAATAATTGTGCCAATGGTTCCTAATCCAGCTATTATAAGGGAATTCTTGAAAAATGTGGTAAAAGTTATACCTCCAAATCCTTGCCATCCTTCCCTATAATTATTGAAGTTTGGTTCCTTGGGAATAAGATTAAGAACCTGAGAAAATATTTCCCACGGCTGTTTTAAAGAGCTACTGAGCATCCAAAGAGCAGGATAAACCATTAAAAAAGCAACAAGGGTTACAAAAAGATAATATATTATCTTATTTAGATTATTATTTTTCACTACACTCCCTCCTCTGCCTCATAATAAACCCATTTTCGGGATGTCTTGAATATTAAAATGGTAAGTACTCCCACAATAGCTAACATAAACCATGCAAGGGCAGCTGCATATCCCATTTCAAAATCATTAAATCCCTTTCTATACATGTAAACTGCAAAAAATAGGGTTGAATCCAAGGGACCACCTTGAGTTATGATATACGCTTGGGTAAATGCCATGAACCCATGAATCATTTGATTTATAAGGTTAAAAAGGATGACTGGAGTAATCATAGGGATTGTTATAGTGAATAGTCTTTTCCAAAATCCAGCACCATCAATATATGCAGCTTCGTATAATTCTCTTGGGACTTGTTTTAATGCTGCTAAAAATATTAGCATGGGGGATCCAAATTGCCAAACTGCAAGTAAAATAAGGGTCCATATAGCAGTTCGAGGGTCACCAAGCCAATTTACTCCCTTTATACCAAAAATTGAAAGAAGGGCATTAATAATTCCTTCAATCCCCCAGACTTGTCTCCATACAACTGCAATAGCCACACTTCCTCCAATAAGAGAAGGAATATAATATATTGCACGATATAAGTTTAGAATTTTACTTTCCCTTAAACTAAAAACTAAAGCTACTAAAAAAGCAAAAATAAGTCTTAAGGGAACCTCAAAGATTACAAATTTAAAAGTTGCTTTTGTAGAATCCCAAAATCTTGAGTCCTGAGTAAACATTCTTATCCAATTATCAAATCCAATTAATCTTGGAGAAGATAAAATATCATATCTTGTAAAGGAAAGATAAAGAGAAGTTACAAGGGGAAAAATTATAAAGGCTAAAAATCCAATTATCCAGGGGCTTACAAAAATATAACCCATTAATAGATCATGTTTTCTCTTTTTAGTTAATCTCTTCATCTAATCTCTGTAACCTCCCTAAATAAAATAATGGGAAGGAGAGAAAATCTCCTTCCCATGGAAAACCTACCTCTTTAATATTGCCGTAACTTGCTCTCTAAATCTCTTTGCTGCTTCCTCGGGAGTAATCCTTTTATACATAATCTGATCGTAGAGAGGAGTAAATACATTATTATAAATCTCTGGCCATCTTTCTGGATCTGGTGGAGGAGTTGGATGTCCGTATTTTGACATAAAAGATATGAACCTAAACATTTCCTTCTCAACATCTGTCAAATGTGGCTCAAGGGCCTTTTGTACCTTTTTAGAAATTGGTACTCCTCTTTCTGCCATAAGGACTTTTGCTGCCTCTAAATCGTTAATGAAGAAATTTATAAAGGTTGCTGCTTCCTTTGGATACTTAGTTTTTGCATTTATAGCAAAGAACATTGAAGGTTTTAAGAAGTTACCAACCTTTCTATTTAATGTGGGTACCATATATAGTTTCAATAATTTTCCTTTCAAGGCTCTGCTCATTGCTGTTAATTGATTACTCCATGTAAATTGCATTGCAGATTTTCCAAGACAAATAAATCTTTGTTCAGGGCTTACACTACCTCTTCCTACTTCTACTTCCCTTGATGGTATTACGCCTTCATCTTGTAATTCAAGAAGCATCTTATAAAAGCTTGCATAGACATTATCATCTTCGTATCCAAGGGATTTGCCATCTTCACTGAAGATATATCCACCATGTTCTAAGGTCCAAACTCTATATACATTGTGATCTCCTAAGTTTTCAGCAGCACCATATATTCCAAGTTTCTTATGAATAATTCTTGCAATTCTCTTAAAATCTTCCCAAGTCCATAGAGCTGGTGGTAATGGAATTCCTGCCTTCTTGAAGACTTCAGGATCAATTGCAAAGGCTTGAGAATTATTTCCTAAGTTTATTGCATATAGTTTTCCATATAATCTTCCTGCATCAACGATAGATTTTTCTACATCTTTTAAGTTGATAACTCTTTCTGCTACTAAGTCATCTAAGGGAAGGAGTAATCCCTTTTCAACCCAGCCTCTAATATAAGCATGATCCTGTTGCATTATATCTGGAATATTACCACCTGCTGCCATTGTGGTGAGTTTTGTGTAATATTCGGACCATCCAGTATATTCTGCTACAAGTTTAATATGGGGATATTTCTGCTGGAAAAGCTCAATAACCCTTAAAGTTCTATTATGTCTATCCTGAGAACCCCACCAAATTATTCTTAAAGTAATCTGCGGTTGGCTCTGAGAGACTGATAATATAAAAGTTATGAGAATGGAAAAAATTAAGAAAACTTTTAAAAATCTCTTCATCCTATATCCCTCCTAAGATATTTTTTTGGTGGACTATAAAAATCCTTGTTTTTTACTTTTAACCACCTCCTTTGTAAATAATGCAATTTTTTTGTATATAATAATAGATATATTTTATTTTGTCAAGATTTAAATAATTTTTTGTATGAGATTTCTATTTTACTTGGTAATTCTTATTTTTTTTCCACAATTTACTCTTGACCCCTTGACAGGTTATGATATAATATATATGGAAAATATATATAGATAAAAATAAAATATTAAGGAGGTGAACAAAAATGTTAAGAAGATACTGGGATCCCTTTGCAGAGCTTAGAAGATTAGAAAAAGAAATTGATAGACTCTTCTCTGAGTTCACATCCTTAGAACGTTTTGAGGAGAGACCTACTGGTTTTACTCCTGCAATTGACCTTTATGAAACTCCTGAGAATTTAGTGCTCAAAGTAGAGCTTCCTGGTTTTAAACCAGAAGATGTGGACATTAGTGTTACTGAAGATCAAGTAATTTTACAAGGAGAAACAAAAGAGGAAGAAGAAGTTAAAGGAGAAAATGTATATAGAAGAGAAAGAAGATATGGGAGAATATATAGAAGAATAGATCTTCCTAAATCCATAATACCAGATAAGACAGAAGCATTATATAAGAACGGAGTATTGACTCTTACTCTTCCAAAGGCAAAACCAGAAAAGGTAGAAGGAATCAAAATAAAGATAAGAGAGGAAAAATAACTTTTATGGGGGAGGATTTTCCTCCCCCTTTTTTATTTTTTCACTTTTATTACTAAGATGAGTAAAATAAAAGATCTAAATTTATGGGGAAGTGGAGAAAAAAAGGTCTATTGGGCAAAGACTCACATGCCTGTTTTAAATTTTTTAGATGAAGAATATTCCTTTAAGAAACCCTTCTTAAATAAGACCATTGGAATGTGTATTCATTTAGAGGCAAAAACTGCTTGTTTAGCGTTAGCCTTTAAGAGGGGAGGAGCAAGGGTAGTTTGTTGTGGAAGTAATCCCTTATCCACTCAGGATGATGTTGTGGCAAGTTTAGTAAAGGAAGGAATAGAAGTTTTTGCATGGAGGGGGGAAACAGAAGAGGAATATAAAGAAAATCTTAGAGAAGTTTTAAGATTTGAACCTGATCTTTTAATAGATGATGGTTTTGATCTCACCACAACTCTTTTAAAGGAATTTCCTCATCTTAAAGAGAAGACATTAGGTGTTGGGGAAGAAACCACCACAGGAGTGATAAGGGCAAGGGCTTTATTGGAAGAGAAAGGTCTTCCCTTTCCCGTTATTGCAGTAAATAATGCAAGGGTAAAATTTTTATTTGATAATAGATATGGAACAGGAGAATCGGCATTATCTTCTTTTATGAGAAATACAAATCTTTTAGTGGCAGGCAAAGTCTTTGTAATTTCTGGTTTTGGATGGGTGGGAAGGGGATTGGCCCATAAACTTCAAGGGATGAAGGCAAAGGTGATTATCACAGAAGTGGATCCCATAAAGGCATTAGAAGCAGTTATGGAGGGTTTTGAGGTCATGCCCATGGAGGATGCAGTAAAATTCGGAGATGTTTTTATTACTGCTACAGGAAATTATAAAGTAATAAGAGAAGAACATTTCCTTTCTATGAAGGATGGGGCGATTTTAGGAAATGCAGGCCATTTTAATGTGGAAATTGATATGAAGGCTTTAGAAAAAATAGCAAGGGATAAAGGAGAAGTAAGAGAGAATATAACAGAATATCTTCTTCCTAATGGAAGAAAAATTTATGTAATTGCAGAGGGAAGACTTTTAAACCTTGCAGGAGGAGATGGTCATCCCGTTGAAATTATGGACTTATCCTTTGCAATTCAATATTTAGTTATGCTTTGGCTTAATAGGGAAAAGAAGGACCTTCCCTTTTCTGTCTTAGATGTTCCAAAGGAGATAGAGAGAAAAGTGGCCGAGATAAAGTTAAAAAGTATGGGAATAAGTTGGGATTCGTTAACGGAAGAACAGAAAAAATATTTAAGAAGTTGGGAAATTTAGTTGATCTATAATCATTTTTCATCCTCTTTCAATATAAATATTAAGTATTTTTATGGTATAATTAACTCAATTAAAAATTTTAGGAGGAAAAAACAAATGGGATGGATAATACTAGGGGTGGTAGGATTCTTATTGATCCTTTTGATATCCATATATAACCGTCTAATAGTTTTGAGAAACAGAGTAGAGAATGCATGGGCCCAAATAGATGTTCAATTAAAAAGAAGATATGATTTAATACCCAATTTGGTAGAGACCGTAAAGGGATATGCAGTTCATGAGAGGGAACTTTTTGATAAAATCGCTAAGTATAGAGCTCAAATGTTGGGAGCAAAAACTCCAGGAGAAGCTGCAGAAGCTAACGAGGGTCTTACAGGAGCATTAAAAACTCTTTTTGCTGTTGCCGAAAACTACCCTGATTTGAAAGCAAATCAGAACTTCCTAATGCTTCAGGAAGAGCTCTCAGGAACAGAGTCGAAAATTGCATATGCAAGGCAGTTTTATAATGATTCAGTAATGATTTATAATCAATCTTTAGAAGTTTTTCCTAATAATATAGTTGCTGGTATTTTTAATTTTAGATCTAGGGAATATTTCGAAGTAAAAGAAGGATCAGAAAGAGAGCCTGTTAAAGTAAGCTTTACAGGATGAAGAACTCCATTAGGCCTTTGACCTTTTATGATGCTATTGATTCCAATAAGAGAAAAACTCGATTAATAATTTTTGCTATATCCTTGCTTTTGTTTATTGTAGTATTTGCTATAGGATATTGGTTTGAATTGGGATGGATTTCTGTCCCCATTGCATTTTTAGTAGTCTTTTTTACCAATTATTACGCCTATTATAATAGTGATAAAATAATTCTTTCTATAAGTGGTATTCGAGAGCCCACAAAAGAGGAATATCCATATTTAATAAATGTTGTGGAAGGATTAAGCATTGCAGGGGGAATTCCAGTACCAAAGATTTTTGTTATAGATGATCCCTCTCCCAATGCCTTTGCTACAGGAAGGGATCCTCAAAATAGTGCCATTGCGGTGACAACAGGACTCTTAGAGAAATTGAATAGATTAGAGTTGGAAGGAGTAATTGCCCATGAAATCTCTCATATCAGAAATTATGACATAAGACTTCAGACTATTTCTGCAGTAATGGTGGGATTAATAGTAATTTTAGGAGACGCCTTAAGAAGATCCTTCCATTGGGGAAAGGGAGGGAAAAGGAGTAGAAAGGGTGGAGATATTGTTGCTTTAATTGCAGTTTTAATAGCAATTTTATCCCCCATCTTGGCAACTCTTTTGAGATTTGCCCTTTCTCGCCAAAGGGAATATATGGCAGATGCTGGTTCTGCAATGCTAACCCGATATCCAGAAGGATTAGCATCTGCGTTAGAAAAAATTGCACGGGATCCATTACCAGTAAAAAGGGCAAATTCAATGACTGCACCTTTATATATAGTGAGTCCTTTAGATAAATCATGGGAGGAGAATCTTTTATCTACCCATCCCCCAGTAGAAGAAAGAATAAGGAGACTAAGAATGATGGGAGAAAGGTGGAAACTTTTAGAGAAGGAGCTGAAATAAATGGATGTTTTTATTGCAATTCAAAAGAGAAGATCTATAAGAAAATACCTTCCTAAGGAAGTAGAAAGGGAAAAATTATTAAGAATTCTTGAGGCTGCAAGATTAGCCCCTTCTGCTGTAAACAGACAGCCTTGTAGATTTGGAGTAGTAACAAGTAAAGAAATGAGAGAAAAATTAGTAAAGGAATGTGCCCCTCATCAGCCATTTATGCTTTCTGCGCCTGTCATAATTGCAGGATATGTTTTAGATACCAGCAGAGTTATGAGATGTGGTATTCCTGCTCATATTGTGGATGTTAGTATTGCAATGACCCATATTCATCTTCAAGCAGTAGAGGAAGGCCTTGGTACCTGTTGGATAGGATCCTTTGATCAGGAAAAAGCAAAGGAAGTTTTGCAACTTCCAAAGGAGGCGGTAATTGTGGAACTGATGACCTTAGGATATCCAGCAGAGGATCCAGATCCAAGACCAAGATTACCTTTAGAAGAAATTGTAAAATTTTATTAAAACCATAAGAACTTTCTTGATTTTTTTCTTATGAGCTCCTTTATTCGTGGAAGCTCTTTTTTTATTGCCTTTTCTCCAATTTCTATTAATTCTTTTCCCCTATCAAAATCAAAGGTTCTGTAATTTTCTACTCTTGGATTTATAACTATATCTGCTAATTTAATATTTCTTACTGTTATTTCCCAATTCATGATATTGATGGTTTGCATCAAAACCTCTAATAAAGAAGGATTAAATAATGGATTTAATCTTTTTTGAATTTCTCTAAAAACTCCTGTTTGAGTTAGTTTATATATTACCTTCTCAGAAAACCCCTTCGGCTCTATTGGGATAATAGAAAAAATATTTTTCTCTTTTGGTATCCAATTGGGAGGGCTTTGCAGATTTACTCCTATTATTAAATCAGGTTTTTGATATTCCCTTAATTCTTCAATGGGTAAAGGAGATAAAACTCCACCATCTATTAAAAGCTTGTCTTCTAAGGAATATGGCTGAAATATTACAGGTATAGATATGCTTCCCCTTATTGCAGGAACTACCTTTCCCTTATTAAATATTAATTTTTTACCTGTTACCAAGTCTACAGCTACTGTTAAAAAGGGAATTTTTAATTGATGAAATTCAATATCTCCAAGTAAGTTTTCTAAGAAATTTAAAATTCTATCTCCTTTAAAAATCCCTTGAGTTGATATAGAAAAATCTAAGAATTCATAAACATCCTTTTTTGATATACTTAAAGCTATCTCTTCTAACTCCTTGGAAGAATATCCCTTGGCATAAAGTCCTCCAATAATGGCTCCTATGCTACTTCCTGAAATGCAATCAATATTTATATTCTCTCTTTCTAATACTTTAAGAACTCCAATATGAGAGAGCCCTTTTGCACCACCACTTCCCAATATAAGTCCAATTTTAATTTTTTTCATGAAAATATTTTATTAATTTTATAGTTTATAAGTCAAATCTTCCTCCGTAATACAATATCTTTTTTCCATGAAAGATCCTTTTTTATGTGACGTTTTTATTTGTATTCCACAAAAATTCTTTATAGATTATTTATGCACCACTTGGCAAGTCCCAGTGATTTAGGGATAACTCAATATCCTAATGGATCAAATAGAGAAAAAAGCAAAATCTGCAGGTTTTCAATTCTGGTATCAACTTTTCTCAAACAAGCGAAGTTGGTAAAATCCTGAATATCTAAGAATTTGGGCCTGGGTTTCTATTTACATGCAGAACAAAGAAAAAGGAAATTATATGGTTTTGCACTGGACAGGATCTGAAAATAGTAATTATCTTCTCATGTTAAATCTAAAGAAAAAAGATTCAGTACTTAGAAGGTTTTTTGAGAATAAGAACTTCAGAATAGCTCTTTCTTTTTACTTGATGGTCTTGGACTAAAGGTAAGAGATAAAGATGACTTTAGATTGAGACCTGAGGACAAAACTTTAACATTTACCATAGAATATATTTTCATATTTGGACCATGGAGAGATGTATAATTTCCACCAGCACTCCTGTAAATTATTAGCAATGGTATATAATATAAATTATAATATTAAGGTAAGGAAGGAGAGGAATCTCCAAATGAATGAAAATAAAAAATACTTAAAGGAATCGCTTCCCCACGGAGAACCTGATTTCCCCTTTTTTGTTCATGAAAATATATTTATATACAATAATGGTGTATTTAACCCCCATTGGCATAACGAATTTGAGATTTTATATTTAGAAAGGGGAAAGGCAAAATTTTATATTGATGGGCAGGAATTTATATTAGGAAATAATCAATTTCTTTTTGTAAATTGTGGTTCCATACACTCAGGGGAAGAGGTAGAAAAATCCATGGCTTATGCTGTAGTATTTGATTTAAGGCTCCTTTTTTCTGAGGAACCAGATTCTTGTAAGCATAAATATTTTATTCCATTGCGAGATGCTAAGTATTCAGTTCCAAGCTTTATTAAAGATGAACTCCTTCGAAGGGATATTTATGAAATTATAGAATTATTTAAAATAAAACTCTATGGATATGAACTTCTTATTAAAGGATTACTTTATAGAATATTTTGGAATATTTTTGATAAATACACTGAAAAATCTAAGAGACTGAGTTTAAAGCTTGAGAAAATAAAAGATGTTTTGGTTTATATAGATACAAATTATCAAAAAGATATAACCTTAGATGAACTTAGTAAGAAAAGTAATATAAGCAAATTTTACCTATGCAGAATATTTAGAGATGTTTTACGTATGAGCCCTATAGAATATATTAACAAGATTCGTATTGAAAAGGCCACAGAATTTTTGAGAAATACTAATATGAGTATATCTGATATTGCCTTTGAATGTGGTTTTAATGATGTTAGTTATTTTATAAAAATTTTTAAAAACTTTATGAAAACCACCCCACTAAAATATAGGAAGGAACTTACTTTATAATGGTAAATCTAACTAATTAAATTTTATTATATATTTTGAATGAAGGATATTTTATAAATCTAAATTAACCTTAAATTTTGTCTTTATTTTAACTTTTAAAACATATTTTTATTTATAACAAGATAGTTTTATTTTTTGTCAATTTTATAATAGAAGGGAGTTTCTTTAATAACTATAATCATATTAAAGAAATTTTAAAGGAGGGATTTAAATGAAAAAATCTTTAGTATTTATCCTTTCTTTATTGATATTCTTTATTCTTACCGCTATACTTCCAGGTTTTACTCAAAGAACATACTCAGTAAAAATTGGGGATTATGTCCTTAATATTGATACCCAAAAGTATAGAGGAAAAACTATATATATGTGGCAATTTTGGCCAGAAGAAGAGCAAAGTAGTATTCCTGGTGTAAGACCAGGAAAGCAAGTCAGAGAAGAGTTTGAGAAGATTACAGGGGCGAAGGTTCAAATAGTTTATACAACCTGGGAAAACTACAGACCAAAGCTTAGTGCAGCAATTCTTTCTGGAAGTGGTGCAGATGTAGTTTATATAGGTGCAGGAGAAAAACCTACATGGATGATGAAAAAGATGCTCATACCTCTAAATAAATATATTAATTTTAAAGATAACAACTTATGGAAGGCAGCGGGATTTAGGGAAAGCATTATCAAATTTTTCACTTGGCGGGGACAAGTTTACGCTGTAGCAAATATTTATAATGACAATGTTTTTCCATACATTCTTTATTACAATAAAGAAAAATTTGAAATGAATGGACTTCCTGATCCTTTAGACCTTTATAAGCAAGGAAAATGGACATGGGATGCCTTTTTCTCTATTGGTTCTAAATTAACTCAAGATACCAATGGAGATGGTAAAATGGATCAATGGGCTTACGCTACTTGGGCAGTAGTTCAGCCTTTTCTTTATACTAATGATGTGGAGATTGTAAGATATATAGCAGGAAAGCCTGTTTTTGCTATGGATAGTCCCAAGGCATATAGAGCTTTTCAAGCTATCTATGATATGGATTCAAAATACAAAATGAGACCTGCAGATTGGTGGAATGATCCTCAGGGAAGATTTCAAAAGGGAATTACATGTATGGATTATTGGGGACCTTGGGAACTTACAGGTATGAGACAGGCTCTTGGAAAGAAATTAGGAATTGTTCCTTTCCCTAAGGGGCCAGATAGTAAGAAGAAGAGTGCAGATATGGCTGATGATGGAGCATGGGCTATAGCTTCCTCTTCGAAGGATCCTGAACTTTCTGCTCTTTGGCTTCTTTATATGTTAATGCCTACTGATAAAGAAAAGGAGGCTATAGTAAAGAATCAAATTGAAAAGGTTGGAGGAAAGGAAAATTATGATCTACTATTAGATGCTGCTACGAGGGCTCAAATAGATCCCATCTCAGGGATTCCTGGATTTTGGGATCTTTTAAATCAAATAGACTATGCTAATCCTGCAAAATCTATAAAGGCTCTAAAGCCTAAGTTTCAATCAGCAATTGATGCAATTTTAGAGGGGCTTAAGTAAAAATTTGAAATTTTAGCCCTCTCAATTGGGAGGGCTAAATATAAAAAAATTAATTAGACAAAAAGATGGTTAATAAATTAATAAAGATTATAGGAGTTTTTCTTATAATTCTTTTAAATTTTTACTCTCTTGGTTTTTCCCAAACTGATTTTTTTGACTTTATAAGTAAAAAAAATAATTACGAATCCTATCTATCAAAATATAAAGAGATAAAAAGGCCAGAGGATATTATATTTATTCCTGCTGTTAACTACAAAACCTTTAAGGATTGTATAATAGAAAAAAGATTTGATCTTACCCATGACCATCATCCTGTTTTATATATAGGTGATAGGGGATATGTGGAATGGGAATTTTTTGTTAAAGAAGAAGGATTCTATAATATAGCCTTAAAATATTATCCTATTAAAGGGAAGAACTCAAATATCGAGAGGGAACTTATTCTTGATGGGAAAAGACCCTTTAATGAAGCAAGGGTTATAAGTTTTGAGAGAATATGGAAGAATGCAGATCTTCTATTAAAAGATAATCGAGGGAATGAATTAAGACCAACCCAGATCGAGAGTCCAAGATGGGAGGAGAAATTAATAGAGGATTCAGAAGGATTATATAATGAGCCCTTCCTATTTTATCTTAGAAAAGGAAAACATACTATTCGTTTAAATACTATTAAAGAACCTATTGTAATTGATTATATAAAAATATTTAACAAACCAGAGGTAAAAAGTTATGAGGTTTTGAAGAGGGAATATTTAGAGAAAAATTATCCATATCCCAAGGGCCTTGTTATGAAAATTCAAGGGGAAAGGGCAGATTTTAAATCAGAACCTACCCTTTATCCCCTCTCTGACAGGTCCAATCCTTTAAATGACCCCTATGATTTCAGAAGAAAAATTTTAAATATAATTGGAGGATATAACTGGAGAAGTGCAGGACAGTGGATTGAATGGAAGTTTATGATTCCTGAGGATGGACTTTATAAAATTGGAATAAAATTTAGACAAAATGCAAATCCCGGGATTCCCACTGAAAGAACCCTTTATATTGATGGAGAAATACCCTTTAAAGAGGCACAGAGTATTAAATTTATATACGATATTAATTGGCGATTTATGTATCTTGGTAATGATAAAGAGCCATACCTTTTTTATTTAAAAAAGGGGGAACATACCCTTAGATTAAAAGTTTCCTATGGGACCATTGCAGAAATTATAAGAAATATCTGGCAATGTGCCATTGATCTTTCCCAACTTTATACTAAAATTGTGATGATTACAGGACCAAATCCTGATCCGTTAAGAGATTACCTTTTGGAACAACATATTCCAGATCTTATACCTACCTTAGAAGAAAATGCGAAAATTCTAAGAAAAAATGCAGAAAAGATAATAAAAATAAGTGGAAAAAAAGGGAGTGAATCTGCCCTTTTAGAAAAAGTTGCTCTACAATTGGAGGGAATGGCGAAGGAGCCTGAAACTATCGCTCAGAGATTGCAAAGATATAGAGATAATCTTTCAGCTTTGTCCTCATTAGTTCTTACCATAAGGGAACAACCCTTAGATATTGATTATATTGTCATTTCTTCTTGGGATCAAAATGATCTTAGAGTTCTTCCCAACTTTATTGAAAAATTTATAGATGGGATAAAAAAGTTTTTTATTTCTTTTATAGAGAATTATAACATTATTGGCTCCTTCTATGATAAAGAAAAATCCATAAATGTGTGGATTCAGATGGGAAGAGATCAGGCAGAGACCTTGAAAATTCTTATCGATACTGATTTTACTCCTAAAACGGGAATAGGAGTAAATTTAAATATAATTCCTAATGAAAATGTCTTACTTTTTGCGGTAGCCTCAAAAGAGAATCCTCCTGATGTTGCTTTAAATGTTCCTCGAACCCTTGCCATTGATTATGGCATTAGGGGAGCTTTGTTAGATCTTTCTGAATTTTTAGGATTTGACGAGGTAAAGAAAAGATTCGCAGAATCAGCATTGATTCCTTATCAATTTAGGGGAAAGGTATATGGGCTACCTATGACTCAAGATTTTCCCATAATGTTTTATCGAAAAGATATATTGGAAAGGCTTAATATAAAAATTCCTGAGACCTGGGAGGAACTTTATAAGGTTATAGCAGAGCTACAGGGACATAACTTACAATTCGGAGCAGGAACTGGAAATGCCCTAAGTTTTGATATATTTAATATGCTTCTTCTTCAAAGGGGAGGAAGATATTATGATGAAGATGGTAAAAGATGTTTGCTTAATAATGATGAAGGAGTAGATGCCTTTAAGGAGTGGACAAATCTTTATATACTATATGGAATTCCTCTTTATTATGATTTCTTTAACAGATTTAGAACAGGAGAGATGCCCCTTGGTATAGCTAACTATACTTTATATAACGCCTTTAAGGTTGCAGCTCCAGAAATTAGCGGACTTTGGGGTATCGCGCCTTTACCAGGAAGAAAAAGAAATAATTTTATTGATAGAACCATGTCAGGAAATAGCACTGCAGTCTTAATCTTTAAGAATACGAAAAAGGTAAATGAGTCTTGGGAATTTGTAAAATGGTGGCTTTCCACAGAGATTCAAGCAATTTTTGGAAGAGAGTTGGAAGCTTTATTGGGAGCAGGTGCAAGATATAATACTTCTAATATAGAGGCTTTTAGTTATCTTCCTTGGCCCTCTTCTGATTATAAAGTGCTTTCTGAGCAATGGAAATATCTCAGAGAAATCCCTATAGTTCCAGGAAGCTATTATATTTCAAGACATTTAGATAATGCTTTTAGAGAAGTGGTGATGTTGGGAGAATTACAGAGGGAATCTCTTGAAAAATACACTAAGGAGATAAATAAAGAGATTGGTAGAAAGAGAGAGGAATTTGGACTTGATATTTTAAGGTGAGAAAATGAGAAATAAAAAATTAAAGAATATCTGGAAAGAAATTAAAAAGAATAAAGAATCTTACTTATTGATTCTTCCTTACTTTACTTTATTTTTAATCTTTATAGTAATTCCTGTATTATTTGGAGCTATACTAAGCTTTACTAACTATAATATAATTCAAAGTCCTAAGTTTATAGGTTGGTCCAATTATAGAAGACTTTTTCTCGAAGATGATATTTTTTTAATAGCAATTCAAAATACCTTTAAATTTGCATTGATTACAGGACCTATTAGTTATTTTGCTTGTCTTCTTTTTGCATGGTTGATAAATGAGTTATCTCCTAAAATTCGAGCTATTACAACCCTTCTATATTATGCTCCTGCTCTTTCTTCTGCAATCTTCTTTATCTGGACCTATATATTTTCTGGAGATGTTTATGGTTTTCTAAATGGAATTTTGATAAATTTAGGAATAATAAAGGAGCCAATTTATTGGTTGCAGGATCCCAATATCAATCTCTATGTATTAATGATTATTCAACTTTGGATGAGCTTGGGGACAAGCTTTTTAGCATTTATAGCAGGATTTCAGACTATAGATAGATCATTATATGAGGCAGGAGCTATAGATGGAATAAGAAATAGATGGCAGGAACTTTGGTATATAACTTTACCCTCCATGAAACCTCAGCTTATATTTGGTGCTATTATGCAGGTTACAACTTCTTTTGCAGTTGCTGATATTTCTGCAAATCTTATTGGTTTCCCCAGTCCTCTATATTCTGCTCATACCATTGTTCTTCATATGTGGGATTATGGAAGCATAAGATATGAGATGGGATATGCCTCTTCTATTGCAGTTATTTTATTCTTGATTACGGTTACTATAAATCAAGGGGTCAGAAGAATCTTAAGATCTGACTAATGGAGGATTTAATATGAAGGAAATAAAGGTTAATAGATCTTTTTGGGGAAATTTGATAATGTCAATAGTATTAATAATTGTTGCTATATTTATGGCCCTTCCTTTGGTATATTCCATAATGAATGCCTTTAAACCCTTAGACGAGCTTTTTCTCTTTCCTCCAAGATTATTTGTAAGAAGACCTACTTTAAAAAACTTTTCTGATCTTTTTTATCTTATGGGCACTTCCTTTGTTCCCTTTTCCAGGTATTTATTCAATAGTATTTTTATAAGTTTTTTTGGAACCTTAGGACATGTTCTTATTGCATCTATGGCTGCATATCCCCTTGCAAAACATAAATTTCCAGGGAGTAATTTTTTATTTAATTTAGTTATATTTTCCCTTATGTTTTCTGGGTATGTTACTAATATTCCAAGATTTGTAATAATGTCTAAACTTCATCTTCTTGATTCCTATCTTTCCTTGATCCTTCCATATATAGGAGCAACATTGGGTTTATTTCTTATGAAACAATTCATGGAACAGATTCCAGATTCCTATATAGAATCTGCAAGAATTGATGGAGCTAATGAGTTTAAAATTTGGTGGTATGTGGTTATGCCCAATGTAAAACCTGCTTGGCTTACTCTAATTCTCTTTTCCTTTAGGGAGATTTGGAATGATACCTATACACCCTCCCTTTATATTCATAATGAAGCATTAAAGCCCTTTTCCCTAGGTTTAACCTATATTCAACAGGGAGGTTTTGTAAGAGCTGGCGCAGGGGCAGCTGCAGCAGTATTGATGTTAATTCCGTCAATTATTATCTTTATAATTACTCAAAGTAATGTAGTGGAGACCATGAAATCCGCAGGTATAAAGGGATAAGGGGTATTTCACTATGAAAGGATTACTATTTATTATTCTTATTTTAACTTTACTTATGAAAATCTCCCTTGGAAGTATACCTTACTATACATACATTTATGATGAAAAAGGAAGACCTAATCCTTCTCTTCCTGGATTTGAGCCTGAAAAGATAATAACTGGTGAAAGCTTAGGACTTGACAGCCTTTCTTCTCCTCAAGATCTTTTTATAGATAAAGAAGGCAGTATTTATATTGCTGATACGGGAAAAAATAGAATAGTAGTTATTAAGCCTGATCTTAAAATTAAAGGGATCATAGAAAATTTTAATAATAATGGAAAAAAGGATAAATTTAATTCTCCCACAGGGATATTTAAAACTGAAGATGGAAAAATCTATATTGCTGACTCAGAAAATGAAAGAATTGTTATATTAAAGGAGGATTGGAGTTTGCAGAGGATAATTGGAAAACCTGTAGGAGATGTTATAAAGCCAGATTTTGTTTATAAACCCAAAAAATTAGCGGTGGATAAACTGGGTCGTATATATGTGGTTGCTGAAAATGTAGTGGAAGGTCTTGTCCAGTTTAATGCTGAAGGAAAATTTGAAAGATTCTTTGGAAGTAACAAGGTAGAAGTTAATCCCATAGATCTTTTTTGGAGGCGAGTACTTACGAGGAGACAGCGTCAACAATTAGCTTTATTTATTCCCATAGAATATAGGAATATAACTACGGACAAGGATGGATTTATATATAGTTGTGTAAGGGCTTATTATAACCAAGTTAAGAGATTAAATTCCCTTGGAGATAATATAATAAAGCAGGAAGGAAGAACGAGATCTATTTATGGAGATCTTTATTTTGGATTTACCATAAGAGGAGAGATTGTGGATATTGCTCTTGATGAAGCCGATAATTTATATGTATTAGATGGAAGGGTTGGAAGAATATTTGTCTATAATACCTTGGGTGATTTTCTCTTTGTTATAGGGGATTTAGGGAATCAAAAGGGGCAATTTTCCTATCCTTGTGCCCTTTCTGTATATAAGAACAAAATTTATGTGCTTGATGAGAATAAAGGAACAATAACAATATTCTCCCCAACTTATTTTGGGGAATTAGTTTTAAAGGCAAATTCTTACTATGTGCAGGGATATTATGGGAAGGCTGCAGAAATATGGAAGGAAGTGGTAAAACTCGATACCAATTATGACTTGGCTTATATTGGGCTTGGGAGAAATTATCTTCATAATGAGGATTATAAATCTGCAATGGAAGCATTTAAATTAGGTTTTTATCCTCAAGGATACTCCAAGGCTTTAAAGGGATATAGAATTGAATATATGAGAAAAAATTTCTCTAAATTTATGAATATTTTAATGTTACTATTAATTCTTATGTATCTTTTAATAAAATTTACGGGAGAAAGAATAAAGGGAAAGTTTAGAATTTTTCTTTCAAGAAGGAAAATCTTAAGAACAGCTTTATTTGTATTTTATATAATATTTCATCCCTTTGATGGATTTTATGAACTAAGAAGAAACAAAAATATCTTCAAATCCTCCTTTGTGATTTTAGTTTTTATAATATTCTCCTTTTTGATTAAAAGAATCTTTACAAGTTTCCATTTTAATCCTATAAGGATTGAAGAACTAAACATATTTCTTGAGATTAATAAGACAATATTGCCCCTTTTGGGATGGGTGATAATAAATTGGGCTATAACCACAATAATGGATGGAAAGGCTACTATGAGAAATATCTGGTCCTTTACTCTATATTCCCTATTTCCCTTAGCATTATTTAATATTCCTCAAACTTTATTGAGCCATGTATTTACTTTAGAAGAAATAGGTTTCTATGGACTTATAAGCACTGTAGCTTCTCTTTGGAGTTTAGTTCTTCTTATTTCAGGAATAATGGTTATGCAGGATTATACTTTAAACAAGGCAATAGGCACATCTATTCTTACCTTATTTGGAATTCTTTTTATTATGTTTATAGGAATAGTATTTTTTGGTACCTTTCAACAATTTTTAAGATTTTTATACACTTGCTATCTTGAAATAAAGTATATGATACTATAGGAGGATTTTTGAATGCTAAAAAAGATTCTTATTATAGTTTTCTTAATAATGACTCTACCTACATATGGACAGGAAGAAATCTATAAAAAAATAGCTGAAAATCATAATTTTTCTCTTTTATTTAACAAAAAAAATTTAAGCCTAATTATAGAAGATAAAAAATCAAAGAAATTATATCCCCAATTTCCTGAGGATTGGGAAGGTGATTTTTCTATGGGGCTTACAAAATTCAGTATCCCCTCTCATTTAGTTTTAGAATTGGTAGATGAAGAAGGAAGAATAACTACTTATAATACTTATGCTTTAGGGGTGATGAGAAATAATTTTAAGATTTCTAAGATTGATAGGGGGATAAGAATTGACTATGATTTTCCAACCCAAGAGATAAAAATATCCATAGAATTTACATTAAATTCCCTTGGACTTTCGGTACGTATTCCCATTAAATCCATAGAAGAACCTAAGGATTTGAAACTCAATAGGATATGGTTTCTTCCATACTTTCTCTCGGCAAGTAAAAGGGATGATGGATATTTATTAGTATCCGATGGTTCTGGAGCTTTAATAAGATTTAAAGAAAGTTATGGGATAGAGAGGGGATTTGAGTTGCCTCTATATGGATATGATAAGGGAGTTCCCTTTTATGATATGCCTCCTAAAAATGAAGGATTAAGACTACCTGTTTTTGGGATTAAAAAGAATGATTGGGCAATCTTAGGGCTTATTAAAAGTGGAGATTATTCTGCAAGTATTGCCTCATATATCCCTGGGAATAGCACTGGATATTATAGAATATATCCTATATTTGCTTATCGAAGTATCCATAAATTTCTCCTGTATGAGAGGGAAGTTTCCACAGGCCAAGCAGGAGAAGTGGTAGATGTATTAGTGAATAAAATATCTCCCTATAAGCTTAATAAAGATATAGTTGTGGATTACTACTTTCTTACCGGAAAGGATGCTAACTATTCAGCAATGGCCAGATTGCTTAGGAAATATCTTATTAGGAATAGAATTTTGGAAAAGAGAATAAAAGATAGTTCCTTTCATCTGAATCTTTCTCTTATTGGAGGAATAAAGACAAAAACTACCTTCTTAGGAATACCTATGGTAAGATTTTCTCCCCTTACTACCTTTGAAAAGGCTATAGAAATCTTAGAAGAATTCAAGAAACGGGATATCAGAAATATAAATCTCATCTATAAGGGATACCAACCCGGAGGTTATTTGGGAAAAATTACTAATGGAATTAAGTTTGAGAAAAAATTAGGAGGAGAGAAGGGATTTATTAGACTTTTGGAATATTGTAAAAAAAATAATATAAATTTAAGTCTTTCTACAGAGATAATAGAGATTCATGAAGAAGGGAATGGTTTTTCTTCTGCTAAGGATGCCAATAGATATTTAAATAATGGATTGGCTCTTTTGTATAAATGGGATCCTGTGACGAAAAAGAAAAATAGAGAGTATACTCCATGGTTCAATATTCTTCCTATTAGAATTCCAGATTATCTTAAAAATATCCTAAAGGATCTTGAGAGGTATAATATAGAAAATATTTTGATAGAAGATATAGGAGATTATATATACTCTCAGAATAAAAATTCTAATTTATTGTCTCGAGAAGAGGTAGCCAATATTCTTCATAAAGTATTCGGAGAAACAATAAATAAGGTAAACCTTCAGTTTACCCATGGAAATTTTTATACTATACCCTATTCATCATTAATTTTAGAGCTACCTCTAGATTATAGTAATTATGCCATTGAGAGCGAACCAATCCCCTTTTATCCAATGGTAATTCATGGATATATTCCCTATAGTGGAAAACCTGGAAATTTAAGAGAAAATCAAAAAAAGGAATTTCTTAGGATGGTGGAGTATGGAGCACTTCCTTATTATCTTCTAATCTATGGAGACTCCTCTTATTTCAGGAAAAGTTTTTATAATGAAATGCTAAGTTCTAATTATAAAGACTGGATAAAAAAGATAGTAGAAGAATATAAAAAAATTGAAGGTTTATATAGATTCATTATAAATGTTCCCATAAGATTCCATGAGAAATTATCAGAAGGTTTATACAGAACTGTTTATGAAAATGGGGTAGAAGTAATTGTCAATTACAATTCAAAACCTAGAAAGTATAAAGGAAAAGTCATTGGAAAGGAAGATTTTCTTTACCTTCAAGAATAAAAAGGAGTGAAGAATAAATGAGAAAAAAGAAATTAAGAAGCCTTTCCCAAAGACAAGCTTCTGTAGGAAGACTCTTTGTTTATCCTTGGCTTATTGGATTTTTAATATTCTTTGCCTATCCCTTTATCCGATCTGTTATTTTTGCCTTTAGCGAATTAGATCTTACTCCCTTTGGTCTTAGGCTAACCTTTATAGGATTTAAAAATTTTATAAAGGCCTTACAGGAAGATCCTACCTTTATTCAATACTTGACCCTTGAAGTAACTAATACCCTTGTTAATATCCCCTTAATTTTAATGTTTTCCTTGTTTATTGCTATTCTTTTAAATCAGAAGTTTAAAGGAAGAGCCCTTATAAGGGCAATATTCTTCCTCCCAGTAGTGGTCATGTCTGGAGCTTTACTTTATGTATTAGAAAGTAATACTATGGAACAATTCTATATAGGTGCCCAAACGGGAATGGCAATGTCAAATTCACCCTTTGTTAGGGGAGTTGACTTTAGAATGTTTCTTATTCAAATAACTGGAAATATTCCCTTTATTAGACCTTTAATTGATGCTATTAATAGAGTTTATGAGATAATTTGGAAATCAGGAGTCCAAATCTTAATTTTTTTAGCAGGGCTTCAATCTATCCCATCTTCTTTATATGAGGTTGCCAGTGTAGAAGGGGCTACTCCTTGGGAATCCTTCTGGAAAATTACCTTTCCTTTACTTTCTCCCATTATATTGGTTAATGTAGTTTATACTGTTATAGACTCCTTTACTGATTATAGTAATGATGTATTAAGATATATTCTTGAAGTTGCCTTCAGAAGATTACAACATGGATATAGTTCTGCAATAGCTTGGCTTTATTTCCTAATTTTAGGGACAATTCTTTTATTATTGGTTATTTTTATTTCAAAAAGAGTATTTTATATAAGTGAATAGGAGGAGAGGAATGAAATTTTTAGGATATGAAAAGGAAGAACTGATTTTTATAATAAAACATGAATTTGTAAAATTTATAGGAATAACCCTAAGAATTCTTCTCTTCTTGGGACTTATCTATATTCTTTTGAGGCCTGTACTTTTCATGCTGAGCACTGCGTTAAAGAGTAAAGAGGACCTTATAGATCCTACAGTAGTTTGGATTCCTAAGCATATAACCCTTGATAACTTTCACCTTTCTTTTAAATCTTTATCTTTTCTTAACTCTTTTAAGAATAGTATTCTTACCGCAGTATTACCTGCAATTTTTCATGTAATAAGTTGTTCCATGATTGGATATGGTTTGGCAAGGTTTAAGTTTAAAGAACGAGAAATTATTTTTGCATTGATAATTTTTACCCTTATGGTTCCTCCCCAAGTGATCCTGATTCCTCTTTATGCCTTTTATCAAAGTTTTGATATTTTAGGTTTGATTAAACTCCTTAGGGGAGAGCCTCTCAATCTATTAAACACTTATTATCCCATTATATTGCCTACGATTCTTGGAGGAGGATTAAGAAGTGGTCTATTTATATATATATTTAGGCAATTTTTTAGAGGAATATCAAAGGAACTTGAAGAAGCAGCATATATAGATGGTTGTTCTCCCTTCCAAACCTATTTTAGAATTTTCATTCCCAATTCTATTCCTGCAATCACTACTGTTTTTCTTTTTTCTTTGGTTTGGCACTGGAATGATGCCTTTGGTCCATCGGTTTATATAGGTGATTTTAACAAATATACCCTGTCCATGAATCTTGCAAATCTTAAGGCAATTATTACTGGAGAAACTCAAATTTGGGATCCTCTTCTTATTCTTCCCCCTCAATATGCTGGAGCAGTTTTAGTTATTCTTCCCATGCTAATTCTTTACCTTTTTACTCAAAGGCTTTTTGTAGAGAGTGTGGAAAGAACAGGTATTGTTGGATAAAAATTTTTAAAAGGGAGGATATATTTTTCTATGAAAAAATTAAGTATCTTGGTTTTCCTAACAACTCTTCTTATAAGTATCCTTTGGGGTCAAGTTTCCTCTGGAAAATTGTTAATATATGATGGAGAAAAGGAAGAAACAAATCTTTCCTCTATTGGATTCTGGGTTGCTCCCGAAGGTTGCAAGGCAGAGGAAATAAAAAATATTGCCCATTTTGGAGAAAAGAGTATTAAAGTATATTTTAAATGGAATAGCTGGTGGGCTGGTATGGGATTAAATTGGGCTAAATGGAGTGATAAAGATAAGATCTTTGATTTATCGAATTTCAATAAATTAGAATTGTGGATTAAAGCAGAATCTGAGAATAATGTTACCCTTTTGCTCACTTTAGCTGAAGCTCCAAAAGTTTCCGAAGAAAAGGAAAAATATTCCGATAAAGTAACAATTTCAGCTGGGATTCCTACTTCTTGGACAAGGTTTTCTATTCCCCTTTCCCAATTTAAGGGTATAGATTTAAAGAGAATTTGGGGCATGTCCGTTGAAGTCACAGGAATCCCTCAAGGGGAGTTAACCTTTTATGTAGATGACATTGTCTTCCTGGAGTAGGAGGTTCTTGATGAGGTTTTCGAAGCTTCAACTAATTTTGTTATTAATTTTAATCTTTAATATGGTGGATGCTCGGGATAAGAAATATAAATATGTTTTCAATTATATAGAACCCAATAGAGCAGTGGAAGAGATGGATCCGGGATGGAATCTTGGAAACTCTTTAGATTCCATCCCCGATGAAACTTCTTGGGGAAATCCAAAAACAGAGCCATATATGTTTGAGGATATAAAGAAAGCAGGTTTTAAAGGAGTGAGGATTCCTATAACCTGGATAGACCATATGACCCCTGATAATAAAGTGGAAAAGGAGTGGATGAATAGGGTAGAGGAAGTAGTAGGTTATGCTTTGGAAAGGGATCTGTATGTAATTATAAACGTTCACCATGACTCCTGGAGATGGCTAAGTAAAGAGATAAAGCAAGATAAAGAAAAAACGATGAATAAACTTGAAACTCTTTGGATGCAAATTGCAGACAGGTTTAAAGATTATTCTGAAAAGCTTATTTTTGAGATAATTAATGAGCCTCAATATGAAGGATTCCAGGATTGGGAAGCTGGAGCAATCCAAAATGAAGTAAATGAAAGGATTTTAAAGATTATTAGGAATTCAGGAGGATTTAATGATAAAAGACTTATAGTAATTCCTCCCCTTTACACAGATATATACAAGGCCGAGAAATATCTAATACCTCCAAAGGACCCAAATATTATAATAGGAATTCATTACTATTCTCCATGGGATTTTGTAGCTAATTGGTGGGGAAGAAAGAGTTGGGGGACCAAAGAAGATATTGCTCAAATGGAGAAGGACTTTAGGATAATATATGAAAAATTCAAGAATTATGCCATAATTTTAGGAGAATATGGAGTATTTAATGGAAATCAACCTTCAGAATGGGTTTACTTTGATAATCTTATAAGGATTACAAAAAAGTACAATATAGCAACTTTTTACTGGGATAATGGTTTTGATAATTATGATAGGAGGAAAAGGATATGGAGAGATGAAATGAAGATTAAGATAATAATGAATGCAGTGAAAGGAATTGGAAATTCTTTTTTAAATCCAGGAATACTTTTTATTAGGAAGGATAAAGATATAAAAGATGAGATAGTTCATCTAATACTTAATGGGAATCATTTGATAAATATTTCCTATAAAGGAAAACTTCTTGAAAAGAATAAAGATTACATATTAGAAAAAGATAGGGTAATAATTAAAGGGGAGTTTCTTAAAAGAATTTTAAAAGAAGTTGGGGAAAGTTCTTTCCTTAATTTCGATTTTGATAAAGGAGCAGATTATGATTTAGAGATTATTCCCTATAAAAATCCCATAATATTAGATAAACCATTATTAATTCCAAAGGGCCTTTCTATCCCTGTAAATTTCATTATCTCCTTTAATGGGACAAAACTTTGTGCTATAAAATTAGTGAGGGGAGATAATGGAAAACCCATAAGGGATTCTTGGACACCATACTTAAGGGGATGGGATGATTTTGAAGTAAGGGATAGTCAGGTTACAATAAAAAAACATGTGGTAGAAAAGATTGATGGAGATGTTAAAATTATATTTGAGTTCTTTCCAGAAAATATTTCCTTGGAGACTTATATAAGGGTAAAATAAAAAAGGCTAGGATTTTACCTAGCCTTTTAAACTTTAATTTTTTCCAAATCCTCCCATTTTTTATACAATGTAGGAATACTTTCAATTAGTCTCTTTGTATAATCATGTTTTGGACTTGCAATAATTTCTTCGGATGTTCCTTCCTCAACTATTTCTCCTAAGTACATAATTATGATTTTATCAGAAATATAATATGCCAATCCCATATCATGGGTAATAAAAAGGATAGAAGTATTTTGGACCTTCCTTAGTTTCTCGAAGAGTTTTATTACACCTCCACGGGTTGATGCGTCAATCATGGATACAGGTTCATCTGCTATTATTAATTTAGGCATTAGTAACCAACATCTTGCTATCATTATCCTTTGTTTCTCTCCACCAGATAGCTGATGGGGATATTTTCCAAGAATAGATTTTGGATCCAATCCCACATTTCTCAGTGCTTCTTCTATTAACTCCTTTGCCTCAGGACTTGCAGGATCAAATCCAATTAGTCTTATGGCTTGATAAAGAACTCTATTTATGGGATAAAAGGGATTATAGCTTGCAAAGGGATCCTGAAAAACTGCATGAATCTTTCTTCTTAATTCCCTTATGGTATCTATATTTGTAAAATATTCCTGAAGATTCTTTCCTTCAAATAAAATTTCTCCTGATGTTGGTTTCAATAAACCTAATATAATCTTTGCGGTGGTAGTTTTTCCAGACCCACTTTCTCCAACTAAGGAAACTATCTCTCCTTCATTCATACTAAAGGATACATTCTTTACCGCATGGATATATTTCTTTCTAAGAAGTCCTATTTCATATATTTTATTTAAGTTTCTCACTTCTAATATTGCCATTTTCTCACCTCTTCTCGTATAAGAAGCATGCAACCCTTCTCTGGTTTATATTTTTGAGTAAGGGTTCCTCTTTATCACATATTTCCATCTTATTGGGACATCGGGGATGAAATCTACAACCTGATGGAGGATTTATTAAATCTGGAGGTGTTCCCGGTATGTAAGTTATCCCTCTCCTTTTTACTTCTGGTTCTGGGGTTACCACAGAGAAAAGTAATCCCTTTGTATAGGGATGTAGAGGTTCACTTATTATTTCATCTATTGTTCCTTCCTCTATAATTTTTCCTGCATACATAACCACCATTCTATCTGCAATTTGTCTTACAGTAGCTATATCATGGGTTATAAAAACGATACTTTTTACTATCCTTTTATCCTTTAATTCTTTGATAGTTTTTAAGACCATCTTTTGAGTTGCCACATCCAATGCAGATGTGGGCTCATCTGCAATAAGGAGTCTTGGGTTAAGAAGGGTTGCTACAGCAATTACAGCCCTCTGTTTCATTCCTCCAGAAAGCTCAAAGGGATATCTATTAATATACTCCCTTGATATTCCAATTTCTTCAAATCTATTCATAGCTCTTTCAATTACTTCTTTTTCATCTGTCTCTTCAAAATGGGATTTCATTACATCTAATATATAGCTCCTAATTCTCTTTGTGGGCATTAGTGCATTCATTGCTGATTGAGGAATAATAGATGTTTCCCTTCCCCAAATCTTTTTTTGAAGTTCTTCTCTATTTATATTAGTTAATTCCAGTTCATTCCCATTAGTATAAAGCTTTACAATCCCTCCCATAAAAGTTAAAGGTCTTTTTATACTCATAAGTATTACATTGGATAATGTGGATTTTCCAGAACCACTTTCTCCTACTATACCTATTATTTCATCTTTTATTTCCAATGATACACCATCTACTGCTCTTACAAAGTTTTTTTCTATAACATAATAAGCCTTAGCATCTTTTAATTCTAAGATTGTTTCTCCCATTTTTTCACCTCTCCCTTAACCTTGGATTAAATACTTCATCCATTGTGGTAGTAACAATAAGGAGGGAGGAAGTTAAAGCTACAATTATTAATCCTGGAGGAATAAACCACCACCATAGGCCTCTTCTTACTGCTTCCATTAAGACTGCCCATTGAAGGATTATTCCCAAGGAGACCCCCTTTGTGGGACCTAAGCCAATTAAGCTTAATCCTGCCTCTCCCAATATTCCTCCATTTATAAAGAGAATAAATGCCATAAGGGCATAGGTAGCAATTCCTGGAATTAGATCTTCAAAGGCTAATTGTAAATCAGTATATCCAGCAAGTCTTGATAAATATACATATTCTCTATTGATAAGAGAGAGAAGTTGAGCTCTTATAGCACGTGCAAACCAAGGCCATCCAAGAACTCCTAAAAGAATTGCAACAACTTCTGCACTTCTTACTTTTAGGTATGTTGCTACTAAAATTGCCAAGAGAATATTAGGAATAGTTAATACTATATTTGTAAAGGACATAAGAATATCATCCACAACTCCACCTTTTACAGCAGAAATAGAGCCAATAAGAAGTCCGATTACCATTGAAATTACTGAGGTGAGAAAGCCAATATAAAGGGAAGTTCTAATGCCGTTTAAAAGTTTTGCTAATAAATCCCCACCATAGGTATCTGTTCCTAAGGGAAATTCCTTAGATGGGGGAGATTCCATCTTACCAGCAAAGGATGTGGGATCTTTTGGGTAAAGAATAGGACCCAAAATTCCCATTAACACAATAATAATAAAAACAGAAAAGGCACCAATGAATTTTTTGTTTCTAAATAAGGGTTTAAAAATAGTTCCAAACATTTTAACTCTCTCCTTGTCCTAATCTAATTCTTGGATCTATTATAGCATATACAAAATCTACAAAAAAGTTTGCAAGATAAATTGAAGCTATAAGGATGACAAATATACCTTGAATTAAAGGATAATCTAAGGTGCTTAATGCCCTAAATAATAAGTATCCTGTTCCGGGATAGTTAAATATAATCTCGGTTATTAAAGCACCACCCAGGGCACCCCCAAGACTTAGAGCAAGACCAGTCACCTGAGGAAGTAATGAATTTCTAAATACATATCCAAAGATTGTTTTACTTTTTACTCCTAAATGTTCACTGAAACTAACATAATCAGAATCTAGTTCATTTACCACTAACATTCTTGTTCCAATTGCCCATCCACCAAGGGCAGAAATAATAATAGATAAGGAGGGAAGAAGATAATGAGAAAGAACATCGAGAAGGAAACTAAAACTTAGGTTAGGAATTGTTCCTTGGGTATATCCACCCTGTCCAGGAAAAATCTTGAGTTTGACAGAAAGAAAGAAGATAAGGAGCATTCCTAACCAGTAGTAGGGAATTTGGCCTATAATTAGAGATGTGTTTAGAGCGACTTTGTCCACCAAAGACCCTCTTCTGTATCCTGCAAAGGCTCCTAGAGTATTTCCAATGATCCAAGCAATAAGAATAGAAGGAATAAGTAGAATCAAAGTCCAAGGAATAACAGGAATAATTAGATCAAGGGTCTTCTTAGGATAAGATGAGATAGAGGTTCCTAAATCTCCCCTCAATGCCTTGCTTATAAATTCCACATATTGAACAAACCAAGGTTTCCCTAAGCCAAATTCTTCCATTAATGTTCTTTCTACACTTCTTAATAGTTCAGGATTTGCTTGTCCCGTTTGAAATATTCTACCTAAAATTGAAGCTAAGGGATTTCCAGGAATTGCTCTTGGTAAGATGAAGACAATGGTTAGTGCGATAAAATAGGTAAGAAGTAGAAAGAAAAATCGTCTTCCTAAGTATTTTATAAAAGGATTTAGTGTATGGTCCTTCATTTTATTTCCTCCTAATTCTTAGTATTTTTTACTTAGCTTTTGCTTTCATTAGATCGTTCCAAATAAGAGGGGTGGGAATTAATATTCCACCCTTATCTACTGTTGTAAGCCATGCTGGAATTCTTGGTGTTTCGCCCTTCCTTGCTATTCCAAAGAGAACGGGTAGAGAATTGGCAGACCAGTTAGCAGCAGGATACCACCATGCATTTTCTTCCCTTGGCCATCCTACCCATCTTGTTTCGCCATATGCATACCAGTGGGCTCCATAGAACAGTGGAATTCCTGGTAGGTCTCTTTGTACAATCCTCTGGAGTTTAGATATCAATGCCTTTCTTCTTGCGACATCTAATGTTGCAGGAATTTCATCCAACAATTTTATAGCTTCTGGGTTGTCATATCTTGTCCAGTTTCCAGACCAGGAGCTCTGTCCAAAGGGTAGTGTTAATCTAATATCTGTTACGAATCTGTAAGTATTCCATGGATGGTCGTATCCTGGACCTGCATCCCAAGAGATGATGAAGTCAAATCTTCCAGTGGTCATTCTGTCTGCCCATACTGTAAAGTCTGGGAATTCTGTCTTTATATCTATTCCAATCTTTCTTAGATTCTCTGCTATCATTTCGCACATCATCATCCAGTCGGTCCATCCATAGGGTACCTCTATAGTGTAAGGGCCTAATCTCTTTCCATCAGGAGTTCTTCTAATTCCATCTGGACCTTTCCTATAACCTGCTTTATCTAATATATCATTTGCTTTCTTCAAATCTGTTGGAACCTTTCCATCCGTGGTTCCCCATAGGTATTTTGAGTAGCCGTAATCTATCCATTGCTTATAAACTTCAAATGCGTCTATTACAAAGGATGGATGGGCTTGTGGACTGTACCCAAAATATGCCTTTTCTAACATATCCGCATAAGGTATTGCATAAGCTATTGCCTTTCTTAAGGCGGGATCTGCTAATTCCTTCTTAAAATAGCTTATATATAAGAAGACTACACCATCTGGCATGTAATATGGTTTAGACTTGAACCATGTTCTTACTGGTAATCCCTTCTTTTCCCAAAGTTCATATACTGCAGGAATAAAGGTACTTGCCCAATCTGCATCTCCTTTTTCAAAGGCAAGGTTTGCACTGGGATTATCTTTGTATACAATATGAGAAATATATTTGGGTTTTGGAAGTCCAAATATATCCTTGCCCCACCAATCATCTATTCTTCCATATATTACGGTGTTGGGATCTGTAAAGAATAATTTATAAGGTCCTGATACCACTTGTTTTGCAGGATCGGAATGGGTAAACTCTCTTACTGCATCTACACCCTTCTTTTCCAATTCTTCATATACATGCTTAGGCACAACTCTTGTTCCAAGGGCATATCCCATGAAGGAGAAGTAGTTTGGATTTGGAGTTTTTACTTTGAATTCTACAGTTCTATCATCTACTGCTCTAACGCTGGCAACATATGCATCCCATCCTGCTCCAGGTCCTGTTCCTACTTTCTTTGTTAACTCAAAGGTGTATACTACATCATGAGCAGTAATTGGTTTTCCATCGCTCCATTTTGCTTGAGGTCTAATTTTAACCTGAAGAGTTGTCTTATTTATTACTCTATATCCTTCTCCAATTGCAGGAAGCCATACGTCCTTTGCGTTGCTGTAATAGAAAAGGGGGACAAAAAGGAAGGGATCTGTTCCCCAGGTAACACTTGGTGCATATGGGTTCCAAGTGGTTGGTGGCCCCCAAATTCCTCCTATACAATATACTGTTTCATCACGGGGAACTGCTACTTGTGCTGTGGAGCTTACAGGAAGGAGAAGGGAAAGGAGAACAAAGGAAATTATGAGGAGCACTAAAAATTTACTCTTGAAACCTTTCATTCCTTCACCTCCTAAAATTTTTAAGGGTTTGGGACCATACACTAAATCCTTAGTACCTAAAATAATATCACATTGAAATTAATTTGTAAAGAGAAAATTTACAGAATTTTAAAAACATGGTTTTTACTTGAGTTTTTAAAGTTATAAACTTTTTATTTCTATATTTTCTTCAGTTTTTTCCTCTAAAATTTCAACCTTCCCTGAAAAAATTCCCCCTTCTTCTATTATGAGTTTTCCGCCATGTTTCAAATCTCCCTCTAATTTTCCCGAAGATAATATCTCCACACTCTCATAAGAAATTACATTTCCTTTAATCTTTCCCACAATGGTCAACTTTTGACATTTTATATTTCCCTCTACATAACCTGTTTTTCCTACTATAATTCCTTGTTTTGCTTCGATATCTCCAAAAACTTTCCCATCTACTCTTAAAGAGGCCTCTGAAAAAATCTTTCCTTGAATCTCAACCTTTGACCCTATAATAGTATCTATAACTTCAGGCTTGCTCTTTTTTCCAAACATAATTACCTCCTATTTTAAATAACCAATTTTTATAAGATCCACATTAAGATAGGGCGTAGGGTTTACAGCAACTCCATTTCTTCTCACTTCATAATGAAGATGAGGGCCTATACTTGTTCCTGTACTTCCTACTAATCCTATAAGCTGTCCCTTTTTTACATATGTACCAGAATTTACCTTTATTGATGAAAGATGGGCATAAAACGTAGAAATACCTCTTCCATGGCTTATCTCAATAGTTTTTCCATATCCACTCTTCCATCCTGTATAGATCACAAAACCATCTGCGGTGGCATAAACGGGTGTACCCCAAAAGGAAACTATATCGATGCCCTCATGAAAATGCCTCCTTCTAAATATGGGATGGATCCTCCATCCATATCCTGAGGTTATAATTCCAAAGGAGGGCCAGCGGGAAGGAGTCACTGCTAATATAGATTTTCTTCTATTTATTTCCTTTTCTATATAAGCTAATGCCTCCTCTTTTTCCTTTAGTATAGCCTTCATTTCCAAAATTTTTCTTTGGGTATCAAAGGTTTCTAAATCACTATAGGTTTTTAAATTAAGAGGAATGGCACTGGCTTTTGTTGGGGTTTGTATACTTCCCTTTATTCCTAAGATTTGCTTTAATTTTTTTTCTACTTCTTCCAACTCCTTTATTTTTTTCTTTAGACTTTCTAATTCTTTAAGTTGTGCTTTTTGTTGTTCTGTTACTTCTTCTAGTACCTCAAGATGCTTTACCTTTGTGAGTCTATTCGATGATATTCTATATAAAATAACTGATCCTGTAATGATTCCCACTATGAGGATTACTATAATTAGTATAACAGCTTTATTAATTTTATGAGTCCTTGGATTTGAAGAATCATGGGGTATAATCATCAATGTAAAAGATTTTTTTCTCCTTCTCTTATTTTTTGCCATTAATATCCACCTCTAATAAAAAATAATAAAAAAATAAATTAACCACCCAAATTATAACAAAACTTTAATAAAAAATCAAGAATTCAGTGTTTTTCTAATTTTATAGCTTATTTCCTAAAAGGCAGTTTAATATCCTTGACATTGTTTAATATTTTGTTTAATATAATGAGGGTAAATTAATATTATGGAGGTTTATATGAAGAGTTTATTTCATTTTCCTATAAAGGTAAATTTAGAAAGCACAGGAATTCCTTCTTATTTTATCCTAAATGGTAGATATTATAGAATCCAAAAAATTGAGAGAAAATGGGAGACAGTTTATAGAGCTTTGGGAGAGAAGGGATATAAGTTCTATTTAAGGGTAAAGGCAGAGGATGGAAATTATTATGAGATAGCCTATGATTCCCTATTAGATAGTTGGTTTTTGGAAAGAGTAGATGTTAAATCTTCCTCATTAATCCTATAACCCTTCCCAGGATTATAAAGGGTTCAAATATAGGGGAATAATTGGAATTGGCAGGCTCTAAGTAAAGCCTGCCTTCCTTTTTACTTAAATATTTAATAGTAGTCTCATCTCCTACTAATGCTACTACAATATCCCCAATTTCTGCTTTTGATTGTTTTCTTGCTATAACGATATCTCCCTCCAATATATGGGCATTTTCCATACTATCTCCTTTAACTTTTAATAAAAAGACTTCTTCATTTCCCTTTAAAAGTATCTTAGGAACAGATATGTAATCTTCGATGAACTCAGGACTTTCTACAGGATATCCTGCTTTTATATTTCCCACTAAGGGCACATATCTTGGGGATTCCTCCGTAAATCCCTTCCACTTAAATCTTCCGGAAGGATCTTTCTCTATAAATCCCTTTTTAATTAATGCCTTAAGGTGAAAGGATCCAGATCCTGAGGATTTCAATCCCAAATACTTTGATACTTCCCTTACTGTGGGAAAATTTCCTGTTTTTTCCCATGTTTCTTTTACATATTCCAATACTTCCCTTTGTCTTTTACTTAATTTTTTCATATTAAAACTCTGTCACTCCTGTAAAATTAAATTCTTTTATCTTTAGTCCTGGGACAGAACAAAATCCTCCAAAGAAAGGAAGAATTATTCTTTCTGAAGATATTTCTTCTACATTTCCTAATGCTTCCACAAAACTTTGAGTAAATCTCAAATTCTTAATAGGCTTTTTTATTTTACCCTTTTCTACTAAGAAAGTTCCATCTCGGGTCATGCCCGTTGCCAATACCTTTATGGGATCTAAAAAGGCATTTACATAATGAAATCTTGTGACTAATATCCCTCTTTCCACAGAGGAAATAAGATCCTCTAATTTTTTACTTCCGGGGACAAAAAATAGATTCGAGGGAAGGGGACCAAAGGAAGAATCTGTTGGTGGTAAAGCATGCCCTGTGGATTCCGTTTTATCTTTCATGGCAGTTGCAGTATCATAAACAGGAGAAAGGGGTATTCCTTCCTTTACTAAATCCACATGCCTTTTGGGAACCCCTTCAAAATCAAAGGGAATAATTATTCCTTTTTCATCGAGACCATCATCGTAGATATTAACTAATGGGCTGAAAATTCTCTGTCCTTGATATAAAGATAGAAAGGATCTTTTTTCCTGCACCGCCTTTGCTGAGAAACCAAAATAAGATACTTGTTCCATTAATTCTACCACTGCTAATGGTTCAAGAACTACCTCATATTTCCCAGGCTCTAAATCCTCTGGATTTTTACTATCTAAGCATTTCTTAAGGGCAACTTCGGAAAGAATCTCAAAATTTATAGAATCTAAATTCTTACCTGCGCATTCTTGATATCCTGAAGAGCTCTCTGATATATACATTGTCTTACCATGGGCATAACATAAAGTTCCATATTCAAAAAGACCATTAGAATTCATTACAGAAAATTCATTTATATTTTCACTTATAGCTCCATAGGTATTTAATCTCTTTTCCTCTCCCTTTTTAATAATCTTTTTTACAATTTCTGCCCTTTTCTCAGGGGAAGGATTAAATAACTGGATTTTCATTTCTGGACAAGCTTGAGGTTTTGGAAGGATCAATTCTTCTATATCAGGTTGATTTTGAATAAGTAATTTTAGAATTTTAATAAGATTATCAATACTTTCGCTATCAAGTTTACTTATACTCGCTACTGCTTTCTTTTTTCCTTCTCCAATTCGAACAAAAAGGATTAGATTTTCTTCCGCTACATTTTGGTGAATTGTATTATTGGCAAAGCGAGTCAATTCTTCGGAAGATATAGATAAAACTAATTCTTTTTTTTCAAAGGGAATTTTTTTCATTAGTTTTTCCAAGAAATCATATACCCTTTCCTTTCCCCACATTATTTACCACCTACCTTTACCTTTCTAAATCGAGCAGGAGAAACCCCATGCCCTACTCGAGCGACCTGCATAGGTTCTCCCTTTCCACAATTGGGAACTCCCCAAACCCTCCAAGATTTTTCATTGGCGATGGCATCACAATTCCTCCAAAATTCATAGGTTATTCCTGTATAATAAGGATTTTTATATATCTTACCAATTTTGCCATTCTTTATTTCATAGGCAATTTCACATCCAAAATGAAAATTTAATCTTTTGTCGTCAATGGACCAGTTTTTTACTGTGCTCATATAAATACCATCATCTGTAGACTCTATTATTTCCTCAAAGGATTTATATCCAGGGAGTAAATTTATATTTGTCATCCTAATTATGGGAATTCTATTCCAACCATCTGCCCTCATCGTTCCATTGGAGTTTTCTCCAATGATTCCTGCAGTTTCCCTTGAGGTTAAGTATCCTACAAAAAGCCCATTTTTAACTAAGAAACTTTTTTGAGCAGGAACTCCCTCATCATCATAAGCAAAGGAGCCCAATCCATATAAATGGGTGGCATCTGCAACTAGGTTCACAATTTCTGAGCCGTATTGAAATTTACCTCTTTTATCTAAGGTCAAAAAACTTGTTCCTGCAAAACTTGCCTCAGTTCCTAAAACCCTATCTAATTCTGTGGGATGCCCACAGGATTCGTGCACCTGTAGTGCCAGTTGAGTTCCATCTAAAATTAGGGTTGTTATCATCTCTGGTAACGGCTCTGCCTTTAGCAATGTTACTGCTTCCTTTGCAATTATTTCTGCATTCTCTAAAAGATTTAACTCTTCAATAAATTCCCATCCTGCCTTTCTATAATCTCCTCCAAAGGAATTGGGATAGGATCTTCTCTGAATGTCATCCCCTTCAATGGCAAAGGCAGAGATTCCAGCTCCACTTTCTAATATACTTTGCTCTATCTCAGAACCTTCACTACTAAGAAAGATCTTGTCTTCTTTAAAAAATTCCATTTCCGATATTGCAATGGATATTCCAGGAACTTCCCTCATAACTTTATTACTTTCAAATAAGAGATTTAGCTTTTTCTCAAAGGATATTAGAAAGGGATCAATATTATAGCTACTTTTCCATTGGGTTTTTACTGGATTTATTGGGGATAGAGATACTTTATTTTGATTTACAGAAGAGGTTGCTTTGGCAATGGCAAATGCTTTATCTACTGTGGATTTAAAATTTTCAAGATCAAAGGATGATGCAAATCCCCATGCCCCTTTATATAAAATTCTTACTCCAAAACCATAGGTTTCATTTATGTTTGCAGTTTCCAATACACCATTTTTTACTGATAGTTCCTCTCTCTGCCTTCTTACAATTCTTACATCAACATAGTCCACTCCTAATCTACTGGCATAGTTTAATATTTCTCTTCCAATCTCACGCAAAATTTTTACCTCCCTTCTATAGATTTATATAATATGGTGCCCTTCTTGAAAATATGGAAATTCTTTTAAATCCTAAATTTTTTGCAATTTCATAAAATTCTCTTATCTTATTTCCCGTATCTTCAGGATTATGGGCATCGGATCCAAAGGTTAAAGGTATATTAATGGGAGCTAATATCTCTAAGAAGTTAGGGGAGGGATATATTTCATTAACGGGCCTTCTTAATCCAGAAGTATTTATCTCTATACTTATGTTCTTATCTTTTATTATATTTGCTAAGTTTTTATAAATCTCAATTATATTTTCAGGAAGTTGATGTCCCCATAATTTAACAAGATCAATATGCCCAATGATATCAAAGAGCTTGCTTTTTATTGCTAACTCCAATCTTTCAAAATAATCTAGGAAGATCAATTCTGATTCCCTTTCCCACTTTGGATCATCGGGATTAATATCAAAACCAAATCCATGATTTAGCCAGTGGACAGAGCCAATTACATAGTCAAATACATTATATTTTAATAATAGCTTTTTAATTTCTTCTTCTTTATCGGGAAGATAATCCATTTCAATCCCAATTTTTATGGGATATTTTTTCCTAAGATTTGAAAGAAAGTTTGTATATTCCTCTAAATTTGAATCACACCAAGAAGACGCACGGGGTAAATCTTGATAAATAGGCCTAAATTCTTCAAATCTATGCCCATGTTCCGATATTCCTATTTCTTCTATCTCATTTTCCTTTGCCTTCTCCCAAAATTTTTTAAACCATTCTTCAGAAAAGGGTCCCCTTTCCAAATGAATATGATAATCTATGATCACTTTGCAATTCTCCTTTCTTGTTTTACTTTTATTTTTTCCGCTAACTTGCAGAAAGCAGATATTATTGAATATTCTGCCTCCTAAACTAAGGGAAATCATTCTGCTATTTCAATTGTAATGGGGCTAAAAATTCCATAGGGATGTAGAATATATTCCTTTGTATATTCCTCCCCTTCTGTTCTAAAAGATAAGGAATCTGTCCAAAGGTCTCTTCCCTTTTTTCTATGAAGAGGTCCCAACATATTTCTTGGGCTTCCCACAACCTCTATCTCCATTAAATTTTTTCCATTCCTTAAATAATCTGTAATTTCTACCCTATTTCTACATCTCCATGGGATATGTTCCATTAATTTCCCATTTATCCATAGGGCAATATGAATAGCAGAATATTCCCCCATGATTAGGAATACTTTGTTTTCCCTTTCTAAATTTAAGTTAATTTCTCCTTTATAGAAAATACATCCAGCATAAAAGGGATAACCCTGGAGACACCAATCTCCGAATCTTAAAAATTTAGGCTCCTTTTTAATCTCTCTACTTATAGGATCTACACCAAAATCTCCAATAATAAAGCAATCTTCAATCTCCATAGAGTTTTTATAATTACACTGAAGGATTATTTCATTTTCTCCATCCTTTAGATTAGAAATGGGAATCTTATCAAAGGATCTATCTAAAAACCAGCCTATTGGTTCTCCTAATCTTTCTCCATTAAGAAATATGCTAAAATTCTTTGCTCCCTCTATAACTAAAAGGGAATTTTTAGGGATATCTCTTACTTTAAAATTTAATTTAAATTCTACAAAGGTTCCATCCTTTGGATGGGGACTATTAACCCACAACCATCTCTGGGGAATTCCATTAGTATGGATAGGTATCATTCCTAATTTTTCCCTTATTTCCCTTTGTGCCATCCATATTGGCATTTCCTCAGACCACGAATCATTTTTAAATCTATATTTACATGTATCTAATACTAATACATTGGGATTATTTCTTCTAAACTCAAATACAGGACCTAAATAAATTCTATTTTTTATTTTTAATTTCTTTTCAGGCTTTATTATAGAAGATTCTCCAGGATAAATTACATAAAGTTTTGAATCTGAGGGGCCAAATTTTACCCTTAAATGTTGGTTTCCATTTACCTCCATTGAGGATACAGTCTTTATCTCTCCTGTTAATGGATCCCACTCCTCTACTTTTCCCTTGCAACCAAAGACAATGTCTACTTCGTATCCTTGATTTCTATCATTGTTTACTATAAAAAATATTCTTTTCCCTTCATAAATTCTTTCCATATATAAGAAGGTTTCTACCTCTTGAGCAGGAATATTTTGTATTGATATTCTTCTTGGTAAGAGATCTTCTAATATTTTCCCTAAAGCTCTTTTTCCGGGAAGAACTATCAAATTTTGATGATTTACAAATTCTTTTAAAAGATTATTGGATTTCCCCTCGCAATATTCTGGCAATGGTTCTAAGGAAACAACTTTACCATAGTTGTTTAAAAATTCCAAGAGAAGATTTAGGGTTTTTTCCCTTATGGTAATCATTGGGGGAAGTATTACCAATTTGTACCTTGCATCCCCTACAATAAATTCCTTCCTATCCTTATCTAATTTTCCATACTTTTCAATAATGGATTCATCTCCAAGATCAAAATCCCAATGAAGTCCCAATAGAGTCTTACATAAGTTCTGAAAATCCTTTCCCTTCTCATCAATTTCTTCAGCATTTCTTCCATCAAATTCACACCAAGCACTTTCAATGGGATGAATTATTAAAATCTCTCTTATTACTTTTCCCAAGGAAAGAATGTAAGAAAGTCTTGCAAAATAATCTTCTACAATTTTGTTGTAATCCCACCATATATTATGGTAATTAAAAGATGGAGGATAGTCTCTTTTTCTACACCCCCTTAAAGTATAAAGGGTCAAATGCTGACATCTAAGATTTACTCCTAAAGCATATTGCCAGTCTCCTACCCATTTCTGCCCCTCAAAGGTAAATTCCCATCCTGTACATCCGTAAAGTTCTGATATTACTCTTTTTTTTCCCAATTGATTTGCAATACTACTTACTTGTTTTACCGTTAATATCTCATCGGTCTTTTCCATAAGAATATCTATTCCCGGAACATGTTGGTATTCGTAGTGGGGCATTATAGATCCACTTGTTAAAATGCTTTTTGAAAACTCATTTTCATAAAGATAATGTCCTGTGAAATATAAATTATGTTTTTCACACCATTCTCCCAGTTGTTTTGAATACGACTCCAAAAAGAGCTCTGATATTGTTCTCCAATAATCATATCGAGCCTTTAAAGAAAATTCCCCTTTAAAGGGAATATAAACTGCTATATCAAAAAAATTATAGCCTCTTTTTTCTCTAAAGTATTCAGGAAATATATCAGTCCAAGGAAAGGATAATTCTTCTCTTCTTGTCCATAGGGAGGAAAAAATATTGGGCTCATCGGTAAAAATTCCAGGAATTTTTTTCCCAAATTCTTCTCCCACTTCTTTATAATATGCTTCATAAGTGGTCTCTATAAAAGCTTTAACACTTTGGGGATTTAAATTATCACTATAGGTATTGTAATTGAACCAATCGGAAGGTTTAACAATTTCCCTTCTTAAAATAATTAGGGATTCAGGAGGATTTACTTCTATCTCAGTAATTTTTTCTAATCTTTCTTTTTTTATTATTCTTTTTCCATCAAGTATAACTTTATATAAGGCCAACTCACTTTCCTTGGGGATAAATTTGCCCCATGAGATAATTTCGTATACTAATTTTTTTTCTCTTCCTTCATCTCCAATCTTTTTTGGCACAAGTCCTCCTGCAAAACCTGAAGGCCATCTATCTTCATCATATAGCCATGCATTCATTCCCATTTCTTTTGCTTTTTTAACAGTTTCCTTAATACAGTTCATCCATTCTTTTTCAAGATATTCTGTTTCTAATCCTACCCTTGAGTGCATAAAAAATCCGCCAATTCCATGTTCTTTCATGTCTTCAACCTGTTTTTTTAATTCTTCTATAGAAAGATTATCATTCCAAGACCAAAAGGGAGCAGATCTAAATTCAATATCAGGATTTATAAATTTTTCCTTTATTTCTTTCAAAACTAAAAATCCTCCTTTTTTTAAAACTCTTTTTAATTTTATTATTTTTCCTTTTTCCTAGCAAATTTTAAAAATGACTCTTTTCTTAATTAAAAATTTGTGATAAATTAGAATAGAATAGTTAAAGGAAGAGGGGTAAGATGGAAGATATTACAAGACTCCTGGATAAGAAAACGTTAGAATTTGGAGATTTACCTTCTTATCTTCTAAATTTTGACCGTTTCCTTTTAAAGATAAGAAAAGAAAAATCCACAGGTGTTCTTTATTATTGGGATGATAAATTTAGAGGAATTGTATTAACTCATCAAGGAAAAGCCTTTTTTGCAAGAATTTTAAATATTCCAGAATATGATGAGCTGACATCTGTAAATTTTTTAATTCAACAAATTTATTCAGGGGTTGGTAAGGTCAGTTTTTATAATATTGATAAAACTCTTATTATTGCCCTTGCTGGTCTTTACATGGGAAAACCTCTATATACCCAATTGGATATTGACACCATAATTCCAAGTAGATTTTTTGCCCTTCTTCAAAAGAGAGGATTCAGTGGTGTAGTTTTCTATGAAAGTTCTTCTGAGGTTAAATATTGGCTATTTCAAAAGGGAAATCCCTTAAATGTTCTTCCTGGGGTTTTACCTCCAAAGGGAAATATAAATGTATTTATTATAGAAGCTATACCTCTAACAGATTATTTTGAGGAGTGGGAAAAGGAAGAAAGGAGAAAGATTTTAAGTTTCTCTCAAAGGATTCTTTCAAATATTGCTAAAACCTTAATTGAGAGGTGGGGACAAAATACTACAGAGTTAATACTTCTTCCCCTGGAAAAAACGCAAGGACCATTAAAAATCATGTTTGATAGAAAGAATTGGAATTGTAAAATTGAATCTCAGGAGGAAATTACCTATTTAGCCCAAGAAGTGGAAAGATTATATGCTCGATTATTAAGGGAAATTAGAGCAAGGGGAGAAGAAAGTTTTGCAGAGAAATTAGAAGTTTCTGCCTTTAACATGCTCCAAGAAGAAAAAATTATCTGGCCCAATACTGGAGAAAAAATATTTAGAAGATAGGGGACCTTTTAGTCCCCTTTATTTTTTTATATATTTTCCTTTACCACGTTAACCAGGGAGTCTACATCTAGGTCTTGAAGCTTAAAGAGATCATCAGGTTTTCCCGATGCTCCATATTCTTTAACTCCTAATTTTATAAACTTTACTCTAAATCCCCTTTCTGCCAATGCATCTCCAATAATACTCCCTATTCCAGTGTGGATATTGTGATCTTCATAAGTTATGATTAATCCTGTATCTACCGCCTCTTTTAAGGCATCCCAATCTATTTCCTTTGGTGTTGAAAAGTTAAAAACCTTTACCCTTATTCCCATTTCCTTTAATTTTTCCCAAGCTTGAACCCCTCTAAATACCATACTTCCTATAGTAATTATTGCTCCTTTATCTCCGTCCCTTATTTTATCCATCTTTCCATATTTAAATTTATAATCTCCTCCAAAGAAGGGGTTTCCCTTTTCATTAGTTACTATGGGAAGAACTGATCTTCCCATGGCAACTAAGAAGTTCCCTTTCTCCTTTGCTATATACCTTATTACTCTATCAGTTTGATTTGCGTCAGCAGGAATAATAATCTTAAATCCAAAAAGATTTCTGAAAACTCCAATATAATCTATACACTGATGGGTTTTTCCATCCTCTCCTACATCTAAACCACAATGAGTTACAATCACTTTTAGGTTTGTGAAATTAATATCATTTAGTCTATGCTGATTATATGTTTCATCTACCCCAAATACCCCAAAATCTGCAAAGAATGTTAAAACTCCTTGGGTTGATAATGCTCCTGCTATGGTTGCTGTATTATGCTCCTGAATTCCTCCCTCAAAGAAGTTTTCTGGAGCAATATTTGCAAACTCATGGGTTCTTACCGACTCTACTAAATCACAATCAAAGACAGCAATAGGAGTTTTACCTTCTTTTCCAATATTTAATTCTGCAAGATTTTTTAATGCCTTTCCAAAGGCAGACCTATTATCTATTTTCATATCAGGAGTATATGTGAAGGGCTCTCCTATATCTATATTTACTGGCTCTATCTCTACAATATGTTTTCCTTCAGGCCTAAATCCTTCCCTCATTCTTTTATACTTCTCCAAATCATCTTCTATTCCAAGTTCCTCCATTGCCCTCTTGTACTCGTCCATCTTTAATGCCCTTCCATGGAACTCAAATTTGTTTTCCATGAAGGAAACACCCTTACCCATAATGGTATGGGCTAAAATCGCAGTGGGTTTTCCATTAGAGATAGCCTTTCTTATCCCTTGATAAATATCTTGAAAATCATGTCCATCTACTTCTATCACTTCCCATCCATCGGAAAGATAGTTCTCTTTTATGTTTTGAGGCATAATGGAGGATAGAGGTCCTGATAATTGAAGTTTGTTATAATCAATGAGAACAGTTAAATTAGAAAGATTATATTTTACAGCAAATCTTCTTGCTTCTGAGATTTGCCCCTTTTGCTGTTCTCCATCTCCCATGATCACAAAAACCCGAAAATCTCTTTTAAGAAGTTTTGAGGAGAGAGCCATACCACATCCTGCAGAAAGTCCTTGTCCCAAATTTCCTGTACTCCATTCCACTCCAGGAACATATCTTTCCACGTGTCCCTCAAAGATACTTCCTGCCAATCGAAAATATGCTATAGCCTTATCGATATCAAAAAATCCTAAGTTTCCTAAGACGGAATAAACTCCAGGGGACGTATGGCCATGACTTATTATTACCCTATCCCTATTGGTATCCTTTGAATTCTTAGGGCCAACATTGGCAAAAAAGAAAAGGGTGAGATACATTTCAAGAGAGGACATAGATCCTCCTGGATGTCCTGATCCTGCTAATGTGGTCATCTTAAGAATATCTCCACGGCACTTATGAGCTAAATTCTTTAAATATTCCAATGTCTCATCATCTATTTTTTCCTTTACAAATCCCTTCAGAAGTTTTACATCCATCATTAGCACCTCCAAAAGTTCTTTAATAATCTTTATCATTATACTAAAAATGAGTGAAGAGAAAAATTAAAATTCTATTTCTTGAGGCTCTCAATCAATGCTCTTAGATTTTCTTCAGGAGTTCCTGGAGAAACTCCTCCACCTGCTGAAAGAATGATTCCCCTTTTTTCAGAAAATTCTTTTAATATATTCTTAGCACATTTTATTACATCCTCAGGCTTTCCCTTAACCAATACATCTAAAGGAGGAATATTTCCCATAAGGCAAATTTTTCCTTGGGTTTTTTCATAGACTTCTTTTATATTTTGAAGGTGGGTAAAATTAAATATATTTATTCCCAAATCAGGTAAATATTTGTAAAATACAGAGTTATTGGTATCATTGTGATAGATTTTTACAGAAAAGTTAAAATATGAAAATATTTTCTTAAAGGATGGGTAAACAAATTCTAAGAAATCATCCTCAGAGAAAAAGCCAACAATATCATCTAAAACGAGAATTCCCTCAATATCGCTTAATGTTTCTATTTGTGCATAGAGCCAATCGATGACTAATTCAGATGTAATATCAATGAGTTTTTTGGCCTCTTCAGGATATATTTTTACTGAAACTAAAAATTCTGATACTCCCATAATATGAGATGCAATAGCAAAGGGGCCTCGTGAGGCAATAATTTTTATAAATTCTTTCTTCTCTTTTATTTTGGGCTCCACATATTTATAAAATTCTAAAATAAAGGGCATAAACCCATCGGTTTTAGGATTTGGAGTTTTTAGCTTTTTCAGATATTCCCCTAAATCATCAGCGGAAGGGATAATGGGATGTATATTGGGGGTAGAATTTTTACTAAAGGTTATTTTTGTTCCAAACCCAGAGGGTTCTTGAGCCATTCCGTATTCTACCCAAAAGTCAGGAATAAATATAACCTCTGGAAATCTTTTCTTAATCTCAAAATAAGAATTCAACCATATCTCAGGGATTGTATAGAAACTTAAATGGGATATACCAAGAAACCCAGGAATCCAAGGACTATCAACAATTAACCCAACAGGAATCTTCTCCATTGGTTTTAAATGGGCACAATCTAATAAAGTTTTCCATTGTTTTTCATCCATTTTTTTCCTCCTTAGGGATAGATTTTTCTTCCCTTTTCATCGGAAATTCCCGTTTTTCTATAAAAATAGGTATTAATTACATCTCTCCATTCCTTTGCATGTTGGATCTGTTGATTTAGTTTTGCTAAGATCCTTTCAAACTTCTCTTTGTTTATTTTTCCTTCAAGTTCTAACCATTTCTCCTTTAATTTTTCTATCTCTTCTACTCCTTCAAAGTGGGAATCATAAATAAATTGTAGAAGGATTTTACCAGATTTTAACTTATAATCATAAGGTACCCTGTGGAAAAATAAAAGCAAATCTTCAGGGCACTTTTCGATATCATCAAAAATCTCTCTCCAAGGATGGTGATACTGCAAGGTAAAGCCTGTTCCCTTTGATGTTCTATCAACTCCAATTGCTTTTAAATTAGCTCTATGATAAGTTCCCCAATAGGAATATTCATAACCTTCTGGGTTGGGTCCAAAATGATTTCCTGGATTTACCATCCATCCCAAACCAAGGGGAGTAGTGTATTTTTCATATATCCTATGGGAATTTATAAGCATATACGAAATATTTTCTATAACCTTTTTATCATCTCCAAAGGTTAGTCTTATCCACTCATTAGTTATTTTTTCTAAACCTTCATGGGGATTCCAAGATATTTTTCCAAAGGTCCAGAGATTTGCCTGAGCTAAGTCATGTCCTGTCCAATTAACACTATTTCCCACATTAGAGACTCCAGCAAAACCATTATTTTTATTGCCAAATACTTCTCCTTCAAGAATTTTTTTAACTTTGGACCCTTCTCCCCTTGCATAGGTATCAAACTCCAATATTTCCTTCCATAGGGTTCCAAGATAACAAAGATGTATTTGTTGGCCAGTATATTCTTGGGTTATCTGTAATTCAAGAATCTGATTTGTTTTTTCTAAGGCTCCAAAGAGGGGAGAGACAGGTTCTCTCACCTGAAAATCCATGGGACCATATTTTATTTGTAAAATAACATTCTCATCAAAGAGTCCATCGAGGGGTTTAAAGTTGTCGTAGGCAGCCTTTGCTCTATCGGTTTTTGTATCTCTCCAGTCTTGCATACAATTATATACAAAGGCTCTCCAAATAACATATCCATTAAAAGGAGCTAAGGCTCTTGCAAGCATATTTGATCCATCGGCATGGGTTCTTCCGTAAATATGGGGGCCAGGATTAAACTCAGAGTCTGCTTTAACTAAAAATCCTCCAAAATTGGGAATTATATCATATATTTCTTCTATCTTTTTTTTCCACCATAAGACTACATCTTGACAAAGAGGATCGGCAGTATTTAGTCCTCCCAAATATATGGGAGAGGCAAAATTTATGGAAAGATATATTTTGATTCCATAATCTCCAAATAATCTTGCTATTTTAAATAACTTCTTCAAATAGTATTTTTCAATAAGTTCTACTTCTTTTTTCTTAACATTAACATTATTTAAAACTATACCATTTATTCCAATGGATGCTAAAAGCCTTGCATAATCTCTTAATCTTTCCGAATATATAATCTTATTATTCTCAAAAAATATAGATTTTCCTGCATATCCCCTCTCAATGGTTCCATCTAAATTGTCCCAATGGTTTATCATTCTAAACTTTACCTTTGGATTTTCTATAACATTTAGATTGTTAGGATCTTCCTTTAATCTAATTCTCTTTATTAATTCAAAAATTCCATAAATCAAGGAGTTAAGATTTTTTCCTGTTATTATAATTCTTTGATTCTCTCTTAAATTAGCAGTTTTTATAATAAATCCCTCATCATTTATCAATTTATCCCAATCTTCAGCAGGTTTAAAAATTTCCTTTATTTTTTCGAGTCTTCCTATTATAAGAGAAGATTTATCAATAAGATTCTTGTGATATTTAAGATCTAATTCTAAGGAATTTTTAAAGAAAAATTTAAGTTCTTTAAGGCAGGATTTTATATCATAATAATTCTCAAAAACAATAATATTTCCCCATCTTCTATAATATTCCTTATTTTCTAAAGGTTTATATTCCAACCAACACATCTCATATTTTTCTAAATTTTCCATTGTATCACCTTTAAAGCCCATATTCTTCCTTTAAAAATAAATCTTTATAATCATCATAAACCCTTTCAAAAATTTCCCTATGACCTTGGGGTAGGTTTTCTAAATCCTCTTGAATCTTATAAAGCCAACCCTTTTCCCTCTCTGAAATATTTATTTCTTCCTTTTCTAAAGCGTCTTTTATTACAGAAACTGCATATTTTCCTAATTCTAAGGTTCTTTGATAATTATTTTCATAATCTAAAATCCTTCTGGCAGATTCATAAGCAACATCCAGACTCATTACTAAAGCTTGTGGATCTAAATATATATCAGATAAGATAAATAAATCTCTTAATTTTTTTTCAAATCCCATTTTAAAAGCAGAATTCATTAGCCTACAATCATAGATAAGAATCTCTGTAAATACCTCTGGGGCAAATCCAGAAAGGAGTCTTACATCTTGGACTGATTCATTACTCCAAAGATCACAAGCATAGGAAGATATATTTCCAATTGGAGATGAATGGGCACAGGCACTACTTTTTCCCTCCATACTTATGGGAACTCCTGATATTATTTTTAAAATAGGATTTTCATATCCACAATCCTTTAGGGGGCCTATTGCTCCCATCTCAATAGCAATTAGGGAACGGGGAGCACTCATAAGTCTAATTACTGAAGCTAAGACCTTGGGAAGCATACCCTGATGGGAAAGTTGCATGGCAGTATTTGCAAAACCACATGCGGTATCTCCTCCTGGTATAACATTATATTTTTTAGAAATATTAACTATATTTTCCCATAAAAATTCCATATCCCTTTCCCCAAGAATCCCTAAGGAAAAGGCTATTCCTGCCATATCTCCCTCTAACAATGCCATATCATGAACCTCTTTTCCTCCGGTGCTTTCTATAGATAAAATATCTGCTCCTTCTTTTGCACATAATTCAAAAGACTTAAACATAATTTCAGTAAGTTTTCCTGTTCTCATTCTTGGTGGTCTTTCTTGATCTCTAATGTCTGCAATGGTAACCCTTAATGCAGATTTTAATCCATATTTATTGTTAAATCCTTCCATTATCCTTTTAATATCTGAAGTAATTACTGCACCCCACTCAGGATTTTTTGTGAGCTCGTACAAATGTTCAAATTCCAAAACTAAGGATTCCTGTTCCAACTCCACTGCTTTATTCAATATACGATTCACTATATCTTTAAATCTCTTTCTAACCTCTAAGATGTTATTTTCGTTAATACTCATAGGAGGAAGGGTAAAATTTACTTCAGGAAGTACTTTACCACTTCCTATTTCCACACCAAATCCACATTTCAAAGGGTACTTTGCCTTTCCAAAAATAATTTCATCTTTTGATGAATATGCTAACTTTCTAAAAATTTTTCTTGTTTTCACCTCAATTCTCCTTCCCTTTAAAATACATGAATTCAACAAAATAATCCTGAAAATCCTTTCTCCCAGAAAGCTCAATATAAATAACTTCTTTTGATATCTTCTCTGCTAAACCCATATACTCTTTATTTAAAAGCACCAATTCTGCTCCCCTTCCTGCAGAATTTCCCACAAAGATAATTTTTTCAGGATCAACAATAGGCAATATACCAATTCTTAGAGCACTATCCTTATCTATATAGTTACCAAGGGCTCCTGCTAAGTAAACTTTCGCTATATCCTTATAATTTATTCCTGCTTCTCTTAATAAAATCTCTATTCCCGATCTAATAGCAGATTTTGCAAGCTGAAGTTCTCTTATATCCCTCTGAGTAATAATAATATCTCCTAAGGAGAAAAAATCTCCTTTTTTAAATCTTCCTGTCTCATCAATAATCTCTAAATCTAACATTACTCTAATAGCATCAATTAAGCCTGAACCACAAATTCCCTCTTCCCTTTTATTTCCTATGGTACTAAATTTTACTTCTCTTCCCTCTAAAAAAACATGATTTATAGCTCCTTCCATTGCTATCATTCCATGGGTAATATGGCCTCCTTCGAAGGCAGGTCCTGCTGCTGTGGAGCAGGAAAATATTCCTTTATTAGTTTTCAATACTATTTCTCCATTGGTTCCTATATCTACAAACAATATATTACCTTCTTCTTTCCACAATCCTGTTGCTAAAATTCCTGCTACTATATCTCCCCCTACATATCCTGAAATATTAGGGAGGATATAAATTTTGGCAAATGGAGAAATATCAAAGTCTAAATCCTTAGAATCAAAAATCATTTCCGAGGATATAACAGGAGTATATGGAGATATTGCTATATATTCAGGATTTATTCCCAATAAAATATGAATCATTGTTGGATTTCCAGCAATGGATATGGCATAAATATCTAAAGGAGAAAGGTTATTCTTTAAACACAATTTTCTTATAATCTCTTCAAGAGAAGAAAGAATTAAATTTCTGAGAATATTTAGCCCCTTCTCTAATTTTATAGCATGGGTAATTCGTGAAATTACATCCCTTCCATATTGACTTTGGGGATTTAGCTCTATGAGAATATCTAATTCTCTTCCCCTTTCTAAATCTAAAAGATATCCTACTAAGGTTGTAGTTCCTATGTCAAAGGCAATCCCTAAAGGAAGATTAAATTCTTCTTTTCTCAGATCTATGATTTCATTATTGTGAATTATCAATTTTCCTTGAAAATTATTTTCCCTTAAAAATCTTGGGATTTTTCTTATGAGATTGATATTTTTTACTTTAAATCCCCTTTTTATCCTCAATAGTCTCTCTAAATCTGAGGATTGATCATAAAGACTTGGAAGAGGAAGGAAAAAACTTTCTAAAGTTATAACAGGATTATGATCTACTCTTAAATCTAAATTAAATTGGGAAAGGCTATTTATCTTTTTTGTTTTATTTAATATCTCTATCTTAAGGTCATTCTTAGGGTAAACCTGGCAACCAAGTCTTACTCCCTTTTCTATCTCTTCCTTTGTTAGAATCTTTTTCTCCCTTAAAGTTAGAGGAGAAGGATTTCCTTCTTTTATTAATACTTTACATTTTCCACACCATCCTTCTCCTCCACAGACTGACTCTATCTCTATTTTATTTTTTTGTAGTATTCTAAGAAGATTTTCCTCCCTTGAAGAATATATCTCTATCCCTTCCTGATATATTGTTATTCTATGCACTCTTTATTCCCAAGAGATTATTAACTAATTCTACTGCAGATCCTGCATCTTCGGCATAACCATCTGCTCCTATCTCTTTTGCAAATTCTTCTGTAACTGGCGCTCCCCCTACAATTACTTTAATCTTATCTCTTAATCCTGCTTTTTCTAAGGCTTCTATTGTTACCTTCATATAGGGCATAGTTGTAGTTAATAAGGCAGACATTCCAAGTATATTGGGGTTATGGGTCTTTACTGATTCTACAAATTTTTCTGCATCAACATCTATTCCTAAATCAATAACTTGATATCCTGCCCCTTCTAACATCATTGTAACAAGGTTTTTCCCTATATCATGTAGATCTCCTTTTACAGTTCCAATAACAATTTTTCCCTTTAAAATTTCCGGTGATTTTGCCAACAAAGGTTTTAATAAATCCATACCTGCATGCATTGCCCTTGCTGAGACTAATACCTCGGGAACAAAAATCTCATTATTTTTAAATCTTTCTCCTACAACTTGCATTCCTGCTATTAATCCTTCGTTTATTATCCTTTCAGTTGGCACTCCTTCTTTAATAGCTAAACTTACTAATTCCTGAACCTTTTTTCTGTTTCCTTCTATTAAAGAAGATGCAATTTCTGAAAGCTCTACCATCTTATTCTACCCCTATCTATAAAGTAAGCATTTAACTTTTCTTCCATTAATCTCAAAGTATGGAATTTCCTGTTTTGTACATTCATCCATTACAAAGGAACATCTCTTTGCAAATTTACATCCCTTTAATAAAAATTCCTCTTCCTCAAAGGAAGAAAGAGAAACCTGCTTCTTCCATCTTTTCTTTGGGTCTGGCTCTGGTATTGATTCACTTAAAATCATTGTGTAAGGATGTTTTGGTTCCATTAATACCTTCTCTACCTCTCCTGACTCTACTATCTCCCCTCTAAACATTATTGCTATCCTATCACTAATATAATAAGCAGTAGCAAGATCATGGGTAATATATATTACACTTACATTACTATTTTCTTTTAATTCCTTAAAAAGGTTTACTATGGACATCCTTAAAGATGCATCTATCATTGATACAGGCTCATCTGCTATCAAAAGGGAAGGTTTTGTTATCAATGCTCTTGCTACCGATATCCTTTGGAGTTGTCCCCCTGAGAATTCACTGGAATATTTATCCATGACCTCTTCCCTTGATAATCCCACAGATCTTAATGCTTTCTCTACTACTTCCTCTTTTTCATCTCCTGCCATATTAAAATTCTCCAAGGTCTCATATAAATAACTGGAAACTTTTCTTAATGGATTAAAGCTTTCAAAGGGATTCTGAAATATTGCTTGAACTTCCCTTCTGAAAAAGTTCCTATCTTCTTTATTTAAACTTGTTAAATCCTTTCCTTTATAAATTATTCTCCCACTTGTTGGTTCATGAAATCCCAAAATAATTCTTGCTACAGTACTCTTTCCACTTCCACTTTCTCCTGCTAAGGTAAATACTTCTCCCTCTCTTATATCAAAGGAAACATTATTTACTGCAATAATCTTTATCCTTGAGAATATATTCCCTAAGGTAAATATCTTTGTTAGATTCTCAACTTTTAAAATATAGTTGTTATTTGTCATGAATCTACCTCCTTTGAATATAGGAAGCACGCAACTTTGTGTTGGGGTTTTGCCTCTACAAATTTTGGAATATTTACTTTACATTCCTCCATTGCATAATTGCATCGAGGATGAAATTTACATCCCGATGGAGGATTAGCAAGGGATGGAGGAGTGCCTGGTACACTTACTTTATATGACTTGTCCCCTATTTTGGGCAGGGATTTTATTAGATATTGGGTATAGGGATGAAGGGGATCTTCATATATCTCTTCTGTCTTTGCCTCTTCGATTATATTTCCTGCATACATAATCCCTATCCTATCAGAGATTGTTGCATGAACTCCCATATCGTGGGTGACAAGAATTATTGTATTATTTAGAAATGATTGGATAGACTTTAAAAGCTGTATTACTCCCCTTTGAGCTACCACATCCAATGCTGTTGTTGGCTCATCTGCAATTATTATCTTTGGATTTAAAAATGTTGCTAAGGCAACAATTACCCTTTGTCTCATACCTCCTGATAATTGGTGAGGATAAGCATATAGAGTTTTTGAAGGTAATCCTAACGTTTTGAGAAATTCAAAAAGGGAATGTTCCATCTTTTCCTTTTCGCCCTTGGATACATGTGCCCCTACAAAATCCCAAAAGGAATCTATTATCTTGATAACTGGATTTAGAATATTCATGGATCCTTGAGGGATATAAGAGATAAATTCCCATCTTAATTTCCTGAGTTCCTCTTCGGATAAAGTGAAAATACTAATAAATTCTCCATCTCTTTTATAGAATACATTTCCATCAATAAGGGATAAGGGTGGCTCTATCATCCCATATAAAACTCTCACTAAGGTGCTTTTTCCACATCCAGATTCCCCTGCTATTCCATATATCTCCCTCTCCTCAATCTCTAAGGATACTCCATTTACTGCCTGGATTAAATGCTTTCTTCCATAAATATCTAACATATAAAAGGATTTCAAATTCTCTGATTTTAATATTGGCATCTTTTCACTCCTTTGCTATTCCTATTCTTTGAATTCTTGTTCTTGGATCTGAATATTCACTTATACTCACTGAAAGTAAATATAGGCTGATAAACAAAAATACTGAAATTACAACAGGAGTTAATAACCACCACCATATCCCAAGAAGCATAGCTTGATAGTTTATTGCCCAATTAAGAGTTGTTCCTAAGGTGGGAATGGCAAGATTTGATAAACCTAATATGGATAGAGTTACCTCTAATCCTACACTCCATCCCATGTTATTAATTACTGTTGAAAAAATCAAAGGAAGAACAAAGGGAAGATATTCCTTTGTTACTAAACTTATTGTTGAGTAGCCCGATAGGATGGAAGTATATGTAAATTCCCTCTCCCTCAAACTTAGGACTTGAGCTCTAATTAGTCTTGCATCCCATGGCCATCCAAATATCCCAAGAAGAATCCCTAAGGAAAATAAGCTTAAGTGTCCCCTTATTAAAGAGGATATTAATATCAATATGGGAAGAAGGGGTAAGATAAGGAAGCTATCGCTAATGGACATTAAGAATCTATCTATCCTTCCCCCTAGGTATCCTGCTACTAATCCAACAATTATTGCAATAATTCTTGAGAATAGTGCTGCAATTACCGATATGATCAGAGAGTTTCTTATGGCAAAGGTTGCTTCCCAAAAAACATCTTGTCCCTTTGAATTTGTTCCTAGAATATGTTGAAAGGAAGGGGGAAGATCCCTGGGAAAAATATTCCATTTTGTGGGATCATGGGGAGAAAAAAAGGATAAAATTGCTAAGAACAAAAGAATACATATAACTATAAATCCAAATCTAAATTTTCCATCTCTTAAAAGATCTTTTAATACTCTCACTTTATCTTTTCCTCCTATTTATATCTTATTCTTGGATCAAATAATGGATATAAAAGATCTATGATGAGAATAAAGGTTGCAATTCCTACAATAGACATTGCAGTTATTCCCATTATTAAGTTATAGTCTCCTGTATTTATGGCATTATAAAGCAGAGTCCCCATGCCAGGATAGGAAAAGACAATCTCTGTTATTAATGCCCCTCCAAATATCTGTCCCATGGAAAGCGCAAGACCTGTAATTTGAGGAAGCATTGCATTTCTTATCACATATTTAAAAAGAAGAGTTCTATTTTTTACTCCTCCTGCCTTTGCAAAAGCAATAAAATCTTCCCTTAATATATTTTGAACTATCAATCTCATGGACTGAAGGGTAACTGCTATACCAAGGGTCATCATAGATAAAAGGGGAAGAAGTGCATATTTAAAAAGATCTGCTATAAATCCTAGACTAAAGGATGGGGTTGTTCCTATGGAAAATCCTCCTGCAATAGGTAATATTTTTAAAAAGTATCCGAATATAAGTAATAATATAAGGGCAAATATGTAATAGGGGATGGGACGAATAATCATAGCTGTATTTTCTAAAAATCTTGCCCATCTTTTCTGATAGAAGAACCCACAAATTCCTCCTAAGATATTTCCTATTAACCAGGATAAAAAGGTTGATACAAAAAGGAGTCCAATAGTCCAAGGAAGAGAATCCACAATAAGTTTTGAGACGGGAACTGGAAATCTAAAGAAAGAGGGACCAAAATCTCCCCTTATAAATCTTCCCAAAAAGTTTAAGTATTGTTGCCAGAGAGTTCCCCTAAGCCCATATAGATCCTTTAGGGTTTCTGTTAGCTTTTCTATTGCTTGTGGATCCATATATGTTCCCATTGTAGTTATAGTATTAATCATCTGTTGAACGGGATCTATGGGACTTAGACGGGGAACAATAAATACAATAGTAATTCCTACAAATATTACTAAAAAATAACTGATAAGTCTTGGTATTAAATATCCCCTCACAAAGTTCATTTTTATTTAATTTCCTCCCTAAGTTTTATTTCCCCCTCCCATTTATGGGAGGGGGATTTTATTTTATTATACCTCAATTTTAACTGATTATTATATATCCCTTACCTTCTTCCCGTAGGTTTTAAGAATGGTAGCATATATTTGAAGTTTGGCCAGTGTTGATATGGCATACAGTATGGATTTTCTGCACCAGGATAGTTGGTCCAATAGTATTCATCCCATGCAACAACTCCTGGATATGTGAATGTTGGAATTGATGGCATCTCTGTTACTAATAGCTTTAATCCTTCCATTCCTAATTTTTTGTTTTCAGTAGAATCCCAGCTAATTTTTTCTATTTGCTCAATAATCTTATCCATTCTTGCATCGAACCATCTACAATTATGTCCGGGATAGCTTTCTCCCATTGGTTTATAATATTTAGAATGGAAGGGTGAAAAAGTTCTATAGAGGTCTGGATGTCCACCCCATGGTTCTCTTGCTGGCCATTGCCCTGAGGTAGATACCTCAAATTCTCCTCTACCAACCAATGTATCCACTATGTCAGAAGTTAGTACTTCTGCACTGATCCCAAATTTCTTCCAAGCTTGAGCTAATGCAAAGGCATTTCTAAATCCAATTGAGTGTGCTTCTGGTGGAGATATTATTGTTATCTTCCAAGGTTTGCCTTCTGGAGTTAGCCATTTCCCATCTCTATCTCTCTTGAATCCATGCTTCATGAGAAGTCTCTCTGCAACATCTGGTGCATATTTCCACCATCCCATCCCAAAGATCTCTTTAATCTGGGCTGGTTCTGTTGGAACTTTATATCCCCTCTTTCTTGCGTACTCTGCTACTCTTAATGCAGCATCTGGATCATAAGGTTTAAATGGCTTTCCATCCACATCTATAGTGAAGTTCCTAAGCCAGCTTTCTAATGGTTTGAAGTACCAATTTATATATGCAGGAGTTGAAGGGATATGAAGAGCAGACATTACTGCAGCTCCATCAAAGGCAATTCCCATATATTCTGCTATATCAATGGTAAGAGCTAATGCCCATCTTACATCTCTTATATTAAATGGAGGTTTTTCATTGTTGAAGAATAAACCAGAAACACATGGATCAACATTAACTATCCAAGGATAGTCTTTTCTATATGATCTTGCATATGGATTTGCAGCAAGAGCTGCTCTTAATGCTTCAGTAGTTAGATCTACCATCTCTAATTGATGGGCTGCTTGAGCCATTACACTTTTCTCAGGTGGGCCATAAACGATGAATAGTACATATTTGGGCTGAGGCATTCCAAAGAGTTTTCCTGTTGGAGTTCTCTGCCAATCTTCTCTTTTCTGCCATAACACCCAGTATCCACCTGGATCATAACTATGAAGAGTGTATGGTCCAGAACTTACAGGAGGTTTGAAATCAAATGCTACTGGATCTTTTACTTTTTCGAAAATGTGCTTTGGTAATGGCCTACAGGCTCCCCATCTATCTAAGAAATATGTATGGAATCTTGAATTTGGTGTTTTCAGTTCAAAAAGTACAGTATATTTATCGGTTTTTGATACTTTCTTAACATATGCATTAAATACTGCATTATATCCCATATCGGGATTTTTCATGGCTAGTTCTACAGTAAATATTACATCATCAGCAGTAAACTCTACACCGTCACTCCAATAACATCCTTCTCTTAATTTTACAACCATCTTTGTGAAATCTTTATTATATGTAGGTCTGTCCTTTGCTAGAGCATTTATAATTTTTCCTGTAGCAGGGTCTGAGATCCATAGTGGTTCTAACATTAACTGTTGTATTCCTCTATCAGGGGATCTCCATGTTGCTGCCCAAACATTGAAATTATCTGGTGATCCTATTCTTCCAGTTAATATGTTAACAATTATTGTTTCATGTCTTGGAATACCTGGCGCAAGCTGAGAAAAACCTATCTGAGAAAAAGATATCAATGATATGAGAATTAAGAGGAAGACTAAAAGAAGCCTTTTCACTTAAGACACCTCCCTAAAAATTTTTTATTTGGAGAAAAATTTAAAATCATCTCACCTCCTCTCTTTATTCTATAAACACATCACTCTTAAATCTTCTTTCCTTAGTAATTGTTTTTGTTTCTGTTATCTCGAATTTTCCAGTAAGTCTAATATCTTCAGAGGAGCTACCAATAAAGATTTCAAAGGTTCCAGCTTCAACAATAAATCTCATAAATTCATCATAAAAGGCTAATTGTTCTGGGTACAATCTAAGGGTGATTTTTCTTTCCTCTCCCGCCTTTAAATGTATTCTCCCAAAGCCTTTTAACTCCTTTACAGGTCTTTCCAAACTTGCCCATTGGTCGTGAATATAAAGTTGAACTACCTCTTCTCCATCTCTTTCTCCTATATTCTTAAGATTAAAGCTTATATCAACAAATCCATTAGGTGATACCTTCTCAGGAGTTATAACAAGATTTGAATATTCAAAATTTGTATAGGAAAGACCGTGTCCAAAGGGAAATAATGGATTTGTATCCATATCTATATATTCAGAAAAGGCTGAGGGTTTTCTATTGTAATATACTGGTATCTGTCCCACATCCTTTGGAAAGGAAATAGGAAGTTTTCCTGATGGATTATAATCACCAAAGAGGATTTCTGCTACCCCATTTCCTCCCTCTTCTCCAGGATACCATGCTTCTAATACTGCATTCAGATTATCCCTTGCCCAAGTTATAGATAAAGGTCTGCCGTTAACAAGGATTAATACCATAGGTTTTCCAAGCTCATATAAAGTCTTCAATAATTTCTCCTGTACTCCAGGAAGATTTAAATCCGTTCTATCACTTCCCTCTCCAGATAGAGATTTTTTAAATAATCCACTATTTTCTCCCATAACTGTTATTACAACATCAGATTGCTTTGCAATTTCAATCGCCTCTTTAAATCCCTCTTCGGATTCTCCAGTAAGATCACATCCCTTTGCATAAAGGACTTTAGTACTAGAAGAGACTTTATTTTTTATTCCTTCTAAAATACTTATTGTTTCCACAGCAATCACAGGCTCAAATTTTTCTCCTGCAAATAATTCTGAGACTACTGGAATATGAACAGAAAAACTATAATCTCCATGGAGGTTTAATTTACTATTTGCATTAGGGCCGATCACTGCAATAGTATTTAAATCTTTTCTTAAAGGTAGTATGCCATCATTCTTTAAGAGAACTATAGATTTTTTAGCAGCTTCCAATGCCAATTTTCTATGTTCAGGATGATTTAAGATTGAATAAACCTTTTTGGGGTCAACATAGGGTTTTTCATCAAAGAATCCTAACATAAACTTAACTCTTAATACTCTTGCTACAGCATTATTAATAACCTCTTCAGAAATTAATCCTTCTTTTATTGCTTCTAAGAGGGGTTCTCCGTAGCATTTTACATTTGGTAGTTCAATATCAATTCCCGCCTCTAATGCCTTTATACTTGCCTCTTTCAAATCCTTAGCAACCTTGTGGAAGTGATTCAGCATGTCAATAGCAATATAATCGGAAACTACATATCCTTTAAATCCCCATTCTTCTCTTAAGATTTTTGTCAATAAGAATTTGGAGCATGCACAGGGTATCCCATCGATCTCATGATATGCATTCATAAGGGAAAGGGAGCCTGCCTCTCTTATTGCAACTTCAAAGGGGAATAAAAATACTTCCCTTAATTCCCTCTCGGATACCCTTGCAGGGCCCAAATTTCTCCCTCCTTCAGAAATCCCATAAGCGGTAAAGTGTTTTACCGTTGCGATAATCCCATCCTTTATATTTTCCCCTTGAAGCCCCTTAACATATGAAGATGCCATCCTTGAAACTAAGTATGGATCTTCTCCAAAGGTTTCTTCAGTTCTTCCCCATCTTGGATCCCTTGGTATATCTAAAACTGGAGCTAATCCTTGATGGACCCCCTCTGCTCTCATTTCCTTTCTTATAACTGATGATACCTTCTCAATAAGTTCTGGATCAAAGGTGCTTGCCAACCCTATAGCCTGAGGGAAAGTAGTTGATGATTTTGCCATGAATCCACTTAAACATTCCTCATGAATGATTGCAGGAATTCCAAGTCGGGTCTCTTCTATTAAAAATCTCTGAATCTCATTTGCAAATTCTGCAACTTTTTCAGGATCTCTATCTCTTCCCCCTGCTAATCTTGTAATCTGACCAATACCATTTTTTAATAGCTCCTTCATCTTGTCCTGCAACAATTTTCCATTCTCAATAAAATTTGTTGCTTCAATAGCCCCTAATTGAGCAACTTTCTCCTCAAGGGTCATTTTTGAGATTAAATCCTTGACTTTTCCTTCTAAATCCTGCATATCTCTATTTAACCTCCCTTCTAAAATTTTTTAGGTGGAGAAGAGGATCCTCTAATTATAAGCTTGG